>NZ_VFQE01000002.1:0-600000 GCF_006717095.1 Blastococcus colisei
CGGGATTCGAGTCCCTGGATCAGCCAGGCCATGGCGCCCAGAACCAGGGTGATGACAACGAGCAGAAGCAGCCGCGACATAAGAATGCGGCGTACCCGAAATTCCCTCCGGCCAACGATCACTTTAACCATATCGATTCATTAGCGGCAGCCTTGAGCGACTGGAGGCGGCGTGCACCCATTCGGGTGGGGGTCGTAGCTCCCCTGTTAATGATTAACCGCACGCGGTGGCAGTGGAATGTCCACGTGATCGTCCGCAGCCCCGGCCACCACACGGCACACGCGCCTCGCTCCTTGTCAGGCCTGTCCAAATGTGGGCCGCACGGCCTGTGGCCACCTGCGGCGGAGTGGCGTGCGTACGGCCCGACCGGCATCCAGCAAGGCGAAGGTTGTTCATCGGGTCACCAACCACGAGATACCTCCCCATTAGAGGGAGTTGCCCTGCGTTCCCTTTAGGTCGCTGCCGGTGCAACCGATTCCGGGCGCATGAGCCTCACAAGTGACGGGACCGCACAAGCCGATAGCACCCCGCCAGATGCCGAGCACAGATATGCCGCTGCAGCCACTCCCCGCGCGCTTCGAGTCTGGTCATGGTGGTGCCACGAGCCCTCGGTCCATGACCAGCTGGTTTTTATCGTCGCTACCACCAGTCGTCGGGAATTGAACGGCACGTGCGCACGCTTGAACATCCTCGCGCCTGGGCACGTCACATATCTCCGGTCTCACGAGTCCGGCTTCGGCGAAACGATGAGAAACCCAGGGCAGGTGCTCTGGATGCCCCTCGACAACTACGGACGGCAGCCCCATCACTGGTTCCTCGAGGACCAACTCGCCGCCGTCAGATCGTCGGCTACCGCTCCCCCCGCCGGCCGCGGCCTGATTCGCCACCGGAGGGTCGGGCCGATCAGGTGATCACGGACCACCCCGCGGCCTACCGGCGAAGCGCCCTCTGACGCTGTCGAATCCAACCGCCACCGACCCCAGCGACGCCCCGGCCGACGTGCAGCACGCCGACTCCCCTCCCCCGGGTCCCAGCATCATCGCCTGCCCCCACAGACTCCAGGCAGACCTGCCGCTACGAGAGCGGGTAGGTCGGCCCGGGCGCACGGTAGCCGACCCGCTACGACCCGCGCTCAGGCCGCTCAGGGCACGTCGAGCTCTGGCCCTGCGGGACCCAGGCGAACAGCATCTGCCAGAGGTAACCGTCCCGCCGTTCGAGCTGAAAGTAGCCCCACCGGGCCCGAAAGGTCCGCGGCTCCCATGGAAAGGCGACCGAGAGCTGGCGGGCGTAGTCGATCGCCTGGCGGTCGTCCTCCATGTCGAAGACCTCAAGGACCGTGGCGCTGCCGGCCAGGAGGCGGTAGCTGGGCATGACGGCATCCCCGTGGCTGCTCCCGGGCAGCCGCCAGGGAAGGCCCCGTTCGACACTCCGCGGCGAGACTCAGCGCTGTTGGATGAATTTGGGAGTAGACCTTGCCGTGGCGGTGCCGTCTCCACTGCCCTTGGAGGCGGCGCCGTCCCACGGAACGGTAGGGGCTACCCCTCGGTACGACGCGCGCCTTGGGCGAACTGTGATTCAGGTCACAGCGAACAAGTGGGGTTCACCAGGACGGTACGCAGGGAGCGGCGGGCCCCGACGTGAAGGCCGCCACCCAGGTGATCGGCGTACGAGACAAGAAGCGTGGCGAGCGTGTTCCCGGAAGGCCACGGCCCCCTCCGCGCAGCGGTGGGTGCCAGCCGGGGCGTCGACGCGGCACGCCACGCCTCGTCGAGCAGCGTCTGACCCCACCTGCCACAAGCCCGCGGCCCGACATTCCGCCCTCGGCATGAGGGGCTGGTGAGCACGCCTGCCCCGCACCCGGCGCCGGGCCCCTTCCTGGGCGGTTCACGGGTGGTTCGGCTGGGGCCAAGGGACCAGCGGCGGCAGCCGGCCACCCGGGTGCGGAACGCCGCCAGGGCCTCGGGCGATGCGAGGTTCTTCGTGGCTGCCGGCGGCGTGGGCCATTGCGGCGAGGACGAGGGTGAGGGCGTGGCGGTCGAGGCCGGTGGCGAGGTCGCCGAGGTCGACGGGGTGGCCGTCGGCGATGCTGGCGGCTGCCCGCAGGATCTGATGGTCACTGCTCCTGCCGATGATGGTGCCGATGTGCAGGGCCCCGTCGAGGTCTGGCCAGTAGATGTGGGCCCACAGTCCCTCGCCGTCCACGTTCCCGTCGACGGTGATCAGACCGGCGTGCTGCAGTTGCGGTAGCCAGTGGCCGGAGGTGATCAGCAGAAGGATCGCGGCCTCGTCGCAGTAGTCGCCCAGGGCGGCGCGCAGCAGGGCGTTCTCGATGTCGACGGGGTCGAGGTCGGCGGCTCTGCGTTCGAAGATCATCGGGTTCCTCCCTGCCTCCCGGCCTCCACGGTCGGGGGTGAGTGTGCCGTTGGGGTGTGACAGGCGCGGCCGGTGACGGGTGTCGGGCGGCGGTCGCGTGGCTGGTGAGCGCGTCGGGCCGGCAGGCCCGCCGGCAGCGTGCTGACGGTGGGCCTCGACGCGCCAGCGGCGGGGCCTCGCGCGCCCCCCGCCGCCGGGGCCGGCCACCCGAACCGCCCCCGCCTCGGCGTGGCCGCCCCCGGGGGTGCGGGGGCGGCCGGACGCCGGTCAGGTTGCGTCGGGTGCGGGGTCGGCGGTGGGTTGGTCGGCGGCGTCGACGATCTGTCGTTCGATGTCGGCGAGTGTGTAGCCGCAGGAGGCCAGGAACCGCAGCCAGCGGGCGTCGCCGGCGCCGGGGTTGCGCCAGGACTGGCGGTGCAGCCCGGACTCGATGGCGCCGGCGACGTGGGCCAGCAGTGCCACGGCGAGCCGGGCGTCGGGCACCTGTTCGCCGCTGGTCAGCGTGAGCGCGGGCTTGTCCCGGGTGGTCCACCACTGGCCGGGGGCGTCGATGCCGAGGTCGGCGGCCGCTTGATCTTGGGCGCGGTTGGGTTGCCCGGACAGCCAGCGGGACAGCGCCCGCGGGTCGGCGGCCAGGGTTTCGACGGCGAACCGCAGTGCCGCCTTGGGCGCGGTCTTGCGCTGCAGCAGCCCCTTGATCCACTCCCGGCGGGTCTCGTTGGCGGCCGCCATCGCCTTGTTGTTCTCGATGGTGGCCCGCCGTTCGGCCGCGGCGGCCTCACGTTCGGCGTCGCCGGGGTCCTCGCCCGCTGCGCCTCCGGGTAGGACAGTGGCCGTCCAGCGGTCGCGGTGGCCGTTGCCGGCCGGGTCGGTGCACACCTCCACGGCTTGCGGCCCCTGCCAGCCGCTGGTGTTTACGTAGACCGCCGAGCCGGGGCAGCCGGCGTGGCCGTCGGCGGTCAGCGGCGCGCCGTCGTGGGCGAGGTCGGCCAGCCGGGTGGCGCCGCGGCCGGTGTCCTCGTCCAGGACGGTGCGCCCGGCGGCGGCCAGCTCAGCCAGCAGGGCGGCGGCCTTCTCCGCTTCCTGCTTCGCCTGCTTGGCGCGGGTCAGCGCGTGGGCGAACTGCCCCGGCCCCTCCCCCGCGGCCGCGACGAGGGCGGCGGTGGTGTCCGGGTGACTGGCGTAGATGGCGACGGCGGCGGCCTGGTCCAGGGTCAGCCCGGCAGCGGCGACGGCGGCGGCGGTGTCGGTGTCCAGCCGGGCGACCCCGGCGGCCTTGGCGACCCGCTTGCGGCCGAGCCCGGTGGACTTGGCCACCCTGGTCAGCGGGACGCCGAGGTCGAGCATCGCCTGCACTCCGCGGGCTTCCTCCACCGCGGACAGGCCGCGGCGGTGCAGGTTTTCGGCCAGCATCGCCCCCACGTGCCCGGCCTGGGCGGCCCGGTCGCCGTCGGCGGCGTTCCCGTCGAGGGCGAGGTCGGGGCGCAGCACGCACGGCACCGCGGTCAGTCCGGCGAGGACCGCGGCGGCCGCCCGGCGGTGCCCGGCCACAAGCTGATGGCCCGGCGTGCCGTCGGCGGCGGCGTGCGGGATCACGGTGAGGGCCTCCAGCACGCCCTGGGAGGCGATGGAGTCGGCCAGCCCGGACAGGTCGCCGAGGTCGTCGCGGATGTTGCGGGGGTGCACGGCCAGCTCCCGGGGGTCCAGCCACACCAGCCGGTGTGCCCGGCCGCCGTCCTCGGCCGTGTCGGCGCCTGCGCTGCCGGTGCCGGCCGGGTCGACGTGCTCGGTCTCGCGCCGCTCGATCCCGGCACGTTGAGCGTTCTCGGTCGCGGAAGCCTCGTCAGGCGGGTTCTCCCGGCCGGTGTTCAGGGCGGGGACTGTCGTGCTCGTGGTCATGGCGGGTTCTCCTTCGATGCTCTGCGGGGTGGCGGTGGTCTCGGTGGCGGTGGTCTCGGTGGCGGTGGTCTCGGTGGCGGTGGTGGCGGGCATGTCGTGTTCTCCTCGCTCAGGTGGTGGCGAGGACGCGGGCGCCCTCGGGCTGCGCGACCGGTCCGGCGGGCGAGGCGCTCTCCCCGTCCCCCGGCGGATGCTCGGTGCTCTTGGCGCCGTCGAGGTGGTCGAGGATGCGGCGCGCGGCGGCGGTCACCGTCGCCGCGGCGGCGCGGACGACATCGGGTTTCCCGGCCGACCAGGCGGCGACGTAGGGGACGGTGTAGGCGCCGGCGTCCAGCCCGGCCCAGGCGGTGACGATGTAAGCGACCGACTCGGCTTCGGCCTCGGCCCGCCCGCGGCACCCGCGGTAGTCGTAGCCCTCGGCGGTGTGCCCGCACTCAATGTGCGCGAGTTCGTGGGCGAGGGTCTTGACCGCCTGCGCGTCGGCGACGTCCGGGCGGACCCGCACGGTGCGGGCGGCCGGGTCGGTGATCCCGTTGGCCTGCCCGCAGTCCGCGCGGGTGAGCGTGTAGCCGTACGCGGCGACCTGGGCGGCCAGCGCCTCCCACAGAGCGGCGGGCGCGTCGCCGATGAGCAGCTCGGGGACGATGTCGGGCAGCGGGTCACCCTCGGTCTGGGAGACGTCGAAGACGTGCGCGACCCGGAACCCGCGCAACACCCGCCCCGGCGCCCGCCGGTCGGCGTCCCCGCCGGACGACTCACCCGCCGTCCCCGTCCCGGGGGCGGGGACGGCCTGGTCGGTGGGGGTGTCCTTGGGCGTGTAGGTGCAGGGGGCCAGAACCGCGAGCCCGGTGGCCCCCTTGACCACGCTGCGGCCCAGCGCCTTCCAAGTGCCGAACCGGCGACCCGGGTCGGGCTGATGCCCAGCCGCGCGGCCTGCAACTCGATCAGCAGCTGGTTGTTGAGGCTGTACGTGTGGAACTTCGCGGCCGCGTCGAGCATCGCCCGCCACTGCGGATCGGCGGTCAGCGCCTCCACCTGCTCGCCGATCTGGTCATGCAGGGCCGCGATCTTCGCTGCCCGCGCGGCGTCGGCTGCTTCCGCCTGCGCGGCGCTGAGGCGGGCGCGCCTGCCCCGCCCGCCCGTGGCGGTGCGGCTGCTGCTTGCCGTGCTGCTGGTGCTGGTGTTAGTCATCTGGACCCTCCCGGAACTGGAGCTGAAGCCGGTACGGGAGGAACTGCGGAACAGGTGTCCTGCCACCCATTCCCCCGGCCCGTCCGGCACAGAGCTCTGCTCAGGGGCCGGGAGCGACGGCGGGGGACGACCGGACCAAGACTGCTTCCGCAGCGAAGCGCCCGAAGGGCGGAAGGATCTTGGTCCGGTCGGGAGGAGACGGCGCGGGAGGCCCCTACGCTGAGCTGCCGGACGGGGTCGGGGGACCAGCAAGGACAGCCCGCCGCAGGCGGACCTTGACGACGGCGCAGCCGGCGCCGCGCGCAGCGTGGCCCGAAGGGTGCTCCTGGCCCGCCCCACGGGCCGGCGCGCGACAACCTCGACGGCGCGCTCACCGGATCGCGCGCCCCGGTCACGCGACACCTCCCGAGGGGCCCTGCCGAACCAGGAACGAGCCGCGCGGTTTCGCCGTGCCCTGAGTGCGTCGTGGAAGGCCATGGGGCGAGCGTGGCCAGGCCGGCGCTCGACCGAGGGCGTCGGTCCGGACTTGGTGGACAGAAGCTGTTGTCCACAGGGACCAGTTGCGCAGGAGCGCCCCCATGCGGGCGGCCTGCCTCGGCGGGACTGGAGAACAACAGGAGGACTACTGGAGAAGCCGTCACCCTGGCAGCGGACCTCCAGTCCTGTGGGTGCCCGGGTCGCCCGGGTGCCGACGGCCTCCCGAAGAATTGCTTCACAAGCGCGGGCAGCGCGGGTCCTGCTCACGGTCCCGGTTGCGGCGGACAACCAGGCATCGCCTGGAGACGAACTGCAGGCGGTCACGGGAGACCGCCTGCCGGGACGGGGTCGAATCCAGCCACGGGACCCGGGGCCGTGTCCACCGGCTGTCCCGGCGCCGACCCCGGCGCCGGTAGGTGAAGGGGCCTCCGTCGCTGGCAAGGGTCACGCCCGGCCAGCTCCTGTGCGCCACGCCGCTACAGGAGAACAACCGGAGACCGTCAGAGAAAGCTGGCTGTGAGGTGTCACCAACGGGCCCGAAATGGCGCCTTCTGGGGTGAAGACACCGCCCACCACCGACGCCCCCCCCGGAGCCAGCCATGCCCGACCCCACCGCCGAACACGAGCCCGAGCTGCTCACCATCACCGAGGCCGCGGACGTGCTCCGCGCGCCCGTCGCCACCCTCCGGTACTGGCGACACCTCGGCACCGGCCCGAACAGCTTCCGACTCGGCCGGCGCGTCCTCTACCGCCGCACCGACCTGCACACCTGGATCGACGCACAAGCAGACCAGTCCCCCCGCCGATAGCCGCCACCGGAGAGCGCGGGACCGGACACGGGACCGATGCGCACTCGGGCACACGGTGCGGCCCGGCGGCCAGCCCCGGCTGTGGACGACGACGGTCCTCCACAGAAGCCGAACAGAACCGGTTCCGGCAGCGCCGGAACGGCGACGCTCTCAACACCGAAAGGAGCAAGCGATGGGATGGATGGGCCCGGTCGTGAACGGCCAGGCGCACGAGGGCTGGGTGGTTCCGCTGTTCGCCGACGGCGCGCAAGGAGCCGGCACCACCAGCGCCCGCGGCGTGCTGATAGCCCGCCGGCCCGACGACGGGCCCCGCGACGGCGACCAGGTGCGGCTGGCCTACCGCGACGGCTGCACCGTCGAGGGCATATGGCAGGACCGCACGGTCATCGGCGGTGACGGGATCATGCCCGCCGAGCCTGGCGACCAGGTGCACTGCGAGGTGATCGAGGAGGCCGAGGAGTGGCGTCCGGACACGGAGGTGGTCGGCTGGGTCGCCGGCTGCACCTGTGGCTGGCGCGGCGCCCCCTGGACTCGCGTACCCCCGGAGCTGGCCGACCCGACGGCGCGGCGGCTCGCCGTTACCGGCCCGTGGGCCGATCTGGAGGCCGCCGACGAGCACCTGGTGATCAGCGAATGGCGCCGCCACATCGGCGGATGGCAGGCTCTCGAGGCCGTCGAGGAGGCCGCCGCCGGGCAGGCCGCTGCCGGCCGTGCGCTGGACGAGGCGGTCCGCGCCGCGCTCGCGGCCGGGGCCTCGTGGGCCGACATCGGCCGGGCCACCGGCTTCACCGGCCGGTCGGCCACCGAGCGGTGGTCTGACCGTGGCTGAGCAGGCCACCAGCCACCCCGAACCGAGCGAGGAGACCCGGCCGGGACAGCGGGCCGTGCTCGTCGTCGACCTCGACGGCGAGCCGCTGGCGCCGCTGCGCGCCCTGGAGGAGATCCCGCTGCGCCTGGGCATGTGGGAGGACGACGACCGGCAGGGACCGAGCGCCGACACCGAGCCGCTACGGCTGCCGGCGCCGCTGGCTGACCGGGTTGCCCTCGCCGCCGTGCAGCGGCTGCTCACCGCCCTGGCGCCCACCCAGTCCCGGGCAGCAACGCAGGGCCGGCTGCTCGCCCCGGACGGCCGCTACGAGCACGCGCCGATGACCGTGCTCAGCGTGCCCGCCGCCGACATCGAACTCCTCGCCGCCATCGCCGCCACCCTCGGCCACCCACGGCTGGACCCCGACATCACCGACCTGGTCGCGGGCCACGCCGAGCAGCTCAACCCCGGCTACCGCCGGACCGACCTGGTCTCGGTTCTCGCGCGGCTGGCGGGCCTGCTCGACCTCCCTCCCAGCGACGACACCCGCCTGCTCACCGCCCGGCTGCGGGCAATCCCGCTCGGCACCGACTGCGTGCTCAGCGACGCCGAGGAGGCCGCTCACGCCCGCACCGCCGACCGCATGAACTGCCTGTGGGCGGACGGCTCCGGCATCGACCGCTACCTCTACTGAACCGGGGGCGCCCGGGCCGCCGCCCCGAATCGTCGCCGTGAGCAGCCTCGACGTGAGAGGACTGCCCAGCGTCGCCGTAGATGTCACCTCCTGGGCGTCCTGCTCCTCTTCACTGGCCGCTGTGTGCACGAGCCCCACGCGCAGGCAAGACTCGGGCCACCGCGGGAGTGAAACGGGGAGGCACGGATGGCCACGAAGTGCATCGGGGAACGGCCACGACGCGAGCACGGCAACCGCAACCAGCGCGGTGAGGAGAAGGTGCAGGAGGCTGCAGCCACCGTGCTGAAGCTCGGGCTGGTGGACGGCGACTCCGCCTTCACCCCCGGCTCGCCGGTGTGGACCGCTGAGGCCGCCGCCGAACTCGAACGGGCCTTCGTGGACAAGCCCGACCTCGGCCCAGGGAGCTTCCTGGAGAAGCTGCGGAGTCAGCTGGCCGGTTGCTCGCCGACCGCGCTCCAGCTCGCCGCAGAGCTGCAGTACCTGTCGGTCCTGCCGCTTGACGACCTGAAAGTGGACACCAAGCGGGATCGCATCCGACGTCCGCTCTCGATGATGGCCGAGCCCGTTGCGGTGCCGCCTCACCTTGACGCGACTCTCAGCAGCGGCGTCTTCAACGGCGGCATGGGCTACAAGGTCCAGGTCTGGAACCAGTTCGGGGTCCTCATCTCCTTCGTCCGTGCCTGGACGGAGCTGCCCGCAGCGGAGCGCCAGCGACTGGCCTGCGACCCCTGGGCGTTCCGGGACCTGCTCCAGTCGACACCCGGCTCCAAGCCGGCCGGGCAGCGGCACGCCCTCGCCTACCTCGCGTTCCCCGACGTCTTCGAACCGATCATCAACGACCAGCACAAGCGGAGAATCCGGTCGGCCTTCGCGGACGTCGTCGCACCAACCGGCGACCTGGACCGGGACCTGCTGGCGCTGCGCGACCACTTCGAGCAGGCGACCGGCGAGCCGTTCGACTGGTACCAGCCGCCGTACGGCCAACAGTGGCTGCCGCAAACACAGAACGAGAGCGCCACCGCACCGGCCCCGCCCCGGAGGGCGTGGCTAGTCCGGGGGGCGAGCGTTCAGGGCACGAGCCTCGTCCCGTCCTGGCTGGCGGAAGGCTGGATCAGCCTCGCCGCCACCCACCTGCCACGGGTCGATGGCGGGACGGCTCATGAGCAGCTCAAGCGCCTCGTCGATGACAGTTACGGGCACGTCTCGTACAGCCAGCGCGACCAGAAGGTCGACGAATTTCACGCGTTCCTCACCCGCATGCAGCCCGGCGACCTCGTGGCCACCACCGACAAGGGCGCTCTCTATGTCGGTGAGGTGGACGGGGACGCCGAGTACCGGTCCGCGGAGGTGCTGTCGAGGCTCCGCAGGCCGGTCAGGTGGGACAACGCCGGGCAGGGCGTCGACTTCGCCGACCTACCGGCCACACTCAGCGCGAAGCTGCAGAGCCCGCACGAGCTGCTCGACCTCACGGCCCAGCTGTCCGAGCTGGAGGGGCTCGTCGACCGCAACGAGGCGGCCGCCCCCGTGGCGACGTTCGTCCTGCCCGACGTGACCGACGACCTGGCCGACGAGCTGCTGATTCCGCGCTCCTGGCTGCAGGAGTGCGTGGAGCTGCTGCGCGACCGGCCGCAGCTCGTCCTCTACGGCCCACCCGGCACCGGCAAGACATACCTGGCCCAGAAGCTGGCCCGCCACCTCGCCGGCACCGAGGGCACAACACTCGTGCAGTTCCACCCCGCCTACAGCTACGAGGACTTCTTCGAGGGCTACCGCCCCGTTGCAGGCGAGGCTGGGACGGTGGGGCTTCAGGCTCCGGCCGGGGCCGCTGCGACGGGTAGTCGACCAGGCCCTCCAGCACCCGGAACAGCCGTTCGTTCTCATCATCGACGAGATGAACCGCGGCAACCTCGCCCGGATCTTCGGGGAGCTCTACTTCCTGCTCGAGTACCGGGACGAGGCCATCGAGCTCCTCTACGCCTCGGGGGATGACAAGGCCTTCACGCTGCCGCCGAACGTGCTCGTCATCGGGACGATGAACACCGCCGACCGGTCCATCGCTCTGGTCGACGCCGCGATGCGGCGACGCTTCAACTTCCTGTCCCTGCACCCGGAGGAGGAACCGATCCGCTCCCTGCTCGGCCGCTGGCTGGAGCGTGAGGGCAGGAAGGACGAGGCGGCGCGCCTGCTCACCGAGCTGAATCGGCGGATCACCGACCCCGAGTTCAAGGTCGGGCCGTCCTATCTCATGCGTCCTGCGGCGCACCAGGAGGGCGGTCTGGAACGGGCATGGCGCACGGCGATCCTGCCGCTGCTGGAGGAGCACCACTACGGGGACGGCGTGGACGTCCATCGACGGTATGGCCTACCTGGCCTCCGCACCGCCGTGGCGGGCCAGCACACGGACGAAGAAGGCCAGAGCGAACCCCCGGCAGAGCCGGGAGACGCCATTGACTCCTGAGCGCCTGGAACTCGTGGAACTGGGAGACGCCCAGGAAGTCCAGCTCCCAGGCCCAGTGGCGGAGACGCTGTCGGCGTCAGGCGTCGTCACCGTCGAGCGCCTACTGCACGGCGACGCCTACCTCGTGCGGCCGGCCAACCTGGTCGGGGTCGCGGTGGTCGCCGGTATCGAGGTGTGGATCAGGCCCAAGGTGGCGATCGACCGGCTGCTGTTCCTCCTCGGGTACGCGCTGTCGGGCAAGAGGTGGCAGGACACCCACGTCCCCCTCGCCGAGGAGCCGGACCTGTTGCCGGCCGTCGCTGAGGCCTTCGTGCGCCAGGCCGACCGCGCGCTCCGCGAAGGTGTGCTGCACGGATACCGCGAAGTGGAGGCCAGCCTCCCCGTGCTCCGTGGGCGCATCCGGGAGTCCGACCAGCTCCGCCGGCGCTACGGCTTCCCCGTGCCCTTGGAGGTGCGCTTCGACGAGTTCACGGTCGACATCGCCGAGAACCAGTTGCTGCTTACCGCCACGCGTCGCCTGCAACGCCTGCCACGGCTGTCGCGTGAAGTCCGGCACGGGCTCCTCCGTGTTGCCGGCCGCCTCGACGGAGTCACTCCGGCAGCGGCCGGCCGGCCGCTGCCGACCTGGAGGCCGACACGGCTCAACGCCCGCTACCACGCCGCGGTGCGACTGGCGGAGATGGTGCTGCGCGCTACCTCCATGGAGCTGTCTCCGGGCGTGCTGCAGGTCGATGGCTTCCTGGTCAACATGCCGCAGCTGTTCGAGGACTTCGTGACCGTGGCGCTCGGCGAGGAGATCGAGCGGCTCGGGGGTCGGACGCACCGGCAAGCGCCTACCTGGCTTGATGAAGCAGACTCCGTGAGGATGAAGCCGGACCTCGTTTGGACGTCGGCAGCAGGCGCCCCCCGCGGGGTCATCGACGCCAAGTACAAGGCAGAGAAGCCCGCCGGCTTCCCGCAGGCCGACCTCTACCAGCTGTTGGCCTACTGCACCGCCCTGGACCTGCCGGTCGGACACCTCGTCTACGCGAAGGGATCCGGGGAGACCGAACGGCGGCACGTCATCCGCGGCAAAGGCGTGGAGATCGTGCAGCACGTCCTCGACCTCGCCCAGGCACCCGACAGTCTCCTCCGACAGATAAAGCGAATCGCCGCAACGGTGGGCGACGTCCAAGACTTTCGCTCGCACCTGGGGAATGACCGCAAGCCAGGCCCAGGGGCGTCTGAAGAGTGAGGACCGTCGAGCCCCAGTCAACAACAGGCAGCGGACTGGAGCGGCCCGACGCCGGGGGGCAACAGCAGGGTCGATAAGGGTCCTTTCGTCCCCTCAAGTTCGTAGAGCCACTGATCGAGCGCAGGGCTGGCCGGGCTCCTTCGCCCTGACGGCACGGGGCTCCCACGCCATGAGGAGGTCGCCCGCAGGGGTGGATCACACCCGACCAGCACGACCAGCCAAGCAGACGGCCGCGGCGGCTGCGCGGCTATCCACAGGTCGGGCCAGCCCGTCAGCGCTGCCGCTCGCGTACGCCTTAGCAGCGGGGCCGTCACAAGCCGAGGGCTTGGACGCCCGGACATCCCGCGCGGTCCGCGCAGGGACCCGCGCGGGCTGGCCAAGCCCTGGGCACGGCCGCGCCAGCACCTGCTCGGAGTCCGCACCGAGTCCGCAAAAAGTCCGCAGGATGCCCGTATCAGACCAACGAGAGCCAACCGCCTCACTTACCCATAAACGCAGGTCACGACCCTAGCTGAAGTGGTCTGGGCAGGTAAGCCGCTAACCCGTCAATCATGTCGGGGATGACGACGTGCAACCGGGAGCCGTCGGGCATGGTCGCGTCGACGAACGGTGTCGACATGTCGATGCGTCGACCCGACGTGCGCAGCATCCGCTCGACCAGGTCGGCCAGCTCCCCCGGCGCCAGGATCGTCGTGGTCAGCTCGCTGCGGCCCCGGCGGGCGATGAACACCCGGCCGGGCTCGTTGACCCAGAACTACTCCCGGCCGATTGACCACGGACGGACGTCGACGGAAAATATCGTTGAGCTGGACTTTTGCCGTCTGTAGTCGCTAGCTGGTGAGTGCCGTGACTGGCCATTCTGCGGACTAGTTGCGGACTGGCTGCGGACCAAGATCGCGTGCGTCCCAGTCCTCTCATCTCTCTCGAGACACGCCTCCGTATTCCCCCGGATCAGCATTGCCGAGCGGCGCAGGCTGGCCAGCCAGGCCGGACGCTGCCCCTCCGGGCGCAGCCTTGCTGTCCGGCTTCCGCTCCGGCTGTCGGGCGCAGAGCTGCCTCCGCGTGGCTTGCGGGGCGCCACGCGTGGGCATCATCGCCCGATGCCTGGACCAGCGGCGGTGCGCCGGGTGAGCGCTGCGAGGTCCTCGGGGCGTGGGAGGTTGACACCCGGTTCGGGGGCGGTCAG
Organism: Blastococcus colisei; assembly: GCF_006717095.1. Taxonomy (NCBI): domain Bacteria; kingdom Bacillati; phylum Actinomycetota; class Actinomycetes; order Geodermatophilales; family Geodermatophilaceae; genus Blastococcus; species Blastococcus colisei. The sequence continues at coordinate 13,130 of NZ_VFQE01000002.1, forward strand.
CAGCGTGGGGGCCGATCGGTGTGGAGTCGGGTCTGCGTCCTGGAGTGCGCGCCAGGTGTCCCGCTCGTGGCCAAGGCGGTCGGCCGACTGGGTGAGGAGAGCTGGCTCGGCCGTCAGTCGCACAATGCGAGCGCGGACGGCGGCCAGTTTTGTGTGGTCGGCGGCGATGTCCCGGTCGGTGTCGGCCAGCCGCTCCGCCGGGTCAGGGGTCCAGGCGAGGGACCCGAAGCGGGAGAGCCGGTCCTCGTGCTGACGGCGGGCGTCGGTCACCGCGGCTCCGGCGTTCCGGTGGGCCTCCTGGGCAGCGGCTGCGGTCGCGCGCAGCTGAGTGCGCTCGGGGTGGGCGTGTTCGGCGTGGTGGCGGGCGTAGGTGTCGAAGGCGGTCCACAGCCGCGGTCGGTCGTCGGACCGGTCAGCCAGCCGCGCGATCTGCTGCGGGTCGGTGGGCATCCCCGGCAGGTAGGGCCGCCACGCGTCGGCCCAGTCGAGCAGCTGCTCGACGGCCCGGGCGACGGCGGCCTGCCGAAGCCGGAGCCGGCCGGGACCGTCGAGCACGACCTGCGCGGCCTGGCGGGCGACGTCACGCCCGGTGTCCCAGCTGCCGAGCAGCGTGTCCCGGATCCGGTCGGTCTCGGCGGTGACGACCGCGCCGCCGGCGTCGGCCCGCGCGGTGGCGTGGCGGGCGCCGATCCCGGTCTCCTCGTACCGGGCTTCCAGCGCGGTGAGCTGGTCGGCGTGGGCGGACTCGAGCGCGACGATCTCGCGCAGCGCGTCCCGGCGCGGTTCGGCGTGGGCGAGCCGATCCAGGCAGCGTTGCTCGGCCGTCCACGCCGAGTGCAGGTCGGCGAGCGCCTGTTCCAGCGGTCGGGGCTGGGCGTAGCGGGCGGCCTCGGCGGCGGCCAGCCGGGCGGCGTACGCGGGGCCGAGGTCGGCGCGGTCGCGGGCGAAGACCGCGAGCCACTGCTCCCGCGCCTCGGCGGGGTCGGCCGCGACGAGGTGGGCGGTGTTTGCGGTACGGCCGCGGGTCATCCCGACGTAGGCGACGGCCGCGCCGGTGTCCTCGCCGACCACCAGGTGCGCGGCGGTCACGGTGTCGCCTTGGGTGCCGTGCGCGGTGGTCGCGTAGGCCAGTTCCACGTGCGCGGTGACGTAGTCGGCGGGCAGCACCCGCGCCCCGTTCCCGTCCTGGGTGACGTCGACGGTGACGGCGGGGGTGACAGCGGCCGCCTCGCCGCCGGCGGGGGTGACATGCGGTGTGCCGTCGGGGGTGACGAGCAGTGCGCCGTCTCGGTCGATACCGGTGACCGTCCAGGTGTCGCGGTTGGCCACGCCCAGGTCGCGGTCGTTGCGGCGGGTGGCGATCCGGTCGCCGGCGCCGATCCGCTCCCCGGCCCCCGTGACCACCACGCGCCGGTCGTCGACCCGGCCTTGGGTGACGAGTCGGTCCCGGATGGCGGCGTTGAGCGCGGCGGCCTGCTCCCGGGTGGCGACTACCACGGCCACAGACTCGCCCGCGGTGTAGCCGTCGGCCGCGCCGGCGGCGAGCGCCTCCCGCAACGCCTGCACGTCGGGGTGCAGCCGGATCTGCCCGCGCGCCAGGAGCGCGTCGAACACCGCCCCAGGGTTCTCACCGGCGCGCATCGCCAGGGTCAGCTCGGCGTAGTCGGTGTCCGGTGTCGTGGCGCCGGTGGCGTCGGTGCGGGTGAAGCGGTGCACCCCGATCAGGGTCAGGTGCTCGTTCGGGTCGACCTGGGCCGCGGCGAGGTCGAGGACGCCACCGCGGCCGACCGCCGCGAGCTGGTGCCGGTCACCGAGGAGGGCGACGCGCACACCGCACTCGTCGGCGATCTTCAGCAGGGCCCGGGCGGTGTCTTGATCCAGCATGCCCGCCTCGTCCACGACGAGGAGGTCACCGGCCCGCAGCCGCGCCCCGTCAGTGGGTCCGGCATACATGCGGCCCGTGGCAGGGTCGGTGTGGCCGACGGGCAGGCGGGTCCACGCGCCGTCGTCATTCCAGCGCCAGCCGTACTGGTAGGCCAGCCGGGCCGCCGATCCGGCGACCGCGCCGACCTCCGCGGCGGCGACCTGGGCCGCCTTCAGCGTCGGGGTGACGACCACCAGCCGGCGCCCTTGTTCGGCGAGCAGGGTCCTGGTGGCGGCCAGGGTAGTGGTCTTGCCGGCGCCGGCCGCGCCCTCGATCACGACCAGACGCCGCCGGCCGGCGAGCGCGGCGACCGCCGCGGCCTGCCCGGGATCCAGCCGCGGAGCACCCACTGCGATGTCGACCGGTGGTAGCAGGTCGGGGCCAGGGGCGCCGGCCGGGCGCTGGGTGGCGCGGGAGGCGAGGCGGGCGGTGAGGTCGGCCTCGACCGCGAGCACCGGCGCCGAGGTCCAGGCCCGGATGTGCTCGGGCACCCCGCCGCGGTCCAGCAGCGGCACGCACCGGGACAGGGCGCGGGCGGTGAGGTCTTCGGCGAGCTCGATGCGGACCGCTGCGTCGGCCACGACACCTGCGGCGGCGATCCGCCGCTCCACCTCCCCGCGCACGTCGGCGGCGTTCCACGCCGAGCGGCCGGCGGCCAGCCTCGCGAGCACCCGCTCCACCGCCGCCGGTCGATCCAGGGCGCCGATCGGCGTCGGGTGCAGTGCGACGGGGCGGTCGCGGGGCCGGTAGCCGAGGGCGTCGAACTCGGCCTGCCAGCGTTCCTCCAGCTTCGTTCCGGGCTGCGGGGTGACCTTGTCGGGGCGCCCGTCGGCCCACGCCCGCGCGTCCCACGCGCGGCGCAACGCCGGGCCGGGGTGGTCGCCGGGGTGCGCCGCGGTCCACTCGGCTTCGTAGCGGTCCACATTCCGGGCGATCTGCGCGTGCCGCGCGCTGAACGGGCCGACATACTCGGAGAGCTCTCGGATTTCTCCGGTGGTGTCCTTTGTGTATCCGTGCGCGGCGAACGCGGCGTTCAATTCCGGATCGCAGGCCATCGCGGCGTGCCCGAGCCCGTTGATCGCATTCAGCGAATCCCGGACACCGACGGTGTGCAGGCCCCGCCATTTCCCGGCGGCGAACACCCGCGCCAGCAGCTGCAGGTGCAGATGCCGGTGCGGGTCCTGCGCGCGGGAGGTGTAGTGCCGCACGGTCACGGCCTCCAGCACCTCCAGCGGCACCTGCACCTGACCGCCGCGCGGCCCGACCCGGGTGGTGGCGTGCTCCGCCAGCCAGGCGACGATCTGCCCGGCGGCGCGGTCCTGCGCGGCCTCGTACGCCGCGGCGACGTCCGGGTGCAGGGCGGCCGCCAAGGACCAGGTCTTCGGGCCGTTGACCACCACCTCGACGAACCGGACCGCGTGCTCGTCGGTGCGCAGCTGCCCGCGTGGTTCCCCAGTTGCCGGGTCGTGGCCGGCGACCCACGTTTCGTAGGCGTCGCCGGTCAGCGGCGGCAACTCCCGCACGCCTCCCTCGGTGGCGGTGAAGCGGCGGGCGAACCCCGTTCCCTCGGCCAGGTAGTAGTCATCGGCCCGGCCGCAGCCGGCCTCCAGGTACTGCCGGGCCGCGGCCGGCGAACCGGCGTACACCTTCATTCCTCCGTGCATTTTCAACGCCACCCAACAATGACCAACAAGTCACCCCTAGAAACGGCGATGGGCCCCGCGAAGCGGGGCCCGAACTACCTCCGAAGGTAGCATGCGTGCCGTTCTTCAGTAAGGCCTTGGACGGTGATGACCCGTACTGGCGATCACCGTGTATCCGGGCGGGATAACCGCATCGTTGGGTGATCACGGTAGGGCTTCGCCGGGCTAGTACTCGCGGGCGTCTCTTGGTTGGCTATCGGCTTGACTGACACTTGGCGGGACGCTTAACGATCGCTGGGGCTAGGTTCTGCGGGCGATTCCCCCGTGGGGCTCAAGTGGTCGCCGGCACGCAGCCTTCTAGTTGATCTGATCATTCACGCGACTCCGTATCCACCCGATGAGGCAGTGCAGCGCCGCATGTCCCTCGGGTGAGGCGAAGCCTTGCTCGACTCGTGCCGCTTCGATCATGTCCGCGCCGTCTATCGAGCCGCGCCTGTAGAAGTGCTCGAGCACGCGGCCGGACGGGGTCGCGCTGCTGAAGAGTCCCGCGATCCCGAGGGCGATGGCATCAGAGACGACCAGTGTGGTCGGCGGTCGCTTCAGCGCGGCCCGGCGGTCTAGGACGTCCGACACACCGGCGGCCACCTGCAGGTCGGTGGCTGGCGTCCTCGCCCGGCAGCTGACAATCACTCGAGGCTCCCTCGCTCGACCTGTACAGTTCCATTTCTCCTGGCACATCGGCGCATATTGCGGGAAACTGAAGCAATAGTTGAGTGTCTTGCGCAACAGTCTCCGGGGCGCGAGCGAAATGCCTCTGGTGGGCATTGTTTAGTTGTTCGCCGAAGTATCGCTCGTCGCGAATCGGGCCGGACGTCACCGCCGCCATGGGGCCGGGTCCGTTGGGGCGCCTCGTGGCTCAGCCCTGAAACTTGACTGGGCTGAGGCGCAAGCCCGCACGGGGACCGACTGCCATTCGCGGGTGCGAACCCAGGTCACCCGGATGCCGACGGCGCGGCCCGCGCGTCGGGCGCTTGACCCCCTACCATTTCGTTGCGGTGAACAGCACGACGCGGCTGGACGAGTCTTCTGCGCGCACCCGTGTTCTTACCTGAGGCGTCGGCTGGGTGCGCCTGCTTGGCAAGGTGCCGGTGCGGGCGCTCTCCTGAGCAGCAGTTGCGGCACTGCCGGGTCTCTCGCCCGTCGCCGTCGATGCGACCGCTTGCGTGGTGAGGCCTGCGGCCTCGGGCACGTGCCGGGATTGGCCGTCACCATTCTCGTCGCGACGTGGGTCGACTGGGGGCCGGGGTACCTGTTGTCCACTTGTGTTCCCGTCTGCAGGCGACCGGCTCTGGTTTGTGACCGCGCTTTTCGGGTCTCGCGTCGGCGCGTCCATGTCCGATGCGTCCGCGGCGAGATCGACGTCGCCGTGGGAGGTCCGATCCTTGCCGTCCCGACGCATCCGCCGCACCACGCCGACGCCGACTGCCACCGCCACGGCCACCGCCACGGCAAGAGCGGACGGAGTGCTCATGAGCTGGGGTTGACCGCTCTGACCCGCCGTCGTTGCCCGCGACGCCCCACCGGTGTCAGCGTCGGGCTCCGGGGTGAGCGACAGATCGCCCAGTGGCACGAAGCCGATGTGTGGCCGCGAGATAGCCGGAGCCACGTCGCGGACCTTGTCAATGGCGACATCCCACGGGGACGGTAGGGGAACGAATGCGCTGCTGCCTTCGGTCTCCGCCACTGGTCCGGAGGCGAGTGGGGACGCACCAGCCAGCTGCCTGCTGAGCTGTCCCGTCACGCCGAGGGTGAGCAGTGCCGCTATCGCCGCCGCCACCGCCACCGTCTTGCCTGCACGCCGAAGCTTCGGCATCCAGATCGGCTTGCGTGAGTGCCATGCATCGCGGCCGCGACGCGCGACATGCCGGGCGGCACCCCCGAGGAGGGGTGTCAGGCGCCCGCGAAGCTCCACTCTGAGTATGTCGGCCATTCGGGGTGACACCTTGAGCCCTTCCCGCACAAGAGGCGCTGAATTCTTGATGAGGCGCCTATGAGGCCGCAGCGGTCTCGACGGGCGTGCTTCTGCGGGTCTGCCAGTCGGCGAGCCAGCCTTCGAGGGCGGCGGGAGGCAGCGGCGCGCTGATGACGTACCCCTGCACCTGGTCACAGCCCAGGGCGGCGAGCCGATCGAGCAGCGCCTCGGTCTCCACGCCTTCGGCGATCACGCTGAAACCAAGCCGGTGGGCCAGGTCGGTCACTGCCGAGGTGACCGCCTCGTCCTCGTCGTGGTCGAGCATGTCTTTGATCAGGCTGCGGTCGATCTTCAGCGCGGCGACCGGCAGGATGCGGAGGAACGCGAGGCTGGTGTAGCCGGCGCCGAAGTCGTCGATGGCGACCTCGACGCCCCGACTCTGGAGCTGGGTCAGGACGAAGGCGGCGCGTTCGGGGTTGGTCATCACCGCCGTCTCGGTGATCTCCAGCTGCAGCAGCGACGCCGGCAGCTCGGCCGCCAGCAGCGCGGCCAGCACGCGGGCGGGCAGGTCCTCCTGCAGCAGGCTGCGGGGGCTGATGTTGACGGCCACCTGCAGCGGCATGCCGGCCCGACGCCAGCTGGCGGCCTGCTGGATGGCAGTGCGGAGCACCCAGCGGGTCAGCTGCTGCATCAGTCCGCTGCGTTCCAGCACCGGAAGGAACTCCCCCGGCGGCAGCAGCCCGCGGGTGGGGTGTTGCCAGCGCACCAGCGCCTCCACGCTGGTGACCTGTAGGTTTCCGAGGGAGACCTTGGGCTGGTAGTGCAGCACGAACTCGTCGTTGTCCAGGGCCCGGCGCAGCTCGGTGACCATGGCCAGTTGCCCGACGGTGTGCTGGTCGGTCGCGGGGTCATAGACCGTGGTGCCGCGGCGGCTGCGCTTGGCCTGATACATGGCGACGTCGGCGCGCTGCAGCAGCTCGGGCAGCGTTCTGCCGTGCTCGGGGGCCAGCGCGACGCCGATGCTGGCGTCGACGGACAGGTCGACACCCTCCACGGTGAAAGGGGCCTCCCGCAGCCGGCGGAGGCAGCTGCTCGGCCCGGTCCTGCGCCGCTGCCGGTGTCGGGCAGGTGGGTCAGCAGAACAGCCGAACTCGTCCCCACCGAGGCGGACCACCAGATCCTCCGGCCGCACCGCGGCCTGCAGAGTCGGCCGGCCACGCGCTGCAGCAGCAGGTCGCCGGCGGTGTGACCCAGAGTGTCGTTGACGGACTTGAACTCGCTGAGGTCGAGAAGGAGAAACGCCAGCGGACGCTTGAAGCTCGCCTTGGCCAGCAGACCGCGGGCGTCCTCGTACAGGGCGCGGCGGTTCAGCAATCCGGTGAGCGGGTCGTGGCGGGCGTGCCGCTCGCGCCGCAGCAGGCGGTGTCGCAACCACACCAGGCCGACGATGACCAGCCCGAAGATCACGACGACCGATGCCTGCTGGCGCAGCAGTCGGTCCTGCTGCGGCCGCGGTGAGGTCCCCGTGCGGGAGCACCACCTGGACCAGCGCCCCGCGCGAGCCCGCGTTCTGCTCCGCGGTCGACAGGGGGAGATAGACCCGCAGCTGGGTTTGCCCGTCCGCGGCCTGCCCGGACGCCGCCCACGACTTCCCCTGCCGGGCGCGTGCGAGGTCGCTGTCCGAGGGCTGGAGGGCGCCGGAGGCCGGGGGACCGTCGAACAGGGAGGTGCCGTCCAGGCTCCACACACTCAGGCCCAGCAACTGTCCGTCATCGCGCAGCTGATCGACGTCATCACGCAGCCCAGCGAGGTCCTCGGCGGAGAACTGTACCTCTGGCGAGGTCACTCGCGCCGAGACGGGGGTGGACGACGGTGGCGGCGATGACCTCGGCGGTCGTCGCGCCCTGGGTATCGGCGCGTTCCTGGCCCCGGGATTCGAGTCCCTGGATCAGCCAGGCCATGGCGCCCAGAACCAGGGTGATGACAACGAGCAGAAAGCAGCCGCGACATAAGAATGCGGCGTACCCGAAATTCCCTCCGGCCAACGATCACTTTAACCATATCGACTTCATTAAGCGGCAGCCTTGAGCGAGTGGAGGCGGCGTGCACCCATTCGGGTGGGAGGTCAGTAGCGCCCCTGTTGAATGATTAACCGCACGCGGTGGCAGTGGAATGTCCACGTGATCGTCCGCAGCCCCGGCCACCACACGGCACACGCGCCTCGCTCCTTGTCAGGCCTGTCCAAATGTGGGCCGCACCGGCCTGTGGCCACCTGCGGCGGAGTGGCGTGCGTACGGCCCGACCGGCATCCAGCAAGGCGAAGGTTGTTCATCGGGTCACCAACCACGAGACACCTCCCCATTAGAGGAAGTTGCCCTGCGTTCCCTTTAGGTCGCGGTCGTTGCAACCGATTCCGGGCGCATGAGCCTCACAAGTGACGGGACCGCACAAGCCGATAGCACCCCGCCAGATGCAGAGCACAGATATGCCGCTGCAGCCACTCCCCGCGCCCTTCGAGTCTGGTCATGGTGGTGCCACGAGCCCTCGGTCCATGACCAGCTGGTTTTTATCGTCGCTACCACCAGTCGTCGGGAATTGAACGGCACGTGCGCACGCCTGGACATCCTCGCGCCTGGGCACGTCACATATCTCCGGTCTCACGAATCCGGCTTCGGCGAAACGATGAGAAACCCAGGGCAGGTGCTCTGGATGCCCCTCGACAACTACGGACGGCAGCCCCATCACTGGTTCCTCGAGGACCAACTCGCCGCCGTCAGATCGTCGGCTACCGCTCCCCCCGCCGGCCGCGGCCTGATTCGCCACCGGAGGGTCGGGCCGATCAGGTGATCACCGGACCACCCCGCGGCCTACCGGCGAAGCGCCCTCTGACGCTGTCGAATCCAACCGCCACCGACCCCAGCGACGCCCCGGCCGGACGTGCAGCACGCCGACTCCCCTCCCCCGGGTCCCAGCATCATCGCCTGCCCCCACAGACTCCAGGCAGCACCTGCCGCTACGAGAGCGGGTAGGTCGGCCCGGGCGCACGGTAGCCGACCCGCTACGACCCGCGCTCAGGCCGCTCAGGACACGTTCGAGCTCTGGCCCTGCGGGACCCAGGCGAACAGCATCTGCCAGAGGTACCCGTCCCGCCGTTCGAGCTGAAAGTAGCCCCACCGGACTCGAAAGGTCCGCGGCTCCCATGGAAAGGCGACCGAGAGCTGGCGGGCGTAGTCGATCGCCTGGCGGTCGTCCTCCATGTCGAAGACCTCAAGGACCGTGGCGCTGCCGGCCAGGAGGCGGTAGCTGGGCATGGACGGTATCCCCGTGGCTGCTCCCGGGCAGCCGCCAGGGAAGGCCCCGTTCGACACTCCGCGGCGAGACTCAGCGCTGTTGGATGAATTTGGGAGTAGACCTTGCCGTGGCGGTGCCGTCTCCACTGCCCTTGGAGGCGGCGCCGTCCCACGGAACGGTAGGGGCTACCCCTCGGTACGACGCGCGCCTTGGGCGAACTGTGATTCAGGTCACAGCGAACAAGTGGGGTTCACCAGGACGGTACGCAGGGAGCGGCGGGCCCCGACGTGAAGGCCGCCACCCAGGTGATCGGCGTACGAGACAAGAAGCGTGGCGAGCGTGTTCCCGGAAGGCCACGGCCCCCTCCGCGCAGCGGTGGGTGCCAGCCGGGGCGTCGACGCGGCACGCCACGCCTCGTCGAGCAGCGTCTGACCCCACCTGCCACAAGCCCGCGGCCCGACATTCCGCCCTCGGCATGAGGGGCTGGTGAGCACGCCTGCCCCGCACCCGGCGCCGGGCCCCTTCCTGGGCGGTTCACGGGTGGTTCGGCTGGGGCCAGGCGACCAGCGGCGGCAGCCGGCCACCCGGGTGCGGAACGCCGCCAGGGCCTCGGGCGATGCGAGGTTCTTCGTGGCTGCCGGCGGCGTGGGCCATTGCGGCGAGGACGAGGGTGAGGGCGTGGCGGTCGAGGCCGGTGGCGAGGTCGCCGAGGTCGACGGGGTGGCCGTCGGCGATGCTGGCGGCTGCCCGCAGGATCTGATGGTCACTGCTCCTGCCGATGATGGTGCCGATGTGCAGGGCCCCGTCGAGGTCTGGCCAGTAGATGTGGGCCCACAGTCCCTCCCCTTCCACGTTCCCGTCGACGGTGATCAGACCGGCGTGCTGCAGTTGCGGTAGCCAGTGGCCGGAGGTGATCAGCAGAAGGATCGCGGCCTCGTCGCAGTAGTCGCCCAGGGCGGCGCGCAGAAGGGCGTTCTCGATGTCGACGGGGTCGAGGTCGGCGGCTCTGGGTTCGAAGATCATCGGGTTCCTCCCTGCCTCCCGGCCTCCACGGTCGGGGGTGAGTGTGCCGTTGGGGTGTGACAGGCGCGGCCGGTGACGGGTGTGGGGCGGCGGTCGCGTGGCTGGTGAGCGCGTCGGGCCGGCAGGCCCGCCGGCAGCGTGCTGACGGTGGGCCTCGACGCGCCAGCGGCGGGGCCTCGCGCGCCCCCCGCCGCCGGCCGGCCACTGAACGAGCCCCGCCTCGGCGTGGCCGCCCCCGGGGGTGCGGGGGCGGCCGGACGCCGGTCAGGTTGCGTCGGGTGCGGGGTCGGCGGTGGGTTGGTCGGCGGCGTCGACGATCTGTCGTTCGATGTCGGCGAGTGTGTAGCCGCAGGAGGCCAGGAACCGCAGCCAGCGGGCGTCGCCGGCGCCGGGGTTGCGCCAGGACTGGCGGTGCAGCCCGGACTCGATGGCGCCGGCGACGTGGGCCAGCAGTGCCACGGCGAGCCGGGCGTCGGGCACCTGTTCGCCGCTGGTCAGCGTGAGCGCGGGCTTGTCCCGGGTGGTCCACCACTGGCCGGGGGCGTCGATGCCGAGGTCGGCGGCCGCTTGATCTTGGGCGCGGTTGGGTTGCCCGGACAGCCAGCGGGACAGCGCCCGCGGGTCGGCGGCCAGGGTTTCGACGGTGAACCGCAGTGCCGCCTTGGGCGCGGTCTTGCGCTGCAGCAGGCCCTTGATCCACTCCCGGCGGGTCTCGTTGGCGGCCGCCATCGCCTTGTTGTTCTCGATGGTGGCCCGCCGTTCGGCCGCGGCGGCCTCACGTTCGGCGTCGCCGGGGTCCTCGCCCGCTGCGCCTCCGGGTAGGACAGTGGCCGTCCAGCGGTCGCGGTGGCCGTTGCCGGCCGGGTCGGTGCACACCTCGATCACCTGTGGCCCCTGCCAGCCGGTGGTGGCGACGTAGACCGCCGCACCGGGGCAGCCGGCGTGGCCGTCGGCGGCCAGCGGCCGGCCGTCGTGCTCGAGGTCGGCCAGCCGGGTGGCGGCGCGGCCGGTGTCCTCGTCCAGAACGGTGCGCCCGGCGGCGATCAGCTCCGCCAGCAGGGCGGCGGCCTGCTCCGCTTCCTGCCTGGCCTGCTTGGCGCGGGTCAGTGCGTGGGCGAACTGCCCGGGCCCCTCTCCCGCTGCCGCGATCAGGGTCGCGGTGGTGTCGGGGTCGTCGGCGTAGACGGCGACGGCGGCGGCCTGGTCCAGGGTCAGTCCGGCACCGGCGACCGCGGCGGCGGTGTCGCCGTCCAGCCGGGCCACGCCGGCGGCCTTGGCGACCCGCTTGCGGCCGAGCCCGGTGGACTTGGCCACCCTGGCCAGCGGCACGCCGAGGTCGAGCATCGCCTGCACCCCGCGGGCCTCCTCCACCGCGGACAGGCCCCGGCGGTGCAGGTTTTCGGCCAGCATCGCGCCGACGTGCCCGGCCTGGGCGGCCCGGTCGCCGTCGGCGGCGTTCCCGTCGAGCGCGAGGTCGGGGCGCAGCACGCACGGCACCGCGGTCAGTCCGGCGAGGACCGCGGCGGCCGCCCGGCGATGCCCGGCCACCAGCTGATGGCCGGGCGTGCCGTCGGCGGCCGTGTGCGGGATCACGGTGAGGGCCTCCAGCACGCCCTGGGCGGCGATGGAGTCGGCCAGCCCGGACAGGTCGCCGAGGTCGTCGCGGATGTTGCGGGGGTGCACGGCCAGCACCCGGGGGTCCAGCCACACCAGCCGGTGTGCCCGGCCGCTGTCGTCGGCCGTTCCGGCGCGTGCGCTGCCTGTGCCGGCCAGGTCGACGTGCTCGGTCTCGCGCTGTTCGATCCCGGCACCTTGAGCGTTTTTGGTCGCGGAAGGCTCGTCGGGCGTGCTCTCCCGGCGGGTGTTCAGGGCGGTGACTGTCGTGGTCGTGGTCATGGCGGGTTCTCCTTCGATGCTCTGCGGGGTGGCGCTGCTCTGTGTGGCGGTGTTCTCGGTGGGGGTGTTGTCGGCGGGGGTGCTGGTGGCGGGCATGTCGCGTTCTCCCCGCTCAGGCGGTGGCGAGGACGCGGGCGCCCCCGGGCTGCGCGGCCGGTCCGGCGGGCGGGGCGTCGTCCCCATCCCCCGGCGGGGTCTCGGTGGCCTCGGCGCCGTCGAGGTGGTCGAGAATGCGGCGGGCGGCGGCGGTCACCGTGGTCGCGGCGGCGCAGACGACGTCGGTGTCCCCGGCCGACCAGGCGGCGACGTAGGGGACGGTGTAAGCGCCGGCGTCCAGTCCGGCCCAGGCTGTGACGATGTAGGCGACCGACTCGGCTTCGGCCTCCGCCTGCCCGCGGCAGCCCCGGTAGTCGAAGCCGTCGGCTGTGTGCCCGCACTCGATGTGCGCAAGTTCGTGGGCGAGGGTCTTCACCGCCTGTGCGTCGGCGACGTCCGGGCGGACCCGCACGGTGCGGGCGGCCGGGTCGGTGACGCCGTTGGCCTGCCCGCAGGCCTCGCGGGTGAGCGTGTAGCCGTGCGCGGCGACCTGGGTGGCCAGTGCGTCCCACAGCGCGGCGGGGGCGTCACCGGTCAGCAGCTCCGGCACAACGTCGGGCAGCGGGTAGCCCTCGGTCTGGGAGATGTCGAAGACGTGCGCGACCCGGAACCCGCGCAGCACCCGCCCCCGCGCCGACTGGTCGGCGTCCCCGCTGGCCGGCTCCCCCGCCGTCTCCGCCCTCCCTGACGCTGTCGTGGCGGCGGGCGCGGCCCGACGGGTGTCCTGCCCGGTGCCGGTGCCGGCTCGGGCGTCCTTGGGGGTGTAGGTGCAGGGAGCCAGGACAGCGAGCCCCGTGGAGCCCTTGACCACGCTGCGGCCCAGCGCCTTCCAGGTGCCGAAACCGGCGACCCGGGTCGGGCTGATGCCCAGCCGCGCCGCCTGCAGTGCGATCAGCAGCTGGTTGTTCACGCTGTAGGTGTGGAACTTCGCGGCGGCATCCAGCATCGCCCGCCACTGCGGATCGGCGGTGAGCGCCTCCACCTGTTCGCCGATCTGGTCGTGCAGGGCGGCGATCTTCGCCGCACGGGCGGCGTCGGCTGCCTCCCGCTGCGCCGGACTGAGCTGTGGCCGCCGGCTCCGGCTCCCCCTGCTGCTCGTGCCGCTGGCCGCGCTGCTGCGTGTGCTGTTGGTGCTGGTCATCTGGACCCTCCCGGAACTGGAGCCGAAGCCGGCACGGGAGGAACTGCGGAACAGGTGTCCTGCCACCCATTCCCCCGGCCCGTCCGGCATAGAGCTCTGCTCAGGGGCCGGGAGCGACGGCGGGGGACGACCGGACCAAGACTGCTTCCGCAGCGGAGCGCCCGAAGGGCGGAAGGATCTTGGTCCGGTCGGGAGGAGACGGCGCGGGAGGCCCCTACGCTGAGCTGCCGGACGGGTCGGGGGACCAGGCACAGCCCGCCGCAGGCGGACCGTGACGACGGCGCAGCCGGCGCCACGCGCAGCGTGGCCCGAAGGGTGCTCCTGGCCCGCCCCAACGGTCGCGGCGCGGGGACGTCGACGTCGCGCCCACCGGATTGGGGGTCTCGATCACCCGACACGTCGCGGGGGGCCCTGGCGGACCGGTCACGGGGTCCGCGGTCTCGCCGTACTCGGGGTGCGGTGTCCAGCGCCATGAGTCGAGCGTGGCCAGGTCAGCGCCCGCCCGAGGGAGTCTGTCCGGATGTTGTGGACAGACTCCCTCGTCCACAGGGACCAATTGCGCAGGAGCACCCCGATGCTCACGGCCTGCATCGGCAAGCAGGAGGACAACAGGAGGAACCCCAGGTCAGCAGCGGACCTCCAGTAATTCTCCAGTCTCAGTGGGCCCACTGGTCCCTCGACTGTCGTCGGCCTACCGGAGAACGTGCTTCACAAGCGCGGGTGGCCCAGGTCGGTCACCGACAGCGTCGCGGAGAACAACCGCGCACCGGCCGGAGAAAAACAGGAGACGGCCCGGCAGCCTGATTGTCGGGACGGGCCGAACCCAGCCGGAGCACGGGGGTCGTCCGGCGGTCCCGGCCAACCCACCCCCGACGCCAGCAGAGGACCGGCTTCCATCGCCGGCAGGTGACGCCCCAGCGGCGGCCGTGACAGGAGAACAACCGGAGATCGTCAGACAAGGCTGGCTGTGAAGTGTCACCACCGGGCCCGAAATGGCGCCTTCTGTGGTGAAGGCACCGCCACCGACGACCCCCGGGAGCCAACCATGCCCGACCCCACCGCCGACCACGAGCCCGAGTTGCTCACCATCACCGAGGCCGCGGACGTGCTCCGCGCCCCGGTCGCCACCCTCCGGTACTGGCGACACCTCGGCACCGGCCCGAACAGCTTCCGACTCGGCCGGCGCGTCCTCTACCGCCGCGCCGACCTGCGTACCTGGATCGACGCACAAGCAGCCCAGTCCCCGCGCCGATAGCCGCCGCACCTCCGGAGAGCGGTTGCAAAGGACCCGGGGCCCCTTCCGACTCCGGGCACACGGTGAGGCCCTGTGGCCAGCCCCGGCTGTGGACAACGACGGGTCGTCCCCAGAACCGACCGGGACAGGCCAGCGGCAGCGCCGCAACGGCGACGCTGTTCACACGCATCGAGAGGAGGAGCGATGGGATGGATGGGCCCGGTCGTAGACGACCAGGAGCACGAAGGCTGGGTGGTGCCGCTGTTCGCCGACGGCGCGCAAGGCGCCGGCACCAGCAGCGCCCGCGGTCTGCTGGTGGCCCGCCGGCTCGACGACGGGCCGTGCAACGGCGACCGGGTGCGGCTGATCTACCGCGACGGCTCCACCGCCGAGGGCATCTGGCAGGACGGCGCGCTTCTCCGCGGCGACGGGCTCGTGCACTCCCACACCAGCGGCCAGCTTCGCCTGGAGGTGATCGAACAGGCCGAGGACTGGCGCCCTAACGCCGCGGTCGTCGGCTGGGTCGCCGGCTGCACCTGCGGCTGGCGCGGCACCGCCTGGACCCGGGTGCCCGGACCGGAGCTGGCCGACCCCGCGGCGCGGCAGCTGGCCACCGCCGGCCCATGGGCCGACCTGGAGGCCGCCGACGAGAACCGAGTGCGGCAGGAATGGCACCGCCACATCGCCGGATGGCAAGCCCTCGAGGACGTCGAGGCGGCCGCCGCCCGGCAGGCCTCCGCCTCCCGCGCGCTGGACCAGGCGGTCCGTGCCGCACTCGTGGCCGGGGCGTCGTGGGCCGACATCGGCCGGGCCGCCGGTATGACCGGCCGGTCGGCCACCGAGCGGTGGTCCGCCAGTGACTGAGCAGCCGACCGGCCACCCCGGACCGGGCGAGGAAGCCCCGCCAAGGGAGCGGACGGTGCTCGTCGTCGACCTCGACGGCGAGCCGCTGGCGCCGCTGCGCGCCCTGGAAGAGATCCTGCTGTGTCTGGGCACGTGGGAGGACGACGACCGGCGGGATCCGGGCACCGACACCGAGCCGCTGCGGCTGCCACCACCACTGGCCGACCGGATCGCCCTCGCCGCCGTGCAGCAGCTACTCAGCGCCCTGACGCCCACCCAGTCCCGGGGACCCGGGTGCGGCCGGCTGCTCGCGCCGGACGGCCGCTACGAGCACGCGCCGATGACCGCCCTCACCCTGCCCGCCGCCGACATCGACCTCCTCTCCGCAACCGCCGCCGCCCTCGGCCACCCTCGGCTGGACGCCGACATCGCCGACGTGGTCGACGCCCACGCCGAGCCGCTCGCCGGCGGCTGCCGCCCGGCCGGCCGCACAGACCTGGTCTCACTCCTCGCACGGCTGGCCGGCCTGCTCGACCTCGCCCACACCGACGACACCCGACTGCTCACCGCCCGGCTGCGGGCCACCCCGCCCGGCACCGACTGTGTGCTCAGCGACGCCGAGGAAGCCGCCCACGCCCGCACCGCCGACCGCATGAACCACATCTGGGCGCACGGCTCCGGCATCGACCGCTACCTCTACTGAACCGGTGAACGCCCAGCCCGCACCGGTTCGTCGGTCGCGAACCAGGTCAGCCGAGGTCGGGCAGGCCGGCCAGCCGATCTGTGCTCGACCGATGGCGGCCAGTCGGGTTGATGGCCTTTCAGTCGGTGGAGACTCCCACACTGAAGCGGCCAAGGCCCCCAAACTAAAGACAGAGGGAGGCGATGCGAAGTGGCGTCGATCGCGAAGAGGCCTGATGGGACGTATCGGCCGCGGTACCGGGACGAGAACGGCAAGGAGCACGCTCGCCACTTCAAGCGAAAGGCCGACGCTCAGCGGTGGCTCGACGAAGTGACGGCTTCAGTGGTCACCGGCAGCTACGTGGATCCGCGGGCCGGGCGGACGACTTTCGACGCGTACTTCCGAGGCTGGGCGGAGCGCCAGGTGTGGGCGCCCATGACCGAGGTGTCGATGGACCTGGCGCGGCGCAAGGTCACTTTCGGTTCGGTCCCCATCGCGTCGCTTCGGGCCTCGCACCTCGAGACTTGGGTCAAGGCGATGGTGGCCGCCGGGTACGCGCCCAACACTGTGGCTACCCGGGTCAACGCCGTCCGGGCGGTCCTCAAGTCCGCCGTGCGGGATCGGGTCATCGCCGTTGATCCCTCCGTTGGGCTCCGGCTGCCTGCTCGACGACGGGCAGAGCACGCGATGGAGATCCCGACACCGGACCAGATTCGAGCGCTGATCGATGGCTCCCGCCCCAGCATGCGGGCCTACCTGGGGGTCTGCGCCTTCGCCGGCCTGCGCTTGGGCGAGGCCTCCGGGATCAATCGGGAGGACGTCGACTTCCTCGGGAGGCGGCTGCACGTGCGCCGTCAGGTGCAGCGCCGCCGGGGTGGCCCCGCCGAACTACGGCAGCCCAAGTACGGATCGGAGCGGACGATCTATCTGCCCGACCGGCTGGTCGAGATGCTCGCCCGGCATGTCGAGCGCACCGGGACCGCGACGGAGGGGTGGCTGTTCCACACCGCCGACGGCCGTCCTCTTCCACCCAGCACCGTCAACTCGTGGTGGCAGTCGACCGTCCGGGCTGCCGGCACGCCGGTCCTGCATCTGCACGGGCTGCGGCACTTCTACGCCTCGGGCCTGATCGCTGCGGGCTGCGACGTGGTGACCGTGCAGCGGGCCCTGGGGCACCGGTCGCCGTCGACGACCCTGGACACCTACTCCCACCTGTGGCCCTCGGCGGAGGACCGGACCCGGGCGGGCGCAGCCGGTCTGACGGATCTGGTTTTCGACGCTGCTGCGGACTCAGTGCGGACCGAGGAACACGATTGAGGCGCTGATCTGCAGATTCAGGGGAGTTAGCTCGTTGACCCAGATCTCCTCGATCTCGGGGTCGTCGAGGTAGCGCTGCAGCGGTCCGAACCCGGCGACCCGGTCCAGCACGTCGCGGACGACGGATTCCGGGTCGACGATCGGCGGCAGCGCCGAGGTCAGCGAGCGTTCGGAGTAGTCGGCGACGACGTCGCGCACCAGGAGCCGGACTGGTCCGGGGTCGGTGAACGGGTCGAGGCCGCGACGCCGGATGAGCTCCCGGACCTCGCCGTCCACGACGTCCAGAGCGGTCGGCACGGCACCCCCGTCGAGCCTGGTGGAACAAGTCGTCGAATCAGCCGGGACTGTAAGGAAACGGATCGGTCCGCGGGGCCGGATCAGCCGTTCTGTGGACAATGCGACGCCACGGGGAGGCAGGTCCACCCGGTCAGGTGAACGGCCTGCGCCGACGGAGGGACGCCCGGGGCTCGGGCAGACATCACGCGTGGCATCTCCCGGCACCCGCCGCCGTCGCCGGGCCGGTCGGGCGCCTCACGCCCAGGGCGCGCTGGTGTCCCGGCTGCAGACCGGGCAGGCGTGCTCCTCGCCGCCTGCGGGCGGCCAGTTCCCGTCCAGCACATCGACCTTCGCGCCGCACTCCGCGCGGAAGGGTGGCTCCTTCCGCGTCGCGACGGCTATCACCGCATGACGCTCGCCGGTCGGCTCACCCTGCGCGTCCGCCCGACGACCGACCACGTACTCGCTGCCGCTCATGGTCAGGAGAGATACCACGCTGTCGCGCGTCCTGGCCCGTCGACGCCGCTGCCCGGCTCCGCTCCACGGCTCACAGCGGTCCCGGTCCCGGTCCCGACGTGGGGGTCGGCGATGCTCCGGCCGGGTCGAGCCCGGCCGTCAGCCTCCACGTAGCGCCCGGTGGAGGATCGGGCGCAGCAGCCCGGCGAGCGCCTCGGGCTGCGACAGGAAGGGCGAGTGCCCGGTGTCCATCCGAAGCACCTCGCCGGCCCGCTGAGCCATCGCTTCCTGTGCGAACGGGGGAATCGCCTGGTCCTGCTCGCAGATCACGTACGTGCTGGGCACGGCTTTCCAGCCGGCGTTGGTCAGCGGCTGCCCGAAGGCGGCCAGCGAGTGCGCCGAGACGCGAGGCACCGACCGCGCGGTCAGCTCAGGAGGGACGTCGTTGTAGAAGACCTCCGCCGGCGTGTGCACCAGCACGTGGTCGGGACGGACGTCCCACCACGGGGGTGGGGTGCCACCCACCGCGCCGGCCAGGGACTCGCCCTCGTCCAGGAGGAAGGCGCAGAGATAGATCAGGTGCGCGACGCCGCTGTCGGCGGTGACCGCCTCGGTGATCACCGCTCCGCCGTAGGAGTGGCCCAGGACGACCGTCGGCCCGTCGATGCCGGACAGGGCCGAGCGGACTGCCGCTGCGTCGGCGTACAGGTCACCCAGTGCGGCCGGGTCGTCCCCGGCACTGGGCAGGTCGACGGTCTGGAGCGGCACGTCGCCGAGCGCGTCGGCGAGCGGCTCCCAGCACCAGGAGCCGTGCCAGGCACCGTGGACGAGGACCAGTGTGGGAGTCATCGGATCGCCTCCGTCGGGTCAGGGCCGGTAGGCACCGTGTCCGGCCGCCGACCGCGGCGGAGTCTGACAGGGGAGGCACGGGGTCTCAAGCAGGAGGCGGCTCCGGGGTCGCACGCCTCTGCAGCCGCCGGCCGGAACACTGGAAGGCGGATCCGGCCATCCGGTCCCGGGTCGCCCGGCCCGGGCTCCTCAGCCGAACACCCGACGGAACTGCAGGGCCGCCGTCGTTCCCCGCCGGTGCGGCGCGCCCGCCTCGAGCCCCTCGTGGAAACCCGTCGAATACCACAGCGGTGCGTTGACCTCGAGCCCGATCGGCGGCGTCCCCGGGCGGCCCTCCCAGAGCAACCGGGCGAATTCAGCGGGCGTCCGGCCGATGCAGCGTTCGCTGCGTCCGGGCGAGATCCCCGGGGTTTCGAAGGCCGCTGCGAACATGCCGTCCGCCCGTCCCAGCTCGCGCGCCTCCTGCAACAGCTGCCCGTACGCGGGTGCGATCCCGTCCGCCATGACGACTCCCTCCCGAGGCGGCGGACCGGCACGGGACGCCGGACCGTCCGTCACCCGACAGAGGGTCCGCAGCAGGAGTGGGAGACATCGTGTGACCGATCATCGGCGCCGTTCCACACGGACCTTCGCACGCGACGCGGCGAGGCTGCTCGGCAGCGGCTGGACCGCCCGGTCGTCCCGACATCACCCGTCCCCTGCGAAGGCCGCCCGGACGGCGGTGTGCGGCGGGACCGAAACGTGACCGCACGGGAACGCCCAAGGCATCGACGCGGCGGAACCATCTCTGCCAGGGTCGGCGCGACGCAGCGCGCGAACACGGGGAAGGACGGCGCCGGATGACGGTTCCACTGGACGACGCGACGGCCAGGAAGTGGCTGGCGGTCGCGATCGAGGAGGCCCGGGCCGGACTGGCCGAGGGCGGCATCCCGATCGGAGGCGCGCTCATCGGGCGGGACGGGACCGTCCTCGGCCGCGGGCACAACCGCCGGGTGCAGGACGACGACCCGTCGGTGCACGGGGAGACCGACGCCTTCCGCAACGCCGGCCGCCAGGCGACCTACCGCGGCACGACCATGGTCACGACGCTGTCGCCCTGCTGGTACTGCAGCGGGCTGGTGCGCCAGTTCGGCATCTCGCGGTTGGTCGTCGGCGAGGCCCGCACCTTCTACGGCGGGCACGACTGGCTAGCCGAGAACGGCGTCGAGGTGATGGTCCTCGACGACCCGGAGTGCGTGCAGATGATGGAGGAGTTCATCGCCGCGCACCCGGCCCTGTGGAACGAGGACATCGGGGAAGACCAGCCCGTCCAGGAGGCAGGCAGATGAGCAGCAGCACCAGCAGCCGTGACGACGTCGCGCAGGTGGCCGGCGAGATCGACCCCGACTACCCGATCGACCCGGTCCCGAGGCACGCCCGCAAGTCGCTGTTCTCCCTGGCGATCGTGCTCCTGGGCTTCACCTTCTTCACCCCGACGATGCTGGCCGGCGCCCAGATCGGTGCGGCGTTCGACGTCGGCACCCTCATCTGGGTGCTGATCCTGGGCAGCGCCGTCCTCGGGGTCTATGTCGCCGTCATCGGCGGCATCGGCGCCCGCACCGGCCTGACCACGGTGATGATGTGCCGGTACTCGCTCGGCACCACGGGCGCCAAGTTCGCCTCGCTGCTGCTCGGCGGCACGCAGGTCGGCTGGTACGGCGTCACCGTCGCGACGCTGGCCGGCCTCACCGCCAGCGCGCTGGACTGGTCGGGCCGCGGCATCGAGATCGCGCTGATGATCGCCGGCGGCGCCGTCATGGGCGTCACCGCCTACTACGGCTACAAGGGGATGTACGCCCTCTCGATCGTCTCGGTACCGCTGCTGCTGGTCCTCGCCGGCTGGGTGACCTGGCGCTCGCTGGACGAGGTCGGCGGCTGGAGCGGCCTGACCGCGATCGTGCCGAGCGAGACGATGTCGATCGCCGCCGCGGTCACGATCGTCGTCGGCACGTTCGCGTCGGGCGGTACCCAGGCCCCGAACTGGACCCGCTTCGCCAGGACACCGTCGGCCGGCTTCTGGGCCTGCCTCGTGGCCTTCCTGATCGGCGAGCTGCTCATGCTCGGGTTCGGCGCCATCGGCGCGCTCTCCTTCGGCGAGGGCGACTTCGTCCTCGTCCTCTACCAGCTCGGGCTGGTCGGCTGGGGCCTGGTCTTCCTCGTCGCCAACCTGTGGACCACCAACGACAACACCGCCTACAACTTCGGCGTCGCCGGCGCCGAGATCGCCAACTCCCGGTCCAAGAAGCCGTTCGTCATCGGCGGCGTCGTCCTCGGCACGCTGCTGGCCATCACCGGCATCTACGACAACCTCATCGAGTACCTGGTCTGGCTCGGCATCCTCATCCCGCCCCTCGGCGGCGTGGTCATCGGCGACTTCCTGGCCCGGTGGCGCGGCGGGATGCCGAGTGCGTCGGTCCTGCCGGCGTTCGAGTGGCGCAACCTCGGCGCCTACGTCGTCGCCGCGGTGGCCGCCTGGTGGAGCAACGAGGCCGGCTGGTTCATCCCCCCGGTCGTCGGCGTCGTGGTCGCGGTCGTCGCGGTCCTGGCCGTCCAGCGGGGACGACGTCCGGTGGCCGAGCCGGTCGGCTGAGGCTCACGCCAGCTCCAGGACGGCCTTCACCAGCGCGTCGCCGTCCAGCAGGACCGGGTCGTTGTGGTCGGCGCCGGGCACCTCCACCAGCCGGTGCAGGTGCGCCGCGGCGTCGGCCACCGCCCGGCTCTGCTCGGGCGGCACGATCAAGTCGGCACTGCCGTAGACGACGGTCGTGGGGACGTCGACCCGCGCGATCTGCTCGGCCACCGGGAACCGATCGCGCAGCAGCGCCCGCACCGGCAGCACCGGGTAGTGGACGGCGGCGACCGATGCGAGGTCGACGAACGGCGACCGCAGGACCAGCCCCGCGGGCGGGTGCTCGGTCGCCAGCTCGGTGACGACGGCGGCGCCGAGGCTCTCGCCGAAGTACAGCAGCCTGCCGGGGTCCACACCGTCGTCCAGCAGGAACTGCCGTGCCGCCCGCACGTCGCGGGCCAGCCCCTGCTCGCTCGGGCTGCCGGGATTGCCCCCGTAGCCGCGGTAGTCGAACAGCAGGACGCCGAGGCCGGCGTCGGCAAGCTCCTCGGCCAGCGGCGCCCGCAACCCCCGGTGCCCACCGTTGCCGTTGGCGACCAGCACCGTCGCGGCGTCCCGGCCGGCCGGCACGTACCACCCGGCCAGGTCCAGCCCGTCCGAGGTGCGCAGGACGACGTCCCGGCCACCGGGCAGGAAGTCACCGGCGTGGCCCACCGGCCCGGCGTCGGGCAGGTAGATCAGCTTCCGCTGGAAGCCCCACAGCAGGGCGGTGATCACCGTGAGCACCAGGAGCAGGACCGCCACCGCCACCAGAGCCGACCGGACCACCCCTCGATGATGACGCGACCTAACCGACGCCACCCGGGCGGAGGAGGCCGCTCTCGTACGCGAAGATCACCGCGTGCACCCGGTCGCGGAGACCGAGCTTGGTGAGCACGTTGCTGACGTGGGTCTTGGCCGTCGCGTCGCTGATGTACAGCTCGGCGGCGATGCCGGCGTTGGACAGCCCGCGCGCCAGCAGCCGCAGCACCTCGACCTCGCGGGCGCTCAGCAGATCGAGGCGGCCCGCCACCCGTGGATCGATGTGCGGCACGTCCCCGAACGCCTCGATGACCCGCCGCGTCACGGCCGGCGCCAGGATCGCGTCCCCGGCCGCGAGCGTGCGGACGGCACCGATCAGTTCCTCGGCGGTGGCGTCCTTGAGCAGGAAGCCGCTCGCGCCCGCTCGGAGCGCCTCGAACACGTACTCGTCGAGGTCGAACGTGGTGAGCACCAGCACGCGGGCCGGCGACTGCTGCGCGACCAGCCGCCGGGTCGCCTCCAGCCCGTCGAGGACGGGCATCCGGATGTCCATCAGGACGACGTCGGGTCGGTGCCGGTCGACGAGCGCCAGTGCCTGTTCGCCGTCCACGGCCTCCCCCACCACGACGACGCCTTTCTCCCCCTCGAGCAGCGAGCGCAGCCCCGCCCGCACCATCGGCTGGTCGTCGGCGATGACCACGGTCGCGGTCACGCCGCAGCTCCCTCGCGGAAGGGCAGCCGCACCCGCACGGCGAAGCCGCCGTCCGGACGTGGGCCGGCATCCACCGTGCCGCCGTAGAGGGCCACCCGCTCCCGCATCCCGACCAGCCCGAGGCCGGCGCCGTCGGCAGTTCCGGGCGGCACCCCGCCGGTGTCCTCCACCGCGATGTCGAGGCCGCCCCCGCCGTGCCGGACGCACACGGTGACCCGACCGCCGGGCGCGTGCTTGCGCACGTTGGTGAGCGCCTCCTGGACGACCCGGTACGCGGCCAGGTCGAGACCGGGCGGAAGGGGTGACGCGGGCCCCTCCACGGCCAGTGACACCTCGACCCCGGCAGCCCGGGTGTCGGCGATCAGCCGGCCGAGCTGGTCGAGCCCCGGTTGCGGCGACAGCGCCGGCCGCTCCCCTTCGGCGCGGAGCACGCCGAACAGCCTGCGCATCTCCGCCATCGCCTGGCGGGCGGTCGACTCGACCGCACGCAGATCGTCGATCTCCCGCTGCTGCCCGGGATCCAGCCGGCGCCGGACGGCCTGCGTCTGGACCGTTATGACGCTGATCGAGTGGGCGACGATGTCGTGCAGCTCGCGCGCGATGCGTGCCCGCTCCTCGGCCACCGCCCGCGCGGCGCGTTCCTCGCGTTCCCGTTCGGCCCGGTCCGCACGGGCGGCATGCTCGGCCGCCTGCTGCGTGCGCTGGCGCACCATCTGGCCCACCGCCCAGCTACCGCCGTAGAGCACGGTGACGGCGACGTAGTCGCTGACCAGCGGCTCCCTGAACGAGTACCCGACGTAGAACGGCACCGTCGCCAGGAGCAGGCCCCAGTAGGCGCGCGGCGGATCGACCTCGAGACCGGCGGTGAAGCTGACGATCACCAGGGCCGCGAAGATCGACAGCTGCCCGCTCGGATCGACGGCCATCATGCCCAGCACGACGAACCCGAGCGTGCCGAGCGGGAAGAGCCGCCGCAGGGCGACCGCCGACATGACGACGACGGTCAGCGTCAGGTGCACCCACAACGGCCGGTCGACGTCCGTGACCACGCCCTCGAGCAGCCCCCCGATCACCAGTGTCGCCGCGATGCCGACGTCCAGCAGTCGGGGGTACCGCCCGAGCAGCGTGGCCATGACTGCGGAACCTAGCGGGATCAGGCGTCGAGCGGGACGGCGCGCGACGGCCGGCCGGGGTTCCGGGCCGGCTCGTCGGGCACCTGCTCGGGGTCCCGTCCGGCACGCGCGAGGCCGACCGACAGGACGACGAAGCCGACGGTCGTCACCGCCCACCCCGGCACGTTGGCCCCGAGGAAGAAGAACCCCGCCGCCAGGCCGGCGATCGGCGCGAGGGCAGCCCACCACCGCAGCAGACCGGCCCGCCAGGCGGCCAGGACGGCGACCGGCAGGCACAGCAGGAAGCCGACGATGCCGGTGAAGCCCATGACGCCGAGCCCCCACATGTCCCCCATCGCCTGCTCCACGGCGACCGCGCCGTCGACGCCGTGCACCTGGCCGATGGCGGAGTCGTAGAAATCGGCGAGCAGGAAACCGGGCAGGCTGCTGATGCCCAGGAACGCGAGCAGCCCGGCGACGTTGGCCAGCCAGCTGCCCCGGCGGCGGACGGCGCCGACGAGCATCAGCGCCGCCAGCCCCCAGACGGCGTACGCGAAGTGGTAGAGCACCGACTTCCACTGCAGCGGCTCGGGGTTGGCCGCGTACAGCTCGTAGAGCGCCCGGCCCTCCAGGTCGACGGCCGGATCGGCGACGGCGCCGCCGATCGCCAGCAGGCCGGCGACGGTGGGCGCGAGGATCAGGACCCAGCGCCGCGCCGCGCGGGCGGACCGGCCGGGCTCCTCGTCGGTGCGGGGACGAGCGGCCATGCCTGTCGTCGTGGTCGCAGTGCTGTGGTTCATCGGGCCTCCTGGGATCGGGACGTCGGACGAACCGTCCCGGAGCCGGGGCCTCGAGCACATCGGCCGAGCCGCCGATTCGCCCCTCGGCCGCGCGGCCGACCGGCGCAGGACCCGTCAGGTGACGACCCGGCGGAAGCTCAGCCCCGCCGTCCCGCGGCGCGGCGCCAGGCCCAGAGCGAGCCCTTCGCCGAAGCCCGTTGCGTACCAGAGCGGCGCGTTCAGCTCGAGGCCCGTCGGCGGCCGGCCCGGCTGCCCGTCCGTCGCAGTGGAGAGGTCCGATCCCGACCATCGGAGACACCCTCGAACTCGCGGCCGTCCGGGCGTAGCGTCCGGCCCATCGGTTCCGTCCTCGACGAGGGAGGTCGCCATGGGCGACAAGTCCCCGCACGACGCCCACCACTCGCAGAAGTCGGCGAAGTCGATCAAGGAGAAGCGCGCCGAGCGCAAGGCCAAGGAGCAGATGACGCCGTCGCAGATGACCCGGCTGACCGAGACGGCCAAGCGGAAGGGCTGAGAGCCGGACGCCGTGCGTCCGGCTCTCAGGGCCGCACGACGGCCACCGGCGGCGTCGGCTCGGTGCTCGGCGGCTGACGCTGACGCCGTTCCACCCGGCCGCGCAGCCACAGGCCGCCCAGCAGCCCGACCAGGACGACGAGGCCGTAGAGCCCGCCGGTCGTCGTCATCACGACCGTGATTCCCGGGCAGGTGGCGCCGACCCCGAAGCCCACCCCGAAGACGGCGCCCCCGTAGACGTGGCGGCGCTCGACCCGGGCGTGAGGAAGGGTCAGCGGGCCGGCGTACCGGGTCCGCCCGAGCCGGCGCAGGACGGCGAGACCGACGAAGGCGACCGCCATCGCGCTGCCCATCATCAGGAAGATGTAAGGGTTCTCGAGCAGCAGACCGTGGTGGATGGTGTCGTAGTCGCCCAGCCCGCTGACGGTGAGCAGGAAGCCGAAGGCCGCGCCGACGGCCAGCACCGACCAGCGGAGGCCGCGCGTCACAATCGGCCGCCGGTCAGCGCGTGCAGAGCCAGCGTCACGAGGACCGCGACCGTGAAGAACGTCGCCGTCATCACGAGGCTGTCCGGAGAACCCGCCGCGCAGCCGGACATGCCGTGCCCCGAGGTGCAGCCCCCGGCCCAGCGTGCCCCATAGCCCAGTGCGACACCCACCAGGAGCAGGACCGGCACGAGCACGGCCGGACCCAGGAGTTCCGACAGCCGGCCGTAGCCGTGCACCACCACCGGTGGCCCCAGCAGGGCAGCGACCGCGGAGCCGCCGACCAGCGCGAGCAGGAAGGTCCGCCGCCAGGGGTCGGGGCGCCAGCCCTCGGCCGGCGCGATCGTGGCGAGCCATGCCCCCGACACCCCGAGCCGTGCGTTGACGAGCCCGTAGAGCGCGACCACGCACAGCCCCACCCCCGGCCCCGTCACCCACCAGGGCCACTGCGCGGCGATCCAGTCCAGCATGGCGTCCCTCCGACGGAGAACGGGCCGACATGGTGGCATGTCCGGACGACGCGCGACCGGTGAACGGACACGCCGAACGGGGCCCGATTCCGCGTAGCGTCCGGCGCACGGAGCCGTTCAGGCTCCCGATGAGGGAGTTCACACCATGGGTGACAAGTCCCCGAGACAGTCGATGACGAAGAAGGCCAGCGGCAAGTCGATCAAGGAGAAGCGGATCGACAAGAAGGCCAAGCACGACACCACGTCGCAGATGGACAACCTGACCCACGGCAAGAAGCACTGAGCCGGCGGGCCGGCCGGCTCACGACCGGACGGCCCGCCGTCAGTCCTGGGGGGCCACGCCGGGCGACGGTCAGCGCCGCAGCACCGCGTCGATCAGGTGCGGCCCGGGCTCGGCGAGCGAACGGCGCAGCTGGTCGGCCAGCTCCTCGGCGGTCGTCGCCCGGGTCGCCGGCACGCCCATCCCCGTCGCGAGGGCGACGAAGTCGAGGTCCGGGTCGCCGAGGTCGAGCAGTTGCCCGGCCCGCTTCCCGTCGCTGGCCGCCCCGACCCGCTCCAGCTCGTGCTGGAGGATCGCGTAAGAGCCGTTGTCGCAGACGATCGTGGTGATGTCGAGCTGCTCGCGGGCGTAGCTCCACAGCGCCGAAATCGTGTACATCGCGCTGCCGTCGGCCTGGATGCCGATGACCGGCCGGTCCGGGCAGGCGAGCGCCGCGCCGAGCGCCATCGGCAGCCCGTCGCCGATCGCGCCACCGGTCAGGGCGAGCCAGTCGTGCCGGGGCGCGCCCGAGGTGAGCTCCATGAGTCCCACCCCCGAGGTGAGCGCCTCGTCGACGACGATCGCCCGCTCCGGGAGGAGCGCCCCGATGACCGCGGCCATGCTGCGCGGGGTCAGCACCCCGCTGGGCAACTCGGGCCGCTCGGTCTCCAGCAGCACGGGTTCGGCGTCCGGCGCCGCCCGCTCGGCGAGCGCCCGTAGCGCGGCGACGGAATCCTCCCCCGGCGCGCTGAGCACGTGCACCGCGCAGTCCTCGGGCACCGGGTGCCCGGGCACGTCGGGGTAGCCGAAGAAGTGCACGGGCGCCTCCGCGCCGGCCAGCACCAGGTGCTTCGTCCCGGCGAGGGCGGCGATGGCCATCTCGGGCGGGTACGGCAGCCGGGTGAGGTCGGGCATCCCGGCGCCGCGGGCGGCCCGGGGCGGGAAGGTCTCCGACATCAGCCGGGCGCCCGTACCGGCGGCCACCCGGGCCGCGGCGAGCTGACCGTCGGCGGTCATCGCGTCTCCGCCGAGGAAGAGCACGACCGGTTCACCGGAGGTCAGGACGTCAGCGACGTCCTGCACGACCGAGGGAGCGACCCGCGGTGCCGGGCGAGCAGGCGCCGGCTCGGCGACCTCGGCGCCGTCCTCCCAGGACACGTCCGCGGGCAGGATCAGGGTGGCGATCGCGCCGGGGGACGACGTCGCGGCCGCCACCGCCGCCGCCGCGTCGGCCGCGACGTCCGCCGGCGCCAGGGACCGCCGCACCCAGCCGGAGACCGTCCCGGCGACGGCGTCGATGTCGGACTCCAGCGGCGCGTCCAGCCGCTTGTGCGAGCGCGCGTGGTCGCCGACGACGTTGACCAGCGGCGTCCGCCCGCGCCGCGCGTTGTGCAGGTTCGCCAGTCCGTTGGCCATCCCCGGGCCGAGGTGCAGCAGGGTGGCCGCCGGGCGGCCGGCCATCCGGGCGTAGCCGTCGGCCGCGCCGGTCGCCACCCCCTCGAAGAGGGTGAGCACGGCGCGCATGTCGGGCACGTCGTCGAGCGCGGCGACGAAGTGCATCTCCGAGGTGCCGGGGTTGGCGAAACAGACGTCGACGCCCGCGTCGACCAGGGTCCGGATGAGGGCCTGCGCGCCGTTCACCTGCCCGAGCTCGCCGTCTGCACCTCGAAGTGGGTGAAGGTGACCCCACCGGTGGCGAAGTTGGCGAGGTCCTTCCCGGCTGCCCGGCCCTCCGGCGACGACAGGGACTCCCCCATCGCCTGCTCCGAGTCGAAGTCGAGTTCCGCCACCAGGTAGGGCGCCGGCTGGGCGGGGTCGAGGGAGGTGGCGTGCCCGAACGTCAGCCGGACCAGCCCGGGTTGCCTCAGTGCCAGCGGGGTGTGGGTCTCCCGGTAGTAGGCGTCGAACGCGGCGGGGTCCGCCGGCTGTCCGTAGCTGACGACGAGCCGATGCACCATGTGTCCTGCCTCCGGGGTCGGGCGACGCTGCCTGGGCACCCAGCCAATCAGGAGGGTGCGCGACCGCGCGAATCCAGCGGTGGCTCCGGCAGACTCCGCTGCCGTGCCCGGCGACGCGGCCGTGCCCGACGACGCTGCCGTGCCCGACGACGCGACCGTGACCGCACTGATCGCCGCCGTCCGGACGGCGCTGCGCGATTCCGCCGATCCGGAGCGGGCGGCCGGGATGCAGGCCTACCTGAAGACGACGGAGCCGTGCCTCGGCGTCCGCCTGCCGGAGGTCCGCCGGCTGACCCACGCGGCCGCCGCCGACCGTCCGCCCGCGTCGGTCGCCGACGTGCTCGATGCCGGCGGCCGCCTCTGGCTCGAGGCCGCCTATCGGGTGGGCGTTGCGCGACTACGCGAAGGCCGCCGTGGACTGGGTCGCCGCGTTCGTCCACGACCATCCGCTGAGCCCGCTCTCCCGTCGGGAGGCGACGAGGCACCTCCGGTGACGTGCGTCAGAACGTGAGCACCAGCCGGCCGCGGACGCCGCCGCGCTCGAGCTGCCGGTGAGCCTCGGCGGCCTCCTCCATCGGCAGGGTCCGCGCCACCCGCAGGGTCAGGACGCCGTCCTCGACCTGCTGCCGCAGCCGGTCCAGCGCGGCCCGGTCCTCGGCGACCCTGCGCACCAGCGTGGGGAAGAGCCGCAGCCCCCGTTGCCCGTCGCCGCGGTAGCCACGCACCGTCGCCACGGCGCCGCCGTCCTTGACCGCCGGGAGGACCAGCGCATCCTGCACCGCGCCGTCGACCAGGCCGTCCACGCCGTCCGGGAAGTGCTCGCGGATCCGGTCGGCGACGTCGTCGCCCCGGCGGACGACGACGTCGGCACCGAGGTCGCGTACCAGGTGCTCGTCGGCCTCCGAGGCGTCGGCGATCACGGTCAGCCCGTCGGCCTTGGCCAGCTGCACGACGTAGCCGCCGAAGGCCCCGGCCGCGCCGGTCACCGCCAGGACCTGTCCCGGGGCCAGAGCCATGAGGTCGAGGGCGAACCGCGCGGTGAGGCCGTTCATCGGCAGCGTGCTGGCCTCGACGGCGGTGACGCCCTCGGGTGACCGCACCACAGAGTCGCCCGGCAGCACCTTGTCCTCGCGGTAACCCCCGTGCGGACCGAACGGGACGACGATGCCCATCGCCGCGTCGCCGACCGCCAGGTGCTCGACGCCCTCCCCTACCTCGGTGACGACACCGGCGACGTCCATGCCGGGCACCCACGGCGGGGTCGTGACCGGGTCACGATCGGCGTAGGCACCCGAGCGGGCGTGCGTGTCGGTCGGGTTCACCGCCGCCGCCTGCACGCGGAGCCGCACCTGGCCCGCACCCAGCGGCTCCGCCGGGACGTCGACGACGTGCAGGGCCTCGGGCCCCCCGAACTCGGTCACTCCGGCCGCGCGCATGCTCCGTGACTACACGGCGGCACCCGGACGACGTGCGGCGGGTGGAGTGCCGAGCGGCGGACACCGTCCGGGCGTGTCGGGAATGGCAGCGCTCACCCGGTCGCTGGATCCGCCGAGCACCGCCCCTCCTTCCTCCCCGCCCGAGAGGCCGCGCATGCCCACGCTGCTGTCGTCCCGCCCCGTTGCCGTCGAGCCGGCCCCGTCCCGCCGTCGCCGGTTCCCCCGCCGGCTCGCCGCCGCGGGGATCGGACTGGCCGTCCTCGTGCCGGTCGGCGCGCACGTCGCCGACTGGCTGCCCGACGACCCGTTCGGGCAGGACGTCGTCGACCGGAGCACGACCCCGCTGCTGCTGGCTCTCGAGGACCTGCACGAGTACCACGCCGCCACCGGCACCTTCCAGGTCGTGGTCGACCGGGAGCTCGACACCCGCTACGTGCCGTCGGCCATCAGCGGGGAGCGCGTCGAGTTCCTCGCCACCGGGACGGCCGACGCCTACGTCGACTTCACCGGCCTGGAGGCCGGACGGGTCACCCTCTCCGCCGACGGCACGTCCGCGACCATCGCGCTGCCGGCTCCGCGCCTGGACGACGTGCGGATCGACCCGGCGGAGAGCCGCGTCCTCGACCGCGACCGGGGCATGTTCGAGCGGATCGGCGACGCCCTCGGTGACGACCCGGTCGACGACAGCGAGATCTACGCGGTGGCCGAGGAGCGGTTGACCGCGGCCGCCGCGGGCAGCGACCTCCGGGAGCGCGCCGAGAGCAACACCCGCGCGATGCTCACCGGCCTGGCCCGCTCCCTCGGCGTCGACGACGTGGAGGTCCGCTTCGACGAGCCCGCCGACCGCACC
Source organism: Blastococcus colisei (assembly GCF_006717095.1). NCBI lineage: Bacteria > Bacillati > Actinomycetota > Actinomycetes > Geodermatophilales > Geodermatophilaceae > Blastococcus > Blastococcus colisei. The sequence continues at coordinate 43,777 of NZ_VFQE01000002.1, forward strand.
GGCTGAACGGGCATGCGTCGGCCCCGGTCCTTCGCGGAGGGACCGGGGCCGAGGTACGTGCGGCGTCAGCCCTTGAGCTTGTACTCCTTGAGCAGGCCGCGGCTGATGATGGTCTTCTGGATCTCGCTGGTGCCCTCGCCGATGAGCAGGAAAGGCGCCTCGCGCATGAGCCGCTCGATCTCGTACTCCTTGGAGTAGCCGTAGCCGCCGTGGATCCGGAAGGACTGGGTGGTCACCTCGGCGCAGTACTCGCTGGCGATCAGCTTCGCCATGCCGGCCTCGACGTCGTTGCGCTCGCCGCGGTCCTTGAGGCGGGCGGCGTTGACCATCATCAGGTGGGCGGCCTCGACCTTGGTCGCCATCTCGGCCAGCTGGAAGGCGATCGCCTGGTGCGCGGCGATGGGCTTGCCGAAGGTCTCCCGCTGCTGGGCGTAGGCGACGGCGAGCTCGAAGGCGCGGATGGAGATGCCGCAGGCGCGGGCGGCGACGTTGACCCGGCCGACCTCGACGCCGTCCATCATCTGGGCGAAGCCCTTGCCGGACGCCCCGCCCAGGATGTCGGTGGCCTCGGCCCGGTAGCCGTCGAACACCAGCTCGGTGGTGTCGACGCCCTTGTAGCCCATCTTGTCGATCTTCCCGGGGATGGTGAGTCCGGGCTTCACCTCGCCGAAGCCGGCCGGCTTCTCGACCAGGAAGGTCGTCAGGTTCTGGTGGGCCTTCTCGGCGCCCTCGTCGGTGCGCACCAGCGCGGCCACCAGCGTCGAGCTGCCGCCGTTGGTCAGCCACATCTTCTGGCCGTCGATGACGAAGCCGCCGTCGGCCTGCTTCGTCGCCTTGGTGCGGATGCCGGCGACGTCGGACCCCAGCCCCGGCTCGGACATCGAGAAGGCACCACGCACCTCGCCGGTGGCCATGCGCGGGAGGAAGTGCTCCTTCTGCTCCTGCGTGCCGTGCTGCTTGATCATGTACGCGACGATGAAGTGGGTGTTGATGACGCCCGAGACGCTCATCCAGCCGCGGGCGATCTCCTCGACCACGAGCGCGTAGGTGAGCAGCGACTCGCCGAGGCCGCCGTACTCCTCGGGGATCATCAGGCCGAAGATGCCGAGCTCCTTGAGCCCGTCGACGATCTTCTGCGGGTAGATGTCGCCGTGCTCGAGCTCCTGCGCGTTCGGGATGATCTCGCGGTCGACGAAGCTCCTGACCGTCGACAGGATCTCGCGCTGGATGTCGGTCAGATCAGCGGTCTGGGCCAAGCGGGTCAACGGTCCACTCCTTCGGGACTCCGGTGTCCGAGTTACCGGTGAGTATGGGCCACGCCCGGCCACCCTCCGGCGTGTGCCTGCTCACGCTCCGTCCAGCGCCGTGGTGGAGTACGGCCACCGGCGCCGCCGGACAGGAGGGACGCATGAGCAGCAACGACGACAACCTCTACCGGGGCGATCCGCCGCCCCCGCCGCCGGGCATCCCGTCGACCGGGTACGGCCAGCCGGCTCCCGGCTACGTGTCGCCCGGATACGGACCACCGGGGTACCCGCCGGCCGGATACGGGCCACCGCCCGGCTACGGTCCTCCGCCCGGCTATCCGCCGGCCTATCCCCTGCCCACGAACACGACGGCGGTCCTCGCGCTGGTCATGGCCTTCGTCTTCGCTCCCGCCGGGCTGATCCTCGGCATCGTCGCGCGCAAGCAGATCCGTCGGACCGGTGAGGACGGCGACGGTCTCGCCCTGGCCGGGATCATCGTCGGCGGCATCGTGACGACGATCTTCGTCCTGATCATCGTGCTCTGGATCATCGCGTTCGCCGCCTTCGCCAACAGCGGGTCCTTCGGCCCCTGAGCCGGCGACACCGCCAGGCCGGGGCGATGAGTTCTGCGCGCTCCGGCGGTCGAACTGGCACCCGACCCGACGAGGAGTGCCCGTTGAGCCAGCTGCTGAGAGTCCAGAACTTCACCGTCTCGAGTGACGGTTTCGGTGCAGGCGAGCACCAGAGCCTGGACAGACCATTCGGCCACGCCGACCCCGGGGCGCTGATGGCCTGGGCCGGCGCGACGGCCAGCTGGCCCAACCGCACCGACCCCGGGGGAAGCCGGGGTCTCGACGACTACCTCACGCGCGATTTCGCCCACAACATCGGCGCGGAGATCATGGGCCGCAACAAGTTCGGCCCCCAGCGCGGCCCGTGGCAGGACCTCGAGTGGCAGGGCTGGTGGGGCCACGAGCCCCCGTTCCACACGCCCGTGTTCGTGCTGACCCACCACGAGCGTCCGTCGTTCGCGCTCTCCGACACCACGTTCCACTTCGTGGACGTCGACCCCGCGACGGCCCTCGCCCAGGCGCGCGCGGCGGCCGAGGGCAGGGACGTGCGACTCGGTGGCGGCGCCACGACCATCCGGGAGTTCCTCGACGCCGACCTCGTCGACACGCTCCACGTGGCGGTCTCGCCGGTGGTGCTCGGTTCCGGCGTGCGGCTGTGGGAGTCGCCCGACGAGCTGCTCGACCGCTTCCACTGCGACGTCGTGCCGAGTCCGAGCGGCGTGACGCACCACCTGTTCTGGCGCAGGTGACCGCCGGGACGTGCCGCCGCCCCCGCCAGGCATAGGAACCTTTACCTGCGTTCTGGGGCCCTTGGGTTCAAGGAGTCGATGCAACACTCCGCGGTGAAGTGGGGTGGTGTCGATGGGGCGTCCGCGGATGCCGAAGGAGATCGAGCGCAGGTTCTGGCGGCTGATCGCTGCGGGATCGGCGACGGAGCAGGCGGCGGAAGCGGTCGGCGTGTCGGCCGACACTGGGCAGCGGTGGTTCCGCGACGGTGGCGGCATGGCGCCGATGGCATTGACCGAGCCCAGCGACCGATTCCTGACCGTGGCCGAGCGGGAGACGATCGACCTGTGCTGGGCCGAGGGCTGGCCGCAGGCCGACATCGCCCGCGAGATCGGCCGGCATCCCTCGACGGTCTCCCGCGAGCTGCGCCGCAATCGACTCGAGGGCTATCCGCGGCGTCCGCCGCTGCCCGTCGGCCAGCGGCACCGCCCCGGGCCGGCGCCGGGGACTCAGGGCCCGGGACGGCGCCCACGGCTGCGCTATCGGGCCGCGCCGGCGCAAGCCAAGGCCGAGGCGCGGGGCCGCCGCCCGAAGCCGAGCAAGATCGCCGAGTTCCCCGAGCTGCAGGCCTACGTGCAGCGGCAGTTGAAGGAGGGCTGGAGCCCCGAGCAGATCACCGGCCGTCTGGTCGTGGATTTCCTCGACGATGAACGGATGCGCATCTCACATGAGGCGATCTACCAGGCCCTGTTCGTCCAGGGCCGCGGTGGGCTGAACCGGGAGCTGACCAAGCACCTGCGCACCGGGCGGGCGCTGCGTAAGCCCCGCCGTCGTGTCGATGGCCGCCGGGAACGGATCAAGGACAAAGTCATGATCTCCGAGCGGCCCGCCGAGGCCGACGACCGCGCCGTACCCGGCCACTTCGAAGGCGACCTGATGGTCGGCAAGGACAGCGGCTCGGCGGTCGGCACCCTGGTCGAGCGCACCACCCGGTTCACCATGCTCCTGCACCTGCCGGCCGATCACGGTGCCGAAGCCGTCCGCGACGCCATCACCACCAAAATCGCCACGCTGCCGGTACATCTGCGCCGCTCGCTGACCTGGGACCAGGGCATCGAGTTGGCCAGGCACACCGAGATCACCATCGCGGCCGACCTGCCGATCTACTTCTGCGATCCGCACAGCCCCTGGCAGCGCGGCACCAACGAGAACACCAACGGCCTGCTCCGCCAGTACCTGCCCAAGGGCACCGACCTCTCGGTGCACACCATCGCCGACCTCGAGGCCATCGAGACCCGACTCAACGGCCGACCCCGCAAGACCCTCGGCTTCAAGACCCCCGCCGAAGCCTTCGCCCAGCTACTCTCCGAAGATCAACAAGCTGGTGTTGCGACGACCAGTTGAATCCGCCGCCTCCAGACGCAGGTAAAGGTTCCTATGCCTGATGAGGAGTCAGGCTTCGGGCGGGGTGAAGGACGACGTGCGCCCCATGCCTGCGGCGCGGCCCTTGCCGGCGATGACCAGGGCCATCTTGCGGCTGGCCTCGTCGATCATCTCGTCGCCGAGCATCGCCGAGCCCTTCTTGCCCCCGGCCTCCGACGTCGCCCAGTCGTAGGCGTCGAGGATGAGCTCGGCGTGGTCGTAGTCCTCCTGCGACGGCGCGTAGATCTCGTTGGCCGCGTCGATCTGGCCCGGGTGCAGCACCCACTTGCCGTCGAAGCCGAGCATCGCCGAGCGCTTGGCCACCTCCTCGAACGCCGGCACGTCGCGCACCTGCAGGAACGGGCCGTCGATGGCCTGCACACCGCGGGCGCGGGCGGCCATGAGGATCTGCATGAGGATGTAGTGGAACGGATCGCCCGGGTAGTCCGGGTGCAGCGCACCGACCACCAGCGACTTCATGTTGATCGACGCCATGAAGTCGGCCGGGCCGAAGATGATCGTCTCGATCCGGTCGCTGGCGAACGCGATGTCGTTGACGTTGATCAGACCCTGCGCGGTCTCGATCTGCGCCTCGATGCCGATCCGGCCGACCTCGAGGCCGTTGGCCTTCTCGATCTGGGTCAGCAGCATGTCCAGCGCCTTGACCTGGGCGGCGTCCTGGACCTTCGGCAGCATGATGCAGTCGAGGTTGGCGCCCGCCCCGCCGACGACCTCGAGCACGTCCTGGAACGTCCACTCCGTCGTCCAGTCGTTGACCCGGACGGTACGGATCTTCTGGCCCCAGCCGCCCTCGTTCAGCGCCGCGACGATGTTCTTGCGGGCGCCGGGCTTGGCCAGCGGCGCGCACGCGTCCTCGAGGTCGAGGAAGACCTGGTCCGCCGGGAGGCCCTTGGCCTTCTCCAGGAACCGGGGGTTGCTGCCGGGAACGGCCAGGTTGGAACGACGGGATCGGAGCTCGGCCACGGTGCCTCTCTTCGTGCAGACGACGGCGTCTTCAGCTACCGGAGGGTAGCGACGGCGCCTCCCGGTCGCGCCGCGGAGTGATCAACCCCTCAGGTGGCCGGCTCGACCAGCGTCGTGGGCCGACTGGCCCGCACCACGAGGGCCACGCCGACGACGACGGCGACCATGCCCGGCAGAGCGAGCAGCGGCGGCGCCTGGTCCAGCAGCACCAGCGCGACGATCAGCGACCCGGGCACCTCCAGCAGGATCGCGAGGCTGACCACCGTCGGGCCGACCGACGAGAGCACCAGGTTGAACAGCGTGTGGCCGAGCAGCTGCGCGACGAACGTGATCGCAGCGATCAGCCACCAGTCGCGGGCGCTGAACCCCCAGAGCGGCACGTCGACCAGCAGCGCAGCCACCGCCAGGACCAGCGCGCACACCGAGTAGCAGACGACGGTGTAGGCCGACGTCGCCAGCCGCTCGCGCGCCCGCGCCCCGGCCAGCACGTAGCCGCCGGCGGCGATGGCGCCCAGCAGGGCCAGGCCGTCACCGGCGACGGCGCGCCAGCTGACCGTGACGTCGACACCGGCGATCAGGCCTGCACCGAGGACGGCCAGGACCAGGCCCCACCAGACCGCCGGGGGGAGGCGGACCCCGACGATGCGGGCGGCCAGCGCCGTCCAGATCGGGGTGGTCGTCACCAGGGCGATCGAGGCCGCGACCGTCGTCATGTTGAGGCTGGGCAACCAGGCGGCGAAGTGGGCCGCGAGGAACAGCCCGGCCACTGCCGAGCTGCGCAGATCGCGCAGCCGGAGGCCGTGCAGCGTCGACCGTTCCCGCGCGAGAAGCACCGGGAGCATGGCGGCGGCGCCGACGGCGTTGCGCCAGAACGCGATGGCGAGGACGGGGGCGACCACCAGCGCGGTGAGCGGTCCCGACAACGAGACACCGACGACCGCGACGCCCATCAGGGTGACGTCGCGGCCGGTGGGGCGGTGCAGCGCCCACGCCTGAGCGGGCGCCGACGTGCTCAGGACGGCACCCGGATCCGGCCGCGCGCGATCGGCACCACGGCTCCGCGCACGGTCGCGGCCACGGCCGTGTCGCCGGCGGCGGTCACGGTGCACTCGAGCAGCGACGGCCGGCCGAGCTTCTCGCCCTGGCGGACGACGTAGGAGGACGTGCCGTCGCCCGCCAGCAGGCCGCTCTCGACGAGCCAGACGCCGGTCCCGAGCGCGGCCGACCCGGTGGCCGGGTCCTCGCCCCAGCGCAGGTCGCCGGCGAACACGCGGGCGTAGGCGGTCGAGGTCGCCGCGTCCCACGAGAGCACCGACACCCCCTCCCCCACGCCGAGCGCGTCGAGTGCCCGCTGGTCGGGAACGGCCCGGTCCACCGCGTCGGGCCGCACCGAGAGGTAGGCGAACGGCAGGCCGCACCCGGCGACGTCCGCGGGGACACCGGTGACGTCGGCCTCGCCCAGACCCACGGCCGCCGCGAGCTCGGCGGGCGCGGGACCGTCCTCGAGCGTCGGCTGGCCTCCGGAGAGCTGCGCGCCGTCGTCGTCGACCACCAGGTCGAGCACCCCGACCCCGCACTCCTGGCGCACGGTGCCCGCGGTCAACCGGCCGGTGCGGACCAGCGTGTGGGCGGCACCGACGCTCGGGTGCCCGGCGAACGGCAGCTCGGCGAAGGGGGTGAAGATCCGCACCCGGTAGTCCGCGCCCGACCCGGTCGGAGCGCAGACGAACGAGGTCTCCGAGAGGTGGAACTCGAACGCGAGCGCCTGGCACTGCGCCGTGGAGAGGTCGTCGGCGTCGAGCACGACGGCCAGCGGATTGCCGGCGAAGGCACGGGGGGCGAAGACGTCGACGATCTCGTAGTCCAGCTCATCCCGGGACGGCACGGCGACGACGCTAGTGGTCCTGTTGCCGATCGTGGCGACCGGACCGACATTCACCCTGCGTCGACGGATTCCAGGTCGTAGTCGGCCATACGCCGGTCGATGCGACGATCGTCAGCTGCTCGGCATGAGCCCTCGACGATGCGTGTTCGACAACAACGTCAGGGCTGGTCATCGAGCGGTTCGACGGCAGCCAGGTGGCGTCGCAGATCAGGGAAGCCACTGTGGCAAGAATGCTACGATTTCGCACATGACCACGATCGCGTCACGCGACCTGCGGAACCACACCGCTGACGTCCTGCGTCAGGTGGCCGGCGGAACGCAAATCACGGTCACCGTGAACGGCTTGCCGGTAGCCGAGATCAGCCCCATCCGTTCCGCGCGCAAGCAGTTCCTGTCCAAGGCCGATCTCATCGAGATCATGACTGGGAGGCAGGCTGATGCCGGGCTGGGTGACGACCTTGCGACGCTCGCCGGGGAGACCACCGACGACCTCGATCCGCTATGACCTCTCGACCCGCACTTCTGGACACCAGCGTTCTGATCGCTGGAGAGAGCGGACGTCCCCTCGATACCGGGTCCCTGCCCGAGCAGACCGCGGTGAGTGTCGTGACTCTCGCCGAACTGCACGCAGGCGTACTGGCCGCCACCGAGACGAGTACTCGTGCGCGCCGCCTGGCGACGCTGGATGCGGTCTCCGTCGTGGAGGCGCTGCCGGTCACCGCCGCGGCGGCCCGTCAGTGGGCGAGCCTGAGGGTGCGACTGGCAGAAGAAGGCCGCACGGCGAAGATCAACGATCTCTGGATAGCGGCAGTGGCCGCGGCCAACGGGATGGATGTCGTCAGCCAGGACAGCGACTTCGACGCCATCGAGAGCGTAGGTGGACCCACGGTCATCAGAGTGTGAAGGCAGCAGGTCTGCGTCCGCACACGATCGGCTCGCGGGACCTCTACGGCGAACGACGGACGAGGTCGGGAAGTCCGCGCCATCACGCCGTTCGTGGCGCCCGGGACTCGAATCCGCGGTTCAGCGATCACCTCGACGGCACCGCCGGGTCGGTGTTCTGCCACCCTGCTCAGGCCGACGGGTCGTTGACGACGGCCACGAACAGCGGCGAGCGGGTCTGGGTGTCGGTCAGGAGGAAGAGGAAGGGGCTGTCGAAGGACACCGCCTGCCGCGGGCACCGCCCCTGAGGCACCCATGACGATGCCCGTGGCGGCCGCCGCCTCGGTGCCATCCTCGTCCCCCTCCAGGAACGTCTTCTGCACGACATCCCAGATCTCCAGGTGCCCGCCGAGGGCCGGGAAGCTCCCGGCCATCGGTAACCCCAGGCGCGCCAGCGGCTCGAGCAACGCCTGCTTCTGTTCGATCCTCATGCGGGGCAGTCGCACCCCCACCTCCTCCCGCTCGGCGGCACGTAGGCCGGCGAGCGTGGCGGCATCCACTCCGCACGGGTTCATGCCCTCGGGGGGCAGGACGGCATGGCGCTCAGGGTGCCGTCGCGGTAGGGCAGATCGACCGACTGCCACCCGTCGACGCTCCGGCCGGCGCCTGTCGCACCGCTCATCATGTCGACGTCCACCTTGCCCGACGGGGCGGTGAACGGAGCCGGCTGGATGTCGGTGAACGGGGCCGCCCACCGGGCCTTCAGGTGCAGGGCGTTGGTCAGCACGGCCCTGGTTGCCGGGGGCACAGCCTCGTCGAAGAGCTCCTCGATGAGCCCTCGGGTGTCCTCGGCGACCGTCGTGTTGATCCGGTCGGTCGCCCCGCCGGGGTCGGCGGCGAAGTCCAGCGCACGCACGTCGGCGTCCAAGGCCGTGGCGATGTCATCCAGGTAGCGCGGGTCCGGCTCCAGGCCGGTGGCGGTCCAGAGCCGGTTGCTCATCTGCAGGGAATCCGGGGCCCCTTCGTCGTCGAGGTCGCCGTCGTACCGGAGGCCGTCGAGCGAACGGGTGTGGTCGCGCAGCGCTGCGACGACGTCGGCCGACCACTCCGGCAGGTGCAGCACGGTCCGGAGAGCCTCCGCGGTCTCCCCGCCGCTGGCCGGATACAGCAGGCTCAGGGCCTCTGCCGCCGAGGTCGGGGAGAGTCGCTGACCACCAGAAGCACCTGCGCCTCCTCTGCGAAGAGCTGGGGCGGCCAGACCAGCTTCAGCTCTTCGCAGAGGAGGCGCAGGTGCCGGTGGACGGTAGCCAGGCCCGCCGTGCGCTGCGGCGCGGTGTTTAGGTGCCGCATGCTGGACGGCCAGTGCCGCGACCTGGACGCCGAGTGTCGCGACCCGGACTGAGTCGCGTCCTGGACGACTGTCGCTTCCGGGATCTGCGCGTGGCTGTCGCGACACTCTCGCCGGATCTCACACGCTCTGCAGGCACCGAAGCGGCGGAAGTAGCTCGCCGTGGGTGCCCGCACAACTGGGTCCGAGCGATCGTCCACTGTCGGCGGCACCACCGGGACTGCCGGGCGATGTGCCCGGCGGATTGCGGCTGAGGTGTCCGCGGGGCCACACGACTCAATCGAGTTCCTCGTCGCTGCGCTTGGAGAGTTCGTCCGCGCCGCTGTTCCAGGCCCCGACGTGCGCATCGGCCTGAGCCTGGAACCGCTGGTAGTCCTCGACGTACGCCTGGTCCCCGGTTCGGGCGTACGCGACGATGGCTTCCACTGAGCTCAGTTTGGCTTCCACTGCGGCGAGCAGCTCGTCATGCACGGCGCGGACCTGGGCGTCGTGGACGGCGACGTCAGCCATGTCCTGGGCGAGCTCGGAAAGCTGGGCGATGGGTCCCGCGGTGAGCCGGTCGGCGACCTCCCCGGCATCCAGGGAACTGTCCTGCGTGAGCCGCACGGTCTCCTCGGCGGCGTCGAGGTACCGCGATCCGGCGTCGGGCCGGATCGTGTCGAGGTAGGTGAGCGCCTCTATGGCGCCCTCGATCTCGGCGATGTCGGCTTCCAGCCGCGACGGATCGGTGAAGGGCGTCAGCACTGCCCCTCCGACGAGAGCCCATAGGCTCATCGCCGCCGCGAGAAGGGCACTCGCTGCGGGGATAGCTGCGTTGGGAGCGCCACGGAACAGTGGCCGTGCGAGGGCCGCGCCCGCGACCGCCAGGGCGACGATGAGTCCCAAGCCCAACGTGGGCCGCACGACCGCCCCCCAGAGCGCCGACGTCCAGCCGCCCGACGCTGCCCCGACCACCACCAGTCCTGCGGCGGCGACCAGCGAACCCAGCGGGACTGCGAGCAGTACCAGCCCCGGCCCCCGCCGGCCCCCCAGGACGGTGAGCGCCAGTGCCGCGCCGCCGGCTCCCGCCGCGGCCACTGCGAGGTATCGGAAGACGCCCTCCGGCGTGGCCGATTCGGCTGCCAGGGCGCGGTCTCCCATCACGGTCAATGCCGCGACCAGACCAGCTAGCAGCCCGGCCAGAAGGGTCGGGCCCAGGAGCGGTCGGTGGGGACGGGCCCAGGAATCCGCCACGCCCTCCTCCACCAGCCAGGAGGGAGCCGTCGTGCAGCGGCGAGCGGCCAGCACCGCCCAGAGGACGGCCGCTGCGAGCAGCAGCGCGATGACTCCGGGCACCAGACCGCCACCTGCGCTGAACAACACGCCGCTTGCGAGGAGCCAGCCGCCGAGTTCGAATGCCTGCCTGAGCGACTCCGACATCCATAGCACCAGCGCGAAGATGATGCTGCTCATGGTGACTGCCCCGACCCAGCCCGCGCGGCTCCGGCGGAACCGCGGGCTCGCGTCGGCCCAGAGTTCGCCGAGGCCCGCCACGACGTAGGTGCCCCCTAGAGCCAACGCGGTGACGGCGGCGAACTCGCCGGGATGCGGCGGCTGCCAGCCGAGCGCCACGTTCGCCAGCGACGCCATCTGTCCCACGGTGAGGCCGACGACGATGCCGAGAGCCACCGGGAGCACCTCCGGTCGTCCACCGGTCACCCTCGCGACCAGCGCCTGGCGCCACAACCCCAGGCCGACCGTGGCGCCGAGCAGCGGTCCGACCAGCAGGAACGGGAGCACGTTGGCCACGTCGGTGCCGCCGAGGGGAGCAAGCACCGTGGTGAGGTGGCTCACCAGCAGCGGTGCGCTAAGAGAGGCGAGAAAGGCGGCGACCAGACCGTCGAGGAATGTGACGGCCGCTGCAAGTTCCGGGCGCTCCACGACCCGGGCCCGTGCGAGCGGGTCCGGGTGGTTGGAGAGGATCTGCCGCCAACCGCGGCGTGCCGGGGGTCGCACCGACCGGCGCAGCAGGTCCACCAGAGGTCGCGCGCCCGACGGCTGGCGAGCGACGGCGCGGAGGTCGGCGTCGAACTCGCGGGAGCGGAGCGTTGCCCGTGAGACCAGGAGGGCCACCACCGTCAGGAGGGCCGCGCGCCACAGGTAGTCAGGGAGGACCGAGGCGTCGCCGTAGACCGGGGCAAGGGCGACCGGGACTAGGAGCAGGGTCGCCACGGCGTACCAGAGCGAGGAGGCGGTCCAGGCAAGTGGAACGTCCCTCGCCGAGATGTGCGCCAGTTCGTGCCGGATCAACGGCTCGTAGGTCTGCGACTTCCCGAGCTTGATCACGACTGCCTTGGGCAGCACCACCGTGTAGCGCCCCGGGGTCCCGAAGCTGAAAGCGTCACCGACAGTCGTGCTGCCGACAGCCAGCCGAGGGGGGCGGACGCCGGCCTCCGTGGCCATCTCCGCGAACCGCTCGCGGGCTCGATCGAGCTTCGGGTTGGGCTCGACGAGCTGGCGCCGCCGACGAATCAGGACCGGCGCGGCGTACAGGAGCACCAACGCGCCGAGTGCGCCCGCGGCCAGGCCGGCGAGCGAGTAGACGGCACGGCGGTTCTCGACCGGGCCGGTGCAGGCGGCGAACTCCGCGGTCCGCGCCAAGCCCCCGAGGCCCCCAGCAGGGTCGGAGGGGTCGGGCAGCGTCTGTTGCCGGCAGGCGGTCACCGCCTCCGACCAGGATTGCCCGACCGGACCGGCGTTGTGCAGCCACGTGCCGAGGAAGAGGCCGGCGGTCAGGAGGCTGGTGACCACGAGCACGAAACGCGCCGTGGTCGGCGCCGGGTAGGCCAGGACGTCGACGCGGGGCTCCCGGACGGTCGCCGTGCTCATGGCGAACTCCCTCGGCGTCGCGAGTCAGGCGCTGACCCGCACCCCACCGGCAACCGAATCGGCCAGCAGCCGGGCCCTGTTCTCCTCCAGTCCGACGTCACAGGCCCGGGCGTAGGCGATCGCGCGGACGTGCTCCACCTGCTCCTGGGTCAGCCGCGGCGCCTCGCCGGGCGAGGACGCGTCGGCGTCCTTCAGCCGCAGCACGCGGCGGAGGATCCGTACCAGTGTCGGCTTGACGCCCTCCCCCGCGGCCTGGACCACGACGGTGGTGAGGAACTCGACGACCGGACCGGCGACCGCCAGCACGATCGGAGTGATCAGCGCCGCCTCAATACCGAACCCGACGGCCTCATCCCGGCGCTTCGGGTTCAGGACGGCCTGCGGATCGCGGAAGTACTCGTCCGCTGTCTCCTCGAACACCGCCATCTCGTCCGGGTCGAGTTCCTCAACCACCGCGGCTGCCAGGTCCTGAACGAGCGCCCGGTGCTCGGCTGGCGACAGCGGCGATGGCGATCCGTAGGTCACGATGGCTCCCCTGAAGGCACCCGGGCGACCTCGGCGCCCGGCTCGGCGATGCGGGAAACGCTAGTGATCCGGATCGGCCCCGATCACCGTCCTTGGTCCCGGGACAGCACTCGCGCCGTCTCACTCGGCGCGGCGGCGCTCGTGTCGGGCGCGTCCTCACGCGTTGTCTCCGTAGGCAGCCGAGCGTGAGCCTCAGCGGGCGGTGATCCCAGTCGGACGCACCCCCATTGAGAACTGGCAACCCGCTACGGCAACATCGCGGCGGTTCGATCTTCGCGGCGCCGGCGTTCCGCAGGGGATCCCTGTTTGGTGACGGCGGACTGAGGCCTCCGGCCTGTCCCTGAGGGCGGCTGCAGGGACAAGGGCAGGTCAAGCGCCGCCTGGCCGCTGCATGATCTCGTACACGTTCCCGTCAGGGCCGTAGTAGTGATTCCAGATTGCGCCACCGGAGGTCTGCGGCTCACCGATGAAACGGATGCCCGCGGCGACCATGGCGGCGCGCGTAGCGGCGAAGTCGTCCACCTGCAACCCCACGACAGGTCCTTGCAAGAAGAAGTCGTGGTCGTGGTCATCAGGGCCGTACACGTGCACCTCATCACCGGTGGGCGTGACGAACCACGCGGCTTGTGGCTCGTCCCTGATCATCGCCATGCCGAGCACATCTCGGTACAGCGCGCACACGTCGGCGAACCGCTCGGTCCGCACACCGACGAAGGTCAAGCCTCGAATCGACACGCCAGCATCCTCGTCGACAAACACGAGGTCGGGTTGGGCATGCGGAACGCAGCCGGTCAGTGTGTTGTCGAAGAACTGTCCCTGAGTGGGCCGCTTGGGGCGATGATTGCCGGACGCGGTACCAGACCCGGCCGCCCACGCAACCGGGACGCCGTGGAGCCTCCCGCGAGCACCAGCGCGGTCGACCGACTCCGCGATCCGGCGGCGGTAGCCTTCCTCACCGTGACGACGGCGAGCAGGGCGTACGTCTCCCGGCTCGCCGGGTTGACCGTGTTCGACCCCAACGGCGACCGCGTCGGCAAGGTGCGCGACGTGGTCATCGCGCTGCGGGTCGGCACCGCCACGCCGCGGGTGCTCGGCATCGTCGTCGAGGTGGTCGCCCGGCGCCGGATCTTCGTGCCCATGGGCCGGGTCACGGCGGTCGACCCGGGTGCGGTGATGCTCGCGTCCGGCACGCTGAACCTCAAGCGCTTCGAGCAGCGGGCCGGCGAGACGCTCGTCCTCGGCGAGCTGCTCGACCGGACCGTCCGGATCGCCGAGTCCGGGAAGCCCGCGCACGTCGTCGACGCCGGCATCGAGCAGACGCGTACCGGTGACTGGGTGCTCTCCCGTCTCGCCGTCCAGGAGCCGGGGCGGCTGGGACGACGGGGCCAGCTGCACCAGCTCGCCTGGGACGAGGTCGAGGGGCTGGCTCTTCCCCAGGCCGGGCAGGGCGCGGAGACGTTGATCGCGACCTACCGCGACCTCAACGCGGCCGACGTCGCGCACGCCCTCCAGGACCTGCCGATCAAGCGGCGGCACGAGGTGGCCGAGGCGCTGGACGACGAGCGGCTGGCCGACGTGCTGGGTGAGCTGCCCGAGGCCGACCAGGTGACCATCCTCGGCACCCTCGACGAGCGGCGCGCCGCCGCCGTGCTCGAGGTGATGGACCCCGACGACGCCGCCGACCTGCTCTCCGAGCTCTCCAACGTCGACCGCAACCGGCTGCTCGAGCTGATGGAGCCCGACGAGGCCGAGCCCGTCCGCCAGCTGCTCAAGTACTCCGAGGACACCGCCGGCGGCATCATGACCAGCGAGCCGGTGATCCTGGCCCCGGACGCCACGATCGCCGAGGCGCTGGCCCGGGTGCGCGAGGAGGAGATCACCCCGGCCCTGGCCAGCCAGGTCTACGTCTGCCGCCCGCCGTCGGCCACACCCACCGGCCGGTACCTGGGGCTCGCGCACATCCAGCGACTGCTGCGCGAACCCCCGTCGTCCCTGGTCAGCGGCGTGCTCGACGACCTCGAACCGTTGCGTCCCGAGGCGCCGCTGGCGGAGGTGACCCGCTACTTCGCCACCTACAACCTCGTGGCCGCTCCCGTGGTGGACGCCCAGGGCCGCCTCGTGGGTGCGGTGAGCGTCGACGACGTCCTCGACCACCTGCTGCCCGACGACTGGCGCGAGCGGGCGCGTCGTGGCTGACGCCCCACGCCTCGACGTCCCGCGGGGACAGGCCCGCCGGTTCGGCAGCTTCCTGCGGCTGAACCCCGACGCCGTCGGCGCGTTCGCCGAGACGATCGCCCGGTTCCTCGGCACCGGCCGGTTCCTGGCGGTGCAGACGATCCTCGTCGCGGTCTGGATCCTGCTGAACGTCTTCGCCGTCCGCCTGCGTTGGGACCCCTACCCGTTCATCCTGCTGAACCTGGCCTTCTCCACCCAGGCCGCCTACGCCGCGCCGCTCATCCTGCTGGCCCAGAACCGGCAGGCCGACCGCGACCGCGTCCAGGCCGAGGAGGACCGGGCGCGATCCGCCGCGGTGCGCGCCGACACCGAGTACCTGGCCCGCGAGCTCGCCTCGCTGCGGGTCGCCGTCGGCGACCTGGCCACCCGGGACTTCATCCGCAGCGAGCTCAACCGGCTCACCGACGAGACCGCGGACGACGGCGACAAGCGCGAGAAGAAGGCCAAGAAGCGGCGCGACCCCGTCACCTGAGGCCCTCCCCGCGCGATCGGTGTGCGCGGATCGTCGGTTCCGGCGCCTGGATCTGGCGATCCGCGCACAGCGTCAGCCGGTGACGACGTGCACCAGCGCACCCGCGGCGCCGGCGAGGACCAGCACGACGATGAACGGCGCCCGCAGCGCGAGTGCGACCGCCGCAACGGCCAGCCCGGCCAGCCGCCCGTCCACCACGAGCTCCTGCCCGCTGGTGAACGCCTGGACCGCCACGAGCGCCGCGAGCAGCGCGGCCGGCACGAAGTCCACGACGCGGGCCACCCACCGCTGCTCCACCCACGAGGCGGGGACCGACAGGCCGGCCAGCTTGAGCAGGTAGCAGCCGACCGACCCCGCGATCACCGCGATCCAGAGCGTCGTGCCGCTCACGCCATCTCCTCCTCCGCGGTGGGCCGCGGGGCCCGTCCCGGCCGCCCGGCCAGCGCGACGGCCACCACCGCGGCGATCACCTGGACCCCGGCGGGCACGAAGGGCGTGAGCGCCAGGGCGACGACCGCGCCCCCGGCGGCCACCCGCCGCTGCGCCTCCGCCTCCGGGAACCCCTTCCGCAGCCGCGGCCACAGCAGCGCCAGGAAGGCCGCGGGGACGACCGCGTCGAGCGCGGCGAGTGCCGGGCCGCTCAAGGCAGCGGCGCCGAGGGCGCCGACGACGGTCATCAGGTTCCAGGTCAGGAAGATCGACGCACCACCGGCCAGGAACGCCAGCCGCGCCAGCCCGCGATCCGGCGCGGCGATGGCCAGCGCCGTCGTCTCGTCGATCACCCAGTGCGCCGTCCCGAGCCGCGGAAGGACCCCGTGCGGCCGCAGGAGCGGGACCAGGCGGACGCCGTAGACGGTGTTGCGGGTGCCCAGCAGCAGGGCGCTGCCGACGGCGGCCAGTGCGCTCCCACCGGCCCCGAGGACGCCGACCAGCGCGAACTGCGAGGCGCCGGTGAACATCAGCGCCGACAGGGTGACGGTCTGCCAGAGGTCCAGCCCCGCGGCGTCGGCGGCCGCCCCGAAGGCGGCGCCGTAGAGACCGACGGCCAGGCCCAGCCCGATCGCGTCGCGCAGGGTGGCGGACCGGGCTGGATCTCGGCCACGGGTGGACACCCGGCGACCCTAGGTGACCGCCGCCTGCGTCCCGGATCACCCTCCGGCCGGCGGGACCGCCCGCGGTCCGCCGTACAGTGGCAGGCGACCCGATCGTGCAGGTGTGAAGCTTGCCGCCGACCGGGGTCCCCCGTCGAAGGAGACCCACGCAACGATGTCCGACACGCTGACCGGCTCGCCGGCGCTCGACGCCGTCACCGCCGCTCTGGCCACGGTCCAGGACCCGGAGATCAACCGCCCGCTCACCGAGCTGGGCATGGTCAAGGACGTGCAGATCGGCGGCGACGGCTCCGTCCGCGTCGAGGTCTACCTGACCGTCTCCGGCTGCCCCATGCGCGAGACCATCACCACCCGCGTCACCCAGGCCGTCTCCGCCGTCCCCGGCGTCACCTCGGTCTCGGTCGTGCTGGACGTGATGAACGACGAGCAGCGCGCCGAACTGCGCAAGGTGGTCCGCGGGTCCGACGCCGCCGAGCCGGTCATCCCCTTCGCCCAGCCGGGCTCGCTCACCCGCGTGTACGCGGTGGCGTCCGGCAAGGGCGGCGTGGGCAAGTCCAGCGTCACGGTGAACCTCGCGGCGGCGCTGGCCAGGCGCGGCCTATCGGTGGGCGTCGTGGACGCCGACATCTACGGCCACTCGGTGCCGCGCATGCTCGGCGTCGAGGACAAGCCCACCCAGGTCGACAACATGATCATGCCGCCGCAGGCCTACGGCGTGAAGGTCATCTCGATCGGCATGTTCACCCCGGGCAACACGCCCGTCGTGTGGCGCGGGCCGATGCTGCACCGCGCGCTGCAGCAGTTCCTCGCCGACGTGTGGTGGGGCGACCTCGACGTCCTGCTCATGGACCTGCCCCCCGGTACCGGCGACGTCGCGATCTCGGTGGCCCAGCTGGTGCCGAACGCCGAGATCCTCGTGGTGACGACGCCGCAGCTGGCCGCCGCCGAGGTGGCCGAGCGGGCCGGCGCGATCGCCACCCAGACCCACCAGCAGGTGGTCGGGGTCGTCGAGAACATGTCCTGGCTCGAGCTGCCCGACGGCTCCCGCATGGAGGTCTTCGGCGCCGGCGGCGGCGAGGCGGTCTCCGACGCGCTGACCCGCACCCTGGGCGCTCGGGTTCCCCTGCTCGGCCAGATCCCGCTGGACACCCGGCTGCGCGAGGCCGGCGACGCCGGTGCGCCGATCGTGCTCGCCGAGCCCGAGTCGGCGGCCGCGCAGGCGTTGGAGAAGATCGCCGACGGGCTCGCCGTCCGCCAGCGCGGGCTCTCCGGGATGTCGCTGGGACTCACCCCGGTCAAGCGCTGACCGTGCTGTCTGTCGCCCTCCGGGCGACACCGCGGCCACGTGCCGTACCCGGCCTGCGCTGAGCCCTGCCCGTCACACCTCGGGGGAGCCTCCGGCCCCCCGCTCGGTGCGACCTGTGACGTGCCGCCTCGGGGGAGCCTCCGGCCCCCCGCTCGGCGTCACGTCGCGTCGGGGTCGAACGGGGGCGGGACGGCGCGGTCCCGCGGTCGCGCGACGACGGGCGCGGCGGCAGCGGCGGTAGCGGCGGCGCTCCCCCGGTGGACGGTGGGCCCGTCCTCGTCGCCCAGCAGCTGGCTGCGGATGAAGGTCCTGGGGTGGTACTTGCGCAGATCGAGGTCACGCAGCTGGGGTAGGTCGTCACCGAGGGACTCGTTCACCTGCTCGCGCATCCCGGTGACCGCGGCGCGCACCCGCTTGAGGCCGGTGGCGGCGTCCTTGGCGAGGTCCGGCAACCGCTCCGGGCCGAAGATGAACAGCGCGGCCAGCGCGAGGACGATGATCTCGCCCCAGCCGATCGAGTCGAACACCGCCGCCCCCCTCCTCCGTCCACCCCCAGCGTAAGCGGCCCACTGCAGCGTCCCGCCCCGAGCGTGCGAGTGGCGGTGGCAGGGGTGCCGTCAGGCGGCGTCGAGCGTGGCCTCGACCTCGACGGACCCGTTCCCGCGCACGACCTCGATGGTGACCGTGTCACCCGGGTCGAAGGCGTCGATGGCGACGACGAGCTCCTCCGAGCTGCCGACCCGCTCGTCCTCGACGGCGATGACGACGTCCTCCTCGCGGATGCCCGCCGACGCGGCGGCGCTGCCCGGCTCGACGTTCAGCACCAGGGCGCCGTCGCGCGTGCCGTCGGTCACCGAGCGCGTGTTCACCCCGAGCGAGGAGTGCACGGCCGAGCCGGTGGAGATCAGCTGCTCGGCGATGTCGCGGACGGTGTCGACCGGGATCGCGAAGCCCAGCCCGATCGAGCCGCCGGCCCCGGTGGAGGCGATGGCGGTGTTGATGCCGATCAGCGCCCCGCTGGCGTCGACCAGCGCGCCGCCGGAGTTACCCGGGTTGATGGGCGCGTCGGTCTGCACGGCGCTGATCACCGCGTTGGTGTCGCTGCCCTCGCCGGCCAGCCGGACGGGTCGCTCGAGCGCGCTGACGATGCCGCTGGTGACGGTCCCGGCCAACCCGAGCGGCGAGCCGATCGCCACGACGGGGTCGCCGACGACGACGTCGTCGGAGCTGCCCAGGGCGGCGGGCACCAGGCCGGGCTTCTCCACCTTGAGGACGGCGAGGTCGCTGGCCGGGTCGCGGCCGACGATGCGGGCCGCCGAGCCGCTGCCGTCGACGAAGACCGCCCGGATCTCCGCGCCCTCGATGCCCTCGGCGCCGGAGACGACGTGGTTGTTGGTGACGATGTAGCCGTTCGCGCCGTCGATGACGACGCCGGAGCCCGTGGCGCCGGCCTGTCCGACCCGCACCTCGATGGAGACGACCGACGGCATGACCGTCTCCGCGATCTGCGACACCGAACCGGGTTCCCGGGTGATGCCGGGGTCGACCTCGGAGAGCTGGGTGCCGGGCGCGAGCAGCGGCGACTCGTCGTTGGTCTTGGTCAGGTACCAGCCGATGCCGCCGCCCACCGCGCCGACGAGGAGCACGGCGAGCAGCGCCAGCACGGACAGCCGGACCGACAGGTCGCGCAGCCGCAGCTTCCTGCGGCCCTGCGGGTCGACCACGACGGGACCCGGCTGGGTCTCCTCGTCGTACACGGCCGGGGCGCCGAGGGCGACCGGGGCGTACGGGTCGCGCCAGGGATCGCTGCGGGCGTCGGACTTCCACCAGGGTCCGGTGGCGGTGCGGCGGCGGCCGAGTCGTCCACCGGGAGGTTCCTGGAGCCCGCGCTGCCCGGTGCCCTTCGGACCGAAGGCGCGCAGCAGGGCCTCGGCCGGGGGCGGCGGCACGGGTCGGGGCGGCGGCGTGGGTCGTCCGTCGGCGAAGCCGCCGACGGCGGTGGTCGGCCGGCCGAACGCCGCTTGCTGTCCGGCCGACGGCTGCGGAGCCGACACCGGCCGGGGAGCGAGCCGGTCGGGGACGTCGGCGAAGGCACCGGTCGCTCCCGGCGGCCGGGCGAAGACGGCGTCCTCGCGTGGAGCGCTGCTGTCGGCCACCGGGCCGGACTCGTCGGACGGGCGGTCGCCGGAGGCGCTCAGGGGGTCCCGCCCGGGGCCGTGGTCGTGGCGCTGGTCCCGACCGTCACCGTGCGCACGATGGGCGGGATGATCTCGGTGTGCTGCTCGGGCGTGGACGGCCCGGCCACGGGACCGCGCGGCTCGGGGCCGGGCGCACCGCTCGCCGGGAGGGTCAGGGCGAGCGCGGTGACACCGGCGCCCAGACCGATCATCGTGCCGGCGAGCCCCCGGCGGAGCCAGCGCGCATGCCCCGAACGGTGGTCCACCTTCTCCGGCTGCAGATCGACCGACCAGGCACCGGACGTGCCGCTGACGGTGAGCCCCTCAGGTCCCGCGGTCAGGTTCCCGAGACCGTCGCCACCCGAACCGGGGACATCGGTGGTGAAGGGGATGGCGCAGAGGCGCGACATCAGGTCACCGGGCACGGCCACGTCCCGCGACCCGTGCAGCGCCTCCTTCGCCTCGCGCTGCGCCTCGACGGCCAGGCGGCACTGGAGGCACCCGGAGAGGTGGCGGGCCGCGCGGGCGGCCGGGCCGGACGGCAGTTCGCCGTCCGCCAGCGCGGCGATCGCCTCCTGCGCCAGGTGGCTCACCGGAATGCTCATGCCGGCGCGCCTCCGGTCTCGAGGGCGGAACGGCCCGGGGCGAGGTGGGCCAGCGCCTGGCGCAGCTGCACGCGACCGCGGTGGATGCGGCTGCGGACGGTGCCGAGCTTGATGCCGAGGGTCGCCGCGATCTCCTCGTAGGTCAGGCCCTCGATGTCGCAGAGGACGACGGCCACGCGGAACTCCGGCGACAGCGCGTCGAGCGCCGCCTGCACCTGCGGGTCGAGGTGGGTGTCGGCGTAGACCTGCTCGGGACTGGGCGCGGTGCCGGGCAGGCGCTCGGTGTCCTCGGGCAGCGCGTCGAACCGGATGCGCTGGCGGCGACGCACCATGTCCAGGAAGAGGTTGGTGGTGATGCGGTGCAGCCAGCCCTCGAAGGTGCCCGGCGAGAAGTCGGCCAGCGAGCGGAAGACCCGGACGAACGTCTCCTGGGTCAGGTCCTCGGCGTCCTGCGGATTGCCCGAGAGCCGATAGGCCAGCCGGTAGACCCGGGCGGAGTGGTCGCGGACGACCTGCTCCCAGGTGGGGGCCACCCAGACATCTGTCTCGGGGCGGACGGCGGGCTCGGACACGCCCTCAGGATCGCAGACCGGGCGGTTCGGCACCTCCCCGGCGTGGGTGGGATCGGCGGTCGCGGGTCGCTTCAGGCGCACATGATGATCAACGGACGACGGTGGTGCCGGTGTTCCCGCCCACACCGGCTCGCAGGAAACCCACAGGTCGGGGCCCGACGGCGGGTCCGCCCGACACCCCCGACCGGGCGCGCGACCCGCGGCCGACGCCCGGACCACTACCCTCGGCCGGTGATGAGCGCCGAGCAGCCGCCGCCGGGAGGCGGCCCCGAGGGCGCCGCCTACGCCGACCGGTTCGCCGTCGAGACCCCCGAGATGGTCGCGGCCCGCGCCCGCACTGGCCACTTGCCGGGTGCCCCGCCGGTCGGCCCCGCGGTCGGTGCGACCCTCGCCGTGCTGGCGGCCGGCGTCGAGGCGCGTTCGGTCGTGTCGATCGGCAGCGGCGGCGGGCTCGCCGGGTTGTGGCTGCTCCGCGGGATGCGGAAGGACGGCGTCCTCACCGCCCTGGACGGCGACCCGGAGCAGCTGCGCGCCGCCCGTCAGGCGTTCGCCGACGCCGGCGTCGCAGCCAGCCGGGCGCGGTTGATCTTCGGCACGCCGGCGGAGGTGCTCCCCCGCCTCTCCCCTGGCGCCTACGACATGGTGGTCTGCGACGGACCGCCGCGGGAGTACGCCGAGCACCTGCCGGCGCTGCTCGATCTGGTTCGCGTCGGCGGCACGCTGACCTGCCACGGCCTCCTGGCAGGTGGCCGGATCGCCGACCGCACCGCCCGGGATCCGCAGATCGTCGCCGCGCGGGAGATCGCCCGCATGGTCCGCGAGGACGAGACGCTGCTCCCGGCCGTGCTGCCCATCGGCGACGGCCTGCTCGTCGCCAGCAAGCGCGGCTGACCCGGATTCCGCAGCGGCTTCCGGGGGGCGGCGCCGAACGATGTCCTCCGGCAGGACATTCCGACCGGGAGAATGTCCGCCCGGAGGACATCGCTGACCGGGCGCGGCTGCCGGTCAGCGGAACGGCGACTCCGCGACGAGCGCCCAGGGGCCACCGAGGTAGCGCCACAGTCCCAGACCGCGGGCCCGGACGGCGTACGGCACGAAGTCCGCACTCAGCCGGTCGTACAGCGCCCGGGCGACGGCAGGGTCCACCTTGTTCTGCACCGTCACGTGTGGGGAGTGCCGCTGCTGGTCCTGGCGCGTGAGCCACGGCCCCCACGTTGCCGCCAGCCGGTCGCGCAGCACCGTCAGTTCCGGGGCGTCGAGCGCGTAGGCCACGCCCCTGCCGAGGAACCGCACGCCGGTGACGCGGACGTCGAACGGGCTCCGCTCAGCGGCGGCCCCGATGTCGGCGGACACCTCCTCCAGGCGCTCCCCCGGGAGCGCGTGGAAGAGCGTGACGTGGGCTGCCAGGTGATTGCGCTCCGGTGGGAAGTGCTCGGTTCGCAGCCAGTCGAAGAACTGCTGGGCGCCGTCGTCCAGCAGCAGCGTCACCACGAGCGGCTGGAACGGCCCCGTCGCAGGGGCCCGCCGCGAGCTTGCGAGCGGTGGGGGGCGACGGGGTCCTCTTTCAGACGATCGCGCGGGCACCCTTGCCCAGGACGGTCACGCCGCCGTCGCTCACGTGGTAGCGCTCGCGGTCGGTGACCGTGTCCACCCCGATCCGGGCCCAGGGTGGCACGACGACGTTCTTGTCCAGGATCGTCCGGCGCACGTAGGCGCCCTCGCCGATGTGCACGCCGTCCATGAGCACGCTGTCCTCGACCCGCGCGCCGCGCTCGACCCGGACGCCGGGCGAGACGACCGAGTTGTGCACCGACCCGCCGCCGATGATGGCGCCGGCGCTGACCATCGACTCCTCCGCGCGGCCGCCGAGGACGAACTTCGCCGGGGGCAGTTGCGGCGGCAGGGTGTAGATGGGCCAGCGGTCGTTGTAGAGGTTGAACACCGGCGTCACCGACACGAGATCCATGTGCGCGTCGTAGTAGGCGTCGATCGTCCCGACATCGCGCCAGTAGCCGTGGTCGCGCTCGGTCGCGCCCGGCACGATGTTGGTGGAGAAGTCGTAGACCCACGCCTCTCCCGCGTCGGCGAGCATGGGCATGATCGAGCCGCCCATGTCGTGGACGGAGTTCTCGTCCTCGGCGTCGGCCCGCAGTGCCTCGAGCAGGGCGTCGGTGGTGAACACGTAGTTGCCCATGGAGGCGAAGCTCTCCTCGGGCGAGTCCGGCAGGCCGGGCGGGTCGGCGGGCTTCTCCAGGAATCCCCGCACCTTCCCGTCGGAATCGGCATCGATGACGCCGAACTCCGTCGCCTCCCGACGCGACACCCGCAACCCGGCGATGGTGACGCCCGCGCCGGTCTGCAGGTGCTGGTCGACCATCTGCCCCGGGTCCATCCGGTACACGTGGTCGGCACCGAAGACGACGACGATCTCCGGCCGCTCGTCGTAGATCAGGTTCAGGCTCTGGAAGATCGCGTCGGCGCTGCCGGTGTACCAGCGCGGCCCGAGCCGCTGCTGGGCCGGCACCGGGGTGATGTAGTTGCCGAGCAGCTGCGACATCCGCCAGGTCTGCGTGATGTGCCGGTCCAGGCTGTGGCTCTTGTACTGGGTGAGGACGGCGATCTGCCGGATCTCGGCGTTCACCAGGTTGGAGAGGACGAAGTCGATCAGGCGGTAGTTGCCGCCGAAGGGCACGGCCGGCTTCGCGCGGTCCGCCGTCAGGGGCGAGAGCCGCTTGCCCTCGCCGCCCGCGAGGACGATGCCGAGAACCCGTGGACCGCCGCGCATGGGTGGAAGGTAGCCGCTGAGCTGTGCTTCCGCGCCCTGCCGCCGCCCGAACCGCCCCCTAGGGTGAGCGGCGTGCGCATCGGCATCGTGACCCGGGAGTGGCCGCCGGACGTCTACGGAGGCGCCGGCGTCCACATCGAGCATCTCGTCGCGGCGCTGCGGTCACTCCCGGGTGGCCCCGACATCGATGTGCACTGCTTCGGGGAGCCCCGGGGCCCAGGCATGGCGGGATACGGAGCGACGGCGTACGCCGTCCCCCCGGGACTGCGCAACGCCAACGGGGCCCTGCAGGCGGTCGGCGTCGACGTCGAGATCGCCGCAGCCCTCGGCGGCGCGGACCTCGTGCACAGCCACACCTGGTACGCCAACGGCGCGGGGATGCTGGCCGCACTGGTGCACGGGATCCCGCACGTGGTCACCGCGCACTCGCTCGAACCCCGCCGGCCGTGGAAGGCCGACCAGCTCGGCGGCGGTTACCGCCTCTCGTCGTGGGTCGAGCGCAGCGCGTACCTCGCGGCCGACGCGGTGATCGCCGTCAGCCACGGGATGCGGACCGACGTGCTCGACGCCTACCCCGAACTCGACCCCGACCGCGTGCACGTCGTCGGCAACGGGGTCGACGCCGAGGCCTATCGCCCCGTCCACGCGCCCGACGTCGTCCGTGGGCTCGGGGTGGACCCCGACCGGCCGTACGCGCTGTTCGTCGGGCGCATCACCCGGCAGAAGGGGGTTCTGCACCTGCTGGCCGCGGCCGAGCAGCTGCCGGCCGGCGTCGGGGTGGTGCTGTGCGCCGGCGCCGCCGACACCCCCGCCGAGCGGCAGCAGGTGGCCGAGGCGGTCGAGGCCCTGCAGCGGCTCCGGCGGGGCGTGGTCTGGATCGAGGCGATGCTGCCCCGCGACCAGCTGGTGCCGCTGATCACCGGCGCGACCGTGTTCGTCGTCCCCTCGGTCTACGAGCCGCTCGGCATCGTGAACCTCGAGGCCGCGGCGTGTGGGACGGCGGTGGTGGCCAGCGCCGTGGGCGGGATCCCCGAGGTCGTCGACGACGGCCGCACGGGCCTCCTGGTGCCCTACGACCCCGCTGACGTCGCGGCCTTCCGGGACGGGCTCGCCGCGCGGATCACCGAGCTGCTCGCCGACCCGGCGCGGGCGGCGACCATGGGCGCAGCCGGCCGGGAGCGGGTGCTCGCGGAGTTCGGCTGGCCGGCCATCGCGCAGCAGACCGTCGAGGTGTACTCGACCGTGCTCGCTGCCCGCCCGTAGGAGCCGCTGGTACCTTCGGCGCGCCGGCCCGTGCGCCGGCGACGCAACGGCAGCGAAGTCCGGTGAGATGCCGGCGCTATCCCGTAACTGTGATGGCCGCTCGCGGCCTGAGCCAGATCGCCTGCCCTGCGCCATGCAACCGACCCTCGCGGTAAGGGTCGCGCATCGAGCGTCGGGTCAGCTCGTGGGCGACGCTCGCCGCCTCCGCTGGAGGCACTCCGTGTTCGGCTCTTCTCACTGCGCGACGCGGTCGACGTCGCCCGCCCTCCTGGCCCTACCGGCGGCCCTGGCCCTGGTCCTGACCGGGTGCGGCGACTCGGCCTCCGATGACGAGCAGGCCGCGCCCTCGTCGTCGGCCGACGGCGCCTTCCCCGTCACCGTGACCGGAGCCGACGGCGAGCTCACCCTCGAGGAGCAGCCCGAGAACATCGTGTCCATGTCGCCGTCGTCCACCGAGATGCTCTTCGCCATCGGCGCGGGCGACCAGGTCGAGGCCGTCGACGACAACTCGAACTACCCGGAGGACGCGCCGACCACCGACCTGTCGGCCTTCACCCCGAACGCCGAGGCCATCGCCGAGTACGCCCCGGACCTGGTGGTCCTGAGCAACGACCAGAACGGCATCGTCGACGCCCTCGACGCCCTCTCCATCCCGACGCTGCTCCTCCCGGCCGCCGAGACCCTGGACGACACCTACGAGCAGCTGGAGACGCTCGGCGACGCGACCGGACACGCCGAGGAGGCCGACGAGGTGATCTCTGATGTGCAGGACCGGATCGCGGCCGCGGTGGAGTCGGTGTCGACCGACGTCGAGGGGATGAGCGTCTACCACGAGCTCGGGCCGGAGTTGTACTCGGCGACGAGCGACACCTTCATCGGCAGCATCTACAGCATGTTCGGGCTGGAGAACATCGCCGACGGCGCCCCGGACGCGGCCGGCGGCTACCCGCAGCTGTCGGCGGAGTACATCGCCGGGCAGGCCCCGGAGCTGATCGTCCTCGCCGACACGGTGTGCTGCGAGCAGTCCGCCGAGACCGTCGCCCAGCGCCCCGCCTTCGGCACCCTGCCGGCCGTCCAGGAGGGCCGGATCCTGGAGGCCGACGACGACATCGCGTCGCGCTGGGGTCCGCGGATCGCGGACTTCGCGGAGTCCGTGGCCGCCGCCCTGCAGGGCTGAGAAAGGGCACACCGATGACGACGACGGCGCGCGGCGGGGCCGCGCGGACGGCCGTGGCCGTTCCGCGCGCCCGGCGCCGTCCCGGGCTGGCGCTGGGCGGGGCGTTCCTCGCCCTGGTGCTCGCCATGCTCGCGGGGGTGTGGGTGGGCGCGCTGCCCCTCCCGCCCGGCGCCGTCGTCGTCACGCTGCTCGACCGGCTGCTCTCGCCGCTGGGGATCGGTGTCCCCGGCGCTCTCGAGGGCACGCAGGCCGCGGTCCTCCTGGAGCTGCGCCTCCCGCGGGTGCTGCTCGCCTCCCTCGTGGGGGCCGGCCTGGCCATCTCCGGCGCGGCGTACCAGGGCGTCTTCCGCAACCCACTGGCCGACCCCTACCTGCTGGGCGCGGCCGCCGGCGCCGGCCTCGGTGCGACGCTGGTCATCGCCTACTCACCGGTGCAGTCGGTGGGCCCGGTCGGCATCGTGCCCCTCGCGGCGTTCGCCGGGGCGCTCGTCGGGGTGGGCTGCGCGCTGGTCCTCGGGACGGCGGCCGGCGGCTCGCACAGCCCCACGCTGCTGCTCGCCGGGATCGCCGTCGCCGCCTTCCTGGCCGCGGCCCAGACCCTGGTCCAGCAGCAGAACACCGAGGACCTGCGCGAGATCTACGGCTGGCTGCTCGGCCAGCTCGGCAGCTCGCAGTGGTCCGACATCGTGCTCGTCCTGCCCTACCTCGGGGTCGCCGGCCTCGTGCTGCTCCTCTGCGGGCGGGCGCTGGACGTCCTGGCGGTCGGGGACGACGAGGCGAGCTCGCTCGGCGTCCACCCCGGCCGGCTGCGGCTCGTGGTCATCCTCGCCGCCTCCCTCGTGACCGCCGCCGCGGTGGCCGTCAGCGGCCTCATCGGGTTCGTCGGGCTGGTCGTGCCGCACATCGTCCGCAAGCTGGTCGGCGGCTCGCACGCCCGCGTGCTGCCGATGTCCCTGCTGGTCGGCGGCGCGTTCCTGGTCCTCGCCGACCTGGTCGCCCGCGTCGTCCTGGCCCCCGCCGAGCTGCCGATCGGCGTGGTCACCGCCTTCATCGGGGCGCCCTTCTTCGCCGGCCTGCTCTGGGTCGGAGCGCGACGCCGATGAGCCCGCGGATGCCCGGACACCCCGCGCCCCCTGCCGGGGGCGGTGCCCGCGTGGAGGTCGTCGGCCTCTCCGCGGGCTACGGCCGCACGCGGGTCCTCGACTCGGTGCGCCTGACCGTCGAGCCGGGCGGGTGGCTGGCGGTCATCGGACCCAACGGCTCGGGGAAGTCCACGCTCCTCCGCTCGGTGCTCGGCTTCCACCCGCACGACGGCCAGGTGCGCATCGACGGCGTCCCCACCACCGGCATGCCACGCCGGGAACGGGCCCGGTCGATGGCCTACGCCCCGCAGACCCCGGTCCTGCCCGAGGGCGTGACCGCCCGCGACTACGTCACCCTCGGCCGCACCCCGCACCGACCGCTGCTCGCCGCGCCGCGTGGCGTGGACCGCCAGGTCGTCGCCGACGTCATGGACCGTCTCGGTCTCGCCCCGATGGCCGACCGGCAGCTGACCACCCTCTCCGGCGGTGAGCAGCAGCGCGCCGTCCTGGCCCGGGCGCTGGCACAGCAGCCGCGGGTGCTGCTGCTCGACGAGCCGACCGCCGCGCTGGACCTGGGACATGCGCAGCAGGTGCTGGACCTCGTCGACCGGCTGCGCCGGCAGGACGGGCTCACCGTGGTGAGCACGCTGCACGACCTGACGTTGGCCGGCCAGTACGCCGACCGGCTGGCGCTGCTCTCCGACGGCCGCGTCGCCGCGCAAGGAGCCCCCGCCGAGGTCCTCACCGCCCAGGCGCTGAGCACGCACTACGGCGCGCGCGCCGAGGTGGTCCACGGGCCGTCCGGGCCGGCGGTGCTGCCGGTCCGTTCCGCCGACTGAGCGCAGCGCGCCGGCCGGAAGCGCACCGGATCCCCCGGGGACAGTCGCCGCCGTGGGACGAGGACATGGTGATTCCCCCGCACGGCCGCGCGCGACTGGGCCGCACGTCAGGCGGACCGCGGCCCGACGGCCGATCATGGAGCCGTGACCATCGCCGGCCGGTTCGAGGCCGCGCTGGACGACGTGGAGGAACCCGACCTGCGCGGGCCGGAACTGCTGCCGGTCCGGCTGGCGCGCGCGTGCGCCCGGACGCTCCGGGTCGACGGCGCGGGGATCAGCGTCGTCGACGCGGCACAGCAACGCGTACCGCTGGGTGCGAGCTCCGACGAGGCCGCGATCGCCGAACGACTCCAGTTCACCGTCGGCGCCGGGCCGTGCATGACCGCCCAGGAGATCCGCCAGCCGGTGTTCGCCGTCGAGGACGACCTGCGGCGGCGGTGGCCCGTCTTCACCGAGCTGCTGCTCGGCTCCACGCCGTTCCAGGCCGTGGTCGCTTTTCCGCTGCAGCCGGCGCTGGCCGGGGCCGGGGCGATCGACCTGTACTTCCGGAGATCCGACGACGTCCCCGACCTCGACGTCTTCGAGGCCCTGGCGGTGGGCGAGCTGGTGACCTCGGCACTCAGCGAGGCCGCGGTCTGGTCGTCATGGTCGCCCGCCGAGGGGCCGAACTGGCTCCAGGGTCCAGCGCCTCGGCGCCGGGCAGCGGTGTGGGAGGCCATGGGCAAGGTGAGCGTGGAACTGGAGGTCGACACCCCGGCGGCGCTCGACCTGATGCGGGCGTCGGCGTACAGCAGGGGCACGGCGATCGACGACGTCGCCGCCGACCTGCTCGCCGGCGCCGTCCGGGCGGTCGACCTGGCCCCGGGCGACGGCTGACCCCGCCCCCCTGCTCAGCGGGCGAGCGGGCGAGCGGGCGGAGCGCCACTCCCGCGTCGCCAGCGCCGCCCGCACCCGGGAGGTCACAGCTCCGGCTTGAGCTGCACCTTCACGACGCCGTCCTGCTTCTGCTGGAACTTGCTGTACATCTCGGGAGCCTCCGACAGCGGCACCCGGTGGGTGGCGAACGTGTCACAACCCAGCGGGTCGTCGTCGCCGAGCAGCGGCAT
This sequence comes from Blastococcus colisei, assembly GCF_006717095.1. NCBI lineage: Bacteria > Bacillati > Actinomycetota > Actinomycetes > Geodermatophilales > Geodermatophilaceae > Blastococcus > Blastococcus colisei. The sequence continues at coordinate 72,967 of NZ_VFQE01000002.1, forward strand.
GATGTCGGGGATCCAGCGCTTGACGTTGCACTGCCCCATCTGGAGCGCGATCTGCTTGTCGAACAGCGTGAGCATCGGGATGGGATCGGCCGCGCCGCCGTACACGCCGGACAGCGAGATGGTGCCGCCGCGACGAACGATGTCGATCGCCGAGTACAGCGCGTTGAGCCGGTCCACACCGGCTGCCTTCTGGATCGGGGCGGCAACCGCCGAGGGCAGGAGACCGGCCGCCTTCTGGACGAACGTCGTCGCGGGGGATCCGTGCGCCTCCATGCCGACTGCCTCGAGCACGGAGTCCGGCCCACGGCCGCTGGTCATGTCCCGGATGGCGTCGCCGAGGTCCTTCTCGTGCTCGCGCAGGTCGACCACCTCGATCCCGCGCGCGCGTACCCGCTCGAGGCGTTCGGGCACCATGTCCACGCCGATCACCCGATAGCCCTTGTGCTGGGCGATCCGGCAGGCGAAGTCGCCGACAGGCCCGAGTCCCAGGACCACGAGGGTGCCGCCCTCCGGCACATTCGCGTACTCGACGCCCTGCCAGGCGGTGGGCAGGATGTCGGAGAGGTAGGCGAACCGGTCGTCCGACGGTCCCTCCGGCAACCTGATGTGGGTGAACTGGGCCTGCGGCACCCGCAGGTACTCCGCCTGCCCGCCGGGCACCTGGCCGTAGAGCTTCGAGTAGCCGAAGATCTGTGCGCCCATGCCCGTGTCCCGCATCTGGGTCGTCTCGCACTGCGTGTAGAGGCCCTGGTTGCACATCCAGCAGTGCCCGCACGAGATCTGGAACGGGATGGCGACCCGGTCGCCGACCTTCAGGTCGCCGCACTCCGAACCCACCTCCACGACCTGGCCCATCGGCTCGTGACCGAGGACGTCGCCCACGCCCATGAACGGCGCCAGCGGCTCGTAGAGGTGCAGGTCCGAGCCGCAGATGTTCGTCGTCGTCACGCGGATGACCGCGTCGGTCGGCTCCTGCACGAAGGGGTCGGGCACCTCCTCGACGCGTACGTCGCGCTGTCCGTGCCAGGTCACTGCCTTCATGGGGCTCCCATCATCGTGCGCGCCCTCGCTGAGCACGGCTCCCCGGCGAAGTGCCCGTGGCCGCGGAGCCGAAACGGCTCGTGACCCGGCCGAGCGGACGGAATGGCCGGCCGGGTCCGGACGCTGCGCCTGTCGTGATGGCCGGCGACGCGCTCACCCTCTTCGACGAGCCCGAGCCGCCGCATGTGCCGGTCGACGACCGGCTGCTGCGGGTGCGGCAGATCTACGCCGAACCGGCCGCCGCCTCCTCGCCGCGAGGCCGGCAGGTCATCGCCCGCTTCCCGGACGCCGAGGTCGTCGAGGTCCCCTCGCACTGGCAGATCCCCGAGCTGCACGGCAGCGCCGGCAACGTCGACCGCTGGGTGCGGGTGAAGACCGAGACCCTCGTCCTCGGGGTGAAGAAGTCGCTCTCCGCCCGGCCCAACGAGCGCTCGGCGAACTGGATCGCGCCGTCGACGGCCAACGGGTGCGCGATGGCCCTTACTTCCCGGATGTGCAGGTATCCGTGTCGCACCCGGTTGACCTAGCCGTCTGAACAAGTCGACCAGCTGACGAGGCAATTCAGTCGGCCCCATTTCTTGCGGCGACAAAACCCGGGACCCCATCGTGAACCACCGGCCACCGCCGGAACGGCCCGAACAACGGGCACGCCGACGCCGCCGGGTTGCGCGAACACCGACGACCGATTCGACCCCGACCTGCGCAAGAGGTGAGGACCATGATCGACCTACTGACAGCGGCGACCTAACCCCGGGAGCCGCCGAGATCATCGCCGCCGTGACCCGGCTGGAAGCGGACGCAGCCCGGCGACTTCGCCTGCTCGCCTTGATCGCCGACAGGACCGTGATCGGACCCGCCGGCGACGGACTGGCCCACCTGCCGGCAGACTTGCTGGCCGAATTGCGGGAGGAGGTCTACGGATCGATCCGTCCGTCGCAACGGAGCCTAGGCAACTGGCGCGGCCCATCCGAGGCAAGCACAACACAGCAGGGCCTTCGGTCCCCCACAAGGACCCCGAAGGGGTCGTCGCGCCCGATCCTTAGTCCTGCTCAGGCCAGAGAACCTTGACCTCGGATGAATCCTGACTTGATCGCTCGTTGGGTCAGGTCCTCGGTCGTCATGAAGTAGCGGCCGTGGGTGTTCTTGACTTCGTCAAGCGTCTCCGCCGTCACCACAACGACCTCAAGATCCTTGTCCGTTCTGGCGCGCTCTTCACGGAACCGCTCCCTGAGCGCCCTCGCACGACTGTCCGGGCCAGAGAACTCCTGCACCGCGAGCGCGCCTGAGCGTCGGTTGTAGAGGAGTAGGAAGCTCCGGGGCGGGGACGCCATGCCGAACACCCTACGCACCTTCGCCTTCGGCCGAGGGCCTCTGAAGGACCTCAGCGACCCTAAGGAGTTGCCGCTCCAGTTCCTCCTTGGCCTCACGTGCGCGGAGCTCCAGGTCGGCGACCCATGCAAGGACATCGGTTCCTGGCGGTATCCCCGCATCCTCGAAGTCGACAGCTTCCAGCAGGGGTCCCAGTCGCTCTTGCTCCAAGAGCGGACGAAGGGGGGCCAACTGGTCGTCCAACTTCTCAACCTCGGCGATCACCCCGGTCGAGAGCAGCTCGAGCCCCTCCACGATTTCGACGGTCTTGTCCGCATCGTCGTCAGCGTCATGGTCCGGCGGCTCGCCGTATCGAATTTGGCGACCGACACTATCCGCCAATCTCTCAAACACGTCAGCCCACAGGCTCTGAAGTCGGGTGCGGAGCTGGATCTCAACTGGAATGCCGGACACGAAGGTGACTAAGTGGAGGGCCCTGTAACCCGACTGAGGACTCCTGATGCGGTCGATTAGTTTGTCCTCGACGTCGAACGAGCCGCAGAGCCCCCGTGCGAATACTCCCTGAGTCGTCAGGGTGAAGTCAGCGACGACGCGGACTCCGGCGATGTCGTGTATGTAAGGAAGCCGCAGACCTGGAGTGCGCTGCAGCTTCTGCAGGAGCGTGTCGATAGACTTCGTTCGGCCCGTTACAGCGAGCCCACCGACAGCCGCTGACCAGTCAGTGTTATCCAGGATTTCTTTAACAAATACTTGGGCCTGGTCGTAAGCGTCAAGGGTCTCCTCATACAGGTCGAGATCGCCGGACCGTTCCTCGTCACGGGCAAGACGTTCACCCAGCCGCGCTAACTGGCTTCGGCTGGCGGGCAGCTTGATCCCCGGGTGCTCCACACGACAAACCCTGCCAGGCATGACCAAGGGGGGACGCACACGTGTCCGCCAACGGCTCTGCCCACGCCTAACTTGCTGGCAGTTCCCGTCCTGGCTGCAACCTTCCTGGCTGGCAATTCTAGATCCTTCCCTGCACATTGCTGGTCATCGTCGGCAGGGGCCTTCGGCTGGCCGAAGGCCGAAAGGAACAAAGTGGGCATCAGGACGTGGCGACCCCCGATGGACCAACAGCGGTCCCTAGTACCCGGCATAGAACGGGGTCCAGAAATCGCCGGGGGTCGTCATCTCCTTCACCGGCCGGGGTTCCTGCTCCGGTGCCTGGTCCTGCGACGGTGCCATGAGGTCCACGATGGCCATAGTCGCGATAGTTGCGATCCCTAGTGCGTAGGCCGAGCGATGCCCCGTGTACGGCGGTCGCCGTCGCCGCGACTGCGGGCGCGGTATTCGAGACCAGCTGTGCCGGGGCCGAGGAGCGGCCCGAAGAGCGGCGCTGTACACGAAGGTCGCCTTCGCCGCGTTCCAGATCCCCCAGATCCCGAGAAGGAGCGCACCCGCCACGGTGTTACGCACTACCGCGGGCCAATCGGCCGGGGTCATGGCCATGGCCCAACCGATCAGCAGCGGTGCCACAATCGCGATCACCCAAGGGTCTGTGAGCTTCTTCTTGAGCCGCGGCACGGCGCCGGGCGACTGCTGTCGTTCCTCTAGCTCGACCGTCACGTCATAAGCCTGAGGGAGAAGGACAACGCTTGCGGTGTACCGGGCGGGTAGATATTCCGAAGTTGTGTTCGGAGTCATACTTTCGTGCAGGTTCCCGTTTGCCGTGCCGATGGTGGCGGCGGCGCAGTAGGCCCCGTGAAGGGGTGGGGGACCTATCGCCTGCGGATGTCCACCGTCGACGGGTCGAAGGACGACGCGCCCCGAGGCGACGGCAGCAGCACGACGGCGCACAGGGCGTCCACGACCTCCCGCTGCACCGCCAGGTCGGCGGCCCGGAACGCCGCGGCCGGGTCCGGCGCGGCGGCCATCGTCGCCAGCCGGGAGGATCGGGCGGCGGCGGTGATCTTCCGCTCGACGACGGCCAGCTCGGCGGTGCGCCGGGCCTTGACCGCCTTCAGCGTGGCCCCGTCGATCACCTCGTCGTCGTAGTCGCGGACAGCCCGGTCGATCTTGCCCCGGATCACGTCGGCCTCCTGCCGCAGCTCGGACACCTCGGGGGTGGCACCGGCAAGGAGGCTGGCCACGTCTGGCTGGGCGAGCCGCTCCTCGATCACGTCGGCCACGTACCGGTCCACCGGCTCGGCCGCCCGGGACAGGTGCCCGTGCTGGCGGCAGATGTAGGTGCGGACGTTGCCCTGCGTCCGGCGGCCGGTCCGCATGGTCACCGGCTGCCCGTGCTCGTCCACCTCCCCGGCGGCGTCGCATCGGCCGCAGACGAACAGTCCGGACCCCAGCCAGCGCCGGGCGGTGCCGAGTGTGTTGACTTTCCGCACCGGGTCAGTCAACAGGGCCACGGCCTTCTCATGCTCGGCGTCGGAGACGATGCGCGGCCACTCGCCCCGCACACGGAGCTCGTCGTCGGCCCCGGCGTGGTACACCCGCCAGCCCGCGTAGCGCGGCGACCGCAGCAGGTAGGCCACACCCTTCCGTGACCAGCGGTTGCCCCGGACGCTGGGGAGCCCGGCGGCGTTCATCGCCTCGGTGATCCGCACCAGCGACTCGCCCCGGAACAGGCGGTCGAAGGCGTCGCGGACGACCGCCGACTCCTCAGGGTCGATCTTCCCGCCCGGCCGGTAGCCGAACGCCCGGCGGGAGGGGCACTCGCCCCGCTCGGCGGCCTGCACCGCCTGGCGGCGCTGCCGCTCGGCCTTCTGCTCGACCTCCAGACGGGACCACACGGCGGCCTGCCACGCGGCGGCGCGGCCCATCGCCGTGGTGAGGTCGAACATGGCGCGCACCAGCATGACCCGGGCGCCGGTGCGCTCCACGAGGTCCACCAACTCGACCATCTCGCCGAGCTGCCGGAGCAGGCGGTCCTGGGTCTGTGCGACGACGAGGACCGACCGGCCGCCGGCCTCGAGTTCGGGCAGCAACTCACCGTTGTAGCCGGGGCGCGGCTTCTTGCTGCTGGCGGAGGTGTCGTTGTCCACGATCACCCGTGCCGCGTCCGGGTTGATGCCCTCCCGGACGAGGAGGCGGCGGCAGTCCTCGATCTGGCGGTCGATGCCGTCCGCGTTGTCCTTGCTCTGCCGGGCGTAGATAACCGCCCTGACCTGCGCGTTCCGTGTCCCCATGCCGACAAGACTACCTCGAATACGTGCACTTATAGGAAGTCTGGTGTGCCGACTGCTACGTGCCGCGTCGCAAGGGGTACGCCAATCCCATCACGGTGTTCACCAACGTCGACGACTTCGTCGCGGCCGGGTACGAGGTGCACCTGAACCTCTCCCCCGTCGTCCTGCGGGACGGGTGGGAGGCGGACTGGACGGCGCTGCTGCGGCAGCTCGACGACGTGCTCTCCCCCGTTGCCAAGCGGCAGGCCGCCGCGGAGGTCATCCTGCTCACGCACAACCGCGACCTGCACGAGGTGAACCTCGGCTGGCATCCCCGGGCCGAGGAGCTGCTCTGGCGCCCGGAGATCCAGCAGCCGAAGCGCAGCGGGAACGGCCAGGAGAACGTCCGCTACCGGAACGACGTCAAGCGGGCCGGCGTCGCGCGGCTGCAGTTGCTGATCGCGGCCCACGCGCCGTGGCTCACCGTGCGTTACGCCTTCTGAGTCGCCTCGTTGACATGGCGACATGTCGACACTTCGTCGCCGCCCGCTGACGAACCGTATGCGACCCTGTTCCTCCAGCCCAGGCCGACCAGCGGGGGGAGACCGGCACCCATGCTGAACCCCGCCTTGCCCGCACACGCGCTGCTCGAGGCCCTGCCCGACACGGTCGTCGTCGCCGACGCCGCCGGCCGCATCTCCTACATCAACCCGGCGGTCTCCACCCTGCTCGGTCACGATCCGGCGGACCTCCTCGGCCGGCCGTTGACGGTCCTGATGCCCGAGCGCTTCCGCGGCGCCCACGGCGCCGGCTTCTCCCGATTCCGGCTCACCGGGCAGGGCGAGCTGGTCGGCGCCACCACCCAGGTCCCCGCCCTGCACGCCAGCGGCCGGGAGATCGCGATCGACCTCACCCTCGCCAGGCTCGACCCGGCACCCGGGAGCGGGGCGGACGCGGCGGTGGTGGTCGCGGTCCTCCGCGACGCCGCCACGACGATCCTGCTGGAGCGGCAGCTGCAGGTCAGCCGGTACCTGACCGCGACGCTCCGCGTCACCGCGGCCCTCACCCAGGCGCCGGACTCCGACGTGGCCTTCCAGCAGCTCCTGCCGACGCTCTGCACCGAGCTCGACTGGGACGCCGCGGCGCTCTGGGAGCCCGTGAGCGAAGGCGGCCGTCTGGTGCACGCCGGCACCTGGACCGCCCTCGGCGAGTCCGTCCCCGCCCTGGCCGCCGCCGCGCTGGGGCGCACGTTCGCCCGGGGCGAGGGCCTGCCGGGCCTGGCCTGGCAGGAACGCGCACCCGTCGTCATCGACGACCTCTGGACCGATCCACGCTTCCTCCGTCCGGACGCCGCCCGGGCCGACATCCTCCGCACCGGCGTGGCGTTCCCCGTCATGAGCGGAGACACCCTGCTCGCGGTCTGCGAGCTCTTCTCGCACGAGCAGCGGGCGGTCCCGTTCGAGCTCCTGGACGTGCTGGCCCACGCCGGCCGGCAGATCGGCCAGTTCCTCGCCCGCCTGCGCGCCGAGTCGGAGGTGCGGGGATTGGCCGACACGCTCCAGCGGAGCCTCCTGCCCTCGCACCTGCCCACGATCCCGGGCGTCCGGCTGGCGGCCCGTTACCGCCCCGGCGGCGGCTCGGGCCTCGTGGGTGGCGACACCTACGACGTCATGCCGCTGCCCGACGGCCGGTGGATGGTGCTGATCGCCGACGTGTGCGGCACCGGGGCCGAGGCGGCGGCGGTCACGGCGCTGACCCGGCACACGGCGCGGGCAGCAGCGTCGGCGGGCAGCCCTGGAGAGGTGCTGGGTGCGGTCAACACCGCTCTGCTGCAGCAGCAGTCCACCGGCCCGCTCCGCTTCGTCACCGCCTGCTGCCTCGTGCTGGAACCCGCAGAGCGGGGATACCGGGTGCGGGTCAGCGTCGCCGGCCATCCGCTCCCCCTGCTGCGTTCGCCCGACGGCTCGGTGACCGAGGTCGGTGCGCCCGGCCGGCCGCTCGGCATCGATGCCGACGTCGACGTCGACGAGGCGCTCGTCGTCGTGCCGCGCGGGGCGACGCTGGTGCTCTACACCGACGGCGTCACCGAGGCGCGCGACGACTCCGGAGTCCAGTTCGGCGAGGACGGCCTGATCCGCCTGCTCGAGGGGCTGCCGTCGGGAGACGCCGAGACCACCGTCGACACGGTCGCCGCCGCCGTCGAACGGCAGCTGCTCGGGTCCCGGCACGAGGCCGACGACCTCGCCGTCCTCGCACTGGCAGTGCCGTCGGCTCAGCCGGTCTGACCGGTGTCGTGGTGGGCGGCCCCCACAGGCTTGGACTCCGGCGAACCCCGCTGGCGGAGGTAGACGCTGAAGATGGCCATCGACCCCACGGCGAGCATCTCCGACTGCCAGTTCTGCAGTGTCCGGTTCCAGAACTCGGCCTGCCCCAGGTAGCCGACCCAGCTCACCGGGTCCTCGCGACCCATCAGCTGCTCGTTGTTGAAGGCCGACCAGCCCGCCACCGAGGAGGCCGCCCAGGTGAGCAGGAACAGGGTGCCCATGACGACGCCGAGCGAGCGGGAGAAGAGCGCCGTCCGCACCCCACCGGCACGGGCCCATGCCGGGGAATCCTTCCGCAGGTGCTTGCCCAGGCTCTGCTGCTCGTCGGACTCCCGGCCGACCTTGTGCGGCTCCTTGGACTCCGCGGAACCCAGCTGGACCAGCCAGACGGTCGCGAAGACGTAGAGGAAGAACTGCAGGTACTCCGACTGCCAGTTCTCCATCACGTCGACGGCGAACGACGACGAGGTGACGAACCGGGCCAGCGAGATCGGTTCCAGCCCCTCCGACAGCCGGTGGTCGTTGACGTCGGCCACGCCGGCGAAGGCCTGGCCGACGAGGCTGGCCAGGAACAGCCCGCCGAAGGCGAGGCTCAACCCGTTGAGGAACAGGAAGCGGCGCACGCCCGTCACCGCCCCAGGAGGCCGATGAGGGTGAAGAACGCGATCCCGGCGAGGATGACGGCCAGGTAGACCACGTAGACGGCCCGCACGCCCCTCACGACGCCTCCACGTCGCAGTCGTAGGGCAGGTCGGCGCCCTGCGGTGTGCAGGCCGCGGCGCTGACCCGCCAGCCGTCCGAGGTCCGGGTCAGGAAGAGGGTGTCGTCGGAGAGCTTCACCTGTGCCTCCTCGCCCCAGACCTCGATCGCGGTCACGTCGCCGGACCCGAGGGGCAACTCGGCGAGCACGTCGTCGCAGGGCCCGTCCTGCTGCACCGCGGCCAGCGTGGTGCTCGCCAGGAGTTCGCAGCGGGTCCCCGGATCGTCGTCGGCTCGCGCGAAGGTGGTCGCGAGGTCCTCCACCTCGTCGGCGGACAGGTCGCCGCAGCCGGTCAGCACCGCGACCGCCAGGGCCACGGTTGCAAGTCCGAAGCGAGTGGTCACCGTTGACTCCTCTCCATCCCGTCGCAATGCGTGGTCGGCCGACTACCCAGCTCGGAGCGACGGACAAACGATCATCCCCCGAACGGCGGACCCGTCGCGGCTACCGTGGCGGCGTGGCTCGGGTGGCGGTGGTCGGCGCAGGTGTGGGCGGGCTGTCGGCCGCGGCGCGGCTGGCCGCGGGCGGCCACTCCGTCACCGTGCTCGAGCAGGGGCAGGAAGTGGGCGGAAAGCTCGGCCGGTACGCACGCGACGGCCACGTGTTCGACACCGGCCCGAGCCTGGTGACCATGCCGCAGGTCTACCGCGACCTGTTCGACTCGACCGGCGGGCCCCTCGAGGAGGCCGTCGACCTCGTCCGCCTGGACCCCGCCGTCGCCTACCGGTTCGCTGACGGCGTCCGGCTCACCGTGCCCGGCGCCCCGTCGGAGATCCCGCAGGCCCTCACCGATGCCCTCGGCCAGGGGGCCGGTGCGCAGTGGTCGGCACTGCTGGACCGCGCGGCGGCGATGTGGCGGGCCAGCGAAGAACCCTTCCTCCGCCGACCGCTGCAGGGTGCGGCGACGCTCGCCCGCCTCGCGCGCAACCCCGCCGACGTCGCGACCATCGCCCCGTGGCAGACGCTGCGTGGGCTGGGGCAGCGGCAGCTGGACGACGCCCGCCTGCGGATGCTGCTGGACCGCTACGCCACCTACTCCGGCTCCGACCCCCGGCGGGCTCCCGCGGTGCTGGCCACCGTCCCGTACGCCGAGCAGGCGTTCGGCTCCTGGTACGTCCGGGGCGGGTTGCACCGGCTGGCGTCGGCGGTCGCCGAGCGGGCCACGAGGAACGGCGCCGTGCTCCGTACCGGAACCCGTGTCCACCGGGTGCTCGTCGAGGGCGGCCGCGCCGCCGGGGTCGAGCTCGCCGGTGGTGAGCGCCTGCCCGCCGACGTCGTCGTCTCCGGCGTCGACGCCGCCGCGCTTTACGCCGACCTGCTGCCCCCCGACCGGCGCACCCGCGGGATCCGCCGCGACCTGGCCCGGGTCACGCCGTCGCTCTCCGGCGTGGTCCTCCTGCTCGCGCTGCGGGGCCGGACCCCGGGCCTGGCCCACCACACCGTGCTGTTCCCCGAGGACTACGACGCGGAGTTCGACGCCGTGTTCGGCACCGGTCGCTTTCAAGGCGCCCCCCGCCCGGTGGCCGACCCGACCGTCTACGTGAGCGCCCCGGACGACCCGGACCTGCGGCCGGACGAGGACAGCGAGTCGTGGTTCGTGCTGGTGAACGCGCCGCGGCACGACCCCTCCGGCGGCGTCGACTGGGACCAGCCCGGCCTCGCCGCCCGCTACGCCGCGGAGCTCCTCGACGTGCTCGCCCGGCGCGGCCTCGACGTCCGCGACCGGCTGCGCTGGTGCGAGGTACGGACGCCGGCCGACCTCGCCCGCGAGACCGGCAGCGTGGGCGGGGCCATCTACGGCTCCTCGAGCAACGGCACCCGGGCGGCCTTCCTGCGTCCGGCGAACGCCTCCCCGGTGCCGGGCCTGTTCCTGGTCGGCGGCTCGTCCCACCCGGGGGGCGGCCTCCCCCTCGTGGCGCTCTCCGCGGAGATCGTCGCGGATCTCGTCGGTCCGGCCTGACGACCCTCAGCCGGGGACGGTAGCCGTGACGGTGACCACCGGAGCGCCCGGCGCGACCGCACGGGGCGTGTCCGCGCGGAAGCCTGCCTCCGTCAGCTGCCCGACGAGCCCAGCGACGTCGGTGATCGCCATGTGTCCGTCCCCCTGGCAGCGCAGGAGCAGGTCGAGGTGCCGGCTGAAGAACTGCCGGGTGGCCACGGTCGAGACCAGGAACAGCACTCCTTCAGGGGCCAGCAGGCCGGCGATCTCGCGCAGCAGCGGAACACGCTCAGCCATCGGCAGGTAGTAGATGACGTTCGCCAGGAGCGCGAAGTCGAACGTGTCGGCGAGCGGGCCGGTCCGGCCACCGGCAGGTTGCCGCACGTCGGCCTGCAGAACGGTGGCCCGCCCGGTGAGACCGCGCTCGTGCAGCGTCCGCCCGGCCAGTGCGGCGGCACCCTCGTCGAGGTCGACACCGACGCCCTGGGCCTCCGGGGCAGCGTCCAGCATGGCCGCGAGCTCCAGCCCGGCCCCGCAGCCGATGTCGAGCACCCGGAGGGGACGGCGCTCCCGGACAGTGCGCGTGAGCTCGTGCATGACGAGCGGCTCCATGGCGGCCGACAGCCGCGCGATGAGCGGTCCCTGGTCGGCCATGTCCCGGCAACGCGGGCCGCCGCCGAGCATCGCGGCCGTCTGCCGGTAGGGAGCGGTGTGCAGCCCGGCGAAAGCCTCGTAGCCCGCGCGGACCACGTCGTCGTCGACGAGCGCCCGCCCGCGGGCAGTGAGGTGCCACGGCCGGTCCTCGCCGCGGCTCAACAGCCCGACCGAGACCGTGACGCGCAGGAAGGCGAGGAGCAGGGCCTCGTCGACGGCGCCGAGCTCACGGGCGAGCTCTTCGGTGGTCGCGTCGCCGCCGGCCAGGACATCGAGCAGGCCGGTGTGCACCGCGGCCGCGCCCACGTTGACGCGGACCGCGGCCAGTCCGTCCCGGGTCGCCCGGATCCGCGCCAGCGGGTTGCCCCCCGACGCCACCTTCCACAGGGCTCCGGCGTTGACCATCGACATGTGCGGACTCCCTGCAGCGGCCGTTCCTTCCGACACTGTGGCGGCTCGGCTTCGTGGATGCCAGGGTCGGGCGCGTGCGCACCGATCCGCCGGACTCCGGCCCCGAACGCGACCTGCTGGCCGCCTAACTCGACTACCAGCGCGAGACGGTCCTGCTCAAGACCGACGGCCTGACCGCCGAGCAGCTCGTCCGGACGATTTCGTCGTCGTCCCTGACCCTGGCCGGGCTGCTCAACCACCTGGCGCTGGTCGAGGACACCTGGTTTCGCGTGCGCTTCGCCGGCCTCCCCGCGCACGAGCTCTGGGCTGGGCACGACTGGAATGCCGATCGGGACATGGAGTTCCGCACCGCGCACGACCTCGCTCCCGAAGAGCTCCGGGTCCGGTACGCGGATGCGTGCGCCCGCAGCCGGGTGGTCGTCGGAGGCGCGGAGAGCATGGATCAGCTGTCCGCCGGGATGTCCCGGCACACCGGCCGGCGCTGGGACCTGCGGTGGGTCCTGCTGCACATGATCGAGGAGACGGCGCGCCACGCCGGCCACGCCGACCTGCTGCGCGAGGCCATCGACGGGACGACCGGCGAGTAGCCGCGGTGAGGGCGGCCGGCTACCGGCCGCCCTCCACCGATGAGTCCAGGACCGTCTCGACCCGGTCGACCGGTGCCCCTGCCTCCAGCCAGTGCAGGAGGGTGCGCGCGCCGAAACCCGTGCCGCCCTTGACCACCTCGGCGTCGTCGGAGCCGGCCCGCGCCGGCCCCGCCACGTCCAGGTGCGCCCACGGCAGGTCGCCGGCGAACGGTCGCAGGAACAGTGCGGCCGTGGTGCCGCCCGGACCGCCGGGGGCGTTGTTGGCGTCGGCCACCGCGCTGTCGAGCAGGTCGGTGTGCTCCTCGAGCAGCGGCATCCGCCACGCGGGCTCACCCGCCTGCGCCCCCGCCGTGCGCAGCGCGTCCGCGAGCCCGTCGGTCGTGGCGAACAGCCCGGCCGTCTTCACGCCGAGGGCGACCTTCATCGCCCCGGTCAGCGTCGCGATGTCGACGAGCACCGTCGCACCGAGTTCCAGGCGCGCGTACGCGAGCCCGTCGGCCAGGACCATGCGGCCCTCGGCGTCGGTGTTGAGCACCTCGGTGGTCCGCCCGCCGACGTGCCGGACGACGTCGGCCGGCCGGTAGGAGGAGCCGGAGACGGCGTTCTCCGCCGCGGGGACCACCGCCGTCACCGCGATGGGCAGCTCCAGCCGGGCGACGGCGTCGACGACCGCCAGTACAGCGGCACCGCCGGCCATGTCGGTCTTCATCTCGCGCATGCCGGCGTTGGGCTTGATCGAGAGCCCGCCGGTGTCGAAGGTGATCCCCTTGCCGACCAGGACCGGGTGCGCAGGCGGTGCCTCCGGGTGGCGGTAGCTCGCCACCACGACCCGCGGTGGGGACGCCGAGCCGCCCCCGACGGCCAGGACGCCGCCGAACCCGCCCGCGCGCAGCTCCTCCGGGCCGAGGACGTCCACCGTGACGTGCGGCCGGGACCCGAGCCGGTCGACCGCCTGCGCCGCCAGCCAGGCCGGGTTCTTCTCGTTGCTCGGGGTGTTGACCAGGTCTCGCGCCCAGGCCACCGCGTCCGCGGAGATCCGGCCGGCCTCTCCCGCGGCGACGACGGCCGGGTCGGTGGCATCGGCGGCGACCACGGTGACCGTCTCCAGCCGTGGGGGGTGCGGTCTGGACAGCTTTCGGAACCGGTAGCCGGACAGCAGGGCGGCCTCGACCGCGGCGCGCACCTCGACCGCACCGGCCGGGGCGACGGTGCTGTCCAGGGGCAGGACCAGCCGCCGCGCACCGTGCTCGGCCAGCGCCTGCGCGCGGCGGACCGCGGTGGCGACGTAGTTCCGGAGATCGGGGAGGGTGCCCGCCCCGACGCCCACGGCGACGACGCTGCGCGGCCGCCGCCCCGCGACCGGGATGGAGGTGTGCGTACCGGCCGACCCCTTGTTCCCGGTGTCGGCCAGGGCGCCGGTGAGCAGCTCGGGGCTGACCGGGGGCGCGGACGCCCCGTCCAGCCAGGGCGGCAGAGCGCCCCCGCTGCCCACCGGCACGGCGAGGACGTCGTCCGGGCCCAGGGTGGGGATCTCGGACAGGATCTCGACCCGCGGCAACGGCGCGGCCCCGGACGCCGGCGAGCTGCCGGCGGCCGGGGCCGTGTCGTTCGCGGGGCTGCCCGGGGGCAGGCTCGCGAACGTGTTCAGCTGGTCGCGCCCTTCAGTGCCTCCGAGAGCGCCGCCGCCTCGTCGGGCGACAACTCGACGACCAGGCGACCGCCCCCCTCGAGCGGTACGCGCATGACCAGGCCGCGCCCCTCCTTGGTCACTTCGAGGGGACCTTCACCCGTGCGCGGCTTCATGGCCGCCATGCGTGCCTCCTTCATCGGCCCACCACTCCCGCCGGGGCAGAAGTGGTGCGGCGTCCGTCGCTGCTGTGCGCTCTGCGCCAATGATCCCGTATGAGCCGCTTCCGTCCAACATGAGGTCCCCGCGGGTCACTCCGACGCGCCCACCCGGAAGCAGTCGACGACGTGGTCGTCGACCATCCCGGTGGCCTGCATGAGCGCGTAGGCGGTCGTCGGGCCCACGAAGACGAAGCCTCGACGCTTGAGCTCCTTGGCCATCGCCACCGACTCCGCGCTCGTGGCCGGCACGTCGGCGAGCGTCGCCGGGCGGGCCCGCGGACCGGTCGGTACGAAGGACCACAGGAGTGCCGAGAGCCCCTCCGGCAGCTCCTGCGCCGCTCGGGCGTTGCGCACGGAGGCCGCGATCTTCGCCCGGTTGCGGACGATCGAGGCGTCGGCCATGAGCCGGGCCTCGTCGTCCCCGGTGAACTCCGCGACGGTGGCGATGTCGAACCCCGCGAAGGCGGCACGGAAGGCGGGCCGCTTGCGCAGGATGGTGATCCAGGAGAGCCCGGACTGGAACGCCTCGAGGCAGAGCCGTTCGAACAGCGCGTCGTCCCCGCGGAGGGGCCTCCCCCACTCCTCGTCGTGGTAGGCGACGTACTCCGGTGCGCTGTTGGCCCACGCGCAGCGGGACCGCTCGGCTTCCACGGCGGGGACGCTAACGCGTGCGTCCGACACCTCACGGCCGGTCGGGTCAGGGAACGGCGGCGTCGACGTCCGACAGCTCCGACGGCCGGGTGCGCACGGGGCTGCGCCGGGTGGCCAGCACGCAGCCGACCAGCACCAGCGGCAGCCCGACGGCGATGCCCAGGGTGAAGGGCTCGTCCAGCAACGCCACCCCCAGGAGCACGGCGACGACGGGATTGACGAAGGTGATCACCAGGGCGCGCTGCGGGCCCACCTCGCGGATCAGCGCGAAGAACAGCGCCAGAGCCACGGCCGTGCAGAGCACACCGAGCGTCGCCAGTGACACCGCTGCCTCGGCCGACGCGTCCCCGAGCTGACCGGCCCGCGGCAGGGCGAAGGGCGCGTAGACGACGGCGGTGACGAAGAGCGCGATCGAACTGGCCGCGACGCCGGGCACGTCGGGCAGCTTGCGGCTGACGATCAGCGGCGCGGTCGCGTAGCCCACGACCACCAGGGCCACGGCCACCAGCGGCAGCAGCTGCGCACCCTCGACGTCCAGGCCGAGCAGCGCCACGATGCCGACGACCCCGAGGCACATGCCGGCGATGCGGACCGGCGTGAACCGCTCCTCCTCCCCCGCCAGGCGGGCGGCGAGCGCGGCGACGAACGGCACGCCCGCGACGAGGAGGCCGGTGAGCGAGCTCGACAACGACTGCTCCGCGTAGGACAGCAGCAGCCAGGGTCCGGTCATCTCCAGGACGGTGAATCCCAGCAGCGGCTTCCAGTGGCGCAGCGCGGGCCGCAGCTGCCCCCTGGCGATCGTCCAGGGCAGCAGCAGCGCGGCGCCCACGACGCAGCGGGCGAACACGACCACGACGGGCGAGACCTCGTCGACGGCCACTTTGATGAGCAGGTACGGGATGCCCCAGATGACCGACATGGCCAGGAACAGCGCCCACCCGCGCCGGCTCACGGCCGGGGCCTCTCCGTCGTCACCGGTGCATCCTGACGCACGGCCCCGTGCACACCCGCGAGGTGTCAGCCGCGGGCGGCGACCGCTGCGAAGCGCTTCAGCGAGCGCCGGATCCCGAGCAGGGCGAACGGCCGCACCAGGAACCAGCCCACGACCCCGAGGTAGCCGTAGGGCAGGTAGAGCCGCTCGGTCCACACGAAGGTCGATCCGTCACCGCGCGGGTGGATCTCGAAGATCCCCGGGCCGCGGATCAGCCGGCCCGTGTGCTGCACCTCGACCAGCCGGGGCGGCTCCCACTTGGTGATGATCATGGTGTCGAGGACGCCGATCCGCCGTCCGCCCGGCAGTGGCAACCCGGTGCGGGCGGCCAGCCGGCCGTGCAGGCCCTGCGCCGGGCCGCCCACGGTCTCGACGTCGGTGGCCAGCATCCACTCCCCCTGGCTCTCCCAGTCGGTGAGAGCCGCCCACACCCGCTCGGGCGGGGCGTCGATGTCGATGCGTTCGACCAGCTCAGGCACGTGGCGACTCCTCGTCGTCAGGGGTCCGGGCGTCGTCCGACCCCGGGTCCTGCTCCCCCTTCGGCGCGGGCCGGGGCGCCGGATGCGCCGGCAGCTGCGCACGGAGGGCGCTGATCTCGGCGTCGCGCTCCTCGAGCACCAGCGCGAACTGGTCGATCAGCCAGTCCACCTCGGTCATGCGGTAGCCGCGCGCAGCGACCGACAGCTGGAGCGCGCGGACGTCGTCCGCGGTGACCGGCCGGTCGCCGGGCAGCGCCACCGGCGAGCGGTCCGGCTCCGCCGGCGGCTGGGTCTCCCCGCGGCCCAGGAGCAGCGAGGCACCGAGGAACAGCAGCGCCCCGACGACGAGGACCCCGACGACGAAGGCGACGAACGAGAGCATCAGGCCTCGAGCGGTCCCTGCTCGACCGGCACGTGCTGCATGCCGCCACCGCCGTCGCCGGTGCGCCGCGCCTGGTCGGCCGCCTGGATCACCGCCATGACCTCGCCGATGTCGTCGGTGACCGTGATCAGGTCCAGATCGGCGGCGTTGATGGTGCCGGTCCCGGCGAGCGTCGTGCGGACCCAGTGGATCAGCCCCGACCAGTACTCGGTGCCGAAGAGGATCACCGGGAAGCGGGTGACCTTGCGGGTCTGCACCAGGGTGAGCGCCTCGAAGAGCTCGTCCAGCGTGCCGAAGCCGCCCGGCAGGATGACGAGGGCCTGGGCGTACTTCACGAACATGGTCTTGCGCACGAAGAAGTAGCGGAACGAGATGCCCACGTCGACCCACTCGTTGAGCTCCTGCTCGAACGGCAGCTCGATGCCCAGGCCGACCGAGAGACCGCCCGCCTCGCTGGCCCCGCGGTTGGCCGCCTCCATCGCCCCCGGACCGCCGCCGGTGATGACGGCGTACCCGGCCTGGGAGAGGGCGGCGCCGATGGCCACGCCCGCGGCGTAGTGCGGGTGGTCGCGCGGGGTGCGGGCGCTGCCGAAGACGCTCACCGCGCGGGGCAGCTCGGCCAGCAGCCCGAACCCCTCGACGAACTCGCTCTGGATCCGGAGCACGCGCCACGGATCGGTGTGCACCCAGTCGCTGGGGCCCCGGCGGTCGAGCAGCCGCTGGTCGGTCGTCGTGCCCACCGTCTGCGGGTCCGGCTCGCCTCCGCGCAGCATGATCGGGCCCCGGTGCCGGGTGGGGCGGGAACTGCGGCCGTCGGGCTGGGAGCTCGGCGGAAGGGTCATGTCTGGTTCCTCACGACTGGGCTGCCGGACAGGTAGGCGGTCAGGGCGTCCTCGGCCGGCTGGAGCCGGTCGACGAGGACGTGTTCGTCCCGGGTGTGCGCGAGCTGCGGATCGCCCGGACCGTAGTTGACGGCCGGGATGCCGAAGGCGGCGAAGCGGGCGACGTCGGTCCAGCCGAGCTTGGCCCGCGCAGGCCGGCCGACAGCGGCGACGAAGGCGGCGGCGGCCGGCTCGGAGAGCCCCGGCATCGCGCCACCCGCGTTGTCGGTGACGGTGAACGTGACCCCGGCGGCGATCGCGTCGGCGAAGACCTCGCGCACGTGCGCCTCGGCAGCGTCCTCGTCCCGGTCGGGGGCGTAGCGGAAGTTGACGGTCAACGACGCCTCGTCGGGAATCACGTTGCCGGCGACGCCTCCGGAGATGCCCACCGCGTTGAGCCCCTCCCGGTAGGTGAGCCCGTCGATCTCGACCTCGCGCGGCTGGTAGGCGGCCAGCGTCGCCAGGGCCCCGGCCAGTCCGTGGACGGCGTTGACCCCGAGCCAGCTGCGCGCGCTGTGGGCCCTGCGGCCCGTGGTCTCCAGCCGGGCTCGCAGGGTGCCCTGGCAGCCGCCCTCGATCTCGCCGTCCGTCGGCTCGAGCAGGATGGCGAGATCGCCGTACAGCCAGCCCCGCCGCTCGCGCGCGACCCGGCCGAGGCCGTTCTTGACCGCCTCGACCTCCTCGTTGTCGTAGAAGACGAACGTCAGGTCGTGCGCGGGCTCGCCGCCGGGGACGCCGAACCGGCCGGCCAGCCGCAGCATGACCGCGTCACCGGACTTCATGTCACTGGCGCCACATCCGTACAGCCGCTGCACTCCGTCGACTTGCCGCAGGTCAGACGGCACGTTGTCGGCGATCGGCACGGTGTCGAGGTGCCCCGCGAGCACGACGCGGGAGGGCCGGTCGAGGTTCGTCCGGGCCAGCACGCTGTCGCCGATCCGCTCGACCTCGAGCCCCCCGAGACCACGAAGGGCTGCCTCGACGGCGTCGGCGAGCGGCCCCTCGGAGCCGGACACCGAGGGCGCATCCACCAGTGCCCGGGTGAGGGTGAGGACGTCGGCGGACAGGTCGAGCTGCGGGAGGTCCGTCACGACTGCCGAGCCTAGGGGGCGACAGCGGCCCGGCCCGCCCCGGCACGGACGGCGCTCGGTGGTCCCTCGGTAGCTTGGTCCCCGTGACTGCCCCTGTCTCCGCCGTAGCCGCCGGTCTGGCCACCGTCACCCCCTCCGGGACGGTGCTGGACACCTGGTACCCCGAGCCCCGGCTCGGTGCCCCCGAGGACGCGAAGCCGGGCACCACCCGGCTCGGCGCGCTGGAGCTCTCCGGCGAACTCGGGCCCGACTACGGCGGCCTCGTGCGCCGCGACGAGGCGCGCGGGGTGGAGATCATCGCCGTCCGCACGGTGATCCCCGACCTGTCGGAGCCGCCGGTCGACACGCACGACGTCTGGCTGCGGCTGCACCTGCTCTCCCACCGGCTGATCCGGCCGCACGGCGCCGACATGACCGGCGTCTTCGGGCTGCTGACCAACGTGGCCTGGACCAGCGCCGGGCCGGTCGAGGCGGCCGGGTTCAACGCCCACCGGCTGCGTGCGGCCGTCGGGCACGTGACGGTGTACGGCGTCGACAAGTTCCCGCGGATGCTCGACTACGTCATCCCCTCGGGCGTCCGGGTCGCCGACGGCGACCGCGTGCGCCTCGGCGCGCACCTGGCCGAAGGCACGACCGTCATGCACGAGGGCTTCGTCAACTTCAACGCCGGGACGCTCGGCCCCTCGATGGTGGAGGGGCGGATCAGCGCCGGCGTGGTCGTCGGAGCCGACAGCGACATCGGCGGCGGCGCCTCGATCATGGGGACGCTGTCCGGCGGCGGCACGGAGACCATCACGATCGGCACCGGCTGCCTGCTCGGCGCCAACGCGGGCATCGGCATCTCCCTCGGCAACGGCTGCGTCGTCGAGGCCGGCTGCTACGTCACCGGCGGCTCGCGCGTCACGCTGCCCGACGGCTCGGTGGTCAAGGCGCGGGACCTCTCGGGCCGCGACGGCCTGCTGTTCCGCCGCAACAGCGTCAGCGGCGCGCTCGAGGCGCTTCCTCGCGACGGCAACTGGGGCGCCCTGAACGCCGAGCTCCACGCGAACTGATCCAACCCACCGACCCGTACAGGCATAGGAAGCTATACATGCGTTCTGGGCCGGCGAGACGTAGGTAAAGCCTCCTATGCCTGGGCGACTCAGGTGAGGTTGGCGGGGGCCTCGGCTGGGACGTCGAGGTGCTCCAGCAGCGCGACGGCGAACTCCTGCGGCCGTTCGACGTGCGGCGAGTGGCCCACATCGGGGAGGACGACCTCGCGGTAGGCACCCCCGGTGGCGGCGTAGCGGTCGAGCACCGCACGGGTCTGGGTGACCATCGGCTGGGGCGGGCAGGCTTCCGCGCCGGGCCAGCCCGGCACGGCCCCCACCGAACCGAGGAACGCCAGGTCGAACACCGAGGTGTCGGAGACGATCTGGTCGAGGCCCCCGCGGATCCACAGCACCGGCGGCTTGGTCGGCAGATCGACGATCCCCGACACGTCGAAGACCGTCGGGGCCATCGTGTTCAGCACGCCGCACGTCCCCGGGGCGACGCCCGGCCAGGCGTCGGAGGTGGCGGACTCCCCCGGGTAGTGGTCGACCCCGGTGCGGGTGCTCAGCATCGACGCCACGAAGACGTCTTCCGGCCACGGGTCCAAGGGGAGCGAGCCGGGCGCGACGTAGAAGGCCCGCAGGATCGACCGCGGGCTGGTCGGGCTGTCCGCCGTGGTGTCGCCGGCGGCCAGGGCCGCCACGAAGTCCGGATTGGCCGCCCCGGCCCCCGAACCGGTCCCGTCCTGGTGGAGACGAGCGCCGTCGGGTCCCGCCGTCCCGCCGAACCCGTACGGCGAGATCGGCGCGACCAGCGCCACCGACGCCACCCGCTCCGGGGCGTCGAGCAGGTACTGCAGCACGACGCCGGCGCCCATGCTCCAGCCCACGAGGTGGACGCGGTCCAGTTGCAGCGTTCCGATCAGCGCCGCGAGGTCGTCCGCCCAGTCGCGGACACCGCGCGTCGCGTCGATCGGCAACGGGTCGGTGTCGCCGTAGCCACGGAGGTCGACGGCGAGGGCGCGGTGCCGGCCGGTCCGGGCCACGTCGAGCAGGGCCTGCTGCCAGAACAGTGCGGAGCTCGCGTTGCCGTGCACGAAGACCACGGCCTCACCCGGCCCGGCGGGGTCGACGCCGTCGAGATGCAGCACCGACTGGGTGAGCCGGTGGGTCGGCACCCGGCCGGCAGCGATGCCGGGCAGCGCGACGTCGGCCATGGTGGTCCTTCCGGGCGGGGACGGGCCGCCCAGGCTAGCGAGGTCGGAGAGCGGTGGGACGGCGTGCGCCGCGCCGACGGGTCGTCGGGCACCGCGGCGACGTCGCACCGCCCACCTACAGTCGAGGGCGATGGCCACCGCTCCCCCTCGCACCGTGCTGGTCCGGGTCGCCAGCAGTGCCCCGCGCCGCGCGACCACCGGAGCACGACGCACCCGCCCCAACCGCCGACCTGCACCGAAGAGGAGCGCGCCCCGACGGCGGCGGCCTGCACAGCGGAAGCGCCCCATTCGCGCCACCGCCGGACGGTGGTGGCCCGCCCTGCTCGTGGCCGTCGCGGTGCTGGTCGGGGTGGCGTGGAATCACCAGGAGGGCGCGCCGTCGGAGGCCTGCGCGTTGCCCGCGTCCGGAGTCGCCGTGACCGCCGAGCAGATCGACAACGCGCGGATCATCGCGCAGGTGGGGCGCGACCGGGGGCTGCCCGACCGGGCCGTCGTCATCGCGCTGGCCACCGCCCAGCAGGAGTCCAGCCTGCGCAATCTCGACTACGGCGACCGCGACTCACTCGGCCTCTTCCAGCAGCGGCCCTCGCAGGGCTGGGGCACCGAGGCGCAGGTGCAGGACCCCGTCTACGCCGCCGGGAAGTTCTACGACGGACTCGTGCAGGTTCCGGCCTGGGAGACCGGCCGGCTCACCGATGTCGCCCAGGCCGTGCAGAGATCAGGACACCCCGAGCTCTACCAGCAGCACGAGGCGATGGCGGTGGAGCTCACGGCTGCCCTGGGACCGGACGGGCAGGGCACCCCGGCCTGCGGTTAGCGGCGCCGTCCCTCTGCGGAGGGAACTCGCTCAACG
The DNA here is from genome assembly GCF_006717095.1 of Blastococcus colisei. Taxonomy (NCBI): domain Bacteria; kingdom Bacillati; phylum Actinomycetota; class Actinomycetes; order Geodermatophilales; family Geodermatophilaceae; genus Blastococcus; species Blastococcus colisei. Next base: position 94,597 of record NZ_VFQE01000002.1, read on the forward strand.
ATCGACCGGCACGGGCCGACGACGTCCTCATGACGATCGCGCCGAACACTCCTGCCCTCGCGGCTGCGCCCGCCGCCGAGGCCGTGGTCGCCGACGTGACGACCCTGCTGCCCTCGCGGGCAGCCGTCCTCGACCGCATCGCCGAGCACCTGGCCACGCCCGCGGCCGCACCGGCCGCGCTGATGGTCATCGGCCTGCTCCGTCGCGACGACGGCTGGCCGACCGCCCAGAGCACCCTGTCCGCGGTCACGATGCTGCTGGCCGGCTCGCTGCGCGGCGACGACTGGCTGGGCAAGTCCGGCCCCGGGGAGTTCGTGGTGCTCCTGGCGGGCCCGGCAACCGCAGCGGGGACTGCCGCCACCCGTCTCGTGGGCACCATCCCGGCGCTGGGCATCCCCGACCTCACCGCCGCTGCCGGGATCGCCGCCCTCACCGGTGACGCCGACGCCGCGGAGGTGCTGCGCCGTGGACTCGTGAGCCTGACGGCCGCCCGACGGGCCGGCGCCGGCACGGTCATCCAGCACCGGAAGCCCTACTGAGGCACCGTCCGGCTCAGGCCCCGAGTCGCTCCGCGGCCGCGGCGATCCGCTCGTCGGTGGCCGTCAGCGCCATCCGCACGTGCCGGGCCCCTGCCGGGCCGTAGAAGCTGCCCGGTGCCGCCACGATGCCGAGGCCGGCGAGCCAGTCGATGGTCGTCCAGCAGTCCTCGTCGCGGGTGGCCCACAGGTAGAGCCCCGCCTCGGAGTGGTCGATGCGCAGGCCCGCCGCGCGGACGGCGGCGGCCAGCGTCTCCCGGCGGGCCCGGTACCGCTCGCGCTGGGCATCCACGTGCGCGTCGTCGTCGAGGGCGGCCGCCATGGCTGCCTGCACCGGGCCGGGAACCAGCAACCCCAGGTGCCTCCGGACCTCCCAGACCGGGCGGACCAGTGCGGGGTCACCGGACAGCAGACCGGCGCGGTAGCCGGCCGCGGTGGACTGCTTCGACAGCGAGTGCACGGCGAGCAGTCCGGTGTGGTCCTCCCCCGCGATCGCCGGGTGCAGCACGGAGCGGGGCTCGACGTCCCAGCCCAGCGTCACGTAGCACTCGTCGGCGACGACCGGGATGCCGTGCGCCCGGCCCCAGGCGACCCACTCGCGCAGCCGGTCGTCGCCCAGGACGCGGCCGTGCGGGTTGCCGGGTGAGTTCAGCCAGACCAGCACGACCCCGGCGGCGTCCGGCGGCGGCACGTCGGTGCGGCGGACGGCCAGCCCCGCCAGTACCGCCCCGACCTCGTAGGTCGGATACGCGACCTCCGGGACGATCACCGTGCCGCTGCGCAGACCCAGCAGGGTCGGCAGCAGGGCGACGAGTTCCTTGGAGCCGACCGTGGGGACGAGCGAGGGCTCGGCACCCAGCGGATCGGCCACGACCACCCCGAGCCGGCGCCGCAGCCACGCCGCAGCCGCCGTGCGCAGCGCCGTCGTCCCCAGCGCCGTCGGGTAGCCGGGGGCATTACCGGCAGCGGCCAGCGCCTCGGTGAGGACGGCGGGGGTGTCGTCGACCGGCGTGCCGATCGACAGGTCGACCACCCCGCCGGGGTGCTGCGCCGCGCGGGCGCGTGCACCGGTCAGGGCATCCCAGGGGAAGTCCGGCAGCGAGGGCGCCGAACCCGCAGCCGTGGTCGTCAGTGACCTTCACCCTGCGGCGGGAGGGCCGCCACCAGCGGGTGGTCCTTGTTGATCTTCCCGGTCTTGGCCGCGCCGCCCGGGCTGCCCAGGTCGGAGAAGAACTCCACGTTGGCGTTGTAGAAGTCCTTCCACTTGTCCGGGACGTCGTCCTCGTAGTAGATGGCCTCCACCGGGCACACCGGCTCGCACGCACCGCAGTCGACGCACTCGTCGGGGTGGATGTAGAGCATCCGCTCGCCCTCGTAGATGCAGTCCACCGGACACTCGTCGATGCACGCCTTGTCGAGGACGTCGACGCAGTCCTGGGTGATGACGTAGGTCACGGTGGTTCCCTCCCGGGGGACGCGGAGCAGTAACCGCTGGCCGGAGCCAGGGGGCGATCATGCCCGCCCAGTATGACGCGCCCCCGGGGGCCCGGGCGCGACGGGTGCCCGGACGGCGAAACCCGGCTCCCCCCGAAGAGGGTGGTGGGAGGTGGCGGCTCAAGCATCGACAGCGATTGCCGATCTTGATCCCGTGTCAGAGGAGTGGACGCACCACGGGACGACGCTGCGGCCCCCGCCGCCGGCGTCGCCGTACGACGCCCAGGCGGCGCTGGAGAACCAGCTCGCCCGTCTGCGCGCATCCGCCGGCGCCACCCGGGTCTCGGTCTGGGTGCACGAGGCGTCGACCGCCATGGCCGTCCCCTTCCGGGTGTCGATGGCCGACCCGCGCGAGGCGCCCGAGGCCAGCCCGCGTACTGCCCTCTCCCTCAGCCGCTCGCCGTTCCTCGCCGCCGTGATCCGCAGTCGGCGGCCGCTCGTCGCCAAGGCCGACGGACACCGCGCCTCGGACAAGGAACTGGCCGAGCGCGGCATCAGGTCCGCCCACGGGGAGCCGCTGCTCGTCGACGGCGAGGTCGTCGGCGTCCTCACCGTCGAGCCCGCCGCCGCAGCGGCTCCCCACCTGCTCCGGCAGGTGGCCCCCAAGCTCGCCCTCGCTCTCGCCGAGACGTGGACCCGGCGGTCGGAGAAGCGCCGCACCGCGCAGGCCGAGGTCCTGCTCGGACTCATCGAGTCCGCATCGAAGGCCCAGTCGATGGACCACCTGCTCGGGTCGGCGTGCCGCCAGCTCGCCGAGCTCGGCGAGGTGGAGCGAGCCTGCATCTTCCTGCTGGAGGACGGCCGCCTCGTGCCGCGGATGGCCGCCTACGCCGACGGGCGCCGCGACCTCGCCACCTGGGAGCAGTTCCGCAACGCGCCCGTCGGCCTGCAGCTGGCCGAGACGGTGCTGCGCACCGGCGAGCCGATGACTGCCGACAAGGACTCCGGACTGCTGTCGGGCTGGTGGGTCGACTCGTTCCACATCGCCTCCGGGATGGCGGTGCCCATCGGGCGCAGTCCCGACCTGGCCGGTGTCCTCACCCTCGACAGCACCGTCGTCCGCCCGTTCTCGGAGAACGTCCGCCGGCTCGCCGCCGCCGCAGGCGCCCACCTCGGCGGTGTCATCGAGCAGGCCCGGACCAGCCAGGCACGGGCGGCCTCCCTGGCCACCGCGCGGGTCGTCCGGCAGATGCTGGTGGACGGCGCCGGAGCGACCGGGGTGGCCGAGGCCGCGGAGGTGCTCTCCCGCGCCGTCCAGTGCCTGGCCGGCACCGACCGCAGCGCCGCCTACCTCGTCGACGACGACGGCAGGATCGGCGAGGTGCGCCACGTCGACTGGGCCGACGCGCACAAGGAAGTCATCCAGACGCAGCTGATCGGCCGCCCGGCCGGCGACGTCGCCCTGTGGCGGCTCACCGCGGAGCAGAAACTGCCCGTCTTCGTCGAGGACACCATGAGCAGCGACCTGCTCGACCCTCGGCTGGCGAAGGCCCTCGACCTCGCGTCCTACGTCTCGGTGCCGCTGTTCTCCGGCGACCGGCTGCTCGGTCTCGTCGTGACCGGCTCGACCTCCGAGGCGCGTGCGTGGTCGCCCGACGTCCGGGAGGCCGTGCGCCAGGTGACCCTCGAGGGCTCGCTGGTCGTCGAGAACGCCGCACTGCGCGCGGTCGAGAAGCTGCGCCTCCAGCAGCTGGCGACCGAGGCGCACCACGACCCGCTGACCGGACTGGCCAACCGCCGCAGGTTCATCGAAGAGCTCGAGGCCACCGTCTACCGCGCCGGAGACGCCGACTGCGCGGTGCTGATGATCGACCTCGACCGCTTCAAGGAGATCAACGACAGCTTCGGGCACAGCGTCGGCGACGACCTGCTCTGCCTCGTCGGTCCCCGCCTGGAGCGGGCGCTGCAGCCCGGCGACCTGCTGGCGCGCATGGGTGGCGACGAGTTCGCCGTCCTGCTGCCCGGTGCCGACGCCTCCCGCGCGAACGACGTCGCCGGGCACCTCGGCGCGGCACTGCGCGACGCCTTCGTGCTCGACGGCATGCCGCTGCACGTCGATGCCAGCATCGGCATCGCGCTGTGCCCCGACCACGGCCGGGACCGCTCCCTGCTGCTGGCCCGCGCCGACACCGCCATGTACGTCGCCAAGCGCGGCCGGCGCGGCTTCGAGGTCTGGGCGCCCGACGGCACGCCGGACTCGCGTGACCGGCTGGAGACGCTGGAGCAACTGCGCAGCGCCCTGGACGGCGACGAGCTCGACGTGCACTACCAGCCGAAGCTGGACCTGCGGACCGGCGGCGTCATCGGGGTGGAATCCCTCGTCCGCTGGAACCACGCCGAGCGCGGGCTGCTCTACCCCGACGTCTTCCTGCCCCTCGCCGAGCAGGCCGGACTGATGCGCCGGTTGGCGCTGCGGGTCCTGGAGCGGTCGCTGCGCGACCTGCAGGGGTGGCGCGCCGGCGGACTCGACCTGTCGATGGCCGTCAACCTGTCGGTCTCCAACCTCCAGGACGTCGCCCTGCCCGAGCAGGTGGAGATGCTGCTCGACGCCTTCCACGTGCCGGCCCCCTCGCTCATCCTGGAGATCACCGAGGACGTCCTCATGGCCGACGCCGCCCGCAGCCAGCAGGTGATGGCCGGGCTCCGCCAGCTCGGGGTCCGGCTCTCCGTCGACGACTACGGCACCGGGTACTCGTCGTTGTCCTACCTCCGGGCCCTCCCCGTGGACGAGCTCAAGCTCGACCGGAGCTTCGCCAGCAACCTGACGTCGGACGAGCGGGCGGCCGCCATCGTGCGCAGCACGCTGCAGCTCAGCCTGGACCTCGGGATGAGCATGGTCGTGGAGGGCGTCGAGGATGCCGCCACGCTCGCCGCGCTGCGCGCCTGGGGCTGCGACTACGCGCAGGGCTACCACATCGCGCGGCCGATGCCCGCCGAGCGGTTCCTCAGCTGGCTGGCCGACCAGCCGGCGTTCGTCCCGCGCGGCGGGATTCCCCAGCGGTCCTAGGCAGCAGGACTCCTTGCCGGGTCGGGAGCCGGTACGGCCTGCGGGTCCACGGGCGGGCGGCGGGGCCCGCCGAGGACCCGGCCGACGGAGAACGCGGCTGCGAGGACGCCGAGCATCAGGAACGCCAGGTTGACGACCCCGGTGGCCCCGCCCCCGGTCATGACCAGGTCGCCCTCCGGGCGGCGGGTCATCGCGCCGATGGCCACCACCAGCCAGACGACCGCGGGGAGCACCGCGACCAGCCGGCTCCCGGAGAGGCGCAGGGCCGCTGCGGGGAGCATCAGGTTCCCGACGACCGCGGCGACGACGGACAGCGGGACCACCAGCCCCCCCACGCGCAGGGGCAGCCAGAAGACCTCGACCAGGGCCAGCCAGCCGGCGACGACGACAGCGGCCAGGCCCCAGCCGACCCGTCCACCGCCCGCCCTCATCGGCAGCGGCCTCATCCGGACAGACCCGCGAAGAGGTCGTCCTCCCAGCCCTCGGGACCCGGTCCGGCCGGCCCGCGCTCGCCCTGGACGAGCCGGTAGTACTCGACGCCGAGCACCTCCTGGCCGAGGTTGTTGGAGAGGGCGAAGAAGGGGCCGTCGACCAGGATCTGCGTGGGGTGCGCTCGCATGGCGGCGTCCTTCCGTCCCCCGAACGCCCGGCCGTCCACGGCCGCGGTCACGTCCTCGTCCGGCACGGCGAAGGGGATGTCGTCGGCGCTGGTGACGCCCTCGAAGAACGAGTCGTCACCCGCGGCAGCCATCGCGTCGATGCCCTGCTGGAGGACCGACCGGGGCACGCAGCACCAGTAGACCTTCGCCACCGACCAGGGTTCGCCGAGGTCGGGCCGGTACGCGGGGTCGGCCGCGGCAGCGACTGCCCCCATCGCGACCCGGTGGGCCTGGATGTGGTCGGGGTGCCCGTAGCCGCCGTTCTCGTCGTAGGTGACCACCACCTGCGGCCGGACGTCCCGTACCACCGCGACGGCGTGCGCGACCGCCTCGCCCGGATCGGCGTTCCAGAACGCACGGGCGTGGGTGTTGGCCGGCACACCCATCATCCCGGAGTCGCGGTACCGGCCCGGGCCGCCGAGGAAGCGGATGTCGCTGACCCCGAGGGCGTCCATCGCCCCGCGCAGCTCCCAGATCCGGTAGCCGCCCAGCTGGTCGGTCTGGTCGGCCGCCAGCTGGGCGAGCTCCGGCACGAGGATCTCGCCCTCCTCACCCAGCGTGCAGGTGAGCAGGGTGACCTGAGCCCCCTCGGCGACGTACCGCGCCATCGTGGCGCCGTTGTTGATCGTCTCGTCGTCGGGGTGGGCGTGGACCAGCAGCAGTCGCCGGGAAGGGATCACAGCTCCATCATCGCGGTCGTCCGGACCGCGCCGTCAGGTGCAGTCCCTCACTCCGCGGGCACCACATGGCGGGCCTCGGCGAAGTGGCAGGCGGCCGGGTGGCCCTGGCCACGGTCGACGAGCGCCGGGGGCTCGACGGCGCAGATGTCCTGCGCCTTCCAGCACCGGGTGCGGAAACGGCATCCCGAGGGCGGGTTGGCCGGGCTCGGCACGTCCCCCTCCAGCAGGATGCGTTCCTTCTGCCCCCGCAGGTGCGGCTCGTGCAGGGGCACCGACGACAGCAGCGCCTGGGTGTAGGGATGCGACGGAGAGCCGTAGACGTCGGCGTCCGTGCCCTCCTCGACGATGCTGCCGAGGTACATGACGGCGACGCGGTCGGAGATGTGGCGCACCACCGACAAGTCGTGGGCGATGAAGAGGTAGGAGAGCCCGAAGTCGGCCTGCAGGTCCTCGAGCAGGTTGACGACCTGCGCCTGGACCGACACGTCCAGTGCCGACACCGGCTCGTCGCAGACGATGACCTCGGGTTGCAGCGCCAGGGCACGCGCGATGCCGATGCGCTGTCGCTGACCTCCGGAGAACTGGTGCGGGTAGCGGTTGACGAAGTCGGGGTTGAGGCCGACGCGGTCGAGCAGCTCCTGGGTGCGCTTCAGCCGGCCCTTCTTCGGCGCGATGTCGCTGTGCACGGACCAGCCCTCGGCGACGATGTCGCCTGCGGTCATCCGCGGGTTCAGGGACGCGTACGGGTCCTGGAAGATGATCTGGACCTCGCGGCGGTACTGCTTGAGTTCCCGTCGACCCATGCGTGCGACGTCCCGGCCCTTGTAGAGGATCTGCCCGTCGCTGGGCTTCTCCAGGGCGACGAGCAGCTTCGCCACCGTCGACTTGCCGCAGCCGGACTCGCCGACCAGGCCCAGCGTCTCCCCGCGTCCGAGGGTCAGGGTGACGCCGTCGACGGCGCGGACGTGCCCGATCGTCTTCTTGAAGACGATTCCCTGGCTGAGGGGGAAGTGCTTCTGGAGGTCGCGGAGCTGCAGCAAGGGCTCGGACGCCGTCGTGCCGCCGTGCTCGGATCCGCCGACGCCGGTGCGCGCCGCCCGGGTGGCGCGAGCCACCTCGTCGTCCCGGTCAGACCGCGTCCTCCGGTCCGACTCCGCGCCCCGGTCCGCTCCTCGCTCCATGCCCAACGCCCCCTCCGCGGTCGCTCCGCTCCTCGCTCGCTGGCGCTCGCTGCGATGCTCACTCCCTGTCGGTGCCGGCCTCCCTGCGATGCTCCCGGAGCTGTCGTCAGACACCGAGCACCTCCTCGCTGTAGTGGCACGCGGCCTCGCGCCCGGGGACGACCAGGCGCAGCGGCGGGACGTCGATCGCGCAGTCGCGACCGGGAGGCGCCTCGGCACCGATCCGGCGGCGGGGACAGCGCGGGTGGAACGGGCAGCCGGACGGGATGCGGGCCAGGTTCGGCGGCTGCCCGGCGATCGGTACGAGCCGGCCTCCCTTCGCCTCCAGCTGGGGGATCGACGTCATGAGCCCGTCGGTGTAGGGCATCGCCGGGTCGCCGAAGACGTCGTCGACGGTGCCCCGCTCGACGATGCGCCCGGCGTACATGACGGCAACGTTGTCGGCGACCTCGTTGACCACGCCCAGGTCGTGCGTGATCAGGATCAGACCCATCCCGGTGTCGCGCTGCAGGTCCTTGAGCAGGTCCATCACCTGCGCCTGCACCGTGACGTCGAGCGCGGTGGTGGGCTCGTCGGCGATGAGGATCTTCGGGTCCAGGGCGATCGCCATCGCGATCATCACGCGCTGCCGCATGCCTCCGGAGAACTGGTGGGGGTAGTCGTTCACCCGCTGGGCCGCGCCGGGGATGCGCACGCGGTCCATCAGCTCGACGGCCTGCTGCTTGGCTTCCTTCTTGGACAGGCCCCGGTGCGCGCGGAACATCTCGCCGATCTGGAAGCCGACGCTGTACACGGGGTTCAGCGCCGACAGCGCGTCCTGGAAGATCATGGAGATGCCGGGGCCACGGACCTGCCGCTGCTCCTCGGGCTCCAGGGTGAGCAGCTCGCGGCCGTCGAACAGGACCTTGCCGCCGGTGATGTGGGCGGGCGGAGTGTCGAGGATGCCCATGATCGCCTGGGCGGAGACCGACTTGCCCGAACCCGACTCGCCGAGGATTGCGAGCGTCTCCCGCTCCGCCAGGGTATAGCTGATCCCGTTGACGGCGTTGACCACGCCGGAGCCGGTCCGGAACTCCACGTGCAGATCCTCGACGGCGAGCAACGGCGACCCGACGGCGCTGCCCCGTGGCGCCGTCTCCGGGGTGGGAAGGATGCTCATGAACGCTGCCTCGGGTCGAGGGCGTCGCGCAGAGCGTCGCCCATGAGGATGAAGGCCATCACCGTCAGGGTCAGGACGGCGCTCGGGAACAGCACGATGTGCGGCGCCGTACGCAGCAGGTTCTGACCCTCGTTGATCTGCAGACCCCAGGAGATCGCCGGCCGCTGCAGGCCCACGCCGAGGAAGGTCAGCGTCGCCTCGGCCGCGATCAGGATGCCGACGGTGATCGTCGCGTAGACCAGTACCGGGGCCACCGCATTGGGCAGGATGTGCCGCACCAGGATGCGGGCGTCCCCGGTACCCATCGCCCGGGCCGCGGCAACGTAGTCGGAACTCTTCACCGAGATGACCTGCGAGCGAACCAGTCGCATGGCGGTCATCCAGCCGAAGGCCGCGAGCGCGATGGCCACCGCCCCCGCCCCACGGTCGCTGATGACCGGGATGTCCGTGGACGGCCCCACCCGCAGCAGCACGAGCGCCCCGAGGATCAGCGGCATCGCATAGAAGACGTCGGCGAGCCGCGAGAGCACGCTGTCGGTGAAACCGCCGTAGAACCCGGCGATCGCCCCGACGACCACGCCCAGCAGCAGGATGAACAGCACTGCCAGGACGCCGATGATCAGCGAGTTGCGCGCCCCGTACACCACCTGGGCGAGGTAGTCGCAACCCTGCTGGTCGAAGCCGAACCAGTGCTCCGCCGACGGCGGGTTCGACGAGTTGGCCAGGTCGCAGTTGCGCGGGCTCGCGCCACGGGCGAACAGTTGCGGGAACACGGCCATCAGGATGAACACCACGCCGAGAAGCGCCCCCAGCCAGAAGAGCACGCTCCTCCGGAGGGCCTTCCACGCATCGCCCCACAGGCTGCCCTGCGTTCCGATGGTCGTCTCGACCTCGGTCGGCTCCGCGACGTCGGTGACCCGGCCGGCACCGACCTCGTCGTGGCCCACGTCGCTCAGCTGGCGGTCAGTCATAGCGGATCCTCGGGTCGAGGACGGCGTACAGCACGTCGACGACCAGGTTGAAGAAGATGAAGAAGAAGACCAGGAGCGTGACGATGCCGACGACGACCGCCCCCTCCTGCCGCTGGATCGACTCGAACACGGCGCGGCCGATGCCCGGGATGTTGAACACCGTCTCGGTCACGATGGCCCCGCCCATCAGGGTGCCGATGTCGGCCCCGATGAAGGTGACCACCGGGATGAGGCTGTTGCGCAGCGTGTGGCGGACCACCACCGTGCTGGGCTTGAGACCCTTGGCGCGCGCGGTCCGCACGTAATCGGCACGGAGATTCTCGGCCATGCTCGTCCGGGTCAGTCGCGCCACGTACGCCACCGAGCCGGCGGCCAGCACCAGGCCGGGCAGCAGGTAGCTGTACCAACCCTCGCGGACGCCGGCGATCGGGAACAGCTCCAACTTCAGGCCGAGCACGAACTGGGCGAGGAAGGCGAGCACCAGGATCGGCACCGAGACGACGATGGTCGTCGACACCAGCACCAGGTTGTCGAAGAAGCTGTTCCGCCGGATGCCGGCCAGGACGCCGGCCACGATGCCGATCACGATCTCGAACAGGATCGCGACCAGGGCGAGCTTCGCGGTCACCGGCAGCCGATCGAGGATGGTGTCGAGGACGGGCCGGCCCGCGAAGTCGGTGCCGAAGTCGCCCTGGAACAGGTCGCCCACGTACTTCACGTACTGCAGCCACAGCGGGTCGTTGAGGTTGAACTCCGCGCGCAGCTGCGCGGCCACGGCGGGCGCGAGCGGCCGGTCGCCCGCGAGGGCGGCGATCGGGTCGCCCGGTAGCGCGAACACCATCGCGAAGATCAAGAACGATGCGCCCAGCATGACCGGGATCGTGAGCAAGAGGCGGCGCGCCACGTAGCGGCCCATGTCCCCCCTCAGTTCGTCGGGTCGGCGTGACCGGACGGTCCCGCGACACCGTGTCTCATGCTGTCAGTGCCACACATGGGGCGCCGCCGGAGGTGGCTGTCGCGGGGACAGCACCCCCGGCGGCGGCAGGTGGTGCGATTCGTGCGGTGGGGAACCGTCAGTTGACGGTGACCTCGGCGGTGCGGATGTGGCCGAACACGTCGATCACGACGTCCGAGACGGTGTCGGCGTGCACGGCCTGCTCGACGTCGAAGAACATCGGGATGCTCGGCATGTCCTCACTGAGGATGTCCTCGGCCTGGTTGTAGAACTCGATGGCCTCCTCGTTGCTCTCGGCCGAGTTCCCCTGCTGGACGAGCGCGTCGAACTCCTGATTCGTGTAGAAGACCCGGTTCGAGCCGTTCGGCGGGATAGCAGCCTGGCTGTAGAGCGGCTCCAGGTAGTTCTGCGGGCTCGGGTAGTCCATCGACCAGCCCAACCGGAACGGGCCGGTCGCGCCCTGCTCGGCCAGGAGCGGCAGGTACTGGGCGAAGTCGAGGTCGCCGCGGAGGACGTAGTCGACACCCAGGTTGTCCCGGATCTGGTTGCCCGCCGCCTGGACCCAGGCGTCGTGGCCGGCGCCCGAGTTGAACCACAGCTCGATCGGTTGGGTGCGGTCGAACCCTGCCTCGTCGAGCAGCGCGTTGGCCGCCTCGGGGTCGAGGACGCAGTACTCGCAGGCCCCCTCGCGGTACCCGTCGACGATCGGCGCGACGAAGGCGTCCGCCGCCTGCTTCGTGCCCTGGAAGATGGCCTCCGAGATGGCGTCCCGGTCGATGGCCATGGAGAAGGCCTGCCGCACGCGCGGGTCGGAGAAGCGCTCGTCGTACAGGGGGTAGCCCAGGTACTGGAAGCCCGACGACGGCGCCTCCAGGTAGGCGTCACCGAACACGTCCTGCGCCGAGGCGATGGCGTCCGGCGGCAGGTCCGGGGCGACGTCCAGGTTCCCGCCCTGCACGTCGAGGTAGGCGGTGTCGACATCGCTGTAGACCCGGAATTCGACCGTCTCGGCCTGTGCCGGATTCGGACCGGCGTAGTCCTCGTAGCGGGACAGGGTGATGCCCTGGCCCGGCTCGAACTCGCCGTCGGCCTTGAACGGGCCGGTCCCGATCGGCAGGCGACCGTAGGCCTCCGGGTCGCCGAAGAATCCCTCCGGCAGCGGGTGGAAGGCGTTGTATCCCACGGTGACGGGGAACTGGGCGAACGGCGCGGACAGCGTGACCTCGAAGGTCTGGTCGTCGACGACCTCGAGCCCGCTCATCTCCGTGGCGATCGCCGGGGAGACGACGTTGCCGGCGTCGTCGGTCTCGGCCTGCAGGTCGCCGTACCCCTCGATGTTCGAGAAGAAGTACGAGGCACCCTGGGCGTTCTCGCTGTAGGCCGCCCAGTTCCACGCGTCGACGAACGAGTTGGCGGTCACCGGCGTGCCGTCGTGGAAGGTCCACCCGTCGTTCAGCGTGATCGTCCAGGTCTGGCTGTCCTCCGACTCGATGGACTCCGCGATACCGGTGTACTCGACGGAGCCGTCGGCGGCGTACTGGATCAGGCCGGTCCACAGGGCCTCGAGCACCTGCGCGCCTTCGCTCTCCGAGGTGTTGCTCGGGACGAGCGGGTTCTCCGGGTCGCTGTAGAGCGCGACGCTGTAGCTGCCGCCGGTGGCGGCACCTTCAGCCTCGCCGCTGTCGGCGTCGTCGCCACCACAGGCGGACAGCACCAGCGCGGCGGCGATGGCCGTCGCGACGAGCGAACTGTTGCGCTTGCTCAACTTCACGTGCAAGGCCTCCCTCAGCCCGCGTGCGCGGGGGGAACGGACAGGTCGGTCCGCGGCCAGCAGTTGGGCCGTCGGACGACTGATTGGTCACGAGCGAAACGCACCCGGGCGGTACAGACCTCCCCAGTACGACGGATGGACCCTAGGCACGCCCCGAAGAGGGTGTCCACGGACGTCATCGAGTTGTGACCTGGACTCGCGATCTGCGCCCCAACCGTAACTTCGACACCTCTTCCGCCCGTCAGCAGGCGTGCCTTTCCTCTCATCGGGCCCCTCGGCCGGACAGCTTGCGGTGGATGGACACTGCGGGTTCAGGGCTCGACGGCCCGGGTACCGCCCGGACAGGCACCACCGCCGACCAGAGGAGTGCAGACCATGAGCGGCACGGACAAGCTGACGAACAAGATCGAAGAGCTCTCGGGCAAGGGCAAGCAGACCGTCGGTGACGCCACCGACAACCGCGACCTCCAGGCCGAGGGCCAGAAGGAGGAGTCGAAGGGCAACCTCAAGCAGGGCGTCGAGAACATCAAGGACGCCTTCAAGAAGTAGCGGAAGGGGCCCCTTCCCTCCCACCCCCGCACGCACGGCGCGGGCTCGGGAGAGGTCTGAGACGACGGACGCTGCGCTCCCCCGAGCCGCGGCGTCCGTCGTCTTTCTGTCCGGCGCCGGTGCGGACGATCAGTGGCGTCGGAGTGAGGCCCGGACGGCGGGCAGGAGGGGACGGTCGGCAGGTATCCAGTCCAGGGCTTCCAGTTCGTCCTCCTGGACCCAGCGGAGCGCGGCGTGCTCATGGGCCACCGGGGTCCCCTCCGTCAGCCGCGCTTCCCAGACCCGCAACGTCGAGCTGCCGGGAGCACCGCCGCCCACCACCCCGTCGAGCAGCACCTCGCCGAGGAACGCCCGGGGCACGATCGCGACGCCGAGCTCCTCCCCGATCTCGCGCACCAGCGCCGACAGGTCGGATTCCCCCGGCTCGACCTTGCCTCCCGGGAACTCCCAGAGCGCGTCGTAGGGACCGCCCGACCGCTGGGCGACCAGGACTCGGCCGTCGTCGACGATGGCCGCGCCGACCACCTGCAGCACGTCGAGGGCGCGGCGGGCGGCCGCCGCGGCGTAGGCGTCCAGGTGGGACTGCATCGCGCGGACGATCCGCCGGCGCAGCACATGGCCGAGGAGGGTGCCCAGGACGCCGGTGTCCCATGCCAGCTGCTCCTCGACGAGCGTCCCCGCACCGGTGGCCGAGAAGCGGCGGGAGTGCGTGAGCCAGCGCCGGCCCGGTGCGGGTGCCGCGGCGTAGACGTCCCGCCAGGGCCGCTGGGACACGACCTCGTCCAGCGGAGTCCCCCACGGGCGGCCGAGCGCCCTCGCCACGTCGAAGGCGACGGTGAGGGGCGCCTCCACCAAGGTGGTGAATCGCAGCTGGAACACGGATCCACCCTTCCAGAGCAGGCAGGATGGGCCCGCAGGACCCGGCAGAGGGGACCCGCAGGACCCGGCGGAGGAGAAGAGTGCGCATCACCGCCCGCGTGGACTACGCCGTCCGCGCAGCCCTCGAGCTGGCCGCGGTGGCGCCCGAGGCCCTGACCGCCGAGCGCATCGCGACGGCGCAGGGCATCCCGGCCCGCTTCCTGCAGACGATCCTCGGCGACCTCCAGCACGCGCGCCTGGTCACCAGCCAGCGCGGTCGCGAGGGCGGCTACCGGCTCGCCCTCCCGCCGTCGGAGATCTCCATCGCCCGCATCATGCGGGTGGAGCAGGGCTTCCTCGCCGAGGTGCACGGCAAGCGCCCGGAAGACGTCGTGTACCCGGGTGCCGCCGGTGCGCTGGCGTCGGTCTGGGTGGCCGCCCGCGAGGGCTACCGGCGGGTGCTGGAAGGCGTGACGCTGGCCGACGTGATCTCCGGCGAGCTCCCCGCCCACGCCGCCGAGCTGATCGCGCTCGAGAACGCCTGGCGCTCCTTCGGCGACGACCCCGGCACGTGACCGGGTCCGGCGTATCCCGGCTCACACCACTCTTCCGGTCGGCTTGTGCGACCATGGACGGCATGACCGACCGCGGCAGCCTCCTCGTCGCGCGTCTGCACATCGACCTGGCGCTCGTCTCCAGCGCCGTCTGTCGCGCTCAGCGCTGAGCTCGGTCCACCTCGCGCGGCCACGGCTGCGCCTCCGATCATCGGCGCTCCTCCCTGACCGGCCGGGCGCCGCGGGGATGGCGAGCGCAGGAAGAAGTACGTCGTGACCACCCCCACCCGCGTCAGCAGCCGTCCCCAGCGTGGGGAAGGCCAGTGGGCCCTCGGCTATCGCGAGCCGCTCAACCCCAACGAGCGGATGAAGAAGGACTCCGACGGCCTCGAGGTGCGGCAGCGCATCCTCGACATCTACTCGAAGACGGGCTTCGACGGCATCGACCCCGGTGACCTGCGTGGCCGGATGCGCTGGATGGGCCTCTACACCCAGCGCGCCCAGGGCATCCCGGGCGGCAAGACCGCCGTCCTGGAGCCGGAGGAGCTCGAGGACTCCTACTTCATGATGCGCGCCCGCATCGACGGCGGGCAGCTCACCAGCGACGCCCTTCGGGTCCTCGGCGGCATCAGCACCGAGTTCGGCCGGGACGTCGCCGACGTCACCGACCGGCAGAACGTGCAGTACCACTGGATCCGCATCGAGGACGTGCCCGAGATCTGGCGGCGGCTCGAGTCGGTCGGCCTGAGCACGATGGAGGCCTGCGGGGACGTGCCGCGCGTGATGCTCGGTTGCCCGCTGGCGGGGATCCTCGAGGACGAGGTGCTCGATGCCACCGACGTCATCGCCGAGACCGTCGCGAAGTACGTGGGCAGCCCCGAGTTCAGCAACCTGCCCCGCAAGTGGAAGACGTCGATGTCCGGCTGCGTCGACCACTGCACCGAGCCGGAGATCGACGACGTCTCCTTCGTGGGCGTCGTGAACGAGGCGGGCGAGGCCGGTTACGACCTGTGGGTCGGCGGCGGGCTGTCGACCAACCCGATGTTCGCCCAGCGGATCGGCGTCTTCGTCCGGCCCGACCAGGTGACCGACGTCTGGGCTGCTTGCACCGCCGTCTTCCGCGACTACGGCTACCGCCGGCAGCGCAACCGCGCCCGGATCAAGTTCCTCATGGCCGACTGGGGCCCGGAGAAGTTCCGGCAGGTGCTGCAGGACGAGTACCTGGAGGAGCAGCTCCCCGACGGCCCGGCCCCCGCCCCGGCGAAGCACGACCAGCGCGACCACGTCGGCGTCAGCAAGCAGAAGGACGGTCGCAACGCCGTCGGCTTCGCGCTGCGCACCGGCCGGATCAGCGGCTCGCTGCTCACCACGATCGCGAACCTGGCCGACCAGTACGGGCAGGGCCGGATCCGCACCACGACGCAGCAGAAGCTGGTCATCCTCGACGTCCCCGACGAGCGGGTCGAGGACCTCGTCGCGGCGCTGGCCGAGCACGACCTGCAGGTGCGGCCCAGCGCCTTCCGCCGCGGCACCATGGCGTGCACGGGCCTGGAGTTCTGCAAGCTGGCGATCGTCGAGACCAAGCAGCACGCGCAGGACCTCTACGCCGAACTCGAGAAGCGACTGCCCGACTTCGACGAGCCGATCGGCATCAACGTCAACGGCTGCCCGAACAGCTGCGCCCGGTTCCAGACCGCCGACATCGGGTTCAAGGGCTCGATGGTCCGCGACGCGAACGGCGAGATGGTCGAGGGCTTCCAGGTACACCTGGGCGGGCACCTCGGCGTCGAGGCCACCTTCGGACGCAAGTTCCGCGGCCACAAGGTGACCAAGGCCGAGACCGCCGACTACTGCGAGCGCGTGCTGCTCGGCTTCCAGGAGCGCCGGACGCCAGGCGAGTCCTTCGCCGCGTACGTCGCGCGCGCCGAGGAGGCCTGGTTGCTGTGACGAGGCACCTGTGACCGAGGAGTCGGGCGGTGGAAGGTCCCGGCAACTGCCGGTGTTCCACTGCCCGTACTGCGGGGACGAGGAGCTGACCCCCTACGGGGACGGCTCCGACGGGTGGCGCTGCGGCGCCTGCCTGCGGGCCTTCACGGTCCGCCTGATCGCGACGGGAGTGAACGAGTGACGATCGCCATCCGGCCGACGCCGGAACTGGCTGCCGCGGCCGATGCGCAGTTCGAGGGCATCGCCGACCCGGTCGAGCAGGCGCTCGCCGTCCTGCGCTGGGCCGGGGAGACGTTCGGCGCGGAGTTCGCCGTCACGTCGTCCATGGCCGACGGTCTGCTCGCCCACCTGGCCAGCCGCGTCGTCCCCGGGGTCAACGTCGTCTTCCTCGACACCGGCTACCACTTCGCCGAGACGATCGGCACCCGGGACTGGATCACCGGCGTCCTCCCCATCACGCTGGTGAACGTGACCCCGCCGCAGACCGTCGCCGAGCAGGACCTCTCGTTCGGCCCGAAGCTGTACGAGCGGGACCCGGACCTGTGCTGCGAGCTGCGCAAGGTGAAGCCCCTGGCCCAGGCGCTGGCCGGTTTCGTGGCCTGGGGCTCGGGGATCCGCCGCGACGAGTCGCCGACCCGTGCGGGCACCAGGCTGGTCGACTGGGACGCCAAGCGCGGCATGGTGAAGATCAACCCGATGGCGGCCTGGACGCAGGACGTCGTCGACGCCTACGTCGCCGAGCACCAGGTGCCGGTGAATCCGCTGTTCGAGCTGGGCTACGGCTCGATCGGCTGCGCGCCCTGCACCCGTCCGGTCGCACCGGGCGAGGATTCGCGGGCCGGGCGCTGGGCCGGGCGTGGCAAGACCGAGTGCGGCCTCCACACCTGATGAAGGACCTCGTCCCACTCCACGGCACGCTTCGCGCGCCGCGGGCCCCTGGGACGAGGCCGTTCCAGCACGGCACCATGGGGCGATGCCCCGACCGCCGCGCCTCTCCCCCGACGAACTGTCCGCCGCCCTGCGCGGCCTGCCCCTGTGGTCCGGCGATGCGGACGGTCTGCGCCGCAGCGTCGAGCTGCCCAGCTTCCGGGACGCGGTCGCAGCGATCGTGTCGATCGCCGACGTCGCCGAGGAGATGGACCACCACCCGGACGTCGACCTGCGCTGGCGCACCCTCCACCTGACGCTGGTCAGCCACTCCGCCGGCGGGGTCAGCGACCTGGACGTGGAGCTCGCCCGGCGGATCGACCGACTGCTGCCCGCCTGAGCAGCGAGGCATAGGAACCTATACGTGCGGCTGCGGGCCCGAAAACGTATGTAAAGGTTCCTATGCCTGCGTCAGCCCTCGACGGGCAGGACCAGCAGGCGCAGCAGCCGGTCGGCGTCGGCGTCGGGGTCCTCGGTCAGCCCGGTGTGGACGGGCCCCGGCTGGATGACGGTGCTGCGCGGCGCGGTCAGCCAGCGGAACCGCGACCCGAGCGCCTCGCGCCCGGCGGCACCGGCGCCCGGCGCAGCGGCGCACACGTCGGTGGCCGCCTGGAGCGCCCGGCCGATGGCCGTAGCGTCGGCCGTGGGGTCCAGCGCGTGCAGGCGGGCCTCGTCGAGGTGTACCCGGGCGCCCAGGTAGTCCCGCTGGCGGCAGTAGACGAGGACGCCGGCGTTGAACGCCTCACCTCGCTCGATCCGGGGGACGACGCGCAGCACGGCGTACTCGAAGGTGTCCCTCGTCCGGAGCCCGTTCATCGCTGGGTCACCCCCTCCGGCGGCGGCGGTCCCAGCCACGCGGGCCGGTTCTCCCCACGCGGCGCACGCCGGCGACCGCCACCACCCGCGTCGGCGGCGGCGACGAGCGCGGGCAGCCACGCGTCGCGGGCGGCGAGGCGGGCCAGGAGCTGATCCACGTACCGGGTGCGCAGGACGCCGGGCTCGTCCTCCAGCCAGTCATCGGGCACCTGGGCGAGGACGTTCTCCAGCAGCGGCCTGGTCACCCGGCCGGCCAGTGCCGCATCGGCGGCCGGCACCCGGGGCTCGCACTCCAGCAGCGCGTGCGCGGAGGCGTCGTAGGGGCGGCTGACGGCCGCCTCGGCTCCCGGCCAGTGGTGGTGGAACGTCAGGGCGGCGCCGTGGTCGATCAGCTCCAGCCGGCCGTGCCAGAACAGCATGTTGGGGTTCCGCCAGGACCGGTCGACGTTGCCGATCAGCGCGTCGAACCACAGCACCCGCCCGGCGAGTTCCGGGTCGACTCCGTCGGCTCCGGCCTCGAAGTCCAGCGCGCCGGGCAGGTAGTCCAGTCCCAGGTTGCGTCCGGCCGAGCGCTGCAGCAGTTCCTGCACCTCGACGTCGGGCTCCCCCACGGCCAGCTCGGGGACGACGTCGACGGTGACCAGCGCGGGTACGGGGAGATCCAACGCCCGGGCGAGCTCGGCGCAGACCACCTCCGCGACGAGGACCTTCACGCCCTGGCCGGCGGCCCGCCACTTGACCACGTAGGTGCCGAGGTCGTCGGCCTCCATGAGCCCCGGCAGCGAGCCACCCTCGCGCAGCGGGGTGACGTAGCGGGTGGCGGTGACGGCGGGCAGCACAGTGCCGACAACCTAACCGGTTGCCCACCCCGGACCCCCGTCCCCCGCCTCGTCGTGGACACCGGACCCATCCGGGGGATCTCGCGCCCGGGTGGCTCAAGCAGTCGCCACCGCGGTCCGATCAGGAAGAGAGGACAGCCGGGGGGTGAGGGTCGTGCAGCGAGAGCGGACGGACGGCGTCGCCGCCCTGCGCGTGCGCGTGCTGCGCGAGGCCGCCGTCGTCCTCGCACTGACCGTGTCCTTCGGCGTGGCGAGCGTCGTCTGGGACCTGCCGCAGCTGCTGACGGGGCCCTTGGACGACGCCGTCCTGATCCTGGCGTTCTCCCACCTGCTGATGATGGTCTTCGGCAAGCGGCGATCGGACGAGCTCAAGGCCGAGGCGGACTCCCGGCGGCTCGCCGAGGAGGAGCTGCGTCACCGCGCCCGGCACGACGCCCTGACCGGGCTGCTCAACAGGTCGGCGCTCGTCGAGGAGATCGACGCCGCGGTGGCCGCGGACGCGGAGGTCGCGGTCGTCCTCGTCGACCTCGACCGCTTCACGGAGGTCAACGGCACGCTCGGCCACCACGTCGGTGACGCGTTGCTGATGGCGGTCTCCGACCGCCTCTCCGACGGGTTCGGCAGCGACGCGGTCCTGGCGCGCCTCGGTGGCGACGAGTTCGCCGTCCTGCTGTCCGGCGCCGGGACACCGGAGGCTGAACTGGCGGCCGAACGCGCGCTGCAGTCCGTCCGGCGCCCCTTCCCCGTCGCGGGCCTCTCGCTGGAGATCGACGGCAGCTGCGGGGTGGCCGTCGGCGGCAGTACCGCCGCCGACCTGCTGCGGCACGCCGACATCGCCAAGCACGCCGCGAAGGCCGATCGCCTCGGGTTCGTCGTCTACCGCCCGGAGCTGGACGCGGGCGCTCCGGAGAAGCTCGCGCTCTTCGGAGACCTGCGACGGGCGATCCGGGACGGCGACCTGCTCGTGCACTACCAGCCCAAGGTCCGCGTCGAGGACGGCCGGGTGGTGGGCGTGGAGGCGCTGGTCCGCTGGGACCACCCCGACCGCGGCATGGTGCCCCCCGCGCTGTTCGTCCCGGTCGCCGAGCAGACCGGGCTGATCCGCCCGCTGACCGACGCCGTGCTGGACCGCGCCCTCGCTGACTGCGCGACGTGGCGCCGGCAGGGTCTGGACCTCACCGTCGCGGTCAACCTCTCGGCCCGGAGCCTGCTCGATCTCTCCCTCCCCGAGCGGGTGGCCGCGTCGCTGCGGACCCACGCGCTGCCCAGTTCGTGCCTCGAACTCGAGATCACCGAGAGCGCGGCCATGAAGGATCCGGGGCGCGCCCTCGAGATCCTGCACCGTCTGCGCGCTCTCGGCGTGCACCTGTCGGTCGACGACTACGGCACTGGGCACGCGTCCCTCGCCTACCTGACCCGCCTGCCGGTGGGCACGCTGAAGATCGACAGGTCCTTCGTGCAGACGATGGAACTGGACTCCAGCGACCGGGTCATCGTGCGCAGCACCATCGACCTGGCCCACGGCCTCGGGCTGCGGGTGGTAGCCGAGGGCGTGGAGACCCGCGCCACCTGGGCGGAGCTGGCTCAGCTCGGTTGCGACGAGGCGCAGGGCTTCTGGCTGGCGCGTCCCGGCCCCGGCGAGACGATCCCGGCCGGCGTGACCGAGCTCGAGCGGCGGTTGGCGTCCTCGGGGATCCCACCGGGCGGCCGCACCCGTGCCGCCCGCAGACTGATCCGGTGATCACCGCTCGCGTGCGCCCGGCCCCCTGATGGCACTGCTGGTGGCCGCCGACCCGGCCCGGCTGCTCGCCGCCCCGCTCACCTACGACGCCGTCGGCACCGCGTGCACGGGACGGGTGCCCGCGGGCTTCCGGGGCGCCCGGCACAGCGCCGTCGTCGGCTCGGGCCGGGCGGACTTCGAGCGGGCCGTGGCCGCGGTCTTCGACTGGCGGGCGCAGCGCGGCGCCGGACTGCGGGTGCGCGCCACCGGCCCGAGCAGAGCACCGGGCACGGTCGTCGTCCTCACCGCGGGCCTCCCCCGGCTCGGCTACGACATCCCCTGCCGGGTGGTGTGGGCGCGGACCGAGGGTGACGAGCGCGGCTTCGCCTACGGCACCCTGCCCGGCCATCCGGAGAGCGGCGAGGAGTGCTTCCTGGTCCGGCTGACACCGGCCGGGGACGTCGTCTACGAGATCCGGGTGTTCTTCCGGTTGGCCTCGCCCCTGGCCAGGTTGGGAGGCCCGGTCAGCCTGCTCGCCCAGCGCCTGGCCACCCACCGGTACGTGACGGCGATCCGGCGGGCCGTCCGCGGCTGACCCTGCCCCGTCCGCGACACGGTGCACCTCCGCCGTTCCGCTGGGTGGCAACGCGCCGGATGCAGCCGGGCGCCTCCGTCCGCCGCGTCGGCGGCGGCCCGTCGAAGGACGCACCTCACGAAGGTGTGCCGTCGAGGGAGCCGTCGGCACGCATCTTCGGAGGGACCCGTGGCAGAGAGGCCTGCAGACCGGGGCACCCGGCGCGCGCGACGCGGCGAGTCCGTCACTGCCCAGTGGCTGGCCCTGCCGGGGTGGCGGAAGCCGCTGGACACACTGCTCGCCCTGATCGTGACGGCGGCGGCAGCGTGGCTCGCCCTGATGGTCGTTCCCGCCGCGATGAACTCGGGCGCGGCCTCCGGCGTCGAGGCGGCCCGCGGCCACGGACCGGTGCACGATGCCGCCGGGCCGAGCCACCGGGCGACGACGGACCTGGGCGAGTGGATCGCCGGTCCGGTCGTCACCGGATCCGGTTCCCCGGCGCCTGGGACGACGCCGGCGCCTGCGGCGAGCGCCCCGACGCCCACCAGCGTCATCCGCCAGGCGGAGGCGAGCGCTCCGTCGCGGGCGGCGGCCGCACGCGCGACACCGGCACGGACGTCCCCGAGGACGACCGCCCCCTCACCGGCCCAGGCTGCTGCGGCTCCGACGACGACGTCGGCGCCGGCCGTCACCGAGGCGCCGGGCACGACCGCGGCACCCACCAGCGAGCCGACCACCACCGCATCGGCGACGACCAGCGCGGCGCCCACCAGCAGCGCGGCGCCCACCGGCAGCGCGGCGCCCACCAGCAGCGCGGCGCCCACCAGCAGCGCGGCGCCCACCAGCAGCGCGGCGCCCACCAGCAGCGCGGCGCCCACCAGCAGCGCGGCGCCCACCAGCAGCACGACCCCGACGACCAGCGCGACACCGACGACCAGCGCGACACCGACGACCAGTGCGACACCGACGGCCAGCGAATCGACCGCCACGGATACGACGGTGCCGTGACCGCCGCCTCCCCTCAGTCGTCGGCGCCTGCCGCCCGGCGCTCCTGCTCGATCAGCTCCTTGCTCCGCACCAGACGAGTCATGGTGACGACGAGCAGGCCACCGGCCATGTTGAACAGGACCGTGTACCAGAACCACGCCAGCCAGTCCCCGTAGCCGAACGGGGCACCGGCGTGCAGCGCGCCGAAGATCAGCAGCGAGTCCAGGATCGAGTGGAACAGCTGAAGTCCGGCCAGGAGGAAGCCGCCGATGACGGAGGCGATGATCTTCCCGCCCTCCGAGTGCGCGCCGTGCTGCATGCGGGTCATCAACGTGATGACGGCGCCCCCCAGGAAGGCCAGACAGACCGACTGCAGGTCCAGCGGTGCCTCGACGAAGTGCACCGCGGACTCGACGGCGGTGCTCGTCAGGTCGGGGAACCCCTGCACGACCAGCCACATGACCAGCCAGCCGCCGATCAGGTTCGCCACCAGCGTCCCGGCCCACAACTTGGCCAGTTGTGCCGTGTCCGCCCGGCCGGCGAACACCGCGGTGACCGGAACGAGGAACCCCTCGGTGAACAGCTCGCTGCGGCCGAGCATCAGGGCGATGAAACCGATGCTGAAGGCCAGCCCCGCCAGCAGTTCGCTGCCCGTCGCGGCGAGGACCGCCAGCAGAGCCAGCACGCCGACGGCTACCTCCAGCCCGCCCGCCAGTCCGGTGGCCAGCACTTCGTGCCACCGGCGGTGCAGGCGCTGCGCGCCCTCGCTGACGATCTTCTCGAACGCCTCGGCGATCTCGTCCTCCGCAGGCGCGTCGGTCTCGCCCAGCTCGGCACGCTTCCGGTCCTGCTCGTCCACTGCTCCTCCTCACCCATCGGACGCCGGGGCCGGAGGAAAGCGCCGATCGTCGCGCCCCGCCTACCCCCGGCCGGCTGGTTCCATCCACCGCAGCCGACCCGACGTCGCGCGGCATCGCCCCGGAGCACCCGGCGTGCTCGCCGGGAGGAAGGCCGACGCCGAGCTGGCCGCGGCGACGGTCGCCGCGCTCGGCATGTGCCGCGCCTGGGACCGCGCCCCCGGTGGGCGCCTCGATGGTGCCGCCGACGGTCTGATCGGTCGGCAAGGCTCGGAGCCGGGCCGCATCGCGGCCCCGGCCCCGGTTGCTCAGCGGCCCGGGGGCCGGTGGTACGAGCCGGGCCCCGACGCGGCCGGCGGGTAGGGACCGGGCCCCGGCGGCGGAGGCGTGTAGGACCTCGGCGGTGGTGGCGCCCCGTGGGAGCCCGGTGGCGGCGGCGCGTAGTAGCCGGCGTGCGGCGCAGGGGTCGGCTGGTCGTCGACGAACGGGATCGTGACGCTGTACTGCTGGTAGAGCTTCGCCCCGTCCTCCACCGTCAGGTGACCGAACCGGAGCAGGCTCGCCAGGCCCTCCAGCTCGGCGTTCGCGGCCTCGGCACTGGCCAGCCGTGCGACGTCCTCCTGGGACTTGCCGATGTTCGTCAGGACGGCGGCGGCGACCGAGACCAGCAGGGCGAGCAGGCACAGCACCTGCCAGACGGTCGCGTCGCTGGCCAGCCCGAGGACGTCCTGGACGGACTCGGCGAACGGCTGGCCGCCGAAAGCCGGCCCGGCCGTGAAGACGGCGGCCAGCGAGGTCAGCACGACCGTGACGGTGGCGCGCCGGCGGGTGCGCGGCCGGTGGTAGCGGAGGAACGCCTGCACCGACGCCCGGCGCGCGTCGATCCGCCACAGGAGGTCTCGACGGAGATCGCTGTCATCGGCCATGAGCCGTCTCCCACCCGCGGGTTGCGCCTGCCCGGAAGCGTAGCGGCGACAGCGACCGCCGAGGTGACTTCGCGGCGCGCGATGCCGACCCCGCCGGGTGACCGTCTCAGGCGGGTGTCCCGCTGGGGCCGAAGCGCTCCACCCGGACGTCGGCGGCGGGGTATCCCATCCCGACGAGCAGCTGGCTCGCCGCCTCCGCGAACGACGAGGAGCCGCAGACGTAGGCCGTCTGCCCGGGCTCCCACAACGGCACGAGGTCGGGAGCCGTCAGCCGCCCGGCCGTGCGGATGCCGCGCGCCTCGCGGGTGAGCACGACCAGCGCGCCGGCGTCCACGAGTTCCTCGGCGTAGGGCAGCTCGGCGAGGGTGCGGCTGGAGACCGCCACCCGCAGCAGGTCCAGCCGGCCCAGATCGCGGGCGTGCCGGATCATCGCGATGAACGGGACGACGCCGAAGCCGCCTGCGACCAGCAGCGCCGGCGTCTCGCCGTCCCAGACGAACCAGCCGCCGATCGGCCCGCGGACCTCCAGCTCGTCACCGGGCTCCACGACGTCGGCGAGGTAGGTGGACACCTCGCCGTCGTCCAGCCGCTCGACGAACAGCTCGACCAGCGGGTCGCCGGGGGCCGACGCCACCGAGTACGACCGCTGGGCGGTGTACCCGTCCTCGGCGGTCAGCCGGACGACGTAGTGCTGCCCGGGCATGTGGTCGATCCGGTCCGCGACGTCGAGGCGCAGCTCGACCGAACGCCGGAGAGGTCGGCGCACACCCGCGACCGTCGCCGTCCGCCAGCCTCCCCTGGGCGCGTCGGGGCCGGGTGATCCCAGCTCCTCAGTCACCCTGGTACCGCTGCTGCCGCCACGGGTCCCCGAGGTCGTGGTAGCCGTTCTGCTCCCAGAACCCCTGCTGGTCGCGCGCCAGGAGGGTCAGCTTGCTGATCCACTTGGCGCTCTTCCAGAAATACAGGTGCGGCACCAGCAGCCGGACCGGGCCGCCGTGCTCGATCGGCAACGGCTTGCCGTCGAACTCCCAGACCACCCAGGCCTGGCCGCCGGTCACGTGCTCCAGGGGCAGGTTGGTCGTGTAGCCGGTCTTTGACGTCGCCATGACGAAGTGCGCGTCAGCGGTGGGCCGGGCGGCTTCCAGCAGGGTGTCGACGCTGACGCCGGCGAAGGAGGTGTCGAACTTCGACCAGGTGGTGACGCAGTGGATGTCGCCGCGGTACTCCGACGGCGGCAACCGGTGCGCCTCGTCCCAGGTCCAGGTGGTCGGCGACTCGACCCTCCCGTCGACGGTGATGCTCCACGTCTCGGGGGCGATGCGCGGCGTGGGCTCGGCGGTCAGCACCGGCCAGTCGCTGCCCACGTCGTACTGGCCGGGTGGCAGCCGGGGGTCGCGTTGGCGGCGGCCGAGGAATCCTCTGGTCGGTCCGGGCACGGCGTCGTCCTCCCCATCCGAGGGACGCGGCAACCCACACCCCCGCCCGCGCAGCGCCTGACCCTAGACCTGAGCTGCGGTGAGGGCACCCTTACATGATCCGAGTCACCACGTGTTTACCTGGCCGCAAACTCGGCAGGGACCTAGCTTGTTCCTGTGGTGACAGTGACGCACGCGGGACGACGGACGCCGAAGGTCGCGAAGACCAACTCCGTCTTCAAGAAGGCCGTGATGGCGGTCAGCGGCATCATCATGGTGCTGTACCTGATCGCGCACGTGGTCGGGAACCTGAAGGCCTTCTCCGGGGCGGAGGCCTTCAACTCCTACTCCGGGTGGATCCGCACTGTCGGCAATCCGGCGTTGCCGGGCGCCACGGCGCTGTGGGCCATCCGGATCGTGCTTCTCGTCGCGGTCGTCGCGCACATCTGGGCGGCCGTCTCGCTGTGGCGGCAGGCCAAGCGGGCGCGCCCCGACGGCTACGTCACGAAGAAGTCGGTGGCCCAGAGCTACGCCTCACGAACCATGCGCTGGGGCGGCGTGATCGTGCTGGCCTTCATCATCTACCACATCCTCGACCTCACCACCGGCACGGTGAACGCGGAGGGCTTCGACAGCACGCCCTACGACCGGCTCGTCGCGAGCTTCTCCAACCCCTTCGTCACGGCCTTCTACGCGATCTCGGTGATCCTGCTGGGCATGCACCTGCGGCACGGCATCTGGAGCGCCACCCAGACCCTGGGGCAGAGCAACCGCCGCCGCGAGAAGACGGTCAGCCTGTTCGCCCTCGCGTTCTCGGTCGTCCTGACCCTCGGCTTCCTGCTGGTGCCGTTCTCCGTCCTCTTCGGGCTCATCGACTAAGGAGCTCCAGCGATGCCTCTCGAACTCTTCACCACCGGCGAGCCGATCGCCGACACGAAGGCCCCCGACGACGTCCCGATCGACGAGCGTTGGAGCGAGCGCCGCTTCCGTGGCCGCCTGGTCAACCCGGCCAACCGCCGCAAGATGACGATCATCGTCGTCGGCACCGGCCTGGCCGGGGGCTCGGCCGCCGCGACGCTGGGCGAGCAGGGCTACAAGGTCAAGTCGTTCTGGTACCAGGACAGCCCGCGCCGGGCGCACAGCGTCGCGGCGCAGGGCGGGATCAACGCGGCGAAGAACTACCGCAACGACGGCGACAGCGTGCACCGGCTGTTCTACGACACGGTCAAGGGCGGCGACTTCCGCTCCCGCGAGGACAACGTGCACCGGCTGGCCGAGGTCAGCGTCAACATCATCGACCAGTGCGTCGCCCAGGGTGTCCCGTTCGCCCGCGAGTACGGCGGCCTGCTCGACAACCGGTCCTTCGGTGGCGCCCAGGTGTCGCGCACCTTCTACGCCCGCGGCCAGACGGGGCAGCAGCTGCTCTACGGCGCCTACCAGGCCCTCGAGCGCCAGATCGCCGCCGGCAGCGTCGAGCAGCACGCGCGCACCGAGATGCTGGACCTGATCATCGTCGACGGCCGCGCCCGCGGGATCGTCGCCCGCGACCTGGTGACCGGCGAGATCAGCACCCACTTCGCCGACGCCGTCGTCCTGGCCACCGGGGGGTACGGCAACGTCTTCTACCTGTCCACGAACGCCAAGGGCTCCAACGCCACGGCGATCTGGCGGGCGCACAAGCGCGGCGCGTACATGGCCAACCCCTGCTACACGCAGATCCACCCGACCTGCATCCCGGTCAAGGGCGACTACCAGTCCAAGCTCACGCTGATGAGCGAGTCGCTGCGCAACGACGGCCGCGTGTGGGTGCCCAAGGAGCGCGGCGACGACCGCGACCCGCGGGAGATCCCCGAGGGCGAGCGCGACTACTACCTGGAACGCATCTACCCGGCGTTCGGCAACCTGGTGCCCCGCGACATCGCCTCGCGGCAGGCGAAGAACGTCTGCGACGAGGGCCGTGGCGTGGGCCCCGGCGGGCTCGGGGTGTACCTCGACTTCGGCGACGCCATGGACCGGCTCGGGCGCCCGGCGATCGAGGCCAAGTACGGCAACCTCTTCGACATGTACGCCCAGATCACGGGCGAGGATCCGTACGAGACGCCGATGCGGATCTACCCGGCGGTCCACTACACGATGGGCGGCCTGTGGGTCGACTACGACCTGCAGTCCACGATCCCCGGCATGTTCGTGATCGGTGAGGCGAACTTCTCCGACCACGGCGCGAACCGTCTCGGCGCATCCGCCTTGATGCAGGGGCTGGCGGACGGGTACTTCGTCCTGCCGGCCACCATCAGCGACTACCTCGCCGCCGGCCCGTTCGAGAAGGTCGACGACTCCCACCCGGCCGCCGTCGAGGCCCTCGAGGGCGTGCAGGCCCAGATGCAGAAGCTGCTCGACATCAACGGAACGCGCACCCCGGCGTCCTTCCACCGGGAGCTGGGCAAGCTGATGTGGGACCTCTGCGGCATGGAGCGGTCCGAGGAGAGCCTGCGCAAGGCGCTGGACCGGATCCCGGAGATCCGCCAGGAGTTCTGGACCAACCTCAAGGTCAGCGGCGACTGGCACTCCTTCAACCAGACCCTGGAGCACGCCGGCCGGGTCGCGGACTTCATCGAGCTCGCCGAGCTGATGTGCGTCGACGCCCTGCACCGCAACGAGAGCTGCGGCGGGCACTTCCGCGCGGAGAGCCAGACCCCCGAGGGCGAGGCGCTGCGCGACGACGAGAACTTCGCCTACGTCGCGGCGTGGGAGTGGACGCCGGAGGGCCAGTCCCCCGTTCTCCACAAGGAAGACCTCGAGTACGAGTACGTCCACCTCGCCCAGCGGAGCTACAAGTGACGGCCACACGTGAGGGCACCATGCAGTCCAGCGTCGGGAACCCCGCGGCCGGAAAGCGCGGCATGAACCTGACCCTGCGCATCTGGCGCCAGAAGGACCCGGCGGTCAAGGGCAAGATGGTGACCTACAAGGTCACCGACATCTCGCCCGACATGTCCTTCCTCGAGATGCTCGACGTGCTCAACGAGCAGCTGATCATGCAGGGCGACGACCCGGTCGCCTTCGACCACGACTGCCGCGAGGGCATCTGCGGCATGTGCGGCGTGATGATCAACGGCGAGGCGCACGGCCCGCAGCAGACGACCACGTGCCAGCTGCACATGCGCTCGTTCAAGGACGGCGACACGATCGACGTCGAGCCGTGGCGGGCCAGCGCCTTCCCGGTGATCAAGGACCTCGCCGTCGACCGGCGGGCGTTCGACCGGATCATCCAGGCCGGTGGTTACATCTCCGTGCCGACCGGGACCGCGCCGGACGCCCACGCCACACCGGTGCCGAAGAACGACTCCGACGCCGCGTTCGACGCCGCGACCTGCATCGGCTGCGGCGCCTGCGTGGCGGCCTGTCCCAATGCGTCGTCGATGCTGTTCACCGCCGCGAAGGTCACCCACCTCGGGCTGCTGCCGCAAGGCCAGCCCGAGCGCGACGACCGGGTGGTCAACATGGTCGCCCAGCAGGACCGGGAGGGCTTCGGCGGCTGCACCAACATCGGTGAGTGCTCAGCCGCCTGCCCCAAGGGCATCTCCATGGAGACGATCTCCCGGCTCAACCACGACCTGCTCGGCGCGCTGCGCGCGGGGGCCCGGCCCAAGAGCTGACGCACGACCGACCGCCGGAACGGGCGGGGATCCCTTCGGGGAATCCCCGCCCGTCGTCGCTTCTGCGCCCGGCCGCTGTCCCACCGCCCCGGGGCAGCCCACGGGATGTCCGGGGCCGCGACTCCCCCGCCGTCGACCCGGCCTCCCGCCGTTGAGTTCGGTATGTGAACCTAGAGCCATGACGGCTGAACTGACGACCGAGTCCACCCCGGAGTCGTGGGGCACCCCCCGCTCGCGGACGGTGGAGTGGCACGACCCGATGATCACCGCAGCCGGTGCCTTGCAGAGGACGGGTCTGGAGACCATGCAGGCCATCCGGGACGGTGTCCTGCCGCCTCCCCCGATCGCCATGCTGATGCAGATGGGCATCACCGGGCTCGAGGAGGGGCGGGTCGAGTTCACCTGCGAGGTCGACGAGTCGGTCTACAACCCCATCGGCGTCGTCCACGGCGGGCTGGTCTGCACCCTGCTCGACACCGTCGCCGGCTGCGCGGTGCATACGACGCTTGCCGCCGGGGTCGGCTACACCTCGATCGAGCTGAAGGTGAACTACCTGCGGGCCGTGCACGCGACGAGCGGGCCGCTCACCGCGATCGGCCGGGTGGTCAAGCCGGGACGGCGGGTGGCGTTCGCCGACGGCGAGGTGCTCGACGCCGCGGGCCGGACGGTGGCGACGGCGTCCAGTTCGCTGTTGGTGTTCGCGATCCCTGCAGCCTGAGAGGCGGGCGGCAGGTCAGGCGAGCGAGCGCACGGTGGCCGGCGGACGGTTCTGCAGCCACGACCACAGCTGCTCCGCCGGCAGCGGGCGGCTGAGGTGGTAGCCCTGGACGACGTCGCAGCCGAGGCCGGCCAGCGCGTCCACCGTGGCCTGGGCCTCCGCGCCCTCGGCGACCAGGGTGAGGTCGAGGGCGTGGGCCAGCTGCAGCGTCGAGGTGACGATCGACGCGGCGCGGGAGCTCCCGGTCATGGCCGCGACGAACACGCGGTCCAGCTTCAGCTCGGTGACCGGCAGCGCCGCCAGGTAGGCCAGGCTGGAGTAGCCGGTGCCGTAGTCGTCGATGGAGACACCGACGCCTGCCTCGCGCAGGCGGGACAGCACGCGGACGGCGCGCTCCCGGTCCTCCACGAGGATGCTCTCGGTGACCTCCAGGACGAGCGCGGCAGCGGGCACGCGATGCCGGCGCAGGGCCTCGGCCACCTCGTCGGGAAAGTCCTCGTCGACGAGGTTGGACGGACTGACGTTCACCGAGACGGTCAGGAGGCAGCCCTCGTCGGCCCATGCGCGGCACTGGGCGAGCGCCATGTCGACCACCGCGGAGGTGAGCCGGCTCATCAGCCCGGCCGACTCCGCCAGGTCGATGAACGCGTCGGGGAAGATCAACCCGCGCGTGGGGTGCTGCCAGCGCACCAGGGCCTCGACACCCTCCACCTCACCCGTGGCCAGGGCGAGTTTCGGCTGGTAGTGGAGCACGAGCTGGCCGCCGGTGATGCCGGTGCGCAGCTGCTCGACCGCCTCCAGGCGGTGGCGTCCGTGCCCGTCACGGGCGTCGTCGTAGGCCGCCACTCCGCCGGACGAGCCGCTGCGGCCGGCCTTCGCCGAGTACATCGCCAGGTCGGCGAGCTGGAGCAGCTCCTCGGCGGTGACCGAGTGCTCGGGCCCGATCGCCACGCCGACACTCGCGTCGATGGTCAGGCTCGTGCCGCCGACCCGGAACGGCTGCTGCAGCTGCGCGCGCAGGCGTGCTGCCAGCGTGACGGCGTCCGCGCCGACCAGGTCCGCGGCCAGCACGACGAACTCGTCGCCGCCGAGGCGGGCGAGGAAATCCTCGGCGCGCAACTCGCGGGTCAGCCGGGGCCCGACCTGCCGGAGCAGCGCGTCACCCACCGCGTGGCCGAGGGAGTCGTTGATCTCCTTGAACCGGTCGAGATCGAGGACGAGGACGGCGACGCCCGCGCCGGTGGCGAGCCGGTCGTCGGCGGCCTCCAGCGCCTCGAACACCGATCGCCGGTTCGGCAGCCCGGTCAGCTCGTCGGTCCGGGCCTGGCGCCGGCTGTCGGCCAGGGCGCGGACATCCCGGAAGGCCAGCGCGGTCCGGGCCAGCGCCGCGAGCACGGCTGCCACCGCGAGCCCGCCGGCCAGGACGCTGCCACTCTCGACGTAGCCGTGGAAGAGCATGGCCAGCGCCGCCAGCGTGCACAGAGCCGGCAGCACCAGGGCGCCCGTCCCCGTCAGGCGCTGAGCCCGCCCCCGCCGCGGCCGCTGGCACGCGGCCATCCCGAAGCAGAAGAAGGCCGCACCCCAGCCGAGGTCCAACGGTCCACCGTCGGCGTACGTCGACTGCAGCACCTGGATCGCATACACCGCGTCGGTCAATACGAAGATCACCAGGCCGGTCGTCAGCCACCACCAGGCCGCACCCGCTCCCCGGCCGATGACGGTCAGGGCTCCGGTGATCACGGTGAGCAGGACCAGGTCGGCGACGGGGTAGACCATGGAGACGGCGGCTGCCTCGTCGACGGCCGCACCCCGGAACGCTCCGACGAGTACGGCGACGCCGAACGCCGCCGCAGTCAGGGCGACGACCAGCCCGTCGAGCCACATGCTGGTGGTGAACCGGCGCACCCGCGCCCGCACCATCAGCACGAAGGTCAGGTACGCGAGCGGGTAGAAGCTCATCCATCCCACGTCCGCCCAGTTGGGACGCACGGCGCCGACCAGGCCGTCGTAGTGGAGGACGTGCGTCAGGCTGCCGGCCAGGTAGGCGGCCAGTGCCGCGGCGAAACTGCTCCAGGCGAGCCGTTCACGGCGGTAGAGGATGGCCCGGGCGGTCACCAGCCCCACGAGGCCGAGGATGAAGAGGTTGTTCGCATCGCCGTCCAGCACCGCCCGGTAGGCGGCCGACCTGGCGACCACCGGCAGGAAGGACACCAGGTACCCAGCAGCCAGCACGGCGCCCAGCACCTGCACGATCCGCAGCGGACGGTCGGCACCGCGCACCCGGGCATCCGTGCCCTGGGCGTCGCGGGGCCTCGTCCTGCGCATGGGGCTCCATCGGCCGGTCCGGGCCGGTTCTGCAGCACCTCGGTCGAGAAGTTCCGGCCGTCCCCTCGCACGGGGGAGCAACCCGGGGTTCCCGGCCCGTCCCCTTCCGTAGCCTGCCGCCGTGGCGAACTGGGACGACGTGGCGCGTAGCTGCCTCGCCCTGCCCGCCACCACCGAGGGCACCTCCCGGGGGTGGCGTCAGTGGCAGGTGCGGACCAGGGCCTTCGTGTGGGAGCGCCCGCTGGGCACGAAGGACGTCGCCGAACTCGGGGACGCCGCGCCCACCGGCCCGGTCGTCGCGGCGTACGTGCCCGACGAAGGGGCGAAGCGGGCACTGATCGCCGACGAGCCCGATGTCTACTTCACGACGTCCCACTTCGACGGCTACCCGATCGTGCTGTGCCGGCTGGACCGCCTCGACCGCCAGTCCCTCACCGAGCTCTCCGCCGAGGCCTGGGCCTGCCGGGCGCCGCGCCGGCTGGTGGCCGAGCACCTGCCCCCGGCGTGACCGAGTACTACGCGGGCACGATCCGGTCGATGACGTCGGCCGGCATCAGACCGGCCTTGCCGAACCGCCGGGCCGCCTCCAGGAACTGCGGCGCCGTGCCGGCGAGCTCGCACAGCATCTCGCGGGCGGCGTCCTCCCGACCGGCCAGGGCGGCGACCACGGCCCGCCACATCAGCTGGTCGGGCTCGGTGGCGGGATCCATCGGGCGCAGCAGCTCGAGCTCGCGGTCGGCGGTGACCGGGTCACCGTCGATCGCCTGCTGGAAGGCCCGGACGACGTCCTGGTAGCGGGCGCGGGTCACCAGCAGGTCGGCCAGCGCGGGAACCGGATCCTGCGAGTCGTCGACGCGCAGGTCCACGACCGCGTCGTGCCACGGCCGACCGGTCGTCGTCGCCCGGATCACCATGATCGCCGCGGACCGTCGTCCCCGGAAGTCGCCGCCCGCCTCCTCGGCGGCCTGCAACGCGCTGAGCAGTCGCTGCGCCAGCGGGCCGGCGGAGTTCTCGAACCGCTCGACCATCGACTCCCACACCGCAGGGCAGACGACCATGTTGGCCAGCGCGACGCACGTCTCCCCGACCAGGTGCCCGGCGGACTCCACGCAGCTGGTCCCGGTGTAGGCCGCCAGGTCGCCGTTGACGCCCAGCACCGCCACCTGCCGGCGCTCCGGCTGGGGGTCGACGCTGCTCAGCGCGGTCAGCACCTCCTGCGCGGTGAACCCGCCCCGGAGCAGGTCCAGGCCGACCGAGCCGTACATCGGCTCGGCCATCGACTGCGTGGCGATCACGCCGTGGCCGGGCAATGCGAACGGCACGCTGTTGCCGACCGCGAAGGCCTGCGACTGGGTGGCGACCCCCATCTCACCGGTGTCGGGGTCTCGGGCGACGATCGAGTAGGTCACGGCGCTCGCCTACCCGCACCCCGCTCGCCGTTACACGCCGTCAGCCGCCGAAGCCGGTCAGCGCCTCCGCGAGCAGGGTGACCGAGCGCAGCCGGGCCTCCGTCGTCGGGGCCTGGTGGGCGACGATCAGCTCGTCGGCGTCGGCGGTCTTCAGGAAGCCGTCGAGGTACTCCCCTACCTCGGCGCGGGTGCCGACGGCGGTGTGGGTGAGCATCGACTCCACGTGGGTGCCGGCGCCCTGGGCCAGCAGCTGGTCGGCCTGCTCGTCGCTGAGGGTCTGCCCGCGGCCGAAGAGCCCGATGGCGAGGTTGCGCTTGACGGCCTCGTGATTCGCGCGGGCTTCGTCGGTGGTGTCGGCCGCGATGACGTTCACCCCGGCGATGACGTAGGGCTCGGACAGCTGCTCCGAGGGCGTGAACTCACGCCGGTAGGCGGCGACGGCCGGCTCGAGCAGCTGCGGCGCGAAGTGCGAGGCGAAGGCGTAGGGCAGGCCGAGGGCGGCGGCCAGGGTGGCACCGAACATCGACGACCCGAGGATGTAGAGCGGGACGCTCGAGCCCTTGCCGGGGATGGCATCGACCCCGGGCACCCGCGTCTCGCCGGCGAGGTAGGCCTGCAGCTCCAGCACGTCCTGCGGGAACCGGTCGGCCGAGTTCGGGTTCCGGCGCAGTGCGTACATCGTGTTCTGGTCCGACCCCGGCGCGCGCCCCAGGCCGAGGTCGATCCGACCGGGGTACATGGCCTCGAGCGTGCCGAACTGCTCGGCGATGGTCAGCGGCGAGTGGTTCGGCAGCATCACGCCACCGGCCCCGAGCCGGATGGTCGTGGTGTGCGCACCCACGTGGGAGATCAGCACGCTGGTCGCCGACGACGCGATCGACGGCATGTTGTGGTGCTCGGCGTACCAGACGCGCCGGTAGCCGTGCTCCTCCGCGCGCTGGGCGAGAGCGACGCTGGCGGCGATGCTGCTGCTCGCGGTCTCACCGCGGGCGATGGGGGCCAGGTCGAGGACGGACACCGGGATGCGCATGGAGAAGCCCTTCACGTTGGTTGCCGGGTGCAACGCCGGGCCCGCGAGGAGCCTTCCCGCGCCGGTGCCCCGGGGTCGGGGACGGCAGCCGTCCCCGACCCCGGGGCTCCGGCGTCCTAGAAGTCCTCGTCGTCGAACGAGACCTGGCCGCTGACCCCCATCTGGTAGGCCGAGACCCGCCGCTCGAAGAAGTCGGACAGCTCCTGCACGCCCTGCAACTCCATGAAGGCGAACGGGTTCGCCGACCCGTACCGCGCCGGGATCCCGAGCAGCTCCAGCCCCGGTCGGCCACGTGCTCGAGGTAGGCGCGCATGTCCGGCACTCCCCCGCCCAGCAGGTCCTCGGCGAACCGGACCTCGCACTCGACGGCTTCGGCATACGCCCCAGACCAGCTGCGCGACCACCACATGTGGAGATGCCGACGGCGGCCTTGCCCTACATGTTCCGACGGCGTGTCGAGCAGGGCGCAGGTCAGCGGCTCTGCAACGCGTCCAGCGCGACGGCCATGGACGCCGCGAGCCGGAAGTCCACGCGCGGGTCGGGGACGGTGACCACGTAGCGGTCCCGGATGGCCTTCTTCCGCTCGCTGGTCAGCACCGGCTGGCCGGTCGCCGTGTCGACGAAGTCGAAGTGGAAGACGAAGGGCACCCAGATGTCCCCGACATAGGGGATGAGGTCCCAGATCCGGCGCAGGATCGCGATGACCGGACGGCGTTCCCGGCCGACGGCCTGCAGGCCGGGTGCGGACAGGTTCCAGGTGGAGCGCAGGAGGCTGGCCCCGAACTGCTTGCTGAAGGTGCCCAGGACGCTGCCGTACTCGTCGTAGACGTCGTGCTCGGCGTGCACGTCCAGCCGCTGCCGCGCCTTGAACGAGAACACCGGCCGGGTCTTGGACTCGTCGGCGTAGAAGATCACCTCCTCCTTGAGCTTCATCCGCTTCTGCTCGGCCAGGGCCATGAGCGGGCCCTCGCTGCCGTCGGGGTCGGCCGCACGGATCTCGTACCGGTTCACCATCACGGTGATCCGCTGCCTGACGAAGAACCGCGGTACCACCATGGGCGCCGGCTGGGGTGATCCGGAGGATGTGGTCACGGCTGGGCTCCCGTACTGGTCGGACGCGGCTGGAGGGAGGCCCATCCTGGCCCATGGGTGGCCGGCGGTGGATGTCGATCGTGTTGCAGGCGCCGCCGCGGCGGATCAGCCGTTCACCCGGTGGGAAGGCATCTCGGGGAACGACCACGAGCCACGGAGGAGCGACATGACCACCGACGACTTCGCCGGACGTCTGGTCCGGCTGTCCGAGACGGACCAGACGGTCGCCGATCCGGCCGCCGATGTCCGCGGGCGCCCGATGGTCGACAGGTCCGGGGAGGACGTCGGCCGGATCGAGGACCTGCTCATCGACGAGCAGGAGAAGAAGGTGCGCCTGCTGCGGGTCGGCTCCGGGGGATTCCTGGGCATCGGCAAGGACCACTTCCTCGTCCCGGTCGATGCGATCGAGTCCATCGACGAGGAGCGGGTCGTCGTGGGCCGGGACCGTGCCGGGCTGGCCGACGCACCGGCCTACGACCCCGAGCTGGCCGACGATCCCGTCTACTACGCGACGCTGTACGGCTGGTGGGGATACGGCCCCTACTGGACCGCCGGCTACGTCTATCCCCCGTTCCCGTACTACCGCTGAACGTGCCCGGCGACCTCTGCGCCATGGGTGCTCAGGGGCTGACCTCCACCAGGTCGAGGACGAAGGTGAGGGTGGCGCCACCCGGGATGGGGCCCTGTCCACGCTCCCCGTACCCCAGGTCGCTGGGGATGGTGACCAGCCGGCGTCCGCCGACCTTCATCCCCGCGATCGCCTGCTCGAAGCCGGGGATGACCCTGCCTTCGCCCACCGTGACCGGCAGCGTCTCGTCCGATCCGCGGCTCCAGGAGGAGTCGAATTCCTCCCCCGTCTCGTAGAACGCGCCGACGTACTTCAGTGCCACGGTGGAGCCCTCGGTGGCCTCGGCGCCCGTGCCGACCACGATGTCGCTGACGACCAGGCCGCACGGCGGCGGAGCGTCCGACGGCGGGACCTCGGGGGCGACGCCGAGGTCGGTGGAGATCCCGGCTGCCGGTTCGGCCGTCGACGGCCGGGTCTCGCACGCTGCCGCGCTCGCTTCCGTCGTGGTGCTCTCCTCGGTGGTGGACGTCTCCGGAGCCGACCGGGCCGCCTCGTCCTGACGGCCGTCGTCGCCGCAGGCGACGAGGGAGACGGTGACGGCGGCGGCGAGCACCGCACGCGCGGCAGTACGACGGATCATTCCGATTCTCCTCGGTGAGCGGATGCTCGTATCGGGGCCGGCGAGCACGCTCGCCGCGGGCCGGGGCGGTCGGACCGGTGGCACCGGCATCTCCCCGCGGGATGGGATCACCTGCTCCAACGGCGCAACGGGCTCCTCGGGTTCCCGCGCCACACCCCGGCGCCGCGAACTCGCGGGCATCGCTGCCGAGCCGCGCTGCCGGCTGCCGGGACACCTGCGCACGGCGCGCCGCCGAGGACGCGCCGTCAAAGCCCTTCTCCACGCACGGGGTCCGTGATCCACTGCGCTCCTCCCCGCCGCGCTGTCGGCGTCAGCAACGAAGCTGGAGGCAGAGATGCCGTTCGGGCAGGACGTGGCCGTAGCTCGCGCGACCGGCGCCGACCCGGATCTCCCGGCGTCGTGACCGCCACGGCTCCCCGGGGGACGGGGGCGGTCAGCCCTGGGCGAGGCGACGGAGGGCCGGCCCCGCGTCGTCCGGCGATCGCGGAACGGACGCTGCGCACCGACCGGTGGTGGGTGCAGCCGCTGGTCACCGTCGTCGTGCTCGTGCTGTTCATCGCGTACTCGACGTTCCGGGCCTTCCAGAACGCGCACTACTACGCGTCGCCGTACATCTCGCCCTTCTACTCGCCCTGCATCACCACCAGGTGCGAGGGCGACAGCTTCCCCGAGTTCTTCACCGGTCCGTCCTGGATCTCCCCGGCCCTCTACATCCTGGTGCTGCCGCTGGGCATCCGGCTGACCTGCTACTACTACCGCAAGGCCTACTACCGCTCGTTCTGGCTCTCCCCACCGGCGTGCGCGGTCGCCGAGCCGCACCGCCGGTACACCGGCGAGACGCGGCTCCCGCTCCTCGGGCAGAACATCCACCGGTACTTCCTGTACGCGGCGCTGCTGTTCAACGTGATCCTCTTCTACGAGGCCTTCCGCGGTTTCCGGGACGAGACCGGCGAGTGGGGCCACATGGGCCTCGGCACGCTGATCCTGCTGGCGAACGCCGTCCTGCTCTTCATGTACTCGATCTCCTGCCACTCCTGCCGGCACATCGTGGGTGGACGCCTGAACCACTTCTCCAAGCACCCGCTGCGGTACAAGGCGTGGACCTGGGTCTCGAAGCAGAACGCCCGGCACATGCAGTACGCCTGGATCTCGCTGTTCGGCGTCGCCTTCGCCGACTTCTACGTGTTCCTCCTGGCCACCGGCACGATCACCGACCTGAGGTTCTTCTGATGGAGCTCGAGCGGCACGAGTACGACGTCGTCGTCGTCGGGGCGGGAGGTGCAGGCCTCCGGGCCGCGATCGAAGCCCACGAGAA
The DNA here is from genome assembly GCF_006717095.1 of Blastococcus colisei. Classification (NCBI taxonomy): domain Bacteria; kingdom Bacillati; phylum Actinomycetota; class Actinomycetes; order Geodermatophilales; family Geodermatophilaceae; genus Blastococcus; species Blastococcus colisei. The sequence continues at coordinate 132,732 of NZ_VFQE01000002.1, forward strand.
CGGCGCGCGGACGGCGGTGGTGTGCAAGTCGCTGCTCGGCAAGGCGCACACGGTCATGGCCGAGGGCGGGATCGCCGCGGCGATGGCCAACCTGTACCCGGAGGACAACTGGCGGGTGCACTTCCGGGACACCATGCGCGGCGGCAAGATGCTCAACCACTGGCGGATGGCGCAGCTGCACGCGCAGGAGGCGCCGGACCGGGTGCGCGAACTGGAGGACTGGGGCGCGCTGTTCGACCGGACGGCGGACGGCCTGATCAGCCAGCGCGACTTCGGCGGCCACCGGTACGCCCGCCTCGCCCACGTCGGCGACCGCACCGGGCTCGAGCTGATCCGCACCCTCCAGCAGCGCACCGTCGCACTCGGCATCGACGTCTACATGGAGTGCACGGTCACCCGGCTCATGACCGATGCCGACGGCGTGACCGGGGCCTTCGGGTACTGGCGCGAGTCGGGCCGCTTCGTCGCCTGGCAGGCGCCGTCGGTCGTGCTCGCCACGGGCGGGATCGGCAAGTCCTACAAGGTGACGTCGAACTCCTGGGAGTACACCGGCGACGGCCACTCGCTGGCGCTGCAGGCCGGCGCGACGCTGGTGAACATGGAGTTCGTCCAGTTCCATCCGACCGGGATGGTGTGGCCGCCGTCGGTCCGCGGGATCCTGGTCACCGAGAGCGTGCGGGGCGACGGCGGGATCCTGAAGAACTCCGCCGGCAACCGCTTCATGTTCGACTACATCCCCGACTTCTTCCGCAAGGAGACGGCGGAGACCGAGGCCGAGGCCGACCGCTGGTACGACGACAAGAAGAACAACCGGCGGCCACCCGAACTGCTCCCGCGCGACGAGGTCGCCCGGGCCATCAACAGCGAGGTGAAGGCCGGCCGGGGCACTCCCCACGGCGGCGTGTTCCTGGACATCGCCTCGCGCCGGTCGGCGGAGTACATCCGCAAGCGGCTGCCCTCGATGTACCACCAGTTCAAGGAGCTGGCCGAGGTCGACATCACGGCCGAGGCGATGGAGGTCGGGCCGACCTGCCACTACGTGATGGGCGGGGTGGAGGTCGAGCCCGACACCGAGGCGGCGCGGGTGCCGGGGTTGTTCGCGGCCGGTGAGGTCGCCGGGGGGATGCACGGCTCGAACCGGCTCGGCGGCAACTCGCTGTCCGACCTGCTGGTCTTCGGACGACGGGCAGGCCTGGCCGCGGCCGAGCACGCGCTGAAGCGCATCGACCGGATCGCGCTCGCCGACGACGCACTCGCGGACGCCGCCCGTGCAGCCCTCGCGCCCTTCGACCGGGAGGGCGGCGAGAACCCGTACACCGTGCAGCACGACCTGCAGCAGACGATGCACGACCTGGTCGGCATCATCCGGACGGCACCGGAGATGGAGCAGGCCCTCGAGCGCATCGCCGCGCTCAAGGAGCGGGTGGCGAACCTGTCGGTCGAGGGCCACCGGCAGTACAACCCCGGCTGGCACCTGGCGCTGGACCTGCCGCACATGCTGGTCGTCAGCGAGTGCATCGCCCGGGCGGCGCTCGAGCGGCAGGAGAGCCGGGGCGGGCACACCCGCGACGACTTCCCCGCCACCGACGCGGACTGGGCACGGACGAACCTGATCTGCTCGCAGGCACCGGACGGCACGGTGGCGCTGACCCGCCAGCCCCTCCCCCAGATGCCGGCCGAGCTCGCCGAGGTCTTCGAGGAGGTCTCGGCGCCATGAGCTACGACGCGACGTTCCGGGTCTGGCGCGGCGACGCCGAGGGCGGCGACCTGCAGTCGTTCACGGTGGCGGTGAACGAGGGCGAGGTGGTGCTCGACGTCATCCATCGGCTGCAGTCGACCCAGGCCGGTGACCTCGCCGTCCGGTGGAACTGCAAGGCCGGCAAGTGCGGCTCGTGCAGCGCGGAGATCAACGGCCGCCCACGGCTGATGTGCATGACGCGGATGAGCACGTTCGGCGAGGACGAGACGGTGACGGTCACCCCGCTGCGCACCTTCCCGGTCATCCGAGACCTCGTCACCGACGTGTCGTTCAACTACGAGCAGGCCTCGCGGATACCGGCGTTCACGCCGAAGTCCCGCGAGGAGGACGGCAACCACCGGATGCAGCAGGTGGACGTCGAGCGCTCGCAGGAGTTCCGCAAGTGCATCGAGTGCTGGCTCTGCCAGGACACCTGCCACGTCCTCCGTGACCACGAGGGGAACAAGGCGGCGTTCTCCGGGCCGCGCTTCATGATCCGGCTGGCCGAGCTCGACATGCACCCGCTGGACACCGTGGACCGCCGCGACGCGGCCCAGGACGACTTCGGGCTCGGTTACTGCAACATCACCAAGTGCTGCAGCGAGGTGTGCCCCGAGGGCATCCACCTCACCGACAACGGCATCATCCCGCTGAAAGAGCGGGTGGTGGACCGGAAGTTCGACCCGCTCACCTGGCTGGGTTCGAGGATCGGGCGCCGTCCCGAAGACTGAGCGCGGGCCGCGCCTCGGGGCGTGGGAGGATCCGGTCCCGTGCGACTTCTCGGGCGGGGTGACCTCCCCCGCGAGGTCGGGGTCCTGGCCGTCATCGCGTTCGTCGTCGCCCTCGGCTTCGGCATCGTGGCGCCGGCCATCCCGATCTTCGCCCGGAACTTCGGGGTCGGGACGACGGCGGTCGGGCTGGCCGTCAGCGCCTTCGCCTTCTTCCGGTTCGTGTCGGCATTCAGCGGCGGCACGCTGGTCGAGCGGTTCGGCGAGCGGGTGGTGCTCACCGCGGGGCTGGGAATCGTCGCCGTCACCACCGGGCTCGCCGGACTGGCGAGCAACTTCCCGGTGTTCCTCGCCCTCCGCGCGGCGGGCGGGGTGGGCAGCGCGATGTTCACCGTCTCCGCGCTGTCCCTGCTGCTGCGCGTCGCCCCGCCCTCGCACCGGGGACGGGCGGCGGCCACCTGGCAGGGCGGCTTCATCCTGGGCGGCATCGCGGGCCCGGCGGCGGGCGGTCTGCTGGCCGAGCTCTCCCCCCGGCTGCCGTTCTTCCTGTACGCCGGCTTCCTGCTGGTCGCCGGGGCGGTGGGGCTGGCGCTGCTGCGCACGGCTCCCACGGCGACCGACCCGGGCGAGGTCCCGGTGCAGAGCGGGCCGGACCTCGACGCGGGCCCGGTCTCGCTGCGCACGGCATTCCGCTCACGGGTCTACATCGCCGCTCTCATCGCCAATCTGGGCGTCGGGTGGGTGCTGTTCGGCGTCCGCAACTCCCTGGTCCCGCTGTACGTGACCGAGGAGCTGGGCCGCACCGTCGCCTGGGCGGGTGCGGGGCTGCTGGCCGGCTCCCTCGCGCAGGCGATCGCGCTGCTCGGGTCGGGCCGGCTGGTCGACGGCTGGGGACGACGTCCCTCGCTGATCCTCGGGTCGACCATCGCCACCGCCTCGATGGCCATCCTGGTGCTACCGCCGGCGATCGGCGCGTTCCTCTTCTCCATGGCCCTGTTCGGCGTGGCCGCCTCGCTCCTGGCCAGCGCGCCGGCGGCGCTGGTCGGTGACGTCAGCCCGGCCCGGGGCGGCCGCGTGGTGGCGGTGTTCCAGATGTCGGCCGACCTCGGCGCCGTCGCCGGTCCGCTGGTCGCCGGCTGGCTGACCGACGTGGCGTCCTTCCAGGTGGCCTTCGCGGTCAGCGCCGTCGTCCTGGGCGCGGGCCTCCTCAGTGCGCTGGCGATGCGACCGCAGAAGCGCGCCACGGCGGCCTGACGGCCGGGGTCACTCCTCCTCGGCCGCAGCCCGGCGCTCGGCGCCGGTCTCGCCCGCGTAGCCGACGTCCTGACCCGACGTCCGGCCGACGAACGTCCCGGACCCGCCGGTGCCCGTGGTGCCGGCCGCATCCGGCTGGTCGCTCTCCTCGCCGCCGGTGGCCCGGGACAGCGCCTGGGCGTCGTCGCGGTCGACGTCCTCCTCGCCCGGGCGGGGGTCGGTGCTCACGGCATGCCGTCGTCGAAGAACGTGCCCGCCGGGGGCAGGGGGCGGCGGATCACCGGCCGCACCTTGCGGGCCGCCGGCAGCCGGACGGTGTAGCTCTCGGCGTTGCCGCGGATGTGGGCGAGGTCGTCGTCGGTGGCCTCCCGGACCACCGCGGCCGGGATACCGGCCACCACCGAGCGAGGGGGCACGGTCGTGTTCGGCGTGACGACGGCGCCGGCGGCGACGATCGAGCCGGATCCGATGCGCGCCCCGTTCATGACGACGCTGCCCATGCCGACGAGGACGTCGTCGTCGATCTGGGCGCCGTGCAGCACGACACGGTGCCCCACCGTGACCCCGCGGCCGATCGTCAGGGGGAAGCCGGGATCGGAGTGGAGCGAGCAGCCGTCCTGCACGTTGGAGTCGGGGCCGATGACGATCGCCTCCTCGTCGGCGCGGGCGACGGCGCCGTACCAGATGCTCGACCGCGCGCCGAGCGTGACGGCCCCGACCACCACCGCCGTCGGCGCGACGAACGCCTCCTCGTCGATCTTCGGCGCACCGAAGTGCAGCTCCGCGACGTAGTTGTCAGCCATCCCGCGCCTCCCGGTCGTCCTCGCGGCAGTCTTGCGGAGATGTGCGCGTTCGAGGAGGGGATCGGCCGCGGCCCGCGAGCGGCAGGGTGCCTATGCCGCCGTCGTGAAGCGGTCCGCTGCAGGACCCTCGAGGCGCCCGGCCGCGATGCGCCGGCCGCAGAGGAGCAGCAGCAGGTCCTGCGCCCGCCCCTGGACGGGCTCCCCGCTGCCGTGGGACCAGGCGATGTCGGTGGCGCGGAGCTCCACCCCGCCGACGTCCACGCCGAAGAAGGCGACGTTCTTCGGCCGCAGCCCGGCGAGCACCATGCCGACCCGTTCGGGCGAGGCGGCGTCGTCGAGGCCCAGGGGCGTCGACACGTCCAGGCCGTGGATGACGTCGTGGGACAGCGCGCCCAGCGGTCCGCCGCCCGGTGGGGACCACGGGTGCTCGATGTTGTCGCGCAGCGACTCCCAGAGCTGGGCGGAGGACAGCACCTGGGCGTCGATGCGCGCCCTGCGGTCGGCCAGGCGGTCGAAGCTCCCCCGGGCCTTGACCATCTCCCACGCCACCCTGGGGAGCGAGTACCGGAAGGGCATCGTGATGTGTGCCAGCACCTCCCTCACCCGCCAGCCCGCGCACAGGCTGGGACGGTCCCAGTCCTGTTCCGACAGGGAGGAGTACAGGGCCACCTGCGCGCGCCGTTCCGCCGCGACGGCCGCCCTGATCCCGATGTCCATCTCTGCCATGTCGTCCTCCTCGGGCCGCCCGACGGGCGATGCACACGGGCTTCGCAGGGAAGGACTCTGTGTCCAGCGGCTACTCATCGGTGCGCATCGGCCGGGAGGGCCGGGTCACGCCCGGGGAGGCGTCGTGCGGGCGTCGGAGACCCGGGCGTGGATGCGCCCGACCATCTGCTCCAGCGGGCTCGGTTCGTCACCCGGGCGGAGCGGCCCGGACGGCATGAGCACCCAGAGCAGCAGGTACACGACGATGCCGGCGCCGCCCGCCACCGTGAGGCCGACGAAGCCGACTCGCCACAGCACCGGGTCGATGCCGCTGTACTCGGCGAGGCCCCCGGAGACGCCGCCGATCATCCGGTCGGTGCCCGCCGTCGCCAAACCGGTGGTCGACGGACTCGAGGCGTCGGCCTGCGGGCTGCTCGTCCGGGCGACCGCGGCCCAGGACTTCCCGTCCACGCCCGAGGCCGTGCGGTGCGAGGAGTGCGCCCGCATCGCCGGCTGAGGCCAGGGGCACGCGCCTTGCCGGAACCGGCGGGGCCGCAGCAGGATCGAGCGCCCGATGTGGAGAGGGACTCGATCATGGCGGCGAACTCCCGGATCAAGCCGGTCGAGCGAGCCACCCAGCGGACGTGGGACGAGTGGCTGCGGTTCATGGACGGCAGTGAGCCGAACAAGAACGGGACGGCGTCGCTCGTGGTCGACCAGATGGGTCTGCAGACGCTGGAATTGAACGAGGAGGCCCGGGAGCGGTGGGCCTCGATCGTCCGCCGGTTCCTGGAGACCACGTAGTCGTCCGGGTACGGACGTCGGCGCCCCGACTGCTGGCGGCCCGCTCTCTGCCCGTGCCTGCGGTGCACGCTCTCGTCACGAACGGCGCGGTCGCCGCGCGGATCGACCCGGGCGGCGAGTTCGACGCGGCACCTTCGTCGTCGAGGACGGCCGGATCAGTCGATGTACGCCATGCGCGACCCGCACACAGTCGGCAGGCTCGACACGGTGGCCGAGCCGCGGCGGTGACGGAGGTCCGCGGCCTTGAGTCGGGAGCGACGTGGAACGCAGCGAGATCCTCATCATCGGCGGCGGCAACGCCGGCATCTCCCTGGCGGCGCGGTTGATCCGCGACGGCGCCCGGGACGTCACCGTCGTGGCCCCTCAGCCGGTGCACCGGTACAAGCCGCTGCTCAACTACGTCGGCGCCGGCCAGGCGACGATGGCGGACCTCGAGCGCCCGATGGCCGACGTCGTCCCGGACGGGTGCAGATGGATCCGGGACAGCGTGGAGGCGGTCGATCCAGCGGCCATGACCGTGCGCACGCGCGGCGGGCGCACGCTGCACGGTGCGACCCTCGTCATCTGCCCCGGTCTCGTGGAGGACTGGGAGGCCACGCCTGGACTGCAGCTGGCGTACGCCGACGGGTGGGCTGCTTCCACCTACGTGCCGGGCAGCGCCCCGCAGGTGTGGCCGAGGCTCTCGTCGCTGCGCGGTGGCGCGGTCGTCTTCACCGTGCCGCCGGAGCCGGCCTCCTGCGGTCCGACCGCGCTCAAGCCGCTCCTCATGGCGTGCGACCACTGGGAGCGCGCCGGGGTCCTCCCGAACTTCCAGGTCCGGCTCCTCCTGCCGGCCGCGAGCGCGACCGGGCTACCGGAGGCCGACCGGATCCTGGAGCGCACCTTCGCGGACTACGGCATCGAGGTGCTGCGCGAGGCGCGCGTCGAGAGTGTGGAGTGGGACGTGCACGCGCTGACGGTCGCGACGTCCACGGGCCGGCAGGTGCTCGAGGACGTCGTGTTCGCCCACGCCGTCCCGCACTACCGGGCTCCGCGGTGGATCGCGGACGCCAGCCTCGCCGTCCACGCGACCCCCGGCCTGGTCGACATCGACCCGCAGACGCTGCGATCGCGCCGGCACGAATCCATCTGGGCGATCGGCGACGCCGCCGACGTGGGCACCCGTCCCTCGGGTGGAGCGCTCCGCAAGCAGGTCGACGTCCTGGCCCAGAACCTCATCGGCGGCGCGCGCGGGAAGGCGCTGCAGCGGTACGACGGGTACACCGTCATGCCCATCACCGTGAGCCGGCGGAAGCTGATGCTCAACGAGGTCGATCGCGACGGTCGAGCGCGCCCGTCGGTGCCCTTCCTGAACCCGTTCACGTCGCGCCGCTGGCAGTGGCTGTTCGACCGCTACGGGCTGCCGCAGGTCTACTGGCGCCGCATCCTCCGCGGACGGGTGTGAGCCGGCTCAGACGTTGAAGCGGAACGAATCCGGGGTCATCGGACGACGTTGGCAAGCGACGGATATAGCGGCTGAGCTGCACATATGCCGTTGGGCAAGATCGGCCGCGATGGGCGCTGATTGACCGTCTTGCGGACGGTGTGCGGACCGCCCGTGGCTCGGCTCGCCCCTCGTCCAGCCCGTGCGCTCAGTGTAGGCAGCTGCGCTGTCCAGCCGTGTCCTCCACGGGGTCCCCCTACCAGCCGAGCCTGAAAGGGCATGACCAGCTTCTCGATCTAGTTCCACCGGGGTACCTGCGAGCTCGACATCACCGAGTTCCCCGGCGAGCACGCGGACGAGAAAGCTCCCGCCGTTCGCGTCGACGCGGAGATCGCCGGGATCAACGGTGATCTCCCGGTACTCTGCTGATCATGAGTTCCGCCGACGGTTGGGACCTCACCGTCCCCGAGGACGCAGCCGAGTTGCTCGCCGAGCTACGCCGCCACGGCGTGCGGCCCGGCCAGCGCCTCCACGTGGTTCGCGCCTCGGACGATCAATCGCAGCAGTCGAGTGAGCCGACCGAGGGCTCGGCCACTGGCACACTCGACTTCATCGGCTCGGTGCACGGCGGCCCTGCCGACCTCTCCACCCGGACCGACGACTACCTCCGGCGGAGCTTCGGCCGCGAGTGATCCTCCTCGACACCAACCTGCTCGTCGCTGCCGCCAGGACCGCAGACACCAACCACCACAGCGCGGCGCGGCTGCTCGAGACCCTCGTCGAACCGCGACTGGTCCCGCCCACCGTGGTCGCTGAGGTCTGTTACCTGCTCAGCGAATGGGGTGGTCCGGACGCCGAGGTCCGGTTCCTGCGCGACTTCCGGCCGGGTGGCCTGCGCTTGGTCGAGCTGACCGACACCGATGTCGCTCGGATGGCCGACCTTGCCGAGCGGTATGCCGACCTCCGCCTCGGCGGTACCGACGCGTCGATCATCGCCATCGCCGAGCGCCTCGGCATCCATCGCATCGCCACGTTCGATCGGCGGCACTTCACGGTCGTTCGCCCCGCACATGTCGAGGCGTTCACGCTCTTGCCTGAGGCCACGTCGTCCTGACCCGGCGAACACCCACGTCGACCCGGCACCGGCTCTGCCGTAGGTGCTCCGCGGTCCTCGTCCCCCCGGTATCCCGCCCGTAGGTCCATGGAGGGTGACGCTAGGGCCGGGTCCTCCAGGTCAGTGGTTACGTCTCCGAGAGGAGGGGTGACATTCGACTGGGCGTCTCGGTCAATGGCACTGACATTCCAGGTACCGCGGTTGGCAATGGTGGCCGGCGCGCTGGGGTGACCCTCATGCCGCCGCTCATTTACCAATGCCATCCAACAATGACCAGCATGCCACCCCCGAAGATGCCGAAGAGCCCGCGAGACGCGGCCGGAGCTACCCCTGTCGGTAGCATACGTGCCGTTCTGCAGTAAAGGGAAATTTGCTAGCGATAAGCGTTGGTAGCTAACGGTTGCGGGCAATCGCAGGCGTCATTTCATTGGCCATTAACAACAGTCGCTGATCATAGGCAGGATGACGACGGGCCGGTTGCTCGTGACGATGACGTCCCGCTGTGCCGGTGGCACAGACTCACGGGCCTCTCAGTTCGTCCGCACAGGCGGTCCGCCTACGGCGCACACACGAAAGCCAGCCGCTCGACGGCGTCTGATCAGCCTGCCGAACCTGGCCCCACCGCCCGGACCCGACCACCGCGCTGCACCCCACGGCCGGATGCCAAGGCGCCCGGTCCGATGACCCCTGCCCGCTACAGGTCTTGACTGGCGAGGCGAAAGCTAGTCCCCACGGCTCAAACGAGGGGACTTCTTCATGCGCCACGGGACTGTCAGACCCTGCTCCTACGGTCGGGAGGTTGCTATACCGCCGGTTTCAGGCAAGGGGAGACATGACGCTGAAGGACGACGTCACTAAGGGCGTTAACGACGTGCTGGCTGCTTCGTGGAAGACCGAGAACGCCACCGTCGTGCCCGAGACGGAGGACGTAGCGCTCGCCAACGGGGCGAAGCTGCTCGATGCGACCTACCTCTACGCCGACATGGCCGACTCCACTGGACTGGCGCAGGGCTACGACAGCCCGGCCGTGGCCCAGGTGATGCGGGCCTACCTCAACGCGGCGACGCGCATCTTGAACGCCCAGGGAGGCAAGATCCGCTCGTTCGACGGAGACCGGGTGATGGCCATCTTCATCGGCAACGCCAAGAACACGGACGCAGCCACCGCTGGCCTCAAACTCAACCGGGTGCTCGACGAGATCATCAATCCGGCGCTCAAGAAGAAGTGGCCCAGCTTCAAGTGGGTGATGACTCACGGCGTGGGCATCGACACCGGGCAGGCCATGATCGTGCGAGGCGGCGTGCGTGGACACAACGACCTCGTGTCCATCGGACGGGCACCGAACATTGCCGCCAAGCTCAGCGAGGTCCGCGGCGGCAAGCGGATCAACATCACGTCCGCCGTCTACAGCAAGCTGAACGCAGGCGCCAAGATCGGCGACAACGGCAACGACATGTGGACGAAGATGGGGACGACCACCTACGGGTCGAACCAGGTCACCTACTACGGCTCCAGCTGGCGGAAGGGGCTGTGACCGCCCCCGACACTCGCGACACCGCCTGGCGCATCCACGCGTCCATCGTGGACTGGACGGGCAAGGTCGACGCCAAGGCGTCCTTTGCGCTGGCGATCGAGTCTGCTGCTCTCGCCGGGATCGTCACGCTGACCGGCAGCGGGCGCCGGCTGGACGGTCTCTCCGGCTGGGAAGTCGGTCTCTTCTGGACCGGCATCGCCATCCTGCTGGCCGGCGTCCTATCAGTCATTACCGTGGTGGCACCGCGCCTGCGGTCAACCAAGATGCCCAGCGAGTGGCAGAACAACTATGTCTACTTCGGGCACCTGATGCACTGGAATCCTGAAGACCTCCAACAAGCTTTCGAGGAAGAGGATCCTGTCCCGGCGGTGACACGGAACATCGTCGTAATGAGCAAGATCGCCTGGACGAAGCACCGTCGGCTGCAAGCGTCCATGTGGCTCGCCACGTTCGGCGCGGCCCTGGTGGGTGTCGCCGCCGCGATGAACGGCTGACCCTCAGAGCGGGCGGATCGTCAGGTAGTCGGTCTCGCTCCACTGCTCCACTGCTTCTCGGCGAGCTCGCGCAAGACATAGCTGTCGCTTCGCAGAGGATGTCCTTGACCGCCTGGTCAGGTTGTTCGTGTCCGGCTCCTGCCGATGCGGCTGTCCATCCATCTCGGCCTTCTTCTTCGCGCTCCAGGAACGTGGCATCGAGATGCCGTAGATCAGCTCGACGTTGGCGGGGAACTGATAGCACACGGGCACTGTGAGCCGTAGCTCATCGGCGTAGGCCCGGTAACGCATTACAGCAGGCCGCTGCTTCCACTTATCGGAGCGGGTCTGGCGAGACTTAGCGACCGGGTCAACCTTTATCGTCATTCTTGCTTCTAATTCATCACTTATGTCACGCGACTACTACCCGAACTCGTTGCCCCACGGACTGTCACCGCACCCCCTTACCCTTGGACCTACCGGCCACCGACAGAGGGAGACAGCTTGAGCGACCTGGAGCGGGACATTTTGAACCGCCTGTCCACGCTGCTGAATCATCCGTGGGAGGTTCGCGACGGTCGGGTCGTCCCGGACAGCAAGACGGTCTACGACAAACAGGCGGTCAAGCTCGACGCGACCTACCTCTACGCGGACATGGCCGGCTCGACCGAACTGGCTCAGTCCATCGACGCCGAGGTGGCAGCCAGGGTCATGCGGGTCTACCTGGACATGGCCGTGCGGGTGATCCGCTACAACGAGGGTGACATCCGCAGCTTCGACGGGGACCGCGTCATGGGCATCTTCGTCGGCTGGGATAAGGAGAGCCGGGCGGCGAAGGCAGCACTCGGGATCGAGTACTGGCGGGGTTTCCTCGACTACTTACTCCCCACGCGGCTGGCGGAGGTCAAGGCAATCGGCTGGGAACTCAAGCACGGCGTCGGCATCGACACGGGAGAGGCTCTGTTGGTACGCGCGGGCATCCGCGGCAACGACGACCTCATCTCCATCGGCCGGGCACCGAACATAGCGGCCAAACTCAGCGGTCTCCGGGAGGGCTACAGCCTCTACGCCACCGATGACGCCTACTACGGCATGGACACGGAGACCTCTTACGAAGACGACGAATACAACCAGCCGAGGTGGACCTGGCTCGGTGAGCGAGACTTCGGGGGTCGCAAGGTCACGGTGTACGGGTCGAACTACGGCTGGGAGTACTGACGGTGCTCGACCCGGACGAGCGGGGCCTGGCGCCTCCACGCGGCGATCGTCGACTGGACGGGGAGGGCAGACACCAAGGCGAGTTTCGCTCTATCTATCGGATCAGACTGTTTTTCATGGTCTGACACGTTTTACGTTGTCTGGCCTCTGTTGAGTCGGCCAGTGATTGCATCGTAAAGGTAGCTTGTGCGGGTAGACGCTTTTACGACTACTGGCCATCCTCGTTGAGCAGCCGCTCGAGCCGGTCATGGCTTCCGCGGTCGACTGTATAGGCCTGACCCTTCGCAGTCAGAAGCTGGTATTCCCCACGCTGGGACTTGGTGATCACCAACACGTGATCGGTATTGATCCACAGCTCACCGTTCTGGACCCCGCACTGAATGAAGGCCATGTTCCCAACCCTTCGCTTTCCGTTATCATGTCTATGAATGCAGGATCATTATGGCATCGCTGGACTCATCGAGCTTGCCGAGCGCGGCCTGCTGGCCGGCTTCATCCGTGACGAGCTGTGACTTGGGATCTCCGTGCGTCAGGTCCCGCGCCTCATTCATGACCGGCTCGGTCCTCGACCGACTCGCCGAGCCATCGAGCGCCGGGACGTTGTGTGCCCGTAGGCCTACAGAGGAATCCTAAGAATCTGCCCCACCTGGACCTTATTCGGATCTTGAAGGCTGTTGGCTGCCGTAATCTTCTGGACGTCGGACCCTGTCTCACGAGCGATGGCCGTCAAGGTGTCGCCCTTCACCACCTGATGCAGCTGATATCCGTGCATCCCTCCAATGACGATTACAGGCACGGATTGCGTGTCGAGGCCTGGATCGCGCTCCCCTGAAGGGTCGTCACCGAACAACTGGAACGTGGCGGGACCGACGTACTCCGTGTTGACAGATGCTTTGTGGACGAAGGACTCCATGAGGCCCATCGAGCCGGCCGAGAAGAAGTCCTTGGCGATCTCGTGCTCTCCCGCGAGCAGCCGCCAGCCGTAGGAAGCTTCGAACGCCGTCCCCATTGCGGCGATCGGCAATGTCCTGCCGACCAGATCGCCCGCCAGAGGCTGCCGAAGCTGGATCCCGTACGTGTCCATTTAAACCCTCCTGTGACTCGAGCGGGCACGCGCTGTAGCGAACCCTGCACTCAGGGTGCCCGCGCTCAGTAGCTCCAAACCACACACTTGCAACTACGTCTTCCAGCGGTGTGCGGACGGCCTAGAGATGGATCCCTCCCCTGCAGGACGCCCGGCGAGGCAGCTGCTGTGCTGTACGGACGTCGCTGCAGCGGTTCCCCGGGTGCGATCGCTCTGCGGTGACGGTGACGGCGGAGCCAGGGCTGTCAGACCGATCGAACTCAGTTCTGAGTGGGAGGCGCCTCTGCGCGCCGGCTATCGCCCCGCCAGCCCGTGCCCCGCCAGCCCTCAGTGCGGGCCAGGGGGTCATCCACCAGCCAGCGACGGCCCGGGCGGCCAGCCGGCTGACTCCTGGGACACGTCAGCAGGCTCGCTCGGACGTACGGGGGTCCCGGCGGCCCATCGGTCCTCAAGCATCGTGGCGACCAGCCCGCGAATGTCCTCGGGAACGGCGGCTCGGTCGACCTCGACAGACTCATCTGCCGCACTCCAGGTGTTTCGAACTCAGTCGCGCCGGTCCGCATCGAAGCGTCCCGGTATCCAATGCGCTACGACGATGTTCCGGGGTCAGCCAACCGCTGGCGTCCTGTTGGGAATCCCTTGCCGGCACGCAGAACAGACCTGCACGGGGCCGCGAAGATGCCCCCGGCAACACCACCTGTTCACTCATGTCGACGCCGAGCGGGGCGGCGCACTGAAGGTGCGAGGGTCAGCCAGAAACGGCGACCTTCAGCTTGGTCATGAGCTCGGCAAACTGACCGTCGTTGCAGCCGATCACATCGCCCACCTGGAACCACTGGAGCACCACCGCCTTCGGCGACCAGTCGGCCGAAGCGACGCCCTTGTGGTGGATAATGTCGTGACGGAAACGCCGCAGATCACCGAAAACATCGCTCGTCACGTTATTCAGCTGGACACCGCACAACCCGGCCAGATGCGGACGGTGCACGTCGTCCCAGCGATGGAATGTCGAGACAATCCACTGCTGCGCCAATGTCACCGGTGTTGGCCCGTGCGGGTCGGCGGCCGTCTCCAGTTCGGAACGCCGAACCCACAAGTGATGAGTCGGCGACCCCTCCGCATCGGGCGCACTAGCACCGATGAAGATTCTGGGGTCGGGGTTCTCCGTCGACCCACCATGCTGCGCGGTCTGGTCGGCGAAATGCTGGAGGCCGGCGACTGCGAACTTGGTCGTAACGTAGGTCTGTCGAAGTTCAGCGACGATTCCGCAGTAGTAATCCCGCGCCGGATCACCACTCACGCCAGCAGGGTAACTTAGTCGCGCCTCGGTCGATGATGCCGTAGGCCATCCTCGTCGGGACGACGCCCCCTTGGAGTGAGCTTCCGGCCGACGCGGGACCACCCACTGACACGTCCGCCGTCCACTCCCCTGCGCTTCCCACAACCCGCCCGATCCGGCTGGCGCTGGCCGAGGGAAGGGTCGGCCGCAGGCCGATCCCGAAGGGACGCGAAGCGCCCTTCCCGCGACCGAGGCAGCCGGCACGCTGATCGGGTGGGACGCGCGTCGCCGAAACCTCGGGCGTGCCGACGAGGGAGCCGGATTCTGTTCCTCAGCCATGGGTCAAGGCAGCCAACCTCACGCCGCGCCGTCACCGGGGCGCCTGCCGCCAGTCCCCATCCAGTCCCCAACAGGTTCAACAAGACCCATCTGTCTCCGAACGCCACCAACCATGAAAATGCAGGTCGGGCGGCCGATTAACGAAGAGCCGCAGGAGCTCAAGCACGCGGGGGGAGTTCGCGATGCACTACGACATCCGATCCACATAGCGCCCTGACCTGCGGGACGATCGCCGTCTCGATCGTCGTGCTGACCACCGGCGGAAACGGGCGACGGGAGGCAGCAGGCTCGTCCATATAGCCGGCCGCTTGCCACGATTGACCTCCGTCCGGTGACCCCCAGGGGCCGCACGGGTCCGGAGGAAGAGTCGGTCAGAGGCCCATCGCATGAAGTCGCGCAGCGCCCATCCGGCGAACTCCTGCCGCCGACACGCTGCGGCCGGGCGGAGAGCGGGCATCCCATCGTCAACGCCTCCCAGGGGGGGCCCACGTATGAAACTCCAGGTCACCACTACGGGAGGAAAACTGGAGAAGCGGGTGGACACTCCGGTGCAGCTGGGCGCAGCCGCGATCACGCCGATCTCCGGCTTCCACAGCGGCGATGGTCCGCCCACAAGTCTCGCCCCCAGCTTCACTGACAGACCTGTGCGCTACACCGTCACCTGGGGCGAGCGCCGACTCGATCGATGACGAGAGGCAGGACCATGGCCAGCATCTCGAGGTTGCCGAACGGTAAGTACCGGCCGCGGTACCGGGACGAGCGCGGCAAGGAGCACGCTCGCCACTTCGACCGCAAGGTTGACGCCCAGCGCTGGCTGGACGAGGTCACCGCGGCCGTGGTCACCGGCACCTACGTCGACCCCGGCGCGGGCCGGCAGACCTTCGCCGAGTACTACGCCGAGTGGTCGGCCCGCCAGGTGTGGGCGCCCGGCACCGAGAGCGCGATGAGCCTGGCCGCCCGGTCCACAACCTTCGCCGACGTCCGGATGCGGTCCCTGCGCCGCTCGCACGTCGAGCACTGGGTCAAGAGCATGGTCAGCCGTGGCCTGGCGCCGGGCACCGTGCACACCCGGACCAACAACGTCCGCGCCGTCCTGCGCGGCGCCGTCGCCGACCGCGTGATCCCGCGAGACCCGAGCGAAGGCATCGCGCTTCCCCGCCGTCGTCGCGCGGCCGCCGCCATGGCACTGCCGACACCCGCCCAGATTGGAGCGATCCTCGAGGCCGCCGACGGACCCTTCCGCGCCTTTGTCGGGCTGTGCGCCTTCGCCGGCCTGCGGCTCGGCGAAGCGGCCGCCGTCCGTGTCGGCGACGTCGACTTCCTCCGCCGCACCCTCACCGTCGCCCGCCAGGTGCAGCGCGCCCCCGGCGGCACGATAGAGCTGCGCGCACCCAAGTACGGCAGCGAGCGACAGGTCTACCTCGCCCCGTCATTGGTCGACCTGCTCGCCCGGCACGTCGCCGCCCACTGCCCGGAGGGCACCTGGCTCTTCACCGGGGACGCCTGCCAGCCACCCCACCAGAACACCGTCGGCCACCGCTGGCGGACGACTCTCGCCGCGGCCGGCCTCAGCGGCGTCAAGCTGCACGACCTCCGGCACTTCTACGCCTCCGGGCTCATCGCCTCCGGCTGCGACGTCGTCACCGTCCAGCGGGCCCTCGGGCACGCCAGCGCCACCACGACGCTGAACACCTACAGCCACCTCTGGCCCACCGCGGAGGACCGCACGAGGCGGGCAGCCGAGGAACTTTTCGCGGACAGTTGCGGACTGGGTGCGGACTCGGCCACCTCGACGAGCCGCTAACCTGCGCAAACATCCCCGGCTACACGTTGAAGCGGAACTCCACGACGTCGCCGTCGGCCATGACGTACTCCTTGCCCTCCATGCGAACCCGGCCCTTGGCCTTGGCCTCGGCCATAGAGCCGGCCTCCAGCAGCTGGTCGTAGGAGACGATCTCCGCCTTGATGAAGCCGCGCTGGAAGTCGGTGTGGATGACACCGGCGGCCTGTGGGGCGGTCGCGCCGACCGGGATGGTCCAGGCGCGGGCCTCCTTGGGCCCGGCGGTGAGGTAGGTCTGCAGGCCGAGCGTCGCGAAGCCGACGCGGGCGAGCTGATCGAGACCCGGCTCGTCCTGCCCGATGCCGGCGAGCAGCTCGGCGGCCTCCTCGGCAGGCAGCTCGGCGAGCTCGGACTCGATCTTGGCGTCCATCAGGATCGCCTCGGCCGGCGCGACCATCCCGCGGAGTTCGGCGATGAGCTCCTCGTTCCCGAGCTCCTCCTCGTCGACGTTGAAGACGTAGAGGAACGGCTTGGTGGTCATCAGGCCGAGCTCGCGCAGGGGAGCCGGGTCGACGCCGGCGGCGAAGAGCGTCCTGCCCTCGTTCAGCACCTTCTGCGCGTCGACGGCGGCGGCGTGCAGGGCGGCGCGCTCCTTGTCCTTGCGCATCTCCTTCTCCAGCCGCGGGATCGCCTTCTCCAGCGTCTGCAGGTCGGCCAGCAGGAGCTCGGTGTTGATCGTCTCGATGTCGTCCGCGGGAGACACCTTCCCGTCGACGTGCACCACGTCGGGGTCGGTGAACACCCGGATCACCAGGCAGATCGCGTCGCTCTCGCGGATGTTGGCGAGGAACTTGTTCCCGAGACCGGCCCCCTCGGACGCGCCCCGGACGATGCCGGCGATGTCCACGAACGACACGGTCGCCGGGATGATTTTCTGCGAGCCGAAGATCTCCGCGAGCTTCTCCAGCCGCGAGTCGGGTACGCCCACCACACCGACGTTGGGCTCGATCGTCGCGAACGGGTAGTTCGCCGCGAGGACGTCGTTCTTGGTCAGGGCGTTGAAGAGGGTCGACTTGCCGACGTTGGGCAGGCCGACGATCCCGATGGTGAGACTCACGGGGAACCAGCGTACGTGTGCCGAGCGCAGTCGATCGCCGGCACGGACGGCCGCGGGTGCCGGTGCGGGAGGCAGGCTCCCGGTGTTGTCGCCAGCACAGGCATACGCCAAGGTCAGCGCATGATCGGCCGCATATTCGGCATCGTCGCCGCTCTCATCCTCGCGGGCTGGCTGTACTGGCTCACCGCCCGCGTCCAGGTTCTGCTGACCCATGCCGAGGCCGCCCTGGACCGGGCCGACCGGACGCTCGCCGCCGCGATGGCCATGGTCGCCGCGACCCCGCCGATCGCGACCCAACTCTCCGCCGTCGCGGCACCGCGGGAGGAAGCGCCGGCGATACCCGCACTCACCGCCGCCTCCATGACCTCGCCGGCTCCCGCACCCGTGACCGTCCCGTCCCCGGCCGACGGCCCGCCTACCGTCCCGACCGGCATGGCCGTCGAGGCCGAGAAGAGGGCACTCGTCGAACGCGCCTTCTCCGTGCACGGCGCACCGCGCCGGTTCACGTTCAAGGCGTCGAACAACGGGGACGCCTGAGTCCCTCGACTACAGCGGTGCAGGGACGAGGATCTCGGTGCCGTCGGGGCGCCAGGTGCGCCATCGGCCGTCGGGTTGTCGTTCGACCCGGAAGCCGTGGTGCACCTTGGTGTGGTGACGTTCGCAGAGCAGCGCGGAGTTCTCCAGGCTGGTCGGGCCCTCGTGGAGCACCCACTCCTGGACATGGTGGACGTCGCACCAGTGGGTGGGCGCCTCGCAGCCGGCGAACACGCAGTGCCGCTCCTGCACCTCCACGGCCCGGCGCAGGCCCGGCGGGACGATCCGCTTGCTGCGGCCGTGATCCAGGACCTCGCCGTCGGGCCCCATGACGACCCTGCTGATGGTCCCGTCGCAGGCCAGCCAGCGGGCCCGGGAGGCGGAGATGACGGCACCGAATCCCATGTCCGCCGCACCGGGGCCGGTGGACGGGTCGGCCAGGTCCTCGACGTCGATCAGGACGATGACGTGCGGCTTGACCGTGCGCATGATCGGCGCCTGGCCCGAGGCGAGGGTGACGTCGGCCCACTGCACCAGCGCATCACCGAGCTGCTGGGCGCGGGTGCGCAGGTCGCCGGCGGGCCGGTTGGCCTGCACGAACGACTCGAGCACCGACTGCACCTTCTCCCCGCCGACCGCGTCGAGGTCGAAAGCGCCACTCAGGCTGCCGTCGGAGTGCTTCGTCATCCGCAGCGAGCGCTGCTCGGTCGGATCGGGCTCGCTGCCGTCGGGGTCGAGTCGCTCCAGATAGTGGTGCACCACCCGACCCAGGTGCGCGTGCTGGCGGGTGGCAGCCGTCTCCGCGAGCACCGCATCGACCTCGGCCAGGTCCACACCCTGCTCGGCGGCCGCCGCCACGTTCTCCGGCGACACCACCGGGGCGAGCACCGACACCTGCTCGGCGGTGATCTCACCGGCAGCGCAGCCGGCCGCCACCGCAGGCAGATGCTCCAGCACCCGCCCGTTGCGCACGAGCTGACCGGCCGCGGACGGCGAGAGGCGAGCATGCCCGCGCAACCACGACCGCATCGTCTTCAACCCGTCGTGCTCCGGCGCCTGCGTCAGGTCGGTCACCCGCACCGTGCGCGCCAGCTCGGCGTCGATCCGGTTCCGCGCCCGCACCAGCTCCGCGCTCCGGTCCAGCAGCTGGGGCGCGACCATCGCGTGCAGGTCCTCGGCGGCAAGGGCGTCCAGCGCCGATGCCAACTCGCCCACGACACCTCCACACCGCTCGATCATGTGTTCGAAGTCTACCCCGCAACAGCGCTCTGCGCAGCATGAATCCGCAGGTCAGGAGCACGTCCACAGATGCGGACGAGGGCTTGACGACGATGCGTCAGGCACCCGGAGGAGGGAGCAGGCCCCGCTCGACGGCGACCATCACCGCCCGCGTGCGGTCGTCCACGCCGAGCTTGGCGAACACCCGCAGCAGGTGGGTCTTCACCGTCGCCTCACCGATGAACAGCTCCCGGCCGATCTCGGCGTTGGTCGACCCGCGCGCCACCCCGGCGAGGACCTCCAGCTCCCGCGCCGTCGGGGCCTCGGCCGCAGGCGCCCGCATGCGGGACACCAGCCGCGCCGCCACCGGCGGCGCCAGCACCGTCTCCCCGCGTGCCGCGGCGCGAACCGCCTGGGCGAGCTGGGGCAGCGGAGTGTCCTTGAGCAGGTAGCCGGTCGCGCCGGACTCCACTGCCCGCACGATGTCGGAGTCGGTGTCGTAGGTGGTCAGCACCAGCACTCGGACGCCGGGGTGTGTGGCCGCGATCCGCCCGGTGGCCGCGACGCCGTCCATCCGTGGCATGCGCAGGTCCATGAGGACGACGTCCGGGGCGTGCTCGGCCACCGCCGCCAGCGCCTCCAGCCCGTCGGCCGCCTCCCCCACGACCTCCAGGTCGGGCTGCGCGGCCAGCCAGCCCACGAGCCCCCCGCGGACGACGGGATGGTCGTCCACCACAAGCACCTTGATCATGGCTCGACTCCGGTCTCGTTCCGCTCCTCGCTCGCTGGCGCTCGCTGCGATGCTCGCTCGACCGTCGTTCTCGCGGCGATCATGGCTCGACTCCGGTCTCGTTCCGCTCCTCGCTCGCTGTCCCCCGCAAGCGGGAGGTGCCCCAGCCCGGGGCGATGCTCGCTCGACCGTCGTTCTCGCGGCGATCATCGCGCCGGCACCCGCACCGTGACCCGCGTGCCGCGACCGGGCTGGGAGACGACGTCCACCGCGCCCCCCACCTCCGCCGCGCGGTCCCGCAGACCGGCCAGTCCCACACCGGCGGTCTCGGCCGGGTCGAACCCGACGCCGTCGTCCTCGACGTGCACCGACACCTGAGCGGACTCCCCCGACCCGACCCGGCCGATCCGCAGCACGACCGCGCTGGCCGATGCATGGCGCCGGACGTTGGCCAGCGCCTCCTGCGCGCCGCGCAGCAGCACGATCTCCTCGGCGCGGCTGAGGCCCGCCTCGGTGTCGGCCAATGCGGCGGTGTCCAGCCGGGTGGCGATGCCGGTCTCCCGGCCGAACCGGTCGGCCAGCCGCTGCAGGGCCTCCACGAGCGTGCTCGAGTCCAGGGCAACCGGCGAGAACGCGGCCACCATCGCCCGCGCCTCGGCCAGGTTCTCCCGCGCGACCTCCTCGATGAGGGCCAGCCGCTCCGCGGCCGCGGACGGGTTGCCCGCCAGCGCGGCGGCGGCGGCCTGTGCCAGCACCACGATGCTCGTGTAGCCCTGCGCCAGGGTGTCGTGCACCTCCCGGGCCAGCCGTTCGCGCTCGGCCACCATGCCCTGCTGGTGATGGGCGTCGGCGAGCTCGGCCCTCGTGGCCTCCAGTTGGCCGATCAGCACCGCGCGCTGCCGGCTCCGGTCCGTCACCCGGCTCACCCACAGACCCATGGCGAGGCTGAGCACCATCCCGACCAGCGTCTGGCCCGGTCCCCACAGCGGCTCGGTGCCCCGGGTCCAGCTGATGGCCGGCCCGATCGTGCCCGCCAGGGCCAGCGCCACGGTCCAGGACACGCCCTCGCGCACGGACTCCACGAGGAACCAGACCTGCGGATAGGCCAGGAACATGAGGAAGAGCAGCGAGGGCTGCTCCCAGGCCAGCACGCCGAAGACCGCGACATGGACGACCAGGTAGGCCCGCGCCCTGCGGACGTCGCTCCCCCGCACCGCCGGGGCGCCGAGCAGCAGGTATGCCACGGTCCAGGTCGCCAGCGCGGTCATGAGCACCGGGCGGGATCCGTCGACGTCGCCGACCAGCACGACGAGCGATGCGACGGCGACCAGGACGACGAAGGCCGCGTGCAGCACGAGCACCGTGGCCCGGAGGCCGGCCTCCGGCAGCGGCGCTCCGCCGTCGTCCGCGCCGCGGGCGGGGACGACGGCGGAGCCGAGCAGACCGGTGGTCACCGGTCGGCCCGGCGCCAACGGAAGGTACGGACGCACACCATGGCGCCGATGATCACCCATGCGAGGAGCACCAGGGCCGTTCTGCCGTGTTCCCACCCGGCGGCGATCTCGAAGGCGCCGGCCTCGTCGGGCAGGAACGCCGACCGCATGCCCTGGGTCAGCCACTTGAGCGGGAAGAGCGCCGCTGCCTGCTGCATCCAGCCTGGCAGCTCCAGGAAACCGAAGAAGACACCGGAGAAGAACTGGAGCACGATCGCGAACGCCGACACCCCGGTGTTCACCGAGGCCGCGCTCCCCGGCAGCGCCGAGACGGCCACGCCCAGGACCGTGCCGGCGAGTGCGCCGAGCACCGCCACCCACCCGAAGGTCAGCCAGTGCTGCAGATCGGATGGCATGGGGACGTCGTACGCGTAGTGGGCCAGCGGCAGGAGCAGCGCCAGCTGCGCCGCCGTGGTGACCAGGACCTGGCCGGCCTTGCCGGCGAAGTAGGCCACCGGCGGGGTGCCCAGCACCTGCAGCCGCTCCAGTCGACCGTTCTCCCGCTCGGTCGCGATGGACGTGCCGACGGCCTGGAAGCTGGTCAGCATGATCCCGGTCGCCGCGATCCCGGCCAGGAAGTAGTGCGTGAAGGGGACGTCGCCGGGACGCTCGTCGCCACCCAGGACCGCCGCGAAGATGACCAGCATGATCACCGGGTAGGCGAAGGAGAACACCACCTGCTGGCGCTCCCGGAAGAACAGCCGCAGCTCCAGGCCGACCCGGCGGAGCGCGATGCGCGCGGCCGACGGCGGCGTGGGACGGTCGGGCGACGCGGGCGGGGTGGACGGCGACAGGACGGCGGTCATCGAAGGTCTCCCTCGGGCTCGGCGGGAACGGTGGACGGGCTGCCGACGAGCGAGAGGTAGACGTCTTCCAGGCTCGGGCGGTTGACGGTGAGGCCCGGGACGTCGCCGGGACCGGCGAGCAGGTCTCGCAGGACGGCGGCGGGTGACTCGGTGCGCACCTCGTGCACCGCGGCGCCCTCGGTCCAGCGGACCGTGGCCAGCCGCCGCAGTTCGGCGCCGAGCTCGTCGGGCGGGGCCACCTCGACCAGCCGGCCCTCGGCGACGACACCGACCCGGTCGGCCAGCTGGGCCGCCTCGTCGAGGTAGTGGGTGGTCAGCAGCACGGTCGTCCCGTCGGCGCGCAGCCCGCGGACCAGCTCCCAGAACTGCCGTCGGGCGACCGGGTCCATCCCGGTCGTCGGCTCGTCGAGGAAGACCAGCTCCGGCCGGCCCTGCACGCCGAGGGCCACCTCGAGGCGGCGGCGCTGCCCGCCGGACAGCCGCCCGACGCGCGTGCCCGCCTTCTCCTCCAGCCCGACGGCGGCGATCAGCTCCGCCGTCGGCCGGGGCGTCGCGTGGTACCCGGCGAAGTGGTCGAGTACCTCGCGCACGCTGAGTTCCTGCGCGGCGCCCTCACCCTGGCTGACGACGCCGATGCGGGCCCGCCAGTCGCGCCCGGCGCGGGCCGGGTCGGCGCCGAGGACGCGCAGCTCGCCGCCGTCCCGTTCCCGGACGCCCTCCAGCATCTCGATCGTCGTCGTCTTGCCGGCGCCGTTCGGCCCGAGCAGGGCGAACACCTCGCCGCGGACCACGTCGAGGTCGAGGCCGTCGACGACGGCCCGGTTCCCGTACCGCTTGACCAGTCCGCGCATGCGCACGGCCGGTTCCGTCTGTGCCGCCGTCGCCCCGGGTCGGGCCGCGGCCTGTGTCGTCGTCATGGCACGACCCTGCTGCCGACGGCGTGCCCTCCGTGACCGCCGAACCGCTGATCCGCCGTCCACCGTCCGGTGGACGCAGTCGGCCGTCCCCACCTCGCCGGTCGCCAAGGCGGCGAGGAGTGCGGCGGTCCTCGATGGTGCGCAGCACTCCCTCCTCCCCATGCCTCTCGACGAGCGACGCCCAGGTCAGCGGCCAGTTCCGTACGCTGTACGACGTCGGGTCGGACAACGGCGTACGCCGTACGGAGACACTCCGCCACCGCTCGACGGGCACGCGGGAGAGTGAGGACATGGCCACGGAGTTCACCGGCACCGGCGACCCGGCCCGCAGCATGGCCCTGCTCTGGCGCACCAGCGGGGACGGCGGCTCGCGACCCGGTCGGAAGTCGGCGCTGGACGTCGACCGCATCGTCGCGGCCGCCGTCCGGCTGGCCGACGCCGACGGGCTCGCCGAGCTGTCGATGCGCCGCGTCGCCGCAGAGCTCCACGTGGCGGCGATGACCCTCTACACGCACGTGCCGGGCAAGGGAGAGCTCGTCGACCTCATGCTCGACGCCGTCCTGGGTGAGCTCTACCCGGACGAGGAGGTGGTGGCGTCAGGGGCCTGGCGGAAGCGGCTCAGGACCCTCGCCCGGGCCAACTGGGACTTCTTCCTCCGGCACCCCTGGGCCGTGCACGTGTCGACCGGCCGTCCGCCGCTCGGGCCCGGACTGGTGCGCAAGTACGAGTTGGAGCTCCGTGCCGTGGACGGGCTGGGCCTCTCCGACGTCCAGATGGACTCGCTCGTGACGTTGGTCAACGGCTTCGTGCGGGGAACGGTCGGCGGGGTGCGCGAGAAGGCCGACGCCGAGCGGGTGACCGGCATCGGCGAGGACCAGTGGTGGGCCGCGACCGAGCCCTACGTCGCCCAGGTCTTCGACCCCGAGCGGTACCCGACCGCCGCCCGCGTGGGATTGGTCGCGGGCGCGGAGCGCGGGGCCCACGACCCGGACCGGTCGTTCGAGTTCGGGCTCGAGCGGCTGCTCGACGGCATCGGCGTGCTCATCCTCGACGCCTCGCGATGACGCGCCGGAGGTGCCCACGGCGACGTCCGAAAACCGCCAGTAGGCGTCGGGCCGTACTGGCATGCTCGTCGTCGTGACCCCGCCACTGGACACCGAGCGCTGTTATCGCGCCGTCGCCGGACGCGATGCCCGCTTCGACGGCTGGTTCTTCACCGCCGTGCACACCACCGGCATCTACTGCCGCCCGTCGTGCCCGGCGCGCACTCCCCTGGCACGCAACGTCACCTTCTTCACGACCGCTGCCGCTGCCCAGGGCGCCGGGTTCCGCGCCTGTCGTCGGTGCCGTCCCGACGCCGTCCCCGGGTCGCCGGAGTGGGACGTCCGCGCCGACATCGTCGCCCGCGCCATGCGGCTGATCGCCGACGGCGAGGTCGAGCGCTCCGGGGTACCGGGTCTGGCCGCCCGGCTCGGTTACTCGGAGCGCCAGCTGCACCGCCTGCTGGTCGGCGAGCTCGGGGTCGGGCCGCTGGCCTTGGCCCGTGCGCAGCGAGCGCAGACCGCGCGGATCCTCGTCGAGACCACGGACCTGCCGATGGCCGACGTCGCCTTCGCGGCCGGGTTCGCCAGCATCCGGCAGTTCAACGACACCGTCCGCGAGGTGTTCGCGACCACTCCCACCGAGCTGCGCCGGAAGAGCGCGGGCGCCACCGGCGCGGCCCCCGGGTGGCTCACCCTGCGCCTGGCCGCCCGCGCGCCCTACGAGGCGGCCGAGGTCCTGCTCTTCCTCGGCGCGCACGCCGTCCCCGGGCTCGAGGAGTGGGACGGGACGACGTTCTCCCGCGTGCTCGACCTGCCGCACGGGCCGGCGGTCGTGCGGCTCTCCCCCGCTCCCGACGGCGGCGCGGCCGTCACCGCCCGGCTGCGCCTCGCCGAGCTGCGCGACCTGGGTCCGGCCGTGACCCGCTGCCGCCGGATGCTCGACCTGGACGCCGACCCGGCCGCCGTCGACGACGTCCTGGGCGCCGACCCCGCCCTCGCTCCGCTGGTGGCCGCCGCTCCGGGACGGCGAGTGCCCGCCTCCCCGGACGCCGACGAGCTGGCGATCCGCGCCGTCCTCGGTCAGCAAGTGTCGGTCGCCGGCGCCCGCACGCTCACGACGCGCCTGCTGTCGGCCGGCGCTCCCCTGGCCGAGCCGGTCGGCACGCTCACCCATGCCTTCCCCCGGGCCGCCGCACTGACCGACGCCGACCTGAGCGCCGTCGGTCTGACCGGTGCCAGGCGCCGCACGGTCTCGGCGCTGGCGACCGCGCTCGCCTCCGGCGACATCGCCCTCGACCCGGGCGCCGACCGCGAGGAGGCCGGCCGGGCGCTGCTCGCCGTCCCCGGTATCGGCCCGTGGACGGCGGCGCTGGTCGGGCTCCGCGGCCTCGCCGACCCCGACGTCTGGCTGCCCGGTGATCTGGCACTCCGGAGGTCGCTGGCCGCCCTCGGCAGCTCCGACGCCGATGCTGCCCTTCGCTGGCGGCCCTGGCGGTCCTACGCCGTCCTGCACCTCTGGGCGCTCGCCGTGCCGTCCCTCTTCACCCGTCCGACCACACCCCTCACCCGCCCGACCACCCCCGCACCCGAACTCCAGAGGAGCGCCTGATGACCATCCCGACCCTGGCCCGGCACGCCACCGTTCCCACTCCACCCGGTCCCTTCACCGTCGTCGTCGACACCGATGCCGGCGGGCGGGACGTCGTGATCGCCAGCGGCTGGACCGCCGACGTCGCCGACCTCCTGCCGGTCGTGCACACCTCACTCCGCCCCGCGGGCAGCGAGTTCGTCGACCACCTGCCGGTGCTCGACCAGGTGGAGAAGTTCTTCGCCGGCGATGTCACGGCCATCGACGACGTCGTCGTCCGCCAGCGGTCGGGCCCCTTCCTCCAGGAGGCCTGGGACGTGCTCCGGACGGTGCCCGCCGGACGGCCCGACACCTACGCCGCCTTCGCCGCCCGCTGCGGGCGGCCGGCCGCGATCCGCGCGGCGGCCAACGCCTGCGCCCGCAACGCGGCGGCGCTGTTCGTCCCCTGCCACCGGGTGCTGGGGTCCGACGGCGGCCTCGGCGGCTTCCGCTGGGGCACGCCGGTCAAGCGGTGGCTGCTCGACCACGAAGCGGCCCACGCCCCCGTCCACGCCTGATCCTTCTGAGGCATCGGAAGCTCCCCCCACCGGAGCGCCTGCGAGCAGGGGTAGGGCTTCCACTGCCTCGAGGGCGGAAGTGTCGGACCCGTCCGGCAGGCTCGCCAACCATGGACGCCGCTTCCCTGCTCACCGGTCTCCTCCTGGGCGCGCTGCTGGCCACCGCCGTCACCCTCGGGGTGGTCACGCTGCTGTCCCGTCGCCGCCCTGAGGGCGCCGGCCTGGAACCGGTGCACGAGTCGCTGGACCACCTGCACCGGCTGCTGGCCGGCATGGAGCGCGCCCGTGCCACCGCGCACGGCGAGCTGCGCGAGCAGATGGGCACCGTCGGCCAGGCCTCGGCTCAGCTCACGCACGAGACGGCGGCCCTGGTCACCGCCCTGCGCACCCCGCACGTGCGCGGCCGCTGGGGCGAGGTGCAGCTGCGCCGGGTCGTCGAGGTCGCGGGGTTGGTCGAGCACTGCGACTTCGTCGAGCAGCCGGGGGGCACCAACGACGAGGGCGCCGGCGTCCGGCCCGACCTGATCGTGACCCTCGCCGACGGCCGTCAGGTGATCGTCGACGCGAAGGTGCCGTTCACCGGCTACATCGAGGCGGTCCAGGCCACCGATCAGGGCGTGCGCGACCAGCGGGTCGCGATGCACGCCCGCCAGCTGCGGGCCCACGTCGACCAGCTGGCCGCCCGTCGTTATCCGACCGCCTTCCGGCCGGCAGCACCGTTCACCGTGCTCTTCGTGCCCTCCGACGGCTTCCTGATGACGGCGTTGGAAGCCGAGCCGGGCCTGCTCGAGTACGGCTTCTCCCGCGACGTCGTGCTCGCCACCCCGAGCACCCTGCTGGCACTGCTGCGCACCGTCGCGTACTCCTGGCGGCAGGAGCGACTGGCCCGCGACGCCGACCAGGTGCTGGAGGTCGGTCGCCGGCTGCACGCCCGGCTGAGCACCCTGTCGGGCCACCTCACCCGCCTCGGCTCCGCTCTGGGCACGACGATGACCCGCTTCAACGAGACCGTCGGCTCCTACGAGCGATCGGTCCTGACGGCGGCTCGCCGGTTCGACGACCTGGGCATCGCCGACAGCCCCGTGCCGACGCCCGAGCCACTCGAGGCCACGGTCCGCAGCCTGCGTCCGGCCGAGCCGGCGTTCGACGACGATCGGCAGCAGAGCCGGGACGGCACGACCGGCTGAGAGGCCGCCGCCGGCGTCGGCGCAGCCGTCCCGCCGGTCCCACCCACACCGTTGGCCGGCCCCGCAGCGCCGTCGCAGCGCAACTCGGCGCCGTCCTGCACCTCAGTCGGGGTCTCGGTCGTTACCGTGGTCGCGGAAGGTTCGGCCACCGGGGCCGGCCACGGTGACACGGGGACGGAGGAGCGCCATGGCCACTGCAGACGCATGGTCTCGGAGCGGGGCCCGGCCCGGTCGAGCGCCGGTCCCCGCTGATTCCCGGTCCGGCCGTCCGGTGAGCGCGGACCGGCCCCAGCGCGCCTCCCGGCCGCCGTCGTCCCGCCGCAGTGCGGAGCCGCCGCTCCGTCCGAGGGCGGACCGTCCGCGCGGCCGCGTGGACGAGGACTACGTCGACGCCCCCGCGAGGCAGCCCCGGAGCACGGCGGGCGCGACACGCAGTCGCGAAGCCGGCACGTCGGCCGGGCGCGGCGGCCGGGTTCGCGGAGCCGTCGCCGTCATCGGCATGTTCCTGGTGACTCTCGCGGGCGCCGGGATCGACTCGTTCGTCGGCATGGGCCTGGGCCTGGTGACCTTGGTCGCGCTGGTCGGCGTCACCGCGCTGGCCGCTCTCGTCGCGCGTCGTCGCGACCTCGCGTCCGTCGTCGTCGCGCCGCCGCTCGTCTTCGTCACCGTGGCGCTCGTGAACATCGGCCTCGCACCGTCGGCGAGCTTCAACCTGCCCACGATCGCGACGCTGCTGGTGCGCGGCTTCCCGACCATGGGGATCGCGACGGCCGTGGCCCTCGTGCTGGCCCTGGTCCGCCTGGCCGCCCGGCGCTGAGCGCAGCCGGCAGCAACGGCGTGTCCCGCCGGAGCGCGCCCTCGCACCGCCGTCCTACCTCACTGTGCAGGGTCCTCCCCCGCGGTCGACGATGAGGGAGGACCCATGGTGATCAGGGAACCTGATCACCATGGTCAGTCGCCGGCGGTCTGCGCGGCCTTCTCGGCGCGGCGGAGCTCGTGCGGCAGGGCGAAGACCAGTCGCTCCTCGGCGGCCTTCACCGTCTCGACGTCGGCGTAGCCGCGCTCGGCCAGCCAGTCGAGGACCTCGCTCACCAGGACCTCGGGTACCGACGCGCCGCTGGTGACCCCGACGGTGCCCACGCCCTCGAGCCAGGCCGGGTCGATCTCGGCGGCGAAGTCGACCAGGTGCGAGTCGCGGGCGCCGGCCTCCAGCGCCACCTCGACCAGCCGCACCGAGTTCGAGCTGTTCGTGGAGCCGACGACGAGCACGAGATCGCAGTCGGCGGCCATCTGCTTCACGGCCTGCTGACGGTTCTGGGTGGCGTAGCAGATGTCGTCGCTCGGCGGTGACTGCAGCCCGGGGAACCGGTTCTTCAGCTGGTCGACCGTCGCCAGCGTCTCGTCGACCGACAGCGTCGTCTGGGACAGCCACACGACCTTCTCCGGGTCGCGCACCTGGACGTTGGCCACGTCCTCGGGACCGTCCACCAGCTGGACGTGGG
The DNA here is from genome assembly GCF_006717095.1 of Blastococcus colisei. Classification (NCBI taxonomy): domain Bacteria; kingdom Bacillati; phylum Actinomycetota; class Actinomycetes; order Geodermatophilales; family Geodermatophilaceae; genus Blastococcus; species Blastococcus colisei. Next base: position 161,700 of record NZ_VFQE01000002.1, read on the forward strand.
CCGGCGCCTCACCTGCGGTGCCCTCGACCTCTTCGTGGCCGCGGTGACCGATCAGCAGGATGTCGTAGTCGTCGCGGGCGAAGCGCTTGGCCTCCTGGTGCACCTTCGTCACCAGCGGGCAGGTCGCGTCGATGGTGCGCAGCTGCCGGCCGGCCGCCTCCTCGTGCACCGCCGGCGACACCCCGTGCGCGCTGAAGACGACGACCGACCCCTCGGGCACCTCATCGGTCTCCTCGACGAAGATCGCCCCGCGTCGCTCCAGCGTCGCCACCACGTGCTTGTTGTGGACGATCTGCTTGCGGACGTAGACGGGGGCGCCGTGGATCTCCAGGGCCCGCTCGACGGCCACCACCGCCCGATCGACGCCGGCGCAGTAGCCCCGGGGATCGGCCAGCAGGACGCGTCCGCGCTGATCAGCCATGCACCCATGGTAAGTGGGTTCCGCCCGAGGCTCCCCGTTCCGCGGGGTGGGACCGGACACGGCCACCTCCCCGGGTGGATCTGCACACATCGCGTGTCGGGCCGCAGGATGTGGGGCACGCTGTGCGCATGGCTCGAGAGATCCCTGAGGTTGTCCGCGCTGCCGCCGGTCTGGCAGCCACCGTCGTGGACGAGGCGCGCAAGCTTCCGGAGACGCTGCCGGGCCTCCCGGTGCGACTCATCGGCATGGCCATGCAGCACGCGATGAAGGTGCAGCAGCAGTACGCCGGCCTGGTCGCCCGCGGCGACGAGCTGTTCACCGGCCTGCGCGGCGAGAACGAGCCCGGGCTCGCCACCTTCGACGACGACGACGTCGAGCCGGCCACCGTCACCCGGCCGTCCAACGGCTACCGCGAGTCCGCCTTCGACCGCGCGGGTGACTCGTTCCCCCTCGACGAGACGCTCACCGACGACGAGGTCCGGACGCTGCCCGCCGACCCGCCTGCCGATGCCGTCACCGCCGTCGTCGACGAGCTCGCCGATCAGGTGGAGACCGGCCAGCAGTCGATCGAGGAGCTGACCGAGGAGGCCCCGGCCATCGAGGAGATCCTCGACGAGATCGCGATCGACGAGCTGGTCGACCAGGCGCCCACCCTCGAGGAGACCAGCCCCGACGCGCCCGCCCTCTCCCTGGTCCAGGACACCCCGGCCACCGAGGACGCCGCAGCGCTGGAGTCCGCCCTGCTGGAGTCCGACGACTCCGCCGCCGCGACCGCCGAGCCCGACCAGACCCCGGACGTGGCCACCAGCGTCGACGTCCTCACCCCGGACGGTGAGATCGCCACCGTCGACGCGGCCGTCACCGACGAGGGCATCGCGGCGCCGGAGACGCCCGCCGCCGAAGCCGCGGCGCCGGAGGCTCCCGCCGCTGAGGCGGAGGGACGCACGACGACCAAGCCCCGCAAGGCCGCGAAGGCGAGCTCCGGCAAGGGCGCCAAGGCAGGGAAGCGCGCCGAGGCGACCGACACCGCTGCCACGGAGACCAACGCCGGGCCGGCGAGGGCCACGGACGAGAGCGGGTCCGACGTCGCCGCCGCCACCGGTGTCCGCACCGACGTGGGCGCGAGCGACACCTCCGCGGAGGACAGCGCCATCGCCGAGGGCGCGGCCGTCGACGCGGTGGGCGAGACGTCCGCCGCCCCGACCGACGACCCGCAGGGCGCCAGCGAGCTCTCCGGGTCCCAGGCCGCCGGCACGGCACCGATCGACGGCTACGACGGGTTCTCCATCGCCCAGTTGCGCGGCCGCCTCCGGGGCTACGCGCTCAGCACGGTGCAGGACCTCCTTGCCTACGAGGAGGCGACGCGGGCCCGTGAGCCGTACGTGCGGCTGCTGCGCAACCGCCTGGAGAAGCTCGAGCAGCAGGCGGTCGAGTCCAGCCCACTGGCCCCCCGCGGCGCATGATCCGTCGGAGGCTGATGGCACGCTCGGGGGTGTGACCGCCCCCTCCTCCCCCGAGGCGCCCTGGCCGGTCCGCACCGTCGCGCGCAAGATCGCCGACTGGATCGGCCGCCTCGGTGAGGTCTGGGTCGAGGGGCAGGTCGCCCAGCTCTCCCGCCGCGGTGGGGCGGCGACCGTCTTCCTCACCCTGCGGGACCCGGCCGCGGATCTGTCCGTGCCGGTCACCTGTCACCGCGACGTCGCCGAGCGCCCCGGCCTGGAGCTGACCGAGGGCGCCCGCGTGATCGTGCGGGCGCGCCCCGACTACTACGTCGCCAGGGGCTCGTTCTCGCTGCGGGCCACCGAGATCCGCGCGGTCGGCCTCGGTGAGCTGCTGGCCCGCATCGAGCGCATCCGTCGGCTGCTGGCGGCCGAGGGCCTCTTCGACGCCGCCCGCAAGCGCCCCCTCCCCTTCGCCCCCGCCGTGGTCGGCGTCATCACCGGCCGGGACAGCGCCGCCGAACGCGACGTCCTGGTGACGGCGCGGCGGCGGTGGCCGGCGATCCGCTTCGAGATGTTCAACTGCGCCGTCCAGGGCCCGCAGGCCGCGGCCAACGTGATCGAGGGCCTGCGCCGGCTCGATGCCGACCACGCGGTCGAGGTCATCGTGATCGCCCGTGGCGGCGGCTCGGTCGAGGACCTGCTGCCCTTCTCCGACGAGGGTCTCGTGCGCGCCATCGCCGCGACCCGCACGCCGGTCGTCACGGCGGTCGGCCACGAGACGGACACCACGCTGGTCGACCACGTCGCCGACGTCCGTGCCGCGACGCCCACGGACGCCGCCCACCGCGTGGTGCCGGAGATCGGCGAGCAGCGCCGTCTCGTCGACGGGTTGCGCTCCCGGGCCCGCCAGGTGCTCACCGGCCGGGTCGAGCAGCAGGAGCGATGGCTGGAGTCGATGCGGACCCGCCCGGTGCTGGCCTCACCCGATCGGCTGCTGCACGGGCGGGAGGAGGACGTCGTCTCCCTCCGGACCCGCGCCCGCCGGACCCTGGCGCACCGGGTCGACGGGGCCGGGCGCGACCTCGAGCACGCCCGCGCCCGGGTGGCGGCCCTGTCCCCCGCTGCCACCCTCGAGCGCGGGTACGCCGTCCTCCAGAAGGCCGACGGATCGCTGGTCCGCGACCCGGCGGAGGTCACCGACGGAGAGCGACTCCGCGTCCGGGTCGCCGACGGCCGGATCCCCGTGCGGGTCGAGCTGCCCGGCGACGGGGAGGATGAGCGACCGTGACCGAGAACGCCGAGCCGACGACCACCTACGAGCAGGCCCGCGAGGAGCTCGCCGACGTCGTCCGCCGGCTCGAGGCCGGCGGCCTGACGCTCGAGGAGTCACTGGCGCTCTGGGAGCGCGGTGAGGAGCTGGCGAAGCTCTGCCAGCACTGGCTGGACCGGGCCAGGGAGCGGCTGGCCGCGGCCGCGCCGGCGGACGACGCCGACCGGTCCTGACCGGCGCCGTCCGCGCGGACGTCAGGCGGCCCGGGAGAGCCCGCCGTCGGCGGTGACCACCAGACCGGCCGCGGCCATCGCCGCGATGATCCGGTCGGCGCGCCGGCGCAGGAGGCCCGACATCCGCAGGTCGTCCGGCCGGTGGTCGGTGGCGTCGGGAGCCAGCGGATCACCCGGCCCGTCGTAGAGGCAGCGGGCGAGAGCGTCACGCACGTCCGGCGGCACGAGAGGCCGCGGCTCGGTTCCGGGTGCTCGGCTCATGACACGGGTCACCATCCCGCAGGCACACGAGCCGCCCGAGGACGGGGGTCGGTGGTCGCCGCCGGGGCAGTAGGCACGAGGGGGCATCGAGGCTCCTCCGAGGGAGTGCGAGGTCACTCGCGTGGCTGGTGTGGCGGAAGCGTCCCGGAAGCCGGCGCGAGCCGACACGCGACGCACCCGTCAGACACCATGTCGTGATGTTCGACACAGGATCGTCATCCTGCTGCCGCCCCGGCACCGCCGGTCAACCCGTGTAGGGCGCCACCGACTCCGCCATGACCTGCAGTTCCTCGTCGGACGCCGAGCCGCTCACCAGGACGGTGACCCCGTCGGCCTCCCGCCACAGCGCCGTCTCGCCGTCCACCGTCGTCGACCGGGCCCAGCTCCGGCCGGCGAGCTCGACCGTCCCCTGCTCCTCCGCGCCGTCGAGGACCGCGGCCACCGGATCGGCGGCCCGGTCGTCGCTCACCACGAACCCGGCGAACTCCTCCTCCGGCGTCAGGTAGCCGATCTGAAGGGTGACCGGGTCGCCCTCCCCCGCGTCGCCGGCGTCGGTGCGGGCACTGGTCGGGCGGTAGCCCTCGTCCAGACCGGTCGGGACCAGCAGCTCGTAGCCGGCCCGCGCGGCGGCGAGCTGGACCGCCGATGACGGGTCGACCGTGCGCACACCGACGTCCGGACTCGAGCGGAATGCCTGCCACCCGACGATGAGCAGGCAGATGACCACCAGGGGCAGCAGCGACCGCACCATGTTGGCCGCATTCATCCGGTTCGCCCGCTCGACGGCCGGCGACACCGGCGGTGTCGCCGGCTCCGCGGGGTCGGGTGCGTGCTCGCTCGTCGGGCCGGCTCCGGTCATGCACCTAGGATCGCAGCAACGTTCTTCCGCCTCGCCGCCCATGGCCCCGTCCCGGGCCCCGCCCTGAGCTTGCGAAGGGTGGGAAGGACGGGGTCCTTCTCCAGGAGGTCCCCGTGTCGCTGCCCGTTCCCGAAGGCCCCCTCCCCACGAGCCATGGCTTCAGCACCGACCGGCCCGCCCCCGACCGCAACCTCGCCCTGGAGCTCGTCCGGGTGACCGAGGCGGCGGCCATGGCGGCCGGGCGCTGGGTGGGACGTGGTGACAAGAACGGCGGCGACGGCGCCGCGGTCGACGCCATGCGCGCCCTCATCGGCACGGTGAGCATGCGAGGCGTCGTCGTCATCGGCGAGGGCGAGAAGGACGAAGCGCCGATGCTCTACAACGGCGAGCAGGTCGGCGACGGGCAGGGGCCGGAGTGCGACGTCGCCGTCGACCCGATCGACGGCACCACCCTGATGGCCAAGGGCATGCCCAACGCCATCGCCGTCATGGCCGTGGCCGAGCGCGGGGCGATGTACGACCCGTCGGCGGTCTTCTACATGGAGAAGCTGGCCACCGGCCCCGCCGCTGCCGACGTCGTCGACATCACCGCCCCGGTCGCCGAGAACATCCGGCGGATCGCCAAGGCGAAGAAGAGCTCTCGGGGCGACGTCACCGTGTGCATCCTCGACCGCCCGCGCCACGAGCAGCTCGTCCACGAGGTGCGCGAGGCGGGCGCCCGCATCACGTTCATCACCGACGGCGACGTCGCCGGCGCGATCGCCGCCGCCCGCGAGGGCACCGGCGTGGACCTGCTGCTCGGCATCGGGGGGACGCCCGAGGGGATCATCGCGGCCTGCGCGCTCAAGTGCATGGGCGGGTCGCTGCAGGGCAAGCTATGGCCCAAGGACGACGACGAGCGGCAGAAGGCGATCGACGCCGGGCACGACCTCGACCGGGTGCTGCACATCGACGACCTGGTCCGCGGTGACGTCTTCTTCGTGGCCACGGGCATCACCGACGGCGAGCTGCTCCGCGGCGTCCGCTACAGCTCCGGCGGCTGCACCACGCAGTCGCTGGTGATGCGGTCGAGGTCGGGGACGATCCGCTCGATCGACAGCCTGCACTCGCTGGAGAAGCTGCGCGCCTACTCCGCGGTGCCCTTCGACCGGGAGGACGGGCAGGGCTAGGGCCGGGCCCCCCGGCAGGGCGCGATCAGTCGGTCGGGAAGGTCACCGTGCAGAGGATGCCCGTGCCGACCGGCTGCCGGCCTGCGCACGTGTCGCCGTAGTCCTCGTAGGCCGAGTCGAAGTCGGACTCCAGGAACAGCGAGTCGCAGGCGTCCATGTCGCCGCCGTAGCAGTCCTGGGCATAGCCGTCCAGCAGCGGGTCGTTCCCGAGTCCCTCCGGTGTCACGGTGGGCGGCGGAATCTCCCCGGACGGCTCGGACTCGGTCGGGGCGGAGGACGGGCGGGAGCTCGAGGGGCTGCTGCGCTCGGAAGTGGAGGGGCTGGCCTCGCTGCTGCTGGCGCTCGAGGTCGAGACGGCGGCGGTGGAGCCGCCGCCCTCGTCGCGCAGCAGCAACCACAGGGCTACACCTACGGCGGCCAGCACCACCACGCCCGCGACCGCCAGGGCGACCAGCGTGCTCTTGTTGCTCTTCGGCGGCTGCCCACCGGGCGGGCCCCACTGCTGGCCGGGCTGCCCGTACTGGCCATAGGGCTGCTGCCCGTAGCCGGGCTGCCCGTACGGCGGCTGCCCGTACGGCGGCAGCTGCCCGTACGGCGGCGGCTGACCCGGCTGCTGCCCGTAGGGCTGCTGTTGGCCGTAGGGCTGCTGCTGGCCGTAGCCCGGCTGACCGAACTGCCGCGTCTGGTCGCGCTGCCCCTCGCCACCCGGAGGACCGAACTGTCGGGTGGGCTCGTCGGCACCGTTCGGCGGGTTCCACCCCGGCCGGCCAGGATGCTCTCCACCAGGCTCGTTGCCGCCCTGCGGCGGGTACGGCGGCTGGGACATGGGCACTCCTCGAGGCGGCGACGGGATCAGCGCTCGTGGATGGTAGGGCCCGGAGCCCCGCCGCCACAGCCGGCGCTGCTCGCGCCAATTCCCGGGGCACCCGCCTGGGCTACTCCAGCTCGGTGCAGCTCATGACGGTGTACTCCTTCACCCGGCCACCGCAGGTGGTCGCGTAGGTCTCGTAGTCCGACATCGGGGGCGACTCGTACAGGAGGTCATCGCACGCCTGCAGCGCCCCGTCGAAGCACAGCTGGGCGTAGTCGTCGAGGACGGGATCGGGCCCCAAGTCCTCCGGCGGCACGGGCGGGAACTGCTCAGAGGTCGGAACCGGTCCACTCGGGAACCCCAGGTCCTCGGGGAAGGCACCCATCGCCTCCTCCATCGCCTGTCTGGTCCCGTCGACGATGCCCCGCTCGACGGCGGATCCCACTCGCTCGGCCATCTCCTGGCCGATGTCCTCGGCGCTGGCGGTGAACAGCGCCGTGACCACGAGGCCGGAGCCGACCACTCCGATCAGCAATCCGGCCACGGCCACCAGCGCGAGCAGGAGCGTCCCCGTCGGCCGCGCGGGAGCGGCCGCATGCGGACCGGAGGCCTGGGAACCGGCGACCGGCCCGCCAGGAGGGACGGGCGGCGCCCAGGACGGCGCCCAGGACGGCGCCCAGGACGGCGTTGGCGGCGGCGCCCAACCCGAGGGGTCCGACCGCGTCGCCGCCTCGGCCGAGGACTGAGCGGAGGGCTGACCCGACGGCTGCGGGGACGACGGCGCCGGACCGTCCACGGGCGGGGTGGGCGGTTGCGACAAGGGAACTCCTCGGCTCGATGCGTGCGGCCGGCAGGGTCCCGCCGTCGCCGCCGTCATCGGCTCCCCGGGACCGGACCGGAACCGCACGTCCACCCGCTGATGTCTAGGGTCCCTTGCGGAGCACTGTCACCATCCACCACACCCGGGAGCGCAGCGTGGCCCCTCAGCAGGACGGCACCGAGTACCGCATCGAACACGACTCCATGGGGGAGGTCCGCGTTCCGGCCTGGGCGAAGTGGCGGGCCCAGACCCAGCGCGCCGTCGAGAACTTCCCGATCTCGGGAACCCCCATCGAACGGGAGCTCATCGGTGCGCTGGCCGCGATCAAGGGTGCCGCCGCCACGGTGAACGCCGACCTCGGGGTGCTCGACCGCGAGATCGCCGCCGCCGTCGCCGAGGCCGCCACGCGCGTGGCCACCGGAGAGTTCGACGAGCACTTCCCGATCGACGTCTTCCAGACCGGTTCGGGGACGTCGAGCAACATGAACACCAACGAGGTCATCGCCACCCTCGCCACCGAGGCGCTCGGCCGGCCCGTGCACCCGAACGACCACGTCAACGCATCGCAGTCGTCCAACGATGTCTTCCCGTCGGCGATCCACATCGCCGCCACCCGCGCCATCGTCGTGACGCTGATCCCGGCGCTGCAGCACCTCGAGGCCTCCCTGGAGCGCAAGGCCGAGGAGTTCGCCGAGGTCGTCAAGAGCGGCCGGACCCACCTGATGGACGCCACCCCGGTCACCCTGGGCCAGGAGTTCGGCGGCTACGCGGCAGCCGTCCGCTACGGCGTCGAGCGCCTGCAGGCCTCGCTCCCCCGGGTCGGCGAGCTGCCGCTGGGCGGCACAGCGGTGGGCACCGGCATCAACACCCCGCCCGGCTTCGCCGCCGCCATCATCGAGATGCTCGCCGCCGACATGGACCTGCCGCTCTCGGAGGCGCGCAACCACTTCGAGGCGCAGAGCTCGCGGGACGCGCTGGTGGAGGCCTCGGGCCAGCTCAAGACCATCGCCGTCGGCCTGGTGAAGATCGCCAACGACCTGCGCTGGATGGGTTCGGGCCCGCGGACCGGGCTCGGCGAGATCTTCCTCCCCGACCTCCAGCCGGGCAGCTCGATCATGCCGGGCAAGGTGAACCCGGTGATCCCGGAGGCGACCATCCAGGTCGCCGCCCAGGTCATCGGCAACGACGCCGCCGTCACCTTCGCCGGGACGACGGGCAACTTCGAGCTCAACGTGACCCTGCCGCTGATGGCCCGCAACGTGCTGGAGTCCATCCGCCTGCTGGCCAACGTCAGCCGCATCCTGGCCGACCGGACCGTCGACGGCATCACCGCCAACGTGGACCGGTGCCGCGAGCTGGCCGAGTCCTCGCCCTCGATCGTGACGCCGCTGAACAAGTACATCGGCTACGAGGAAGCGGCGATCGTGGCCAAGCAGTCGCTGAAGGAGCAGAAGACGATCCGCCAGGTCGTCCTGGAGCGCGGCTACGTGGAGCAGGGCAAGCTCACCGAGCAGCAGCTCGACGAGGCTCTCGACGTCCTCTCGATGACCCACCCGTGACGAAGGGGGCGGGCGGTCCGGTGTCGCGTCCAGCGCGGGACACCACGGCCTGCCCGCCCGAGGGTCGGGCCCAGCGGCGGCGCCCGGGGTCACTGCGGAGCCGGCACCTGCCGATTCAGTGAGACGTGGACGGGGACCGGCCTCGCCCGTAGCGCTGGAGGCTGAGCCGTGCACCGTCCCCCGGACCACTCACCCGGAGTCATCGCCGAGAACCGGCGACACTACGAACTCCTGGTCGAGATGGCCCGGCACTACGCCGGGCAGGGCGACGTGGAACACACGCTCCGGGCGGCGATGCTGGCCGGCAACTACGCCTGGCTCGCTCCGGTGGGTCTGCTGAGCGATCTACGCCTCGAGCGCACCGTGGTCCGCGCCGTCCGGGGTTCGGGCCGGGTCGAGGTCGACGGCGAGCGCCGCCGGGGACGGATCCTGCACGTCCTGTCCGAGGCCTACTCCATCGGTGGTCACACCCGGCTGGTGTGGCGGTGGATGAACCTGGACGAGCGCACCAGCGACGTCGTCCTGACCAACCAGCTCGGTCCGGTACCCGACCGCCTCGTCGAGTCGGTGCGCGACGCGGGCGGTGACCTGCACGACCTGCGATCGACCGCCCACGACCTCCTGGACCGGGCCCGCGCACTCCGCCAGCACATGGACCGGGCGGATCTCGTCGTCCTGCACGTGCACCCCTACGACGCCGTCGCGCTCGCCGCCGTCAACCTGCCCGGCGTCCGTCCGCCCGTGGTGTACGAGAACCATGCCGACCTCTCGTTCTGGCTCGGCGTCGCCGGCGCTGATCTGCTGTGCGACCTGCGCACCCATGCCCGCGAGCTCGACGTCGAACTGCGCCGCGTGCCCGACGCGCGGATCGGCGTGCTGCCCATGCCGGTCGAGGCGATGACGTCGTCCCCGGGCGACGCGCTGCGCCGCGAACTCGGCATCCGCCCCGACGCCGTCGTGGCCCTGACCGTCAGCGACAACTGGAAGGTGGCCGCCTGCTGGGGTCGCGGGATGCACCACGTGCTCGACCGCGTCCTGCACTGGTCCCCTCAGCTGAGCTTCGTGCTCGTCGGCGTCACGCCCGACGCGAACTGGGACCGCCTGAGCAAGCGCTACCCCGGACGGGTCTTCGTGGTGGGGAGGGTGCCCGACTCTGCCCCGTACTTCGCCCTCGGCGACATCTACCTCGAGTCCTACCCGACCCGAGCCGGGACGACGCCGCTGGAGGCGGCCATGCTCGGTCTGCCGGTCGTCGCGCTGGCCGACGCCCCCGAGGGGGATCCTGCGCGCATCTTCCAGACGTGCTCTCCCGGACTCGACGAGCGCCCCGTCGCGACCACCCCCGAGCAGTTCGCCGTGGCCGTGCGCCGCCTCGCCGTCGACCCCGAGCTGAGGCGGTCGGAGGGGGCCGACGCCCGGGCCGGGGTGCTCGCGGTGCACGACGGATCCGGATGGCGCTCGCGGCTGGAGTCCCTGTACGAGCAGGCACGCTCTCTCCCGGCCGGCAGCATCGACGAGCTGGGGGATTCGCCCACGGACGACCGGTACGGCGCCCTGTTGCTCAGCGCGTTCTCCCCGGCTCCGGCCAGCCCCGATCCTCGACGCATGGCCGGGCCCCTCGGGACCCTGTTCGACGCCACGATGGAGTCGGACCTGAGCGCGGCGCTCATCCGCGAGGTGGACTCTCCGATCCTCGCCCGTGTGGCACAGGGGTGGCAGGACCACCCGGCATGGACGAGCCGGTTGCTCGCGCTCGCTGCCGTCCACCCGCGTCTGAGGGTGAGCCTGCCGTTCGTCGCGGACGACGACGTGCAGGGGACGCGCAGCGTCGCCTGCCTGACCGCACTGCTCGCCGACGTGGGGCAGACCCCGGACGACTGCGGCGACATCGGGCTGGAGAGCCACGCGCCACACAGCACCGTCACGGTGCCCGGGGAACTGACGCCGACGGACGAGGCCCTCGACCGGGTCGAGCGGCTGGTGTCCTCACCGCTGTTGGGCGGCGTCCTTTCGGCGACCGCCCACGCCCAGGAACTGCAGCCGCTCGCCGTGTGAGGGTCGCTCGCCGGCCGATAGGGGCCTAACGTCTCCCCGTGATGAGTGAGACAGATCGCGCACCCGTAGTCGGCTCCGCCGACGTGGCCCTGCGCTACCCCGGTGGAGAACTACCCCTTCCCGTCGTCGAGGCGTCCGAGGGCGCCGACGGCTTCGACACGAGCAAGCTGCTGGCGACGACCGGCAAGGTCGCCCTCGACATCGGCTTCGTGAACACGGCCTCCTGCACCTCGGCGATCACCTACATCGACGGTGACGCCGGGATCCTGCGCTACCGCGGCTATCCGATCGACCAGCTCGCCGGGCAGTCGAGCTTCCTCGAGGTCACCTACCTGCTGATCTACGGCGAACTGCCCACCGCCGACCAGCTCGGCGCGTTCGACCAGCGGATCCGCCGGCACACCCTCCTGCACGAGGACCTCAAGCAGTTCTTCAAGGGCTTCCCGCGGGACGCGCACCCGATGCCGGTGCTCTCCTCCGCGGTCAGCGCGCTGTCGACCTTCTACCAGGACTCGCTCGACCCGTTCGACGAGGAGCAGGTGGAGATCTCCACGCTGCGCCTGATCGCGAAGCTGCCGACCATCGCCGCCTACGCGTACAAGAAGTCGGTCGGTCAGCCGTTCCTGTACCCGGACAACTCCTGCGGGTTGGTGGAGAACTTCCTGCGGATGACGTTCGGCTTCCCGGCCGAGCCCTACGAGCAGGACCCCGACCTGGTCAAGGCGCTGGACATGCTGTTCATCCTGCACGCCGACCACGAGCAGAACTGCTCCACGTCGACCGTGCGCCTGGTGGGCAGCTCGCACGCCAACCTGTTCGCCTCGGTCTCGGCCGGCATCAACGCGCTCTTCGGCCCGCTGCACGGCGGCGCGAACCAGTCGGTGCTGGAGATGCTGGAGGCCATCCAGCGCGACGGCGGGAACATCCCGCGCTTCGTCGAGCGGGTGAAGAACAAGGAGCCCGGCGTCAAGCTGATGGGCTTCGGCCACCGCGTCTACAAGAACTACGACCCGCGCGCGGCGATCGTGAAGTCCACCGCGGACACCGTGCTGGACAAGCTGGGTGGCAACAACGAGCTGCTCGACCTGGCCCGCCAGCTCGAGGAGATCGCGCTGGAGGACGAGTTCTTCATCCAGCGCAAGCTCTACCCGAACGTCGACTTCTACACCGGCCTGATCTACCGGGCGATGGGCTTCCCGACCCGGATGTTCACGGTGCTGTTCGCGCTGGGCCGGCTGCCCGGCTGGATCGCGCAGTGGCGCGAGATGATCGCCGACCCGTCCACCAAGATCGGCCGTCCGCGACAGCTCTACACCGGCGAGACGGAGCGGAACTTCGTCCCGCTGGCGCAGCGCTGACCTGACCGCCCGGCACTCCGGCGCCATCGGGCCGGGCAGCCTTCCCACCTGGGAGGGCTGCCCGGCCCGATCCCTGCCCGCCGACGCCGCCCCCTACGGTGGGGGCGCCCACCGAGGGCAGCGCACCCCAGGAGGACCGTGATGACCGAGCCGCCGTCGGGCGACGACGTCCTCGTCGTGCCTCCGATCCCCCTCGCCAGCGGCAGCATGCTGGAGCCGGACGGCGACGGTCCGCCGGTCCGCATCAGCAAGGTCGAGGTCGTCGTCTCCACCGAGGACGGCGGCGAGCTGCGCATCCCCCTGACCCATCGCCACGGCGCCTGGTGGGCGCCCTGACCCCTCCCCCGCACGGGTCACCGACGCCGTCCCCCCGGAAGGTTCACCCTCACCCCGAGGGGTGAAGCGCCCGCACACCCCCGTTCAGCGATCCCCCTCGGCACGTCGATACGAGGTCAGAACGCTTCGGCTGCACCCGCAGCCGGAGCAGGCCACGGAACGACGAGACCGCCGGGGGACGCTGCAGTGCCTGCATCGCGCACGTCTCCCCGTCCCGGGGGCCCCGCCCGGCCGGTCCCCAGCGCCCGCGAGGCGCAGGCGCTCCGCGAGGCGCTCGCACTGCGCTCGGCGCTCGCCGCCGGCCAGCCCCTCACGCCCGCACAGGCCGCCGCCCTCCGCACCGCGACCGGTGCCGCCGTGCGCACCGCTCCGGGCGCTGCCCGGACGACCGGCCGCTCCCCCGCCCGCCGTCCTGCCGCGGCGCGGTCGACGACCCAGCGCCCGACGACCCAGCGCCCGACGACCCAGCGCCCGGCGACCCGCCCCGCCCGGCGGAAGCCCACTCGGTCCCCCGACCGGACCGGGGCGAGCTGGTCCGTCCGTCTCCGGGTGGTCGCACTGGGCACGCTCCTGATGCCGGTCGTGGCCACCCTGGTGCTGCCCGGCACCGACGGCACCGGACCGGGCGAGGGCCCCAGCGACACCATGGCCCTCGCTCTCACCGCACAGAGCTCGCTGCTCCAGGACGCCGGGCACTACCGGCAGCTGGAACAGGAGGTGGCCCAGCGACGCACCGAGCTGCAGCAGGCGCGCCAGACCGAGCAGGCAGCCCTGGAACAGGTGCAGGCGCAGCAGCAGACGATCGGCGCGACGGCGGCGGAGCGCTACCGGGCCACCCCCCAGCAGCGCCATCCCCTCCTGGGTCTCAGCGTGCGCGACGGGGACGCCACCGCCGGCGCCCTCCTCGGGCAGGCGGTGGCCGATGGCGCCGACCTCGCCCTGGCCGGTGACATCGTCCGCGCCGAGCGCGCCACCGTGTCCCTCGCCGTCGCCGGCAGCCGCGTCGCGCAGGCGCGGTCGGCCGTCGCGGCCGCCCGCGCCCGCGCCGACGCCGTCCTCGCGACGGTGCGGTCGGCCGTCGGCGACCTGACCCCGGAGATCACCTCGGCGCTCGCCGGCCTGGGCGTGGTGCCGGTCGCCGGGCCTCAGCAGGCGCGCAACGAGCAGGCGGTGGCCCGCTGGCAGCACTACCTCGCCCAGGTGAGCGGCGCCGGCATCGAGCTTCCCACTGCGGCGCAGATCGCCGACCCCACGAACCTCCCCGGCGGCTTGTCCCCCGCCCTCGACGCGTCCGGTCAGCCGATCCCCGGGGTCGTCTGGGCGATCGTCGGCAGCAGCCCCGTCACGGTGCTGCCGGCCGAGACGGTCGCGGCGGTCAGCAGCGCGCTGTCCCAGCTGGGCAAGCCCTACGTCCCGGGCGCCAGCGGCCCCGACACCTACGACTGCGGCGGCTTCACCTCGGCGTCCTGGCTGCTGGCCGGCTACGCCGTCCCGGCGCCCCCGCAGGACCAGTGGGCGACCGGTGCGGCCGTCCCCCTCGCCGACGTGCAGGTCGGCGACCTGGTGTACGCGCCGGGTGGGCAGGACGTCGGCATCTATCTCGGCGACGGTGAGGTCATCGCGGCCTCGGCGGGCACCTACCAGGTGTCGGTGCGTCCCATGACCGCCGGATCGTCGGCGACGCGCGTGACTCTGCCGGCGCCGGCGCAGGCCAACGCGCCGCTGCCCGTGGCCGAGGCCGGAGCCTGTGGCGCGGCCCTGCCGCCGCCGGGCGAGCGCACGGCGGCCTGGGGTGGCTGGAGCAACGGTCAGATCCCGGGCGACGCCCTGTGCCGGCTCGGCGTCCACCGGCACGCCTTGCGCTGCGACGCCGCGGCGTCCTACGGGCAGCTCGACGCCGCCTACGCGGCCGCGTTCGGCACCCGGCTGTGCATCACCGACTCCTACCGCTCCCTCGGCGGGCAGGTCTCGGCGTTCGCCCGCAAGCCGAAGCTGGCGGCAGTGCCCGGGACGTCGAACCACGGCTGGGCCCTGGCGGTCGACCTGTGCGGCGGGATCAACGTCGCTGGCTCGGCGCAGTGGACCTGGATGACGGCCAACGCCGCACGGTTCGGATTCGTCCAGCCGGCCTGGGCCTCCCCCGGCGGGGAGAAGCCGGAGCCGTGGCACTGGGAGTACGGCTACATCAGCTGACCGGGCGGCCGGCAGGCCTCAGAGCCACGACAGGTCGGCGAGGCGCGACCAGGCGAGCGTGACGCTCGCCTCCGTCGTCTCACCCGCCAGGCGGGCCGCGACCGCCGGGCCCGCGCAGGCCACCGGCCGTCGCGGCGTGACGACGACGTGCATGTCGGTCAGGTCCAGTCCGGCAGCCTGGATCCGCTCGAGCATCCGGCGGGGTGCGACGAGCGCGGCGCTGGCGAGCACGGGGACCTCCGGGTGCGCCCAGAGCGCGACCGGCCCCTCCACCCGCAGGGTGAGCGGGACGTCGTGCGCCCGACCGGTGGCCGAGGCACGGGTGCGCCCGATCGTGTCGGCGTCCGCCGAGGACGACGGCGTCCACGGCAGGGCCAGCGCTCCCCGGCGGACGACGATGCGCCAGCCGACGGAGGTCTCGCTGCGGTCGGACCAGTCGAGGACGGCGATCCCGGTGGCTGCGGCGGCGGCGTCGGTGACCGGCCGGTGGGCCACCCAGGAGACGAGCGCGGCGGCGATGCCCTCGTGCGTCGGGGACACCCCGGCACGCGTCATGTCGTCGGCGAGCTCGCCGAGGTGGGTCCGCACCCGCCGCTCGTCCTCCTCGAGCACGACCAGCGACCCGGCGCCGGAGCGCTGGACGACGTGGAGTCGGAGGCGGGAGGTGGTCAGCGCCGGCAGCACCGTGTCGGCCACCTCGCGGAGGTCCGCGACGCCGATGCGCACCGGTCGCAGCCGCTGCAGGAGACCGGCGGAGCCGCCGAAACGGGTGTCGGTCATTCGCCGGCACTCCCGTCGAGCAGCGCGCGGATTGGGTCCGGCAGCTCGGTCAGCGACAGGACGCTCGCCAGCTCGGCCGCGCTCAGCCGCACCGGCAGCACGTCGGAGTCCCAGCCGGTGGCCCGCCGGACCCGCGCCGCCGACGCCGGCCAGACAGCGTCGCGGGCGGCGGCGACGTGGAGCTCGGTGAGGACGTCCTCGAGGTGGAGAGCGGCGACGGGATGGACCGGCCGACTCGTCAAGGCCTGACGCACCGTCGTGGCCAGTTGCGTCCGCTGATCGGCGGCGAGCCAGTGCGGGACGAGGATCTCGACCCCGGACTCGCCGGCCGGGAGGGCGCTCATTCCGGGTACCCGTGGCCGGCGGGTCGCCGTCCGGCACCGTCCGGCACCGCGGCGACGCGGTGGCGGGTGCGGCTGCGGGGCGTCACGTGGTGGATATCGGCAGCCCGGCACCCGGACGGACCCCTGCGGGCAGCATTTCCCGCCGTCGACCGGTGGTGGCACCGTTCGACGCCAGGTCGGCTCCCGCGTTCCCCGTCCGTGGCCGTCAGCCCGCGCGCCGTTCCGTTCGATGATCAGGGTTCCTGATCATCGAGGGTCCTCCCTCACCGTCGACGATCCTGCTGGCCAATTCGTCAGGCGGCCAGGGCGAGGTCGAGGCGGGTCAGGTGGCTGGTGCGGGTTCGGTCCAGAGGGTGTCCGTTCCAGTAGGCGCTCAGGCGGATCAGATTGAGCGCGACGGCGGAGAACACGTGTTGCAGCCTGGTTTTGGGCAGGCCGCGGTAGCGGGCGTAGCGCAGGTTGGTGACCGCCAGGCCTTGACCGATGGTGCCCTCGATGCCGGCTCGGGCGGCGTAGCGGGTTCGCCAGTCGAAGGTGCTCTGTTCGGCTCGGGCGGCCTGCTGGGCCTGGTAGACCTCGCGGGGTGGCACGGCGAGCTGGCGGCCGATCCCGTGGGACAGCGTCGAACGGGTGCACTGCTGTCGGACCGGGCAGGGGCGGCAGGTGTCGGCGGTGAATCCAATCTTGATCTTTTCGGTGCCGCGCTGGGCGCGGGTCGGGGTCCACCAGGTGCTGGTCTGACCCTGGGGGCAGCGGGCCTGCCGGGCGTCGAAGTCGAGGGTGAACGCGGTTCGGTCGTAGCCGGTCCCGTCGCGGGCCTGCCGGGACTGGTCGGCGCGCAGCGGACTGACCAGCGTGACGTCCCACCGGCGGGCGGTCTGGAGCACTGCTGCGACCGAGGGATAACCGGAATCGAGCAGATGCTCGCCGGGCAGCAGAGTCCGCTGCGCGAGCGTGGCATGGATCGGCTCGACCATCGCCGAGTCCGGCACCGACGCGTCGGTGGTGGTCACCGAGACGATGAGGTTCGGCCGCTGCCCGACCGTCTCCTCGGGCGGGTGCTGGGCCGGGTGCTGGGCTGGCGGGTCGCAGGTCTCGGTCAGGTGCACCTTGTAGCCGTTCCAGATCAGGTCTGCGCCCTTGGCCGCCCATCGGGCGTCAGGGTCATACGGCGAGCTGATCCGCACTCTGCCCGGCGGGAGACCGTCGGCCGCCTCCCGCATCCTGATCACCTCCCGCCCGCTGGTGTCGGTGCCGAGCACATAGTTCTGCACCAGCACCCGGCGCAGCACATCCACGGCGGGCAGCTCGCGCAGCCAGCCCGGTGCCTGCTCGGCGTACACCGCGCGCAGCAGCCTCAGCGCATCCCGGCCGAAGTCGCCGGCCAGGTCGGCCCGCTTGGCCTTGGAGGCCGGCAGCCGCCAGCTGTCGACCCGGGCGCCGTAGCGGTGCGCCCAGTCGGCGACGTCCACGACGCCGGCCAACCAGCCCGGTGCCGCCGCCGCCAGCGCCTCGACGGCCGCGCGCACGCTCTCCCCGGCCAGCTCCAGCCGGTTGAGGTCGCGCACCGCCGAGATCACGTGCGTGGAGTCGGTGCGCTGACGCCCGCGGGGGGTCACCAGCCCCTCGGCCTTCAACACCTCCAGCAGCAACTCCAACACGCGCTGCTCCAGGTTGTGCGCGAGCACCCGGGCTCGGAACTCCGCCAGCACCGAGGCGTCGAACCCCTCCTCATCCAGCCCCAGCCCCAACGCGTACTTCCACGAGATCTTGTCCCGCACCGCCTCGGCGGCCTGCCGATCGGTCAGGTTCTCAGCCATCTGCAACACCGTGATCAGCGCCAGCCGACCCGGTGACCACCCCGGCCGGCCGCGCACGCCGAACGCCTCGGTGAACTCTCGGTCCGGGAACAACTCACCGAGCCGATCCCGAATCGTCACCGGCAACGGCGACTCCCGCCGCCGATAGGCCGCTCGCACCGCGGCGGCCACCTCCGGTGCCGGCTCCGGCCATGACTGCGGCTGCACACACATCAGCACCACCCCACGGCCGGGAGAACGGGGGAAGACCGGCCGCCGGACCATCAAACCCCGGCCACCTGGCAACACAACACGCCAACCAAGATCACTAGGCCGCGCTGAATTGGCCAGCAGGATCGTCGACGGCGAGGGAGGACCCTGGATCACGAGGTAGGACGGCGGCGCTACCCGGGATCACGCTGCGTCGACTGCCCCGCCCGGCTCGTCGGTGGGCACGGCCCGGAAGCGGCGTGGCCCGACATAGGGAGCCGCCAGCAGGCCGCCGATACGTGCTGCCATCTCCGGCCACGGCGGGCCGAGATCGTCGTTCACGACGCGGACGACGCGTACCCCGACCGCGCGCATCCGGTCCTCCCGGCGCTTCTCCTTCCACAGCACCTCGCCAGGCGAGGATGCGTACTGCGGATCGGTGTACTTCACCTGCCCGTCGAATTCGATGGCGACCGCCGCGTCCTCGTACCAGGCATCCACACGGCCGACGAATCCTGCGGCGTCATGGATCTCGACCTGCAACTCCGGCCGCGGAAGTCCGGATGCCAGCAGGGCGAGGCGTCCCCGAGTCTCCAGCGGTGACTCCGCTCGCCCATCGGACAGGTTGAGTGCCCGAGCCGCCTGGGCGATGCCGACCCGGTGAGTCCCGCCGAGCACGGCCCGGACCAGCTCCGCGCGGGTGGCCTTCTCCTCGTACAACGCCGCGTCCATGGCGACGACGGCGTCGGTCAGCGACCACTCACGGGCACAGTCCACCAGGGTGCGAGGCACCGACATCGCCCCGAACATCAACCACGGTTCGGTCTCGTCAGCGGTCATGGTCGCCTGGGCCACGCGGTACCCGCGTCCCCGGCGCCACTGGTCGACAGCCGTGACCCGCACCTCCGACGAGTGGCGCCAGGGAAGGGTCAGCTCGTGCAGCCGTGCCGCGGAGGCGTGGCTCAGCACAGGTCCTGGACCGAGGCTCAGCAGCACTGCCACGCAATCGATCAGGTGTCGCTCCCGGGTGTCCATCGACACCAGGCCGTCCGTGCCGATGTAGATGCCCTTCCGGAGTCGCGACCACCGCCGGCTGCGGAGCTCGGCGCGGATGTCCTCCACCCGGTACCCGACCCTCAACGCCTCCTGGCTGGTGAACACGCCGAGGCGACCGGCGGCGACAGCACTCAGCTCCGGATGCACGTCGGGAAGTCTCGCGGGGGACGCGGCACTGCGGGTCGCCTCGACGCCGGCTGTGGACAACCGGCGTCCTACCTCGCGGTTCTGGGTCCTCCCCCGCGGTCGACGGCGAGGGAGGACCCCGTTGGGTCAGGGAACCTGATCGTCGATGCTCACCGTCAGTCGACGAGTTCGGCCAGGCGCTTCTTCATGGCCTGCTCCACGCGGTCGGCGTACACGTTCATGTTCCGCACCGAGGTGTTGAGCTCCTGGGAGAGCTGCGTCTTGGTCTGGCCGCCCCACGTGGTGAGGTACCAGGTGGCCCAGCCGAGCACGTTGGGCTGACCGGCCCGCTGGTCGCGCCGGGCCTCGGGGTCGGGTGCGCAGGCCGCGGTGAGGGCGTGGGAGAGCAGGGTCTGCTCCGCCTCACCCATGATCTCGTCCGGGGCCTCCGAGGAGTCCGGCAGCAGGACCTCGGTCGCGTCCGGCCCGCCGTCCAGGGACTGCAGGTTCCGCAGCCCGTTGAGGGTCGCCACCGTCTGGGAGTTGCGGCGCAGCGTGGCCACGCTCTGGCCCATGTAGGCCGCGAGCTCCTTCTCGCTGGGGCGCCGCTGGTGCTCGGTGATGAAGGCGGCGATCGCCTTCTGCTGCTTGTGCTCGGTGTCCGCCGCGGTCCGGCCGTGGGCATTGCGGCCCAGGTCGTGCACCCACTTCGACAGCTGGGTCGCGAGGAAGGCGCCGAACGGGACGCCCTTGGTCTCGTCGTACTGCGCGACGGCCTTCAGCACCCATTCGTAGACCTGCTGCCCCAGGTCGTCCGGGTCGGGCAGGTGCAGCCGGATCGTGCTCATGTTGCGCTGCAGGCGCTTGAGGCTGACCGGTCCGTAGTGCCGGCAGAGGTCGGTCAGGAAGTCGGCGGGCAGATCCCGCGGTGCCCGGCGCCGGACGTCGGTCTCGGCACGCAGGCCGATGGTCGAGGACCCGTGCCGGGCGGCCCAGGCGCGGATCCAGTCGGCCAGGACGGCGGCGGACCCGCACGCGCCGTCGACGCGGTAGAGGCCGTCGCCCTGGTCGTAGGTGACCGTGACGCCGTCGGGGAGCTCGCTGCGGAACTCCGCCAGGGGCAGCTCGTGGTCGACGCGGAAGTGGACGCGGTCGCGGGGGGTGATGGGTGCCAGCACCCAGCCCTCCGCCTCGGGGATGCCGCCGAAGACGAGCGGCTGACGGATGCGGTGGCGGGGGTCGGTACCCGCGGGCCCGGCGGACATGGGCATGGCGGTCGACGTCGGGGCCAGCGATGTCGGGGACAGGGCGTTATCGGTCACCGGTTCTCCTGGGACTACGGGGAAGACGGACCACGGGGAAGGTGGCCCGGGAAGTTCCGGGGAGGCCGTCAGGCCGGGATGCGCTCGCCCGGCCCCGGCATGCGGGGCGAGGGAACGGGGAATGCCGGCGTGGTGGGGAGGCCTTCGAGGACGTCGGCGGCGGGGACACCGGCTGCGGCCTTGTCGAGGAGCATCGCCGCGGCAGCGCGCTCGGCGCCGCTCGGCTCGGCCGTGTAGACCGGCATGTGGTCGTACAGCGACGCGAAGATCGCGCTGACGAACGCGTAGGCGGCCTGGGCCTGGGGCGAGAACTTCGCCACGGCGGCCCGGGGCCCGAGGTCGACGCCCACGGTCACGCGGACGACGCGGTCGTCCTTGCTGAGCCCGGTCACGGCGAAGGAGACCGCCTCGTGCTCGGCGGCCAGCGCCGAGAGGGCGGCCAGGCACTTGCGCGTCGCCCCACGCCGCGGGCGCAACTGGACGTGGACGACCACCGACTCCGGCTCGCCCTGCTCCATGGCCTGTGCGTCTGCTGCACTGCGTTGCATTCTGATCGCCCCCTGTCACGTGCTTGAGGGGAAATCTGCCCTACGGCCTCGGCATCGAAGGGCACAACACTCGCCGTGTCATACGCAGTTATGGGCCAATGCTTCGGCAGATGTTGCCCGTGTCGCTCGCGAACAGCGTCTGAGGAGCCACACGTTGGCATCGTCTGCCAAAAGACGTCCGCGGCTCGCCATGCAGATCTGTCAGTCGGACGCAGCGTCCGCCGGGTCGTCGACGGTCTCGCCGGTGGCCGCAGGAGGGGCGAACGCCGCGAGCGCCCCCAGGCTGTCGGCGGTCACCTGGGCAGCGAGGAGGTTCGCCTCGGCGATCTGCCGGTAGACCTCCTCGCGGTGGATGGCGACCTCGCGAGGAGCTTTGAAGCCGAGCCGGACGGTGCCGCCCCGAACCTCGACGACGTGGACCTCGATGTCGTCCCCGATGCGGATGGTCTCGCCGACGCTGCGGGTCAGTGTGAGCACGGATACCCCTCCATGGGTGTGTGGTGGCCGTCCTTGGCGTTGAGCAGGCGGGTGCGCCGTAGCGCGGGAGCTGCGGCTGCACGATCGCACAGCCGCCCTCGACAGTTATCGGCGCAGTGGCCCCCTGATGGGATGCGCCCCGTCCAGGAGGACGACCTGGCGGGCCAGGTGCGACTCCTGGTTCACGACCACCGGCGCCCGGAGGTTCGCCGTGGCGGCCCCGACGTCGCCGTCCGGAACGGTCACCAGGCAGTAGAACCGGGCCTCGGCGGGGGCGGCGAGGCCCAGCTCGACGTGCACGGCGGCGGGCAGGGTCGGTGCGTAGTCGGGGAAGTACGCCCGGGCCGGGATCGCGAGGAACCGCGGCCCGTCCGGCGCCACGGACTGCAGCCAGAAGAGCCGGCCGCCGTCCTCGGCGGCGACCAGCACGTAGTCGCTGTGCCCCGGGAAGCCGGGCAGCGGTTCCACCAGGTGGAGTGCCTGCACCGCGGGGACGGCGGCCGCCGGGGCGGCCGCGCGCCCGGGGACGGACCTGCGCTCGGCGAGCACCGCCCGGGACGGCGTCATGCGGGTACCTCCGCGCATGCGGCGGATCGAGAACGGCCGGCCATCAGCGCAGGTAGTCCATGAGCGTGGGCGAGATCGCCTTGGCCGTCGCCTGCAGCGCCGCCTGGTAGCCGACCTGCTGCATCTGCAGCCGCATGATCGTGTCCGGCAGGTCGACGTTCTCCACGTCGCCGAGCTGGATCTCCAGCGACAGCGCCAGGTCGGTGTTGATCTGCTGCTCGCGGTCGATCCGCGCCTGTCGCGCGCCGACATCGGCGACGCCGCCGAGCATCCGCTTCATCGCCGTGTCCAGGTCGTCGAGCCCCTGCCCGAGCGCCGCCGGGTCGTTGACCATGTCGTCGGCGATCCGACCGACCAGCGCGAACAGGTCGTCCCCCGGCGGCCCGAAGGCCTCCGGGCCGGTCAGGTCGACCCGGACCGACTCGGTGAACGACACCCGACGCATGACGTCGGCGCCGCCGGCCCCGGCGATGCCCAGGTAGCCGCCGGTGTCACTGTCGTACGCCTTGGCGCCGGTGCTCACCCCGCCGAAGAGGGGGCGCCCCTGGATGGTCGTGTTCGCCAGGCCCAGCAGGCTCTCCCGCAGCGAGGCCACCTCGGTCGCCAACGCCGTGCGGCTCGCCTCGGACGAGTTGCCGGTGCTGGCGCCCTGGGTCGTGAGGAACTGGACCCGCCGGGTGACGTCGAGCATCTGCTGGAGCGTGGAGTCGGTGATCGACAGCCAGCTGTCGGCATCGGAGATGTTCCGGCCGAACTGCTCGACGGCTGCCTGGTCCGACCGGGTCTGCATCGCCTTGTTGGTGCCGGTGGGCGAGTCCGACGGCGCGTTGATGGTCCGGCCGGAGGTGAGCCGCTCCTGCAGCCTGGCGACCGCGTCGAGGTTGCGGTTGAGGCCCTGCAGGCTGGTGAGGCTGACCGCCTTCTGCGTGATGCGCACTCAGATCACAGCCCCACGCGGCCGGTGCGGTTGATCAGCACGTCGAGCAGCTCGTCGATCGCGGTGACCAGACGCCCCGCAGCCGAGTACGCGTGCTGGTAGGACAGCATGTTGGTCATCTCCTCGTCGAGGTTCACGCCGGCCACCGACTCCCGGGAGGCGTCCACCTGCGTGGTGATCACCGACTGGATGCCGAGATTGCGCTGCGAGACCGCCGACTGGACGCCCAGCTCGACGATCATCCTGCGGTAGGCCGCGTCCGGCGAGCCGGCTCCGTTCCCCAGCTGCCCCAGCTTGTCGGCGTTGCCGTGGTCGAGGTTGGGCGTGCCGGGCCCGATGGACGACGCGGCGACGCGCTCCGGATCTGTGAGCACGACGGTGATGGACGCCGCGGTGATCGCTCCGCCGGAGGAACCCAGGAGCGGCCCACCAGGGAGACCGCTCAGGTCGTAGCCGTCGGCGTGCGCGGCGTTCAACGTGTCCGCGAGCGCCACGGCGATGCCGTCCAGGTCCGCCCGGTAGGTGGGGAGGATCGAGTTCAGGGCGCTCAGCTGCCCACCGGCCGTACCCCCGACGGAGACGGTGAGGTCACCGACGGCGGTCACCACCCGCGGCGGGTCACCACCGGTGGCGGTGGGGTCGGTCGTGCCCGCCACCTTGAGCTTGGACGCCACCCCACCGGACACCAGGGTGACGCTGCCGACGGCGACGTCCACGACGCCGTCGGCCTGCGGGCGGACCGACACCCCGACCTGGTCGGCGAGCTTCATGACCAGCAGGTCGCGCTGGTCGGTGAGGTCGTTGGCCGGCAGGCCGCTCTGCGTGGCCCGCTGGATCGCCGTGTTCAGCGTGGCGATGGTGCCGGCGGCCGCGTTGACGTCGTCCACGAGGACGCCGAGGCTGTCGCGGGTCTGCTCCCACTGCCCGTCCAGCTGGGCGCGGCTGAAGTGCAGCCCCCCGACCAGGGTTTCCAGTCGCTTGAGCACCTGGCCGCGGGCCGCGGGGTCCTCCGGCTTGTTGGCGACGTCCTGCCACCCGCGCCACATGTCGGCCATCAGGTTCTGCAGGCCGGTCGTGCCGGGCTCCCGGAACGCCTGCTCGACGAGTTCGTAGGCCCCGGTCTCCGCGGTGAGCCGGGCGCTGTTGGCGTGCTCGGTGTGGCCGCGCCCCTCGAGGAACGCATCACGGATCCGGGTGACGTCATCGGCGTTGACTCCCCCGCCGATGCCCGAGCCGACGGAGTAGAACGCGGGCACCGCGCTGCCGCCGATGGCCTTGAGGTCCACGCGCTGGCGGGAGTACCCCTCGGTGTTGACGTTGGAGATGTTCTGGCCGGTGACGTCGAGCGCCCGCCGCTGGGCCCAGAGGGCCGTGTTGGCGGTGTTCAGGCCGCTGAAGGTGCTCACGTCAGAGTGCTCCGTCCAGGGTGACCGCCCGGTGGGCACCGTCGGCGTGCCGGCCGGTGGCGCCGTAGGTGCCGGCCGAGGGGGTCCGGGTCTGCAGGAGGACGTCGCCGATGGCGGCGAGGCCACCCTCGACGAGCTCCCGGTTGGCGTCGGAGAGGCTGCGCAGGTCGGTCATCAGCGCCAGCAGCGCCTCGTGGTGCTTGGCGAAGAGGTCGCCCCAGGGCGCGGGAGCGGCATCGGCGACCTGCCGCAAGGAGGGGTCGGCGCCGATGCCGAGGGACAGCGCGATGGCCTCGGTGGCAGCGGCCCGTTCGACCTCCAGGGTGCGCAGCTGGTCGAGGATCACCTCGATCTCGTGCGCGATGCGCGCCAGCCAGCGGGTCTTGCCCGTGAGGATCAGGTACTGCTTCTCCTCGGCCTTGAACAGCAGGAGGTCCAGGAGCTCCTGCTCCCGCCACAGCAACGACGACAAGCGCTGGTAGTCCACGTGTCCACCGCCTCTCCGTCGTCTCGCTCCGCCGCCACCGGGGTACGCCCGGCGCGTTCTTCGTCGACCTGGCTTCGGCACCCGCCGGAGCACCCTCAAGCCGAAGCCGCCAAGTGGGGCTCAAGTTCGGGAGGAAATGTGCCGAGGGCGGTGCCACCCCGTCCCCGGTCAGCCGAGAAGTAGGGCGTGAGCCCAGCCCGTGCCGTCGCGACCGAGCGCTTCCACCGTGAGCGGGTCCCCGTCGAGCGAGGTGCATCCGGCCGCACCGCGCACCCGTCCAAGGCGCACGGCCAGGCGCAGGTCGACGCCCTCGTCACCGCGCACCTGCCTCTGGCGTCGTTCGCGGTGAACGCCGTCGCCGCGCGCATCTCGCTGCCCGCACACGTCAGCCGCGAGGACCTGTTGTCGTGCGCGCACGTGGCGCTGGTGGAGGTGGCCAAGCGCTTCGACCCCTCGGCCGGCGCGACCTTTTCCACCTACGCTCTGGCCCGGCTGCAGGGCGCCGTCCTCGATGAGCTGCGCTCCGGTGACTGGGCCAGCCGCTCGGTGCGCGCTGCCGCCCGGCGCACCGACGCCGCCGCCGACGCGCTGACGATCTCGCTGGGTCGGCCGCCGACCCGCGAGGAGCTGGCCGCCAGCCTCGGGGTCCCGCGGACCGAGCTGGACAGCCTGCAGGTCGACGTCCACCGCGCCGTCATGGTCAGCATCGACGCCGAGACCACCGCCGACGGCGGCTCGCTGGACCTGCCCGACACCGGGGAGTCACCCGAGCGGGTGTTGCTGCGCGGTGAGCGGGCCCGGCACCTGCATGCGGCGATCCGGGCCCTGCCCGACCGGCTCGACGAGGTGATCGAGCGCAATTTCTTCGGTGACGAATCACTGACCGACATCGCCAGGGACCTCGGCGTCACCCTCTCTCGCGTCTCGCAGATGCGCGCCCGGGCGCTGACCCTGCTGCACGCCGCGATGAGCGAGGTGTGGGAGGGCCGGACGGTGCCGGCCGACGGCGGGGTCCGGGCCCGCAACCAGCAACTCGCCTACGTCGACCGCGTGGCCGGCCGCAGCGGGACCCCGGCGCCGCGCATCCCGTGGTCCCCGTCCCCCGAGGGCGCCGCGCGCACCGCCTGACCCGGCCGAGAAAAAGTCGCGCTCTCGGCTCAAGACCCTGCCGTCCCGAGCCGAAGACCTATGCGTACCACCCCGCAGCACGGATGCAGCGGGAACCATCAAGGCCTGAAATCCAAGGAGGATCATCATGGGTCTGCGCATCAACCAGAACATCGCCGCCCTCAACGCTCACCGGAACCTGTCGATCACCGACAACCAGATGAACAAGTCGCTGGAGAAGCTGTCCTCCGGCTTCCGGATCAACCGTGCCGCCGACGACGCGGCCGGTCTGGCGATCTCCGAGGGCCTGCGCTCGCAGGTCGGTGGCCTCAAGGTCGCCGTCCGCAACGCGCAGGACGGCGTCTCCGTCGTGCAGACGGCGGAAGGTGCTCTCACCGAGGTCCACGCCATCCTCCAGCGGGTGCGTGACCTCACCGTCCAGGCGGGCAACACCGGCGTGGTCACCGAGACCGCCCGCGGCTACATCGCCAAGGAGGTCAACGAGCTCGCCGGCGCGTTGACCGACATCGCCAACCGGACGGACTTCAACGGCACCAAGCTGCTGAACGGCAGCGCCTCCAGCCTGACGTTCCAGACCGGTGCCAACGGCGGCGAGACGGTCAGCGTCAGCCTGAGCAACGTCACCACGGTGGCGACGGCGGTCTCCGGCGTGGCCACGAACATGGCGGCCTCGGGCACGTACAGCGCGTCGGCCGACCTGGCGACGATCGACAGCCAGATCGGGACGGTGTCGCAGTCCCGCGCCACCCTCGGTGCCTCGCAGAACCGCTTCGAGAGCACCATCAACTCGCTCAACGTCTCGATCGAGAACCTGAGCGCGTCGGAGAGCCGGGTCCGCGACGCCGACATGGCACAGGAGATGGTCGGGTTCACCCGGGCCCAGATCCTGTCCCAGGCCGGCACCGCGATGCTCGCGCAGGCCAACCAGGCCTCGCAGGGCGTCCTGTCGCTGCTCCGCTGATCCCCGATCAGCTGAGCAGCTGAGGAGCAGACCCTCAGCACCACCCCGGGTGAGGGGGGAGGCCCTCGTGCCTCCCCCCTCGCTCGCTTCGTCCCTCGTCCGTCGACCCAGGAGCCAGTGACATGACGATGAGCATCAACACCGGCCTGGTGTCCGGGATCGACGCCGGGTCACTCGTCAGCCAGCTCCTGCAGGTCGAGGCCGCCCCCCAGACCGCGCTCAAGTCCCGGCTGGCCACCAGCCAGGTCACCGCCAGCGCCTACCGGACCGTCAACAGCGCACTGCAGGCCCTGACCACCAAGGCCGGATCGCTGCTCGAGCCCGATGGGTTCAGCAGCGCCAAGGGCAGCAGCACCTCCACCGGCGTGACCGTCACGACGACGTCGTCGGCCACCCCGGGCTCGCTGACCTTCACCGTCGCCAAGGTCGCCACGACCGCCGCCAGCGTGAGCGCCGACCGCTGGGCGACGACGAGCGACCCGGCGGGAATCACCACCCTCGACATCCGCAGCGCCGACGGGAGCACCAGCAAGGGCACCGTCGCCCTGGACGGCACCGAATCGCTCACGCAGGTCGCGGCCAAGATCAACGCCGACAGCGCTCTCGGACTCACGGCGTCGGCCGTGCAGGTCGCACCGGGGCAGTTCGCGCTCCAGATCAGCGCGAGCACGTCCGGCCAGGCGGCCGGCTTCTCCGTCGTCGGCAACAAGACCTTCGACCCCACCAGCATCGGCCAGGACGCCGAGCTGACGGTGGGCGCCGACACCGCCACCACCACGGCCTACACGATCCGCTCCGCGAGCAACACGTTCGAGGGGGTGCTGGCCGGCGCGACCTTCACGGTGACGAAGGAGGAGACCACGCCGGTGACGGTCACCGTCGCCGCGGACCCCGACGCCGTCGCGAGCAAGGTCTCCTCGCTGGTCGACGCGGTCAACAACGCCCTGTCCACGATCAAGACCTACACCAACAACGCCCAGGGCAGCACCGCCGCGCTGCGGGGCGAGTACGCGGTCACGTCGATCAGCAGCCAGCTTCTCCAGGCGGTGTCCGACGCCGTCGGCAGCGACGGCTCACCGGCCCGGATCGGGATCGAGCTCACCCGCGACGGCACGATCGAATTCGACGCGGAGAAGTTCACCGCCGCCCTCCAGACGACGCCCGACCTCGCCCAGCGGCTGGTGACCGGTTCGGGGACGAGCGGCGATCCGGGTGCTGTCGCGGGAATCGCCGGACGGGTCCGCGAGGTGGCCGAGATCGCCTCGAACGCGACCACCGGCACGCTGAGCTCCCTGGCCAAGGGCCAGGACTCCCTGGCCCGCGACATCAAGGACCGCATCGCCGACTGGGACGTGCGCCTTGCCAAGCGCAAGGTGACGCTCACCCGCCAGTTCACCGCCATGGAGACCGCGCTGAGCTCCCTGCAGAACCAGTCCAACTGGCTGGCCGGTCAGCTCAGCTCGCTGCCGTCGTAGTCCTGACGCCGCCAGTCCCGCCCGCTCGACTCTTCGTTCCAGGAGCCCTTCCCGATGAGTGCCGCTTCGCTTCGCGCCCGCTACCTCGGTGACGCTGTCGCCACCGCCTCACCGCAGCAGGTGCTGGTGATGCTCTACGACCGGCTGGCCCTCGACCTGGAACGGGCCCAGGCCGCGGTCTCCGCCGGGGACCGGGCCGGGACCAACGAACAGTTGCAGCACGCGCAGGCGATCGTCCTCGAGCTGCTCTCGAGCCTCCGGGTGGATGCCTGGGAGGGAGGTCCCCGGCTGGCGGCCCTCTACAACTGGCTGAACGGCGAGATGGTGCAGGCGAACGTGAAGATGGACGGCAACCGCATCTCGGCCTGCCGGCAGGTCGTCGAGCCGCTGCGCGACGCGTGGCGGCAGGCCGCTGCCTCGCTGGTCGGCGCCTCGTCATGACCGGGGTGAGCCCGGTGGGTGGCGGGTCCGCCGCGGGCTTCGGCTACACCCCCTACACACCGCCGTCGGCATCGGAGGGCTCCGGCAAGCGGCAGCGGGAGCGGGAGCGGAAGGAGCGTCGCGCACCGGTCGACTGGCACGACGCCCTCACCGAACTGGAGGGGGAGGTCCTCGCCGCGGAGCAGACCCTCGCCCGCGGCCGGGCCGAGGAGATCGCCGCCTGGGGACGACGCTCCGAGGACTGGGTGCCCCCCGCCGGGCTCGGCCCACTGCCCGAGGACCTGCGCGAGCGGGCCGCCCGGCTGCTGCAGCACCAGCTGGCGGTCGCCGAGGCGCTGGTCGAGCGGATCACGCAGTCCCAGAAGCAGCGCGACGTCGCCGCTCGCATGTCCTACGGCGCCGAGCGACCGGTCGCGTCGTTCATCGACCGAGCGCTCTGAGCTCATCGCCGTCCACCCCGGATTGCCGTCCCTGACGGAACCCGTCGGGTGCATCGACTGCCGATGACATCAGGGGCGTGCCGGGACCTGAGGCCGGGCCCGTCCCGCGCGGCCGATCCGCCGGTAGCAGCTCCAGACAGAAGGGTTCCCCCATGCGCGTCCTCCTCACCCACGCGATCGCCAATGGCTCCACCTACTACCGCATCGAGGAGCCGGCCCGAGCGGTGCAGGACGCGGGCCTGGGCATCGAGGTCGCCGTCGCGCGGGGTATCACCACCACGGTCCGCCCGCTGTCCGACGGCGCCGAGCCGGAGGTGGCCGAGGCCGACGCCCAGGGCGCGGACGTCG
Organism: Blastococcus colisei; assembly: GCF_006717095.1. Taxonomy (NCBI): domain Bacteria; kingdom Bacillati; phylum Actinomycetota; class Actinomycetes; order Geodermatophilales; family Geodermatophilaceae; genus Blastococcus; species Blastococcus colisei. Next base: position 191,339 of record NZ_VFQE01000002.1, read on the forward strand.
TCGTCCTCCAGACCCCCAAGACCGCGGCGATGCTCCAGACCCAGCGCGTGCTCCAGGCCCAGGGCGTCGCCGTCGTCGTGGAGATCGACGACCTGCTCTCCGGGGTGCCCTTCGGCCACATGGGGCACGACGCCCTGATGCGGCACCGCATGGGTGACTTCACGCTCCAGGCCGCCCGCGAGGCGGACTTCGTGACGACGTCGACGCCGCTGCTGCTCCAGGAGTACGCCAGGCACGGGCGAGGGGCCGTCATCGAGAATGCCATCCCCCGGCGGATCGCCGAGCTGCCGCCGGCGTACGAACGGAGCGCGGGAACCGTGACGATCGGGTGGACCGGCAACGTCATGGGCCACCCCTACGACCTCCAGGAGATGGGGTCGGGGCTCCAGCAGGCGCTGGACCGGACGGAGTCGGAGAGCCGGCTGCTCATCCTCGGGCAGAAGTGGGACCTCCGGGAGCGGTTGGGTCTTCCCGAGGAGCCGGACGAGGTGCCGTGGCTCATGAACGTGGACTCCTACGTCGCGCGGATGGGTGAGCTCTTCGACATCGGCATCGCCCCCCTGCGCGTGGACCGGTTCAACACGGCGAAGAGCTGGCTCAAGCCCCTGGAGTACTCGGCGCGGGGCGTCTACTGCGTGCGCGCCCGGACCGACGAGTACGAGCGGCTCGGGCTGGGGATGCCGGCCCGGTCGGCCAAGGACTGGGCGAAGTGGCTCATGCTCGGGGTCAAGGACGGCGACCGGCAGCGTGAGGTCGCGGCGGCGGCTCGCGAGCAGGTCCTGGCCCACCACCTGACCGAGCACACCGCCGAGCGGTGGGCGGCCGCCTGGCGGACGGCACGTGACAACCGGACGCGCGCCCTCGGCGGCGGCCGCCTCGTTCCCGCACGTTCCTGACCGACCCGTTTCCTGAACGCCCCGTCGCCGGCTCCCGGCGGCGGGGCGTTCGTGCATGTGCGCCCAGGATCGGCCGCCCACGGGCCGGTAACCACGAAAGCCGACAACTCCCCCGTCCCGGTCGGCTCAGGACACGGCCAGGTCACCGCTGGCCACACCCGCCACGGTCACCCCATCCGGCCACCGGTGTCCCTCGCGTGGCGGAGCGAGGGTCAGCCCGGCCGGGCCGGATGCCGATGAAAGAGCTGCACGGACAGCACCACCTCGCCATGGATCGGCGGACCCCGCACTCGCTCGCGAGTGCCCTTCCGCGTACCCCGGAGGTCGAACGTGTCCTGCTGCGCCCGTCGGCGACCCGCTCCATGATCGGCGAGATCACCCCCGCCGCGCTGCACGCCAGCCTCTCGGGGCTGGCTCAGCGCTCGCGGGTCACCGCCGACAACCTCGCGAACGTCAACACCCCGGGATTCCTCGCCGGCCGAGTCGACTTCGAGTCCTCGCTGCGCGGCGCCCTGCGCAACGGCGAGACCCCCGAGATCAACGGTGGCACGGTCGCTCGCTCGCTCGAGCCGACCAACACCAACGGCAACAACGTCAACCTCGACGCGGAGACGCTGATCGCCACCGAGACGGGCCTGCGCTACCAGCTGGCCCTGAACGCGCTCGACGGCAAGTACAACAGCATCCGCACCGCCCTCAGGACGCAGTGAGATGGCCATGTTCGACACGCTCGGGATCTCCGGGTCCGGCCTCATGGTCCACCGCAAGTGGCTCGACGCCGTCTCGGACAACATCTCCAACATCAACACGGTCCGGCGCACCGACGAGGACGCGTTCCAGGAGCGGTTCATCGTCGCGCAGTCGGTGGACTACGGCTCGGGGGAAGGCGGCGTCCGCGTCGCACGCGCCGAGTTCGGCGACCCCGAGGGCCGCATGGTCTACCAGCCCGACCACCCGCTCGCCGACGACGAGGGCTACGTCAAGTACCCCGACATCGACCTCGGTGACCAGATGACCCAGCTGCTGATGGCGCAGCGCGGGTACCAGGCGAACCTCGCGGTCGTGGAACGCGCCACGAACATGTACCAGGCTGCGCTGCAGCTCGGGAAGGGCTGACCATGACGTCCCCCATCGGCGGGATCGTCCCCGTCGGCCTCGGCGCGATCGGCGGCGTCACCGAACCCGGTGTCCAGGCCGGCGCGGACGCCGACGGCTTCGCCTCGGTCCTGGCATCGACGTTCGACAGGCTGCAGGGCACCCAGAACGCCGCGGACGTCCTCGGCGCGAAGGCCGCCACCGGAGACCTGAAGGACGTGCACGACTACATCATCGCCAGGACCGAGGCGTCCCTGGCCACCGAGATGGTCGTGACCTTCAAGAACAAGGCCGTTGAGGCCTTCAACGAGATCATGAGGATGCCTGTCTGATGAACGCGGCACTCGCCGGGACGATGGAGCGCGCCCGCTCCACGTTCTCCACGATCAGCCTGGGGCAGAAGGTCGTCATCGGCCTTCTGCTCGTCGGGCTGCTTCTCGGCGGGTTCTTCTTCTTCCGCTGGATCACCACCCCCACACAGGCCCCGCTGTTCTCGAACCTGGCCTCCACCGACGCGTCGGCGATCGTCGACGAGCTCAACGCGGCAGGCGTCGCCTACGAGCTCACCGACGGTGGCCAGACGATCTTGGTGGCCAAGGACCAGGTCTACGACCTGCGCCTGACCATGAGCGGCCAGGGACTGCCGGCCGGCCAGGACACCGGGTACGCCCTCCTGGACGAGCAGGGGATCACCACCAGCGAGTTCCAGCAGCAGGTCACCTACCAGCGGGCCCTGGAGGGTGAGCTCTCCAAGACCCTCGAAGCGCTGGAGGGCGTGCGCTCCGCCGTCGTCCACGTCGCGCTGCCCGAGGACGAGGTGTTCGTGACCGAGGAGGCGAAGCCCACCGCCTCCGTGCTGCTCGACCTGACGCCCGGCACCGCCCTCTCCGGCGAGCAGATCCAGGCGGTCACGAACCTGGTCTCCTCCAGCGTCCAGGACATGGCGCCCGACCAGGTCACCGTCGCCGACTCCACCGGCCAGGTGCTCTCGGCCGCCGGCGAGGGCATGACCGCGGCTGCCGGCGACGCCCGGTCGCAGGTCGAGCAGGAGTACCAGAACCGGCTGGCCGCGAACGCACAGCAGATCCTCGACCGCGTCGTCGGCCCCGGGCGCGCCGTGGTGTCGGTCCGCGCGGACGTGGATCTGGCCCAGCGGGACACCACCTCGGAGACCTACGTCTACGAGGAAGGCACACCGCCGCTGTCGGAGAGCACGACCGTCGAGGACTACGTCGGCGGGGGCGCCCCGGTCGGCGGGGTCCTCGGGCCGGAGAACATGCCCGACGCCGCGGAGAACGCCGGCGGTGGCGAGTCCACGTACAACAAGGAGTCGACGACGGCGAACAACGCCGTCGGCAAGACCACGGAGGTCATCCAGGGCGCGCCCGGCGGGCTGAACCGGCTCACCGTCTCCGTCGTCATGGACGAGGCGATCGCCGGCAACCTGCCCCAGCAGCAGATCCGCGAACTCGTCGGGAACGCGGTCGGCCTGGACGAGGCCCGCGGTGACGACATCACCGTGGCCGCCCTCCCGTTCGACAACACTGCGGCGGAGGCTGCGGCGGCGGAGATGGAGGCGGCCCGCGAGGCCGACGCCGCCGAGCAGATGTGGTCGATGATCCGCACCGGTGGCATCGCCGCCGGCATCGCGCTCGTCGTCCTCATCGTCTGGCTCCGCTCGCGCCGCCGCGGGGACGTCGAGGAGGACTACGAGCCCCTCGAGCTCACCGACGACATGCTCGCCGAACTCGACCGGCTGCGCGTCGCGAGCAGCCGCGACGAGGTGCGGATCGACAACCGCCAGATGGAGCTCGAGGCCGCCGAACGGCAGAAGGTGCGGGGGGAGATCTCGGCCATGGTGAACGAGCGCCCGGACGAGGTCGCGGCCATGCTGCGCGGCTGGCTGACGGAGAGCAAGTCGTGAGCGAGCTTGCGAGCTCCGCAATGAGCAGAGCATGGCTGGTCATGGCCACGACGAGCGCCAGCGAGGAGCGGTCATGACGCTGGCTGGTATGGAGCAGCTCCTGGGCGGGGCGGCCAACCTTCCCGCCGTCCCGGAGACGTCGCGCGCCGAGCTCCCCGGCCTGCGCAAGGCCGCGATCTTCCTCGCCCAGATGTCCAAGGAGGAGGCCGGCGCGCTACTGACGCAGCTCCGCCCCCGCGAGGTGGAGTCGCTCACCCGCGAGCTGATGCGGCTGGGCTCGGTGGAGGCCGAGGACGTCGACGGCGTCATGAGCGAGTTCCACAGCCTCATGACCGCCCAGCACTTCATCGGCCGCGGCGGCGTCGACTTCGCCCGGGAGATCCTGGCCGCCGGCCTGGGCGAGGACAAGGCCGAGGGCATCCTGTCCCGGCTGAACGTCGTCTACACCGAAGTGCCGTTCGCCTCGCTGCGCAATGCCGACGTCCGGCAGCTCGTCACCTTCCTCAAGGACGAGCACGCCCAGATCATCGCGCTGGTCCTCGCCCACCTCACGGCTGCCCAGTCGGCCGAGGTCCTCTCCGGGTTCGCGCCCGAGCAGCAGGCCGAGGTGGCCCACCGGATCGCCACGATGGACCGGACGTCGCCGGAGATGGTCCGCCTCGTCGAGGAGGAGCTCGGCCGCCGGATGGGCTCGCTCCTGGCGCACCAGGACATGACCACCGTGGGTGGGGTCGAGACCCTCGTGGAGATCATCAACCGCTCGCCGCGCCCCACCGAGCGGTCGATCCTGGAATGGCTGGACACCACCGACCCGGAGCTCGCCGCGCAGGTCCGAGACCAGATGTTCGTCTTCGAGGACATCGTCACGATCGACGACCGCTCTCTGCAGCAGGTGCTGCGCGAGGTCGAGGCCAACGACCTGGCGACCGCGCTCAAGGGCGTGCGACCCGACGTCCGCGACAAGGTGGTCCGGAACCTCTCCGAGCGCGCTGCCGAGAACCTCAACGAGGAGATCGAGCTGCTCGGCCCGGTCCGCACCCGCACCGTCGAGGAGGCGCAGGCCAAGGTCGTCGGGATCATCCGCACGCTCGAGGAGCAGGGTGTCCTGACGCTGACGCGGGGACAGGACGATGAGTTCGTCGCGTGAGGGCGTCCTGCTGCGCGGCGACAGCGCGCAGCGGGCCACCCCCTATCGGGACGCGCCCCGGGAACCTCACCACCAGTCGACCCCGGTCCAACGTCCGGAGCAGACCATCGAGCGGCGGTCGACCATCCGGCGTGCTGCCGACCTCCCGGTCGTCGGCAGCGGGCCCTCGTTCCGGCTCGGCGACGTCTACGCCGAGGAGCTGGCGCGGCTGCGGCAGCACGCGCACGCCGAGGGCTTCACGGCCGGCCACGCCGAGGGCATGACGGCGGCGGCTGCTGTCGTCGCGGAGACCGAGCGGGTCGCCGCCGAGCGGCTGGCCGACGTGCAGGCCCGGTGGGAGCGACGGATGGCGTCGGCGACCGCCGCCCTCGCCGCGGCCGCCGCACGCCTCGAGGAGGCGGGTGTGCCGACGGCGGACGAGATCCGCGAAACCGTGCTCGGCACCGTGCTCACGCTGGTGGAGGACCTGCTCGGCCGCGAGCTGGCCCTGGCCGACTCCCCCGTCCTGGACGCCGTCCGGCGCGCCCTCGCGCTGGTACCGGCCGATGCTCCGGTCGTGGTGCGCGTCCACCCCGACGACCTGGGCGAGCTCCCGGCCGAGGTCCTCGCCGAGCTGCCGGACACGGTCCGGGTGATCGGCGACCCGTCCATCGAGCGGGCCGGCGCCGTCGCCGAGACCGGCCCCCGGCGGATCGACGCCCAGCTCGGCGCCGCGCTCGAGCGCGTCCAGGCGGTGCTCAGCACATGACGCCACCCGCCGCCCCTGCGATGTTCCCGGCCACCGTGCTCACCCGCGCCCGGGCCGCCGCCCGCCCGCAGGTGACCGGCTCGGTCGCCGGCGCCATGGGCCTGACCCTGAGCGTCGACGGCATCCGCGCGGCCGTCGGCGATCTCGTGGAGGTCAACCCCGGGTACCGGCCGCTGCTGGCCGAAGTGGTCGCCGTGGGTCGCGACCGGCTCACCTGCATGCCGCTCGGCACCTTGTCCGGGGTCCACGCGGGCGCGCCGGTGCGCGCGACGGGCATGCCGCTGCAGGTGCCGGTCGGCGAGGCGCTGCTGGGCCGGGTCCTCGACGGCCTCGGCCGGCCCGTGGACGGCGGCCCGCCGCTGGACTCCCGCGTCTCCTTCGTCGACCTCTCCAGCGAGACGCCACACGCGCTGTCCCGCACCCGCGTCGAGGAGCCGCTGACCTTCGGCGTCCGGGCGCTGGATACCCTGGTGCCCTGCGGCAAGGGTCAGCGCCTGGGCATCTTCGCCGGCTCCGGCGTCGGCAAGTCCAGCCTGCTGGCCCAGATCACCCGCGGCACCGACGCCGACGTCCGGGTCATCGGACTGATCGGCGAGCGTGGCCGCGAGGTGCGCGAGTTCCTCGAGGAGAACCTCGGCGCGGAGGGGATGGCGCGCACCGTCGTCGTCGTCGCCACGTCCGATGAGCCGCCGCTGGTGCGGCTGAAGGCGGCCTTCGTGGCCACCCGCATCGCCGAGTCGTTCCGTGACGAGGGCCGCGACGTCCTGCTGCTCATGGACTCGATCACCCGCACCGCCATGGCCCAGCGCGAGGTCGGCCTGTCGGCGGGCGAGCCCCCGGCGACGCGCGGCTACCCGCCGAGCGTCTTCGCGATGATGCCGCAGCTGCTGGAGAAGGCCGGGACCGGCGTCACCGGCTCCATCACCGGCCTCTACACCGTGCTGGTGGAGGGTGACGACCACAACGAGCCGATCGCCGACACCGCCCGCTCGATCCTCGACGGGCACATCGTGCTCACCCGCACACTCGCCACGACCGGCCACTTCCCCGCCATCGACGTGCTGGAGTCCATCTCCCGGGTGGCGACGGCGGTCGTCCCGCCGGAGCAGATGGCCGACGCCCGGGAGATCCGCCGGCTGATGGGCGCCCTGCGCGACGTCCGCGAGCTCATCGAGATCGGCGCCTACCAGGCCGGCAGCGATCCGCTCGTCGACCGGGCCCGCGCGCTCGCCCCCACCATCGAGGCCTTCCTCCAGCAGCCCATGGGTGAGTCCACCCCGGCGGAGGAGGCCTGGGGCTGGCTGCAGCGCATCGTGAGGAGCGCATGAAGCGCGCGACGTTCCGGCTGCAGCCGGTCCTCGAGCTGCGCCGCACGGAGGAGCGGGCCGCCGCGGCGGCCGCAGCGGATGCGGCGAGCACCGCGGCCGACGCCGACCGCCGGGCCACCGAGTACGAGACGGTGCTGGCGACCGCGGTCCTCCCCCGGTCGCTACCCGTCGGCCAGTTCCTCGCCGCCATGACGATGCTGCGCACCGCGGCCACCAACGCCTCGGACGCCCGTGCCCTCGCGACCGCCTCCGCCGAACAGTCGGAGCTGGTGCGTGCCCGCTGGACCGCGGCCGCGCAGCGGACCAAGGGCATGGAACGGCTCCGCGAGCGCCACATGGCCGCGCTCCGGCACGCCGAGGACGCCGCCGAGGAACGGGCCGTCGACGACCTCGTGACCGGCCGCGCGGGACGGTCGGCCGCCCAGCCTGCCGATGACAGTGCCGAGGACACGGAGCAGGAACACGAGACCGGGGAGGTGCCGTGGAGGGTGTGACCCAGGTGCAGGCCCGGATCAGCGAGATCCAGGGCCGGTTCGTGCACCGCCCCGCGTCGACGTCGGCCAACTGGGCGAGCGCCGCCGCTGCCGCCGGTCTCACCGGGACGAGCAGCGCGACCTTCTCCGGCGCGGGAGCGACCGCTTCGGAGAGCGCCGTCGTGGCGGAGGCGCAGAAGTACCTGGGGGTGCCCTACCTGTGGGGTGGCACCGACCCCAGCAAGGGCCTGGACTGCTCCGGCTTCACCCAGCTGATCTACGAGAACCTCGGCATCGAGCTCCCCCGGACGTCCTCGCAGCAGGCGACCAGCGGCCAGGCCGTGGCCTCCCTCGCCGAGGCCCGCCCGGGCGACCTGGTGTTCTTCGACCACTCCTCGTCGCGGGCCGGCATCGATCACGTCGGCGTCTACATCGGCAACGGGAAGATGATCGCCGCCCCTCAGGCCGGCGAGGTCGTGAAGGTGCAGGACGTGGGCAGCCCGACGGTGATCCGTCGCGTGCTGCCCGCGCAGAGCGCCGGCGTCCCGGCCATGCCCGCCGGTGGCGCGCTCGCCGGAGTGCCCTACGCCGACCTGTTCACCCGGGCCGGCGCCCGGCACGGGGTGGACCCCTCACTGCTCGCGGCCGTGGCGTCGAAGGAGTCGAGCTTCAACGCCTCGGCGGTCTCCCCGGCGGGTGCGCAGGGCCTCATGCAGTTCATGCCGGCGACCGCCAGTGGCCTGGGGGTGAACGCGCTGGACCCGACGTCGGCGATCGACGGCGCCGCGCGCTACCTGAGCAGCCTGACCAAGCAGTTCGGCTCCACCGAACTGGCCCTGGCCGCCTACAACGCGGGGCCGGGCACGGTCTCCCGCCACGGTGGCATCCCGCCCTATCCCGAGACCCAGAACTACGTGCGCGCGGTGATGAGCAAGGCGGAGGCCTACCGATGACATCTCTTCCCATCCACTCGGCCGCGAGCACGACCCGGGCGCGAACGGCGGGCGGGGTGGACGTGCGCGGCTCGTCCGGTGCTGCGCCGTTCGCGTCCGCACTCGACGACGCCCTGGCCGCGGACCGGTCGCGGGGCGGCTCCCAGCGCTCGACCGAGCGTCGCAGCACTCCGGAGGACCGCGCGGCCCAGGCGTACGACCGTGCCGCGGAGGCCGGCGCGCGGGCCGCCGCGGCGCGGGCGCGCGCCGCCGAGCGGGCCGACCGGGCCGATCAGCGCGATTCCCCGGCGGACCGGGCTGCGGAGAGGACGGACCGCGCTGTCGACCGGGCAGCGGACGCCGGGGCGAGCGCCGAGGCCCGCATCCCTGACGCCACCGGCGAGGCGGCCTCCGCCGACACCGCGGGTGCCGCCATCGAGGTGCCCGGGGGCGGCGGCGAGACCGCCGCGAACACGGCCTCGGCCGGGATCCCGACCTTCTGGGCGATGGCCCTCGGCGTCCCGCAGACCACGGCCGCCCAGGGCGAGGTCGTGGCGACCACCACCGGCGACGTCGCCGTCCCGACGGTCACCGCTCCCGCACCGACGGGCGCGACGGACGCGGACGCGGCCGTCCCCCCTCCCCTCGTCCCGGTCGCTGCGGGGTCCACCCCGGGCGCGACCCCGGCGGCGTCGGCTCCGGCCACCGCCCCCGGTTCCGCACCAGCAGCCGCTGCCGCGCCGGCCGGTCTCGCCATCACCGCCGAGGTGGCGCAGCCCGGCACCTCGACGACGCCGCTGCTCACGACCGCGCCGAGCACCCAGCCGGCCGCGGCACCCGTGCCCTCCACGACCGACGCGGCATCTCCTGCGGTGCCCGCCGTCCCCGTTCCGACCGCCACCGTCCCGTCCGCCGGGGCGACCGCGGCAGCCGCCCCGGTCGTCGTACCGGTCCCGGCCACCGGTGCGGCACCGGGAACCTCGTCCGGCGGGGAAGCCGCTCCGGTCGCCACCGCTACCGGCACCCCGGTCGCCCCCATCGCTGCGGCGGGTTCCGGCGGGGCCCTCTCGTCCGGCGCCGGGAACCCCGGCAGCGGGTCCGGGAACCCGGGCACGCCCACCGGGGACGGCTCGGCCGACGTGACCCCGCTCGCCTCGGGCACGGGCCCCGCACCGGCGGCCGGAGCTCCGGCTGCCGTCTCCGGCGCGACCGGCGCGGCGGCGGCCATGCCCGTCGGCTCCCAGGTCGCCCGCCAGGTCGCCGTGCTCGGTCGCGGACCCGACGGCGCTCAGACCATGACCCTCGTCCTCACCCCCGAGAACCTGGGCCCGGTCGAGGTCTCGGTCACGTTGACGAAGGGAGCCGTCGACCTCACCCTCCGCGGCGCCCACGAGCTCGGCCGGGCCGCGCTCCTCGACGGACTGCCCGACCTGCGGCGGGACCTCGAGGCCGCCGGCCTGAACCCCTCGCGGCTGGAGGTCGACCGGGACACCGGCGGGTCCTGGCTCTCCCGCCACGCCCAGCAGCAGGCCGAACAGCAGGCGTTCGGGCAGCGCGGCCACCAGCAGGACCGGGGCCAGGAGCCGGGCGACCGGTCACGACCATGGGGCGTCCCTGCCGATACCGCAGTCAGCGGACCGACCCCGAGTTCCCAGCGATCCACGTCGTCCGGCGTGGACCTGCGCGTCTGAGCGAAGGAGTGACCGACCGATGACCACCCCAGGCGTGACGGGGACAGCGGGGACCTACTACACCCCCGCCTCCTCCACGGTCGACCGTCCGGACCAGATGGGCAAGGACGTCTTCCTGCAGCTGCTGGTCGCCCAGATGCGGTACCAGGACCCGGGAAACCCGGTCGACAGCAGCCAGATGATGTCCCAGACGGCCGTCTTCAGCCAGGTCGAGAAGCTGGAGCAGCTGGTCAACCAGAACGCATCGCTGCTGGTCCTCCAGGAGTCCGCCACGGCCGGCGCCCTCGTCGGGCGGACCGCCACCTACACCGACGAAGCGGGCGAGTCCCGGACGGGCCTCGTCTCCTCGGTCCGTCTCGCCAGCCGCGGCAGCGAGGCCGTCGCCGTCATCGACGGCGTCCCCATCCCCGTCGGCCGACTCACCGAGATCGCGGAGACCACGGCGTCCTGATCGCCCCGACCCCACCGACTGACCCGCCGTCCGGCGGACCACCACCTGAGGAGCTCCTCCCCATGCTTCGTTCGATGTTCTCGGCCATCTCCGGCCTCAAGGCCCACCAGACCAAGATGGACGTCACCGGCAACAACATCGCCAACGTCAACACCGTCGGCTTCAAGAGCAGCCAGACCGTCTTCCAGGACACGCTGTCCCAGATCATCCGCGCCGGCGGCGCCCCCGCCGAGGACCGGGGTGGCACGAACCCGGCGCAGGTGGGGCTGGGCGCCAAGGTCGCCGCCATCACCACGAACTGGACCCAGGGTGCGACCCAGTCCACCGGCCGCTCCACCGACTTCATGATCGAGGGCGACGGCTTCTTCGTGACCCGTGGCGCCGGTGGCGAGCAGCTGTTCACCCGCGCCGGCTCCTTCGACTTCGACGCCACCGGCAAGCTGGTCACGCCCGACGGCTCGGTCCTGAGGGGATGGATGGCGGGCGCGAACGGAGAGGTGAACCCCAACGGCCCGGTCGTCGACCTGTCGGTCCCCTACGGCCAGATCGTGAACCCGGTGGCCAGCACCAGCGGCAAGGTCGCGGGCAACCTGTCCGCGGAAGGTGGCGCCCCGGTGCAGACGGCGGTCACGATGTACGACGAACTCGGCGTCGCGCAGAACATCTCCTACACGTTCACCAAGGATCCCGCGCCGGCGGTGAACGCCTGGACGCTGTCCGTCGCGCACACCAGCAACGCCGAGCCGCCGGTCGTCACCACGCTCGGCACCGCGCCCGTCACCTTCAACGCCGACGGCACGCTGGCCTCCGCCGACACGGTGACCGTCCCCCTCGCCGGCCTGGCCAACCCGAGCTGGACCGGGGACCTGGACATCGACCTGGCCGACGTGACGCAGCTGGGTGGCAAGAGCGACGTCAAGGCCGACGGTCAGGACGGCTTCGCCATGGGCAGCCTGCAGTCGTTCGGACTGAGCAACGACGGCACGATCACCGGGGTCTACTCGAACGGCCTGCGCCAGGCGCTGGGCCAGCTGGCGGTCGCCTCGTTCAACAACCCCAGCGGGCTGGAGAAGGCCGGCAGCTCCTCCTTCCGGGTCGGGGACAACTCGGGTGCAGCGGCCATCGGCCTCGCCGGTGTCGGTGGCCGCGGCGATCTGGTTTCGGGCGCACTGGAGATGTCGAACGTCGACCTCGCCGAGGAGTTCACCGGCCTGATCGTGGCCCAGCGCGGTTTCCAGGCCAACAGCCGCGTCATCACCAGCTCCGACGAGATCCTGCAGGACCTGGTCAACCTCAAGCGCTGACGTCACAGGTCCAGGTCTCGACGGCGAGAGCTGGACTGCTCCTCCGGCCTTCTGCACCGATCGCCGGACCGGGTGGCCCGGTCACTCCTCGGGGGTGGCCGGGCCACCTGCCTTTCCGCGGCATCCCGGGCCTCCGCCGTCGTCCCCGCGGGGCATTCGGCTCAAGGAAAGGCCCAGGTGAGCCGATGAGAAGAGTGCTGTTCCCGCCCGCTGTTCCCGCCACCCACCCGCCCCCACCGAGCAAGAGGACCGAACCGTGATCCGTGTGACGCGCCTGAACGGTGAGCAGTTCGCGCTCAACCCCGACCTGATCGAGCGGGTGGAGGCGCACCCCGACACGGTCGCCTTCCTGGTGGACGGCACCAAGTACGTGGTCAAGGAGTCCGTGGACGAGGTGCTCCGCGAGATTCGCGAGTACCGCGCCGGCATCCTCGCCACCTCCTACGAGATGGACCGCGGCGAGTACCGCGCACCCCAGCGCGACAGCGTGACCGGCGACTCCTCGGTCGTGCCGTTCCCGAGCCGAGAGGAGCGCTGACCCATGGATCCGGCCACCCTGATCGGGTTCGTCATCTCACTCGTCGCGCTGCTCGTCTTCATGGTGATGGAGGGCGCGGACCCGATGTCGCTGCTCTTCCTGCCGGCGATCATCCTCGTCATCCTCGCCACGTTCGGCGCCGCGGCGTCGAGCTTCACGATGGACGACCTCAAGAAGATCCCCGCCTGGTTCAAGATGGCGGCGATGCCGGCGAGGGTGCCCAAGGCGGGAGCGCAGATCCAGACGCTGGTCAGCCTCGCGGAGAAGGCCCGCAAGGAGGGACTCCTCGCGCTGGAGGCGCAGGTCAAGAGCATCGACGACCCCTTCCTGCGACGCGGCCTGCAGATGGGCATCGACGGCACCGACCCCGAGGAGCTGCGCGCCGTCCTCGAGGGCGAGATCTCGGCGAAGAAGTCCGAGGACAAGGTGGCGGCGAAGTTCTTCAACCAGATGGGCGGCTACGCCCCGACCATCGGCATCGTGGGCTGCATCGTCGGGCTCATCAACGTCATGGGCAACCTCAGCGACCCCGAGTCGCTGGGCCCGATGATCGCCGCGGCGTTCGTCGCCACCCTGTGGGGCGTGATGGCCGCGAACTTCTGGTTCCTGCCCATGGGGGCCAAGATCCTGCGCGTCAGCGAGCTGCAGGCCGCGCAGATGGAGCTGCTGGTCGAGGGCATCACCGAGATCCAGGCGGGCACCAGCCCGCGCGCGGTCCGCCAGAAGCTCAGCTCGCTCATCCCGCCGAGCGAGGTCGAGCGGGAGGCGGCATGAGTTCGGCGCCGCATCCCGGCCGCCGACGCGCCAAGAAGCACGAGGAGGAGGAGCACGAGAACCACGAGCGGTGGATGGTGTCCTACGCGGACATGATGACGCTGCTGCTCGTCCTCTTCATCGTGCTGTACGCGATGAGCCAGGTGGACAAGTCGAAGTTCGCCGCCCTGGCCAGCGGGCTCTCCGAGAGCTTCGGCGGACCCATCACGGCCCTCCCCGGGCCGACCCCCGAGAGCTCGGTGCTCGAGGGGCTCCCCGGCGCCATCGACATCGCCTCGGCGATCCCCCCGGACCCCGCGGTCCAGCAGGCCCAGGTCGACGCGGCGGCGGCCGCGGCCGCGGCCGAGCGGGCCCAGCGGGTCGCCGCCGAGGCGGCCAGGGCCTACGACGACCTCGCGGCCGCCCGGGACAGGATCGCCGCGGCGCTGGCGGCCGCCGGCTACGCGGATGCGGCGCGCTTCGAGATCGACGAGCGCGGCCTGGTCGTGCACATCGTCGCCGACGAGGTGCTCTTCGACGCCGAGCAGGCCGACCTTCGGCCCGAGGGCCGGCAGATCCTGGACGCCGCCGCCCCGGCTCTGGTCGGGCTGCCCAACGTGCTGCGCGTCGAGGGGCACGCCAACCACCTGCCGGTCACCGCCGGAGGACGGTGGCCCTCCAACTGGGAGCTCTCCGGCTACCGGGCCAGCACCGTGCTGCGCTACCTCGCCGGAGGCGGCGTCCCCGAACCACGGATGTCGGCGACGGGCTACTCCTCCACGCGCCCCCTGGTGCCGGAGTCCGATCCGAACGCCCTCTCGGTCAACCGACGTGTCGACATCGTCGTCCTGTCCACCGCCTCGGCAGAGGCCAACGCGCTGCTGCCGGGCATCGATGCAACTCACCAGGCCACCCAGCAGGAGGCAACACCATGAGCAAGGACAAGAGCGCCGAGACCGACGAGGCCGAGGCCAAGGGCGGCAAGAAGAAGCTGCTCATGATCGTGGGCGTCCTGCTCGTCGCCGCAGCCGGGGCGGCGTACTTCTTCCTGTTCGCCGCGCCCGGCGAGGCCGAGGCCGCGGCGCCCGAGCACGGCGGCTACACCGCACTCGAGCCGGTGGCGGTCAACCTCGCCGGCGGCGGCTATCTCAAGATCGGGGTCACCCTCGACTACACCGTGGCCGCCGCCGGTGGCGGCCACGGCGGCGGCGGCGTCGACGGCGCCAAGGCCTACGACCAGATCATCTCCACGTTCTCCCAGGCGAGCCCGGCCGACGTGACCGGTGCCCGCGACGCGCTCAAGGAGGCACTGGAGCAGAAGATCATCGAGGCGTACACCGAGGACGGCGTGCAGATGGTCATGGGCATCTACTACACCGAGTACGTCACCCAGTAGGTCCCCGCCGATGTCCTCCGGCCCCACCCGGGTGGCCGGAGGACGTCACGCGACGAGCACGCCACGCATCACCAGTCACACCGCTCCCGCAGCCGTGAGCGACCGATCACCGCCGGTCAGGGTCGGTCCCGATTCCGCCGATGAGGTGGAACGTGACCTCACCCGAGACCGGACCGGCCCCCAGCGAGGCGGGTCCCCAGTCCCCCGAGGAGTCACCGGCGGAGGCGCCCGCACAGGAGCGCCCGGCCACTCCTCCGGCGACCACTGCGCCCGCGGCTCCCGGTAGCGGTACCGGCGTCCGGAGCCGCCGCGGCGAGCCCCGTACCTACGACTTCCGCCGGCCGACGAAGCTCTCCCGTGAACACGTCCGGGTCCTGCAGATCGCGCAGGAGGCCTTCGCCCGCCAGGCGACGACCATCCTGACCACGTTCCTGCGCGCCGGTGCCCGCCTCGAGCTGGTCGGGATCGAGCAGTTCTCCTACGACGACTACCTGGCGACGCTCCCCAACCCTGTCTTCATCACCACGTTCACGCTGGAACCGCTGGCCGGCAAGGGCCTGCTGGCCTACCCGCTGGACATGGCCATGGCCATCGTCGACCACATGCTGGGCGGCTCCGGTCGGGCCCAGCAGCCGAACCGGCCGATGACGGCGATGGAGTCCTCCATCACCAACCACCTGCTCGGCCGGCTGCTCGACGAGTTCGCCGCCTCCTTCGCCTCGATCACCGAGATCCAACCGGCGCTGAACGGGTTCGAGTACAACCCGCAGCTCGCGCAGGCGGCGTCCGGCTCGGACACGGTCATGGTCGCCAGCTACTCCATGGCGGTCGGCGCCCGCGAGGGCGAGGCCACGCTCGTGCTGCCCTTCTCCTCGTTCGCCCAGGCGCTGAACAACGCGGCCTCCCCGCAGTTGTCGGAGAGCGCCCTGGCCAAGCGCAAGCGGGCTGCCGAGGCGCTGGCCGCCAGGGTGAACCTCGTGCCGGTCGACGTCAGCGTCCGGTTCGCCCCGCTGACCGTCTCCTCGGCCGATCTGCTCTCCCTCGCCGTCGGTGACGTCCTGCTGCTGCGCCACCCGCCCGATGCGCCGCTCGAGGTGACGACCAACGACGTGACGTTCGCGTACGCGATCGCCAGCAACCACCGGCGCCGACTTGCCGCCGCCATCGTCCCGACCCCGTACGCCGCCGCGAAGGACACAGCATGAGCACCGACACCTCCCAGGACTCCCAGACCGTCTCCGCGGTGGTCACGGCGGCCGCCCGCGCCGCCGCCGCCCTGGTCCCGGCCACGGTGGAGCTCGTCCCCGGCGCCCCCGTCAGCGACCCGGACAGCGTCCCGCTGCCCCCCGGCGCCGCATCGGCGGTCGCGGCCGGCCTCTCCGGCGAGGTCAGCGGCGACATCGTCCTGGTGGTCTCCCCCGAGGTCGTCGAGGCCCTCAACAACTCCCCGGTCGGACGGATGGACGTCGCCGCCGCCCTGCGGCCCGCCCTCGAGGCGGCCGCCGCCACCCTGGGCCGGGTCCGCATCGCCTCCGAGCGCATCGAGGAGCCGGTGGCCGCGCTCGACGGCATGCGCGACAAGGGCATGTTCGTCGCGGTGCCCCTCATGGCCGGCACCGAGCACCAGGCCACGTTCGCCCTGCAGGTGACCCTTCCGACCGCGCGGACCCAGCGCGGCAGCCTCGACCTCCTCCGGCACGTGGCGATGGAGGTGACCGTCGAGATCGGCCGCACGCGGATGACCGTCCAGGAACTGCTCTCCCTGCACCCCGGCGAGGTGGTCGAGCTCGACCGCGCCGCCAGCGCGCCCGCCGACCTCCTGGTCAACGGCACCCTCATCGCCCGCGGCGAGGTCGTCGTCGTGGACGAGGACTTCGGCCTCCGGATCAGCGAGATCGTCACCGACGCGGCGGCGCAGGAGCTGGGGCAGAACGCATGACGTGGATGATCATCCGGCTGGTCCTCTCGCTGGCCTTCATCGCCGCCGTGCTGCTCTTCGCCGCGCGCGTGGCCAAGAAGCGCGGTCTCGGGCAGGGCAACGGCCTGATCGAGGTCGTGGCCCGGCAGCGCATGGGCCGCACCAGCACCGTCAACGTCGTCCGCATCGGCGACGTCGTCCTCGTCGTCGGTGCCACCGAGGAGCAGGTCACCCTGCTCGCCGAGGTCGACTCCGACACGGTGGACGCCGCGTTGCGCGAGCGCCGGGTGCCCGTGGTGGTCGGTGCGGCCGAGGACGCCACCCAGGTCATGGACCGGCCCGCCCTGGTGGCCCGGTCGACGAGCCCGGCGCTGGCCGGCTCGGTGTTCGACCGCAACGGCTGGGGGATGTTCGTCAACCAGCTGCGCGAGCGCACGGTCCGCAAGTCATGACCTCGTCGGTGCGCCCGCTGCAGGCGCCCGAGGGACCCGCGATGCGTCGTCGTGCAGCCCTCGTGCTGCTGTTCTCGGTGCTGTGCACCGTGGCGGCGCTGCTGCTCGCCGGACCCGCTTCCGCCGCCCCGACCGACCCGGTCGCGCCCACGGCGCCGGTCGCGCCGGTCGTCCCCGGCGACGGGAACGTGGACATCTCGATCGGCGACGGCTCACCGAGCAGCTCGATCACGCTCATCCTCGCGATCACGGTGCTCTCCGTCGCGCCGTCGGTGCTGCTGCTGGCCACGTCGTTCACCAAGATCATCGTCGTGCTGGGGTTGACCCGGAACGCTCTCGGACTGCCGTCCTCGCCGCCCAACCAGGTGCTCACCGGCATCGCGCTGTTCCTGACCCTGTTCGTGATGGGCCCGGTCTTCTCCGACATCAACGAGGTCGCCCTCCGGCCCTACATGGACGGCGCCATGACCGTCGCCCAGGCCTACGACGCCGGCGTCGTCCCGCTGCGCGAGTTCCTCCTCGGCAACACCCGGGACGACGAACTGAAGCTGATGATCGGGCTCTCCGGCGAGGAAGCGCCGGCGACGCCGCAGGAAGTCAGCATGACCACGCTCATCCCGGCGTTCGTGCTCTCGGAACTCAAGAGCGCCTTCATCATCGGGCTGGTCGTCTTCATCCCGTTCCTGGTGCTCGACATGCTGGTCAGCGCCTCGCTGATGGCGATGGGCATGATGATGGTGCCGCCGACCATCGTGTCGCTGCCCTTCAAGCTGCTGCTCTTCGTCGTCGTCGACGGCTGGGCGCTGATCACCACCGCGCTGGTGGGTTCCTACGGGGGTAGTGGCTGACGTGAACGAGCTTGCTAGTTCACCGATGACAGAGCCGACCGCGTCGCTCGCGACGGCGACGAGCGCCAGCGAGGAGCTGTTGTGAGCGACGCCGATGTCACCCAGATCGCCGCGCAGACGATGATGGTCGCGGCCAAGGTCGCGGCCCCGGTCCTGCTGACCGCGCTGCTGGTCGGCTTCCTGATCTCGCTGTTCCAGGCTGCCACCCAGATCCAGGAGCAGACCCTCTCCTTCGTGCCCAAGATCATTTCCGTGGCGATCGCGCTGCTGGTCACCGGCAACTGGGTGCTCGCCGAGCTGGTCAGCTTCACCCAGAGCCTGTTCGACCAGCTGCCGGCGCTGCTCGACCGGACCTGAGGCCGCGATGGACCTCTCGGTCCCGGCAGTCACGCTGGCGGCTCTCCTCCTGGGGACGGCGCGGGCCACCGGCTTCGTGCTGCTGGCCCCGCCGTTCAACTCGCGCACCATCCCGGGGCCGGTCAAGGCCGCGTTCGCGCTGGCGCTCTCCCTGCTGCTCTCCACCCAGATCGCGCCCACCCTCCCCGAACCGACCGCCGGGTTCCTCGTGGTCGCCGCGGTCACCGAGGTGATCATCGGGGCGGCGCTGGGCTTCGTCGTCCAGGTGCTGTTCCAGGCCGTGCAGATGGCCGGTGACCTGCTCGACATCACCGGTGGCTTCTCGCTGCAGCCGGCCTACGACCCGCTGTCGATGACGCAGAACTCCTCGATCGGCCGGCTGCACTACCTGCTGGCGATCACGCTGCTGTTCACCAGCGGCGGCCACCTGCTCATCGTCAAGGGATTCGCGACCTCCTACGTCGGGCTGCCCGTCGGCGGGGACGTGCCGACCGACCAGCTCGCCGCGGTGCTGGTGACCGCGTTCTCGATGATGTTCCTGGCCGCGCTGCAGATCGCCGGGCCGATGGTCGCGGTGCTGTTGCTGGCCGACGTGGCGCTGTCCCTGCTGAGCCGCGCCGCGCCCGCGTTGAACATCTTCGCCTTCGGTTTCCCGGTCAAGATCCTGCTGACCCTCACGATGCTGGGCCTGACCTTCCCGCTGCTGCCCCCGGCCCTGGACGCGCTGCTCGAGCACGCGGGCCGGGCCATGGTCTCCCTCCGGAGCGGATGAGGGAGGTGAGTCGTGGCTAAGGACGGTCCCGGTGGGGAGAAGACCGAGAAGCCCACTCCCCAGCGCCTGAAGAAGGCGCGCAAGGACGGGCAGATCCCCCGCACCCAGGAGCTGGGCACGTGGCTGGGCGTCGCGGCCGCGAGCGTCCTGCTGCCCGTGCTCGTGGGCAACGCGTTCGAGTCGGCGCAGAAGCTGTTCGTGCAGATCGGCTCGGTGGCCAGCGATCCCCGGCCGGAGAAGATCTCGATGCTCCTCGGCGAGGCGCTCAGCGTCTTCATGATCACGCTGCTGCCCATGGCCGTGGGGATGATGGTCGTCGGCACCCTGGCGGCGGCAGCCCAGGGCGGTGTCACCTTCGCGAGCAAGCCGTTGAAGCCGACGCTGAAGAAGCTCAACCCCTTCCCCGGCATCAAGCGGATGTTCGGCACCCAGGGCATCTGGGAGGCGGTCAAGGCGCTGATCAAGACCTCGGCCCTCGCGGTGGTCGTGATCATCACCAGCGACCGCGCGCAGGCGCTGGTCGCCTCGGCAGGAGCGCTCCCGCTGTCGGCCGTGGCCGCCACGTTCACCGACTCGGCGATCCTCATGTTCCGCGTCGTCGCCGTCACCGGCCTGGTCCTCGCCGTCGCCGACTACGTCGTCGTCCGCATGAAGATGATGAAGCAGCTCAAGATGAGCCAGTACGAGATCAAGCAGGAGCACAAGCAGGCCGAGGGCGACCCGTACATGAAGGCGCACCGCCGCGGCGTCCAGCTCTCGATGTCCCGGAACCGGATGATGGCCGAGGTGGCCGACGCCGACGTCCTGCTGGTGAACCCCACCCACGTCGCCGTGGCGCTGAAGTACGACCCGCAGAAGGGGGCCCCGCGGGTGGTGGCCAAGGGCGCCGGCGAGGTCGCGGCGAAGCTGCGCGCGCTCGCCGAGGAGAACCGGGTGCCGATGGTGCAGGACATCCCACTCGCCCGTGCCCTGCACGCCTCGTGCGAGCTGGGCCAGGAGGTCCCCGCCCAGCTGTTCACCGCCGTCGCGCGGGTTCTCGCCTTCGTCATGCACCTGGGCGCGCGGGGCGTGAAGGGCGGCTTCCACCGGCCCGGCTTCGAGCCGCCCGAGGTCGAGGGTCTGCCCAAGGCCGGCCGCCGCCGCGTCGCCGCCTGAGCCAGGGGCCGCGTCGATGATCAGGTTCCCTGATCATCGAGGGTCCTCCCTCATGGTCGACGATCCTGCTGGCCAATTCAGCGCGGCCTAGTGATCTTGGTTGGCGTGTTGTGTTGCCAGGTGGCCGGGGTTTGATGGTCCGGCGGCCGGTCTTCCCCCGTTCTCCCGGCCGTGGGGTGGTGCTGATGTGTGTGCAGCCGCAGTCATGGCCGGAGCCGGCACCGGAGGTGGCCGCCGCGGTGCGAGCGGCCTATCGGCGGCGGGAGTCGCCGTTGCCGGTGACGATTCGGGATCGGCTCGGTGAGTTGTTCCCGGACCGGGAGTTCACCGAGGCGTTCGGCGTGCGCGGCCGGCCGGGGTGGTCACCGGGTCGGCTGGCGCTGATCACGGTGTTGCAGATGGCTGAGAACCTGACCGATCGGCAGGCCGCCGAGGCGGTGCGGGACAAGATCTCGTGGAAGTACGCGTTGGGGCTGGGGCTGGATGAGGAGGGGTTCGACGCCTCGGTGCTGGCGGAGTTCCGAGCCCGGGTGCTCGCGCACAACCTGGAGCAGCGCGTGTTGGAGTTGCTGCTGGAGGTGTTGAAGGCCGAGGGGCTGGTGACCCCCCGCGGGCGTCAGCGCACCGACTCCACGCACGTGATCTCGGCGGTGCGCGACCTCAACCGGCTGGAGCTGGCCGGGGAGAGCGTGCGCGCGGCCGTCGAGGCGCTGGCGGCGGCGGCACCGGGCTGGTTGGCCGGCGTCGTGGACGTCGCCGACTGGGCGCACCGCTACGGCGCCCGGGTCGACAGCTGGCGGCTGCCGGCCTCCAAGGCCAAGCGGGCCGACCTGGCCGGCGACTTCGGCCGGGATGCGCTGAGGCTGCTGCGCGCGGTGTACGCCGAGC
This sequence comes from Blastococcus colisei, assembly GCF_006717095.1. Lineage (NCBI taxonomy): Bacteria > Bacillati > Actinomycetota > Actinomycetes > Geodermatophilales > Geodermatophilaceae > Blastococcus > Blastococcus colisei. The sequence goes on from NZ_VFQE01000002.1 coordinate 212,405, forward strand.
AGGCACCGGGCTGGCTGCGCGAGCTGCCCGCCGTGGATGTGCTGCGCCGGGTGCTGGTGCAGAACTATGTGCTCGGCACCGACACCAGCGGGCGGGAGGTGATCAGGATGCGGGAGGCGGCCGACGGTCTCCCGCCGGGCAGAGTGCGGATCAGCTCGCCGTATGACCCTGACGCCCGATGGGCGGCCAAGGGCGCAGACCTGATCTGGAACGGCTACAAGGTGCACCTGACCGAGACCTGCGACCCGCCAGCCCAGCACCCGGCCCAGCACCCGCCCGAGGAGACGGTCGGGCAGCGGCCGAACCTCATCGTCTCGGTGACCACCACCGACGCGTCGGTGCCGGACTCGGCGATGGTCGAGCCGATCCATGCCACGCTCGCGCAGCGGACTCTGCTGCCCGGCGAGCATCTGCTCGATTCCGGTTATCCCTCGGTCGCAGCAGTGCTCCAGACCGCCCGCCGGTGGGACGTCACGCTGGTCAGTCCGCTGCGCGCCGACCAGTCCCGGCAGGCCCGCGACGGGACCGGCTACGACCGAACCGCGTTCACCCTCGACTTCGACGCCCGGCAGGCCCGCTGCCCCCAGGGTCAGACCAGCACCTGGTGGACCCCGACCCGCGCCCAGCGCGGCACCGAAAAGATCAAGATTGGATTCACCGCCGACACCTGCCGCCCCTGCCCGGTCCGACAGCAGTGCACCCGTTCGACGCTGTCCCACGGGATCGGCCGCCAGCTCGCCGTGCCACCCCGCGAGGTCTACCAGGCCCAGCAGGCCGCCCGAGCCGAACAGAGCACCTTCGACTGGCGAACCCGCTACGCCGCCCGAGCCGGCATCGAGGGCACCATCGGTCAAGGCCTGGCGGTCACCAACCTGCGCTACGCCCGCTACCGCGGCCTGCCCAAAACCAGGCTGCAACACGTGTTCTCCGCCGTCGCGCTCAATCTGATCCGCCTGAGCGCCTACTGGAACGGACACCCTCTGGACCGAACCCGCACCAGCCACCTGACCCGCCTCGACCTCGCCCTGGCCGCCTGACGAATTGGCCAGCAGGATCGTCGACGGTGAGGGAGGGCCCTGCACGGTGAGGTAGGACGACGGCGACGCGGCGGTACCGCCGTCGCCGCGCCCTGCCGATGACAAGGGCGTGAGCCAGCGTCTGTCCTGCGTCCCCGGAGCGGGCGCGTGAAGGGCATGAGCAAGGCCGCCGTCCCCGTCGGGGTCGTGGCCATCGTCCTGATGCTGGTCGTGCCGCTCCCCGCGGCCTTGCTGGACCTGCTCATCGGCCTGAACATCGCCGTCTCGCTGCTGATCCTGCTGGTCGCGATGCAGATCAAGAAGCCGCTGGACTTCGCCGTCTTCCCGTCATTGCTGCTGGTGGCCACCCTCTTCCGGCTGTCGCTGAACGTCTCCTCCACCCGGCTGGTCCTCACCGACGGCTACGCCGGCAAGGTGATCGAGGCCTTCGGGCACATCGTCATCGGCGGCTCGCTCATCGTCGGCCTGGTGATCTTCCTGATCCTGGTGATCGTGCAGTTCGTGGTGATCACGAACGGCGCCGGCCGGGTCGCCGAGGTCGGCGCCCGCTTCACCCTCGACGCGATGCCGGGCAAGCAGATGGCGATCGACGCCGACCTCAACGCCGGCCTGATCAACGAGGCCCAGGCCCGCAAGCGGCGCCACGAGGTCACCGCCGAGGCCGACTTCTACGGCTCGATGGACGGCGCCAGCAAGTTCGTCAAGGGCGACGCCATCGCCGGCATCATCGTCACGCTGGTGAACCTGATCGGCGGGATGGCGATCGGCGTCATGCAGCGCGGCCTGCCGCCGGGCGAGGCGGTCAGCACGTACTCGCTGCTGACCGTCGGCGACGGCCTGGTCTCGATGATCCCGGCGCTGCTCATGTCGACCGCCACCGGCATCATCGTGACCCGGTCGGCCACCGAGGGCGACATGGGCACCGACCTGCTCGCCCAGCTCGGCCGGTTCAAGCAGCCGATGCAGATCACCGGGGCGGCCTGCCTCGCCCTGTGCCTGATCCCCGGCCTGCCCAAGCTGCCGTTCGTGACCGTCGGCGCGCTCTGCCTGTTCGCCGCCTCGCGCATGACCGACGCCCCGGAGGTCGACGAGGAGGCCGAGGCCGCCGCGGCCGCCGCCGCGGAGGAGCCGAGGCCGGACTCCCCCGAGGCGATCGCCGAGAAGATGCGGGTCGACCCGCTGGAGCTCGAGGTGGCCTTCGACCTGGTCGACCTGGTCGACCCGTCGCGCGGCGGTGACCTCCTCGACCGGGTCAAGGCGCTGCGCCGCAAGGTGGCGATGGACACCGGCCTGGTGATCCCGCTCGTCCGCACCCGGGACAACCTCGACCTGCCCGGCTCGCAGTACGTGATCTGGCTCAACGGCGTGCCCGCGGCGAAGGGCATCTCGCCCGCCGGCACCATCCTGGCCATCGGCGACAACCTCGACGGCATCCCCGGCAAGGCCACCCGCGAGCCGGTGTTCGGGCTGGCCGCGAAGTGGGTCCCGGTGGAGTTGCAGCGGCAGGCGGAGATGGCCGGCGCAACCGTCGTCGACCGTTCCTCGGTCATCACGACCCACCTCGCGGAGGTCGTCCGCCAGAACGCAGCCGACCTGCTCGGCCGCGAGGACGTCCGCCTCCTGGCCGAGATGGTGCGCCGCACGCACCCCGTCGTCGTGGAGGAACTGACTCCTGCTCTGCTCACCCTGGGAGAGGTGCAACGCGTGTTGCACGCGTTGCTCGAAGAGGGTGTGTCGATCCGGGACCTGGTCCGCATCTTCGAGGCACTCTCTGTACGTGCGAAGTCGTCCACCGAACTCGACGGTCTCGTCGAGGCGGCCCGGGCGGCGCTCGGCTCTGCGATCAGCCATCCGTACGTGACGCCCGACGAGCGCCTGCACGTCCTCACCCTGGAGCCCGGCTTCGAGCAGCGCCTGCTCGAGTCCATCCGGCAGAGCGACGCGGGCCTGGTGCTGGCGCTGGACGCGGCCGGTATCGACGCCCTGGTCAACGGCTGCAGCGGCGTGCTCGAGGAGGCCGAGCGCTCCGGCCTGTCCCCCGTCCTGGTGTGCTCGCCCCAGGTGCGCGCCGCACTCGCGCGCCTAATGCGCCAGGTCCTGCCGCGGCTTCCGGTGATCTCCTACGCCGAGGTCTCCCGGACAGCGCAGATCGAATCGCTGGGAGTTGTGAGCGGTGCCGTTGCGATCCGTTGAGGCAGCCTCGCGCGACGACGCGATCGCCGCCGCGCGCGAGCAGTTCGGGCCGCAGGCCCGCGTCGTCGGCGTGCGCCGCGTGCGTTCCGGCGGCGTGCTCGGCTTCTTCGCGACCGAGCGCTACGTCGCCGAGGTCGCCGAGCTGGCGCCCGAGGCCGCCGTCCGTCCCGCGGTCCCGGCACGCAGCAGCGACGACGCCGCCTCGCCCGCCGACTTCTCCTCCCCGCTGGCCTCTGCCGCGCCGGCGCGCGCCCGTGCGGCCGCCCCCGCCCGAAACGGCGCGGCGGCCTGGGCCGCCGCGGCCCGGCCGGCCGACGACATCCCCGACGAGGTCCGCGCAGCCGCGGCGGCGGCCCGGGCGGCGCGCTCGAACACGCCTGCCCGATCGCCGGCCCCGGCCCCGGCCCCGGCCCCGGCCCCGGCCCCGGCCCCGGCCGGCCGTACCGCCGCTCCGGCGTGGACCGGTCCCCAGACCTCCTCCCCCGCCCCGGCCCGCCCGGCGGACGACGACCGGGTCAGCGAGCTCGTCGGCCTGCTCACCGCCCGGCAGCCCGAGCCCGCCATCCCCGCCCATTCCCGGGCCACGTTCCCGCGCGCGACCTTCCCTCGCACGGGGAGCGTCTCCCGTTCCGCGGCCTCCCTCCCCGACGAGGAGGACGTGGAGCCGCCGGTCCGCGGTGGTGGCCAGAAGGTGATCCCCGCAGCCGCCCCGGCCACGCCCTCCCCCTTCACCGCCGCGCTCGCGCGGATGGTCGCCGGGGACCAGGACGTGCGGCAGGCCGTCCAGGACGCTCTCGCCCGGCCGGCGGAGGAACGCCCAGGCGCCGATGCCGAGCCCTGGCCGGTGCGCTCCGAACCCGTCCGAACAGCAGAGACATCGGTGCCGCCCGTGGCGCGCCAGGAGGAGGAAACGGTGGGAGATCAGGTCATCGCGCCGCCCTCCACGACGGATCGACAGGTCGAGATGCCCACCTGGGCGGCCGCGCCCGAGGTGACCGCGGCGTCGGTGTCCCCGCGGGAGGAGGCGATCGCCGACCTGCTTCGCGGCGCGCTGGCGCAGGGTCACTCGGACGAGGCGCTCGCCGGCATCCTGCGCAAGGTCCTGGCTGGGGCCTCCCCCCAGACGGCCCTGACCGAGCCGGCCACCGCACCCGCCGAGCCGGTGTTCGCAGTGCCGTCCGGGCCCGTTCCGACGGTCGCGCCTCCTGTCGTGGACGTGCCCGTCCTCGACCTGCCCGCGCGCGACGTGCCCGCACTAGACCTGCCCGCGCGCGACGTGCCCGCACTAGACCTGCCCGCGCGCGACGTGTTCGGCCTGGGCCTGCCGGCGGCTGCAGAGCCATCCACCCCGGCCGACACCGTCGCGGCCGACACCTCCGCGGCCGAGGCCCCGGTCGTGGAGGCACCGGTCGTGGAGGCACCGGTCGCCGAGGCCCCGATCGCCGAGATCCCGGCTCTCGTGACGGTCTCCGCCCTCCCGGCGACTCCCCCGTCCATCCCTGGCGTCGCGCCGGCCGCGCCGCCCGTATTCGTGTCGCCCTCCGCCGGCTCCATGTGGGGGCTGCCCACGTCGACGTCCCTGTGGGGCGACGCCCTTCCGGCCGCCAGCACCCGCACCGAGAAGGCCGATGTCCCGATCTGGGCCGAGGTCGCCCGCCAGGACTCCAGCATCGGAGCACTGTTTCCGTCGGCAGCCGCCGAGCCGGTGGCCGAGGCCGTCGACGAGGCCACCGGTACCGAGATCCCGGCCGTGGAGGAGCCCGCTGCGCAGGAGCCGGTCGCCGAGGCGCCGCACGCCGAGGTCCCCGTGGTCGACACCCCGGTGACCGATACCGATGTGGCCGAGGCGGTCGCGACCGACGTCGACGAGTCGGTCGCTGACGACGCCCGCGACCAGGCGGTCCAGGAAGTCGCGGCGGAGGAGTTCGAGGAGGCCGAGGTCGCCGAGCTGGCCCCGGTGCTCGCCCGCACCGCGAGCGATCCCGCGCCGATGATGTCGCTCGACGCGACGACCGTGATGCCGCCGCTGTCCCTGCTGCCCCCGCTTCCGTCGTCCCGGGGCCGTGGCCGGGGACGTCCGCCGGTGCCGCCGGTGGCGCCGCGCACCAGCCCGTCGTCGTCCTCGTCGTCGACCCCGGCTGCGGCCGCGGCGGCGGAGGAGTCCGCCGACCCCCTGCTCTCGGGTGCCGAGGCCGCGGAGACCCGGACTGCCGCCGTCGAGCCGGCAACGGACGTGCCGGCATTCCGCTCGCTCGCGACGGTGACCCGTCTGCCCGTGGCGCCCCTGATGGCCGGGCCGGAGATGCCCGAGGAGGCCGATCAGGTCGACGCCTCGGACCTGTTCGCGCCCGTGGCCGCCACGACTGCTGCCCCCGCCGACGTACCGGCTGTGCCCGCTGCCGACCCCGTGGTGCTCCCCGCGGACGACGTCGCCGGCCGGCTCCGGCTGCTGGGACTGCCCGCCAGGCTGCTCAGCAGCACGTTCGACGCGGACGTCGCCGAACTCGGCACCTACGCCGCCCTCACCCGCAGCCTCGCGCTGCAGCTCCCCACGGCGCCCGAACTCCCCCGCGGTGCGGGCCAGGCCGTGTTCGTCGTCGGTCCCGGCGCGGACGCCCTGCGCGCCGCCCGGTCACTGGCGGCGTCCCTGCACCTGGACCCCGAGTGCGTGCACTGGGCGACGCGCGGCGACCTCGCAGGCCTCGCTCCGAGGACCAGCCGGGTCACGTCGGTCGATGCCGCCATCGACCGGCGCCAGGAGTCCCTCACCGCCGGCACCGTGACGATCGTGGCGGTCGACGCGCCGCTGCGTACCGACGCCCACTGGATGGCTCAGATGGTCAGCGTCTGGGCGCCGATCGTGGTCTGGGCCGTCGTCGAGGCCACCCGCAAGCCGGAGGACCTCGAGCAGTGGATCGACGGGCTGCCCCGGGTCGATGCGCTGATCGTGCAGGACGTCGACCTCAGCGCCGACCCCGCCGCCGTCCTCCGCCGGGTCGACGCGCCCGTCGCCCTCCTCGACGGCGTCCGGGCCACGCCGCACCGATGGGCCTCGCTGCTCTGCGAGCGGCTGGAGAGCACGGCGACATGAGCCCGTTCCGCTGGGACGTCCTGCTCGTCGGGTTCGTGCTGGCCCTGCCCGTGCTCGCGCTCGGGCTGCGGGGGGACCTGTCGACCGAGGAGATGATGACGCGGGTGCTCTGGTGCCTCGGCGCCGGCTACGTCGTCGTCGCGGTGCTGCGGTTCGCGACCACTCCGCCGCCGGCCCCGAAGACGCCGAAGGCCTCGCGCCCGGCACCGGAGCCGACCGAGCCCGCGGACTCCTCCCCCGCTGCCTGACGCGACGCTTTCGGATGGCACCCCGCTCTTGCGGTGTCCCTGCCGCATTCGCGGCATTGCACGAGCGCAAGGGCGGGCGAACAACCGCAAGAGCCTGCGACCGGCTGTCCACAGATCCGCCGATCCTCCTTCAGACAGCGCGGCGATCACCCCAGGCTCGGTATGTGATCGCCGAAGAGCCCGGGCATCCCGTCTTCCTGCGGCGCGCAGCCGCGCTACGGGATGGCTTCTCCGACGCCGAACTCGCCCGCGCGGTCCAGCGCAAGGAACTGGTCCGGCTCCAGCGCGGCACGTACGTGGAGAGCACGGGAACGCTTCCGGACGACGCAGCCGCACGCCACACTTTGATGGTCGCCGCCACGGTCGCCGGTCTGAGCATTCCCGGCGTGGTGAGTCATGCGTCCGCTGCCGCACTGCACGGGCTCCCGCTGTGGCAAGTGCCGCTCGGCCGCGTGCACGTCCTGCGGCCGCCACCCACCGGCGGAAGCGGCAGCGCCCGCGTGCACCTGCACGTGGCCCGGGTGCCTGATGACCAGGTCACCCTGGTGAACGGCATCCTCGCGACAGACGTGACGAGGACGGTCGTCGACGTCGCCCGGACGGTTTCCTTCGAGTCCGCCGTCGTGCTGTCGGACCGGGCGGTCAGAACGAGAGATACTTCCCGGGAGCGGCTCAGCGAATGTCTCGAGCGGATGGGCTCCGTTCCGGGCTCGCGGCAGGCCGCCCGCGTCATCGCGTTCGCCGACCCGCTGAGCGAGAGCGTCGGGGAGAGTCGCAGCCGCGTCCTGCTGCATCGGCTGGGTCTGCCGACGCCAGATCTGCAGGTCCGCGTGCTACGCCCGGACAGCTCGGCCATCGGTCGCTGCGACTTCGGGTGGCGTAGCCACCGGACGATCGGAGAGTTCGACGGCCGTATCAAGTACGGCCGTCTGCTGAAGCCCGGCCAGGACCCGGGCGACGCCGTATTCCATGAGAAGCGCCGCGAGGACGAACTGCGTGACCACCGGTGGGAGGTGGCGCGCTGGACCTGGGACGACCTCGACAGTCCCCGGCTGATCGAGGGCCGGGTCCGCCGGGCGTTCGCCAGGGGTCATCGCTGACTGCACATCTTGCGGTGGTCCACCCGCCCTTGCGGTGCTGCACCACCGCAAGGGCAGACGAACGACCGCAACACCCCAAAAGCCGGGGTCAGAGCGGGAGGTCCTCCAGCATCTCGGTGACCAGGGCGGCGATCGGCGAGCGCTCGGAGCGGGTGAGGGTCACGTGCGCGAACAGCGGGTGGCCCTTGAGCGCCTCGATCACCGCAGTGACGCCGTCGTGCCGGCCGACCCTGAGGTTGTCCCGCTGCGCGACGTCGTGGGTCAGCACCACGCGGGATCCCGCGCCCAGCCGCGACAGCACGGTCAGCAGCACGCCGCGCTCGAGCGACTGCGCCTCGTCGACGATGACGAACGAGTCGTGCAGGGAACGGCCGCGGATGTGGGTCAGCGGCAGCACCTCGATGAGGCCGCGGCTGTCGATCTCGTCGATCACCGCCGGGGACACCAGCGCTCCGAGGGTGTCGTAGACCGCCTGGGCCCACGGCGACATCTTCTCGTTCTCACTGCCCGGCAGGTAGCCGAGCTCCTGCCCGCCGACGGCGTACAGCGGCCGGAAGATCACGACCTTCTTGTGCGCCCGCCGCTCCATGACCGACTCGAGTCCGGCGCACAGCGCGAGCGCCGACTTGCCGGTCCCGGCCCGCCCGCCGAGGGAGACGATGCCGATCTCGGGGTCGAGCAGCAGGTCGAGCGCGATGCGCTGCTCGGCCGACCGACCGTGCAACCCGAACGCCTCGCGGTCGCCGCGCACCAGCCGGACCTGCTTGTCGGGCATCACCCGGCCGAGCGCCGAGCCGCGGGACGACAGCAGCACCAGGCCCGTGTGCGGGGGCATCTCGGCAGCGGCCGGGACGAGGGTCTCCCCGGCGGCGTAGAGCTCGTCGAGCTCGGCGTCCTCGAGGGACACCTCTGCCATGCCGGTCCACCCCGCGTCGACGGCGTCCATGACGCGGTACTCGTCGGTGTCCAGCCCCACGGCTGCCGCCTTCACCCGCAGCGGGACGTCCTTGGTGATCAGGCAGACGTCGCGGCCCTCGGACCGCAGGTTCAGCGCGACCACCATGATCCGGCTGTCGTTGCTGTCGTTGCGGAAGCCGGCCGGCAGCGCCGACGGGTCGCTGTGGTTGAGCTCGACGTGCAGCGTGCCACCGTCCTCGCCGATGGGGACCGGGGCGTCGAGCCGGCCGTGCGCCACCCGGAGGTCGTCGAGCATCCGGAGCGCCTGGCGCGCGAACCAGCCGAGCTCCGGGTGGTTCCGCTTGTCCTCCAGCTCCCCGATCACGACGAGCGGGAGCACCACGTCGGAGTCGCCGAAGCGCATCAACGCGCCCGGGTCGGAGAGCAGGACGGAGGTGTCGAGGACATACGTACGGCGAGTGGTCACGAGGCCACCTCGCTGACGCTCGCCGGCCTCGTGCCCGAGGGTGCTGAGTTGTTGCATGGCCTCGCAAGCTCGGTCATGTTTCGACTCCCGTGGGGCGCACGGCACGCCCCCGCTCGAAGGTGGCCGGGCCCCGGCGCAGAGGCCGGGTTCCGGCCCCCCTGGTCGACGAACTCGTCAGCACCAACCGGGCCTCCCGTGGACGGCGAGGGCAGCTCGTCGTCCACATCGGACGCTAGGCCCGGCCACCGACAGAAGCGCGCGCACCACCCCGAAAGACACCCGACGTTCACTCGATGGAGTACCAGGGACCCCAGTCGTCCCGAGGGTCGCCGGCGTCGCTCAGCTGGACTCGCGGCGGAACCGGCGGATGCCGAACACCCAGCCCAGAACGGCGAGGAGGACGGTCAGCGCCGCACCCCACCAGGCCGTCGACGTGCCGTACCCACCGACGAAGAACTCGCGGGCGCCCTCGACGACGTGCTTGAGCGGGTTGAGGTCGCTGATCGTCTGCAGCCATCACGGCGCCAGCGTCATCGGCAGCAGGATCCCCGACAGCAGCAGGACCGGGAGCACGAACGCGTTGAGCAGGGGCGCGAACGCGTCCTCGCTCTTGAGGGTCAGCGCCAGCGCGTACGAGACCGACGCGAACGTTGGATGAGGCCGATGGCGATGTCCAGCCGCCGGCGCTGCCCACCGGACATCGCCTTGGGCTGCCGTTCCCAGAGCCCGTCGAGGTCGAGCTCGCGGAACAGCTGTCTCCCGCGCCCCACCGGGTCGGTCATCAGGTCGCAGCCGGCGACCGTGGCCGTGCCGGCCGTGGGCTCGAGCAGCGTGGTGAGCATGCGCAGCGTCGTCGTCTTGCCGGCCGCGTTGGGGCCGAGGAAGCCGACGATCTCCCCTGCCTCGACGTCGAGGTCGACGCCGACGACGGCACGTACTTCCCGCTTCCTCTTGCGGATGGCGCGGGCGTGGATCACGGGCGACAGCATCCGCCACGCCACCGACAGGAGTCGAACCGATTCGCCCACGGCGCAGCGGTCAGTACCACCCGTCGCGGTCCGGCGGCCGGAGCGCCGGACGCTCGACCGTGTCGGTGCGGTGGCCGAGGTCGCCCGGCGGTTCCACCTCGCGCCGCCGTCCCCCGCGCGGACGCACCGCGACCAGCGCCCACAGCACCGGGATCAGCAGCACCGGCCACTGCAGGGACAGGTCACCCAGCCACAGCAGCCCGGCCAGCAGGAGCCCGCCCAGCCAGGCCGCCGTCCACAGCCCCAGCGTGCGGGCCTCCCGGGCGTCGTGGCGGCTCATGGGTCAGGCGCCCCCGAGCTCGGCGGCGACGGCCCGGGGGGTCAGCGGCTCGTCGAGCAGCCGGAGGAAGCGGTCGGCCACCGACTGCTCGGCGGGCCTGCCGTCCAGCCACCGGGAGAGCAGGTCGTAGCCCTCCACGTACGTGGAGGTGTAGGCCCGCCAGAGCGGATCGGTGAGGAAGCGGATCTGCTGGGCGGCCCGCTCGGGGCTGACCAGCGACCAGCGCTGCAGGTAGGCGCTCACCTCCGCCTCGTCGGCGCCACGGTCGTGCAGCAGGACGGCGGCGTCCTGCCGCACCCGGTTCAGCGGGGCGGCCGCGGCGCTGATGCGCTCGGCGAGGGAACCGTCGAACCGCAGGCCGAGATCGCCGAGGATCTCCGCCGCCCACGGGCCCCAGCCCTCCCCGATCGATGCCTGGACGCCGAGGTCGGCCAGGCCCTCGGCCATCAGGCACTCAGGGGTGTTCACCAGGAAGACGGTGTGCTCGGTCCGGTCGGCACGCTCCACCAGGCCCCGCTCCTTGCGGCAGTGCTCGGTGTGGTGGCCGGGATAGGACTCATGGGCCACCAGGTGCGGCAACTGCGAGAGCCGGTGCGGGAGGTCGGCGTTGATCGCCACCCGGGAGCGGTAGTCGCCCTCGTAGTAGTTGAACCCCGACCACGGCTTGTCAGTGACGACCTCGTACCGGACCGTCTCCACCTCCGGCAGGCCGTACTGCCCCCGGACGCGGTCCCGCAGGGCGCTGGACAGCGCGTGCACCGCGGACTCCAGCCGGGCCGGCGGGCACTCCTCGCGACGGCGGTGCGCGGCGTACCGCTCGGCCAGCGTTCCGCTACCCGGTAGCAGGGCGTCCAGCTCGGCGTGGGCGGCCGCGTACTGCGCCGGATCCGCCAGGACGACGTCGACCTGGAAGTACGCCCGCACCTCGTCGACGAACCCGACCGGCTCACCGCTCATCTTCCGGGCGGTGCACTCCAGACCGGTCAGCTGGCCGCGCAGGTAGTCGGCGCGGTCGGCGGGCAGGCCGGCGGAGTCGAGCTCGCGGAGGAGAGTCCGCGCCTGGTTGCGCAGCCCGGAGGGGGTCGGCGCGGGCTCGTCGGCCACCTGGGCACGCAGCTTCGGATCGCCGGTGTAGGCATCCACGAAGCCGGACTCCAGCCGGTCGAACCGCAGTCCCAGTCGCACGTACTCCAGGGGAAGGTCGAGAGGGAGGGCCGACATGACCCGCAGTTTCGCAGCCGCGCCCGGCAGCTCCGGAACCGGAGGGTCAGCTCCCGAACCGGCGGTGGCGCGCGGAGTAGTCGCGCAGCGCACGCAGGAAGTCCACCCGCCGGAAGTCCGGCCAGTACACGTCGGTGAAGTGGAACTCGGTGTTCGCCGTCTGCCAGAGGAGGAACCCCGACAGCCGCTGCTCACCGCTGGTGCGGATGACCAGGTCAGGATCGGGCTGGCCGCGGGTGTAGAGGTGCTCGGCGATGTGCTCGACCTCCAGCGCCTGGACCAGCTGCTCCAGCGAGGTGCCGCGCGCGGCGTGCTCGGCCAGCAGAGAGCGGACGGCGTCGGCGATCTCCTGACGACCGCCGTAGCCGACGGCCAGATTGACCGTGGCCCCGGGCCGGCCGCAGGTGTCCTCCTCCGCCTGCTTGAGCACGGCGACGGTCTCCGGCGGCAGTACCTCGGGCGCCCCCATCGCGCGCACCTGCCAGCGCCGGCCGGGCCGGGAGAGGTCGACGGCGACGTCCTCGATGATCTGCAGCAGCGCCTGCAGTTCCGGCTCCGGCCGGTTGAGGTTGTCCGTGGAGAGCATGAACAGGGTGACGACGGAGACCCCGGCGTCATCGCACCAGCCGAGCAGATCGACGATCTTGTCCGCTCCACGACGGTGGCCGTGGGCGACGTCCTCCAGCCCGATCGCGCGGGCCCAACGCCGGTTGCCGTCCATGATCACGCCGACGTGCCGAGGGACGTCGGCGCCCTCCAGCGCGCGGGCCAGACGCCGTTCGTAGACTCCGACGACCGCGTCGCGAACCTTCTGACGCGCCCCCACGCGGTCACCCTAGGCCCCTCCCGGAAGCCGGGCCGAGCAGGCGACCGGGGCCACGCCGGACACCTCGGGCACCCAGCGAAGTCACAGGTGCTCCGGGATGACGGCCTACCTACGCGTCCGTAACCTCGGAGCATGGGTCTTGCTCCCGACGAACGCGAACAGGTCCGGGTGCAGGCCGACGCCGCCGAGCTCGAGGCGCCCCGGGAGGAAGCCGTCACCGCCGTCCGCGAGGAGGGCGAGCAGGTCGAGCGGGCCTGGACCGCCACCGACTTCGCCGACAGCGACTGGGACCACCCCGACACCCGCCCGCGCATGCGCGGCTGGCTGCACCTGTTCGCCTTCTTCGGGGCGATCGTCGCCGGGGCCGTCCTGATCCCGCTCGCCTCGGTGCTGGGCGCCCGCGCAGGCTTCTCCGTCGCGGTCTACTGCGTCACGATCTGCGGGCTGTTCGGGGTCAGCGCCCTCTACCACCGCCGCCGCTGGTCACCGCGCGGCTGGAAGATCATGAAGCGGCTCGACCACTCGATGATCTTCCTGTTCATCGCCGGCACCTACACGCCGTTCTCGCTCTTGGCCGTCGACCAGCCGACCGGCTTCTGGGTCCTCGCCGGGGTCTGGGCCGCCGCGCTGGGTGGCGTCGTCCTCAAGCTCAGCTGGCCGACCGCGCCCCGCTGGGTCGGCGTGCCGCTCTACATCGGGCTGGGCTGGGTGGCCGTGTTCGTGCTCACCGACATCCTGCACATCGCCGGCGTCACCGCGATGGTGCTGCTGGCGGTCGGCGGACTGCTCTACACGGTCGGCGGCGTGGCCTACGGGATCAAGTGGCCCAACCCCTGGCCGGGCACCTTCGGCTACCACGAGGTCTTCCACGCGATGACCATCGTGGCCGCGATCTGCCACTACATCGCCGTCTACTTCGCCATGTACAGCTCTCCTTTTCTCTGAGGTCCTCCGGACCTCACCGCGGCCAGGAGCCGTGCCATGACATGGCGGTCCTCCGGACCGCACCGCGGCCACGTGCCGTACCCCAGCTGCGCTGAGCCCCTCCCGTCGTCACTCGGGGGAGCCTCCGGCCCCCCACTCCCGACGACAAGGAGTCTCGCCCCACCTCGGGGAGCCTCCGGCCCCCGCTCGGCGGAACGACTCAGCTGAACGGGGCTCGGTCGTCGAGCTTGACGGAGGCCTTGCCCGCGAGACGCCAGGCTCGGGCGACGGCGTCGCGGTCGGCGTCGGTGACCAGGTTGCCCATCACGCGCAGAGCCACGGTCATCAGTGCCCCCGACCTCATGCCGATCGGGCCGGCCGCGGGCAGGAATCGGGGCACGGTGAGGAGGCCGGCCAGCCGCCGGGCGATGGAGAACGCCTCGCCGTAGTGCCGGCGCAGGGTGGCCGGCCAGGCCAGCGACCAGTCGTCCTCCCCCAGCAGGTCGACGACGGTGCGGCCGGTCTCCAGGCCGTAGTCGATGCCCTCGCCGTTGAGCGGGTTCACGCAGCCGGCGGCGTCACCGATCAGCGCCCAGTTCCGGCCGGCCACCCCGGAGACGGCGCCACCCATCGGCAGCAGCGCGGAGGCGACGTCGCGCACCGGCCCGTCGAGCTGCCACTCCTCGCGCCGCGACTCGGCGTAGTACTCGAGCAGCGACTTCAGCTGCACCCCGGCCGGCCGGCGCGCGGTCGCCAGCGTGCCGACGCCCAGATTCACCTCACCGGCTGCCGCGCCCAGCGGGAACACCCAGCCGTACCCGCTGAGCAGCTCGCCCTCGGTACCGCGCAGCTCCAGGTGGGAGGAGATCCACTCGTCGTCGCTGCGGCCGGAGCCGACGTAGCTGCGCGCGGCGACGCCGTACGCGGTGTCGCGGTGCCACTCCCGGCCCAGCACCCGGCCCAACGGCGACCGCACGCCGTCCGCGACCACCAGCCGGCGGCAGGCGACCGTGACGCGACGGTCGTCGTCGAGCTCGAAGACCACGCCGGTCACCCGGTCCCCGTCCCGCTCGACGTCGACGGCGCGTGCCCCGTCGACGGCGGTCGCGCCCGAGTCGAGCGCCACCTGCCGGATGCGGGTGTCGAGCTCCGTGCGCGGCACGGCGCTGCCGTGGTCCGGGAAATCCCCGCCCGGCCACGGCAGCTCCCACTGCCGGCCGAATCCCGCCGCCCGGAGACCGCGGTTGCGGGCGTGCCCGCGCACCCAGTCCCCCAGGTCGAGCCGGTCCAGCTCCGCGATCGCCCGGGGCGTCAGGCCGTCACCACAGGTCTTGTCCCGCGGGAAGACCGCCGCGTCGGCCAGGACGACGTCGTGCCCCGCCCGTGCCGCCCAGGCGGCCGCCGCGGAGCCCGCGGGCCCGGCCCCGACCACGAGGACGTCGGTCGCTACAGGGACGGCATCGACGGGCACGGGCCCAGTGTCCCAGGACTTCGACCGTGCACCCCTCAGCCGAACAGCGGGAACGCGTCGGCGTCGTCCCCCAGCTCGGCGCGATCGGCGTCGGACAGCGGCTCGCGTCCGGTGCCGCGGCGCGCCGCCGTGCCGTCGTCCCAGCCGGCCGGGAGGGGCCGGCCGAGCAGGCCCTCCAGCACCCGGCGCACCTCCGCCAGCGGGCCTCCCGCCGGTCCCGGCCGGTCCAGGTGCACGACCAGGTCCAGGTGGTGGACGGCGGCCTCGACGGTGAGCGTGGAGAGGAGGTCGGCCACGGGAAGCACCCGGCCCTGCGTCCGCACCAGCTCACCGGCCCGCACTCGCTCGGCGGCCACCAGCACCGCCGCCGACGCCTCGGCATAGCGCCCGGCGATGCTCACCAGGCCACCGTGCACGGAGGCGGCGATCCGGGTGCTCCAGAGCTCCTCGTCGTCCCCGGGTGCCGGCGGCTGCCACGCCGTCCAGTAGTCGACGGCGTTCGTGTCGGCCGGGCCGGACGACGGCGTGTTGAGCGCCACCAGCGCCCGCCGGGCGTCGCTGAGCAGGTGGAAACCGAGGTCGACCGGTGACCAGCCGGCGCAGCCGGTGGGCAGCCAGCCCTCCTCGACGGTCAACGACGAGAGGACGTCGGAGAGGCCGCCGTACGCGGTGCGCAGCAGGTTCAGCGACTCGTGCACGGCCGGAGCCTGGCAGATCTCAGCCGACGTGCGGACCCCGGCCGCGGACCTCCTCGACCGAGGCCATCGCGTCGCGCAGTTCGGTCAGCCACTCCTCGGTGTGCTGCCCGACCAGTCGAACCGCCCAGACGAGCGCCTCGGAGCGGGACCGGGCCACGCCGGCGTCGACCAAGGTGTCCAGGACCAGCCGTTCGCGCTGGCGCAACCGGGTCATCACCGGCATCGACACGTTGGTGAACACCTCACGCGCGTCCCCGCAGGCCGCTCCCCAGGCCACGGAGCGGCCGTACCGCTCCTGGGCGGCGTCGGCGATCGCCATGCGCTGCTGGCGGGTCTCCTCGCGGAACCGCGCGATCCGTCCGGCACGTGCCGCTGCCGGGTCCCCTTCGCCGGCCTCCGGCTCGGGCAGCGCGCCGACGACGGTGATCTCGTCGCGGTCGATCGTGAGCTCCACCGGACCGGCGAACCAGCCGTCCGGCAGCCGGCCGGCGAACCAGCCGGCGACCTCGGCCCGCTCGACCGGGGGCGGGGTCTCCGCCCCGCGGCCACCCGGACCACGGCCCCGGCCACGGCGGAAACCGGGCCCGAAGGGGGCATCGGCGAATCGGTGAGCGTGCATGGCGACCTCCGTGGTCCGCGTTGATTACACGCTTACACAGTAACCCCGGCAGTCAGCATCAGGAAGGGGACATCGCTGCGCTCAGAGCGAATACGCCGGCGAGCGGCGCGGAGCAGGCGAGGCCCCAGCAGACGGGGGCGGCCTACCGGTCGGCCAGGACCGGCCGATCGGCGAGCAGCGGGACGCCGGGCTCTTCGGGCTCGCCGACGACGACGACGGCGCACGAACTCGTCACCGCGCAGGCTGCGGCCGCCAGGGCGTCGCACTCCGGCCCCGCCGCTCACCGCCACCTCCAGCGGGCCGGCCAGCAGCGGCCTCGCCGAGCTCCCGGTGGCGGGGGGGGGTGGCGTCGGCCCGTCGCCATGGTCGACGGGGCGGTGCACGAGCGAGTCGCGGAGTCGCTTCACCGACGCCAGCCGGGCGGGGTCTCGGAATAGTGCAGCCACTGCAACCTGGATGCGCCCCGCTCGAACGTGCCCCGGTCGGTGGACTCGAACTGGTCCGCGTCCCAGCGTCCGCCCTCACGGGCTCGTGGTGGTCGCAAGCCGGTTCGGCACGAGCCCTGGCCTACCCCGTCAGCGACGGCCCCGATCCGGGGACGCGTCACCTTCGTCGGGTTCGCGCTCCTTGCGCCGGAGCAGGTAGGACGTCACGCCGAGGAGGACGACGAGGACACCGAGGACACCGATCTCCACCATGCGGTCGTCGAACTCCGCACCCGTGCCCAGTGCGCTCGCCGCCTCGACCGACAGCACGACGATCTCCTTGATCGAGGCGATGATCCCGACCAGGAGGAACGGCTCCGCGACCAGCTCACGCCTCTCGACCGTCGTCCGCACCGCGAAGAGCAGTTCCACCACGATGAAGACCAGCAACAGGATGTCGAGAACCTCGAGCAGCGGCTTCTGCGAGAAGTCGCTCACCAGGCCCCACGAGGTCTTGCCGGCGACCGCCAGGAGGACGAACGCCGACACCACGAGGAAGAGTGCGATCCCGCCGTAGATCAGGTTCTCGGCAACCTCGAGAGCGCGCGTGCCCGCGCGACTGAAGCCCGGGGGCCGGACGTCGGCCTCGGGGTCATCCCTCCGCTTGGGCGGCATCGGGCGATCATGTCGGATCCGAGCGGCGCGCACCCCGTTTCCGGCGACCCGCTACCCGAACGGATGGGAGCGCCCCCACCATGCGTGGCGGCCCGATTCACTTGGGGACACCTGCCAAGCAGGGGCGCTCGCGAAAGCCTCCAATCCGGGCATATCACGCTCATCGACACGCCGATATTCAGCAACGGTAGACATATGAAGGCCCTGGTGCCAGCGGGCGTGTCGGCGGACTCTCGTCCTCAGCGCCGAGTCCGGCGCTATCCCGCCAGGAGGCATCCGCCATGACACGAAAGCCCGCCCGTCTCCTCGTTCTCGCCCTCACCGCAGCGACCGCCGTCGCGGTCGCCGCCGTCCCCGCTTCGGCCGCAGACCCCTACTGCGGCATCGAGTGGGGCTCGCTCCCGAAGGTCGCCACCGCGTCGGACACCGAGATGGTCAACGGGGTCCGGGCCGGCCGGCACGCCTGCTTCGACCGCCTGGTTGTGGATCTCGGTGGGCAGGACACCACCTTCGGCTCTTACGACGTCCGTTACGTGTCCCTCGTCTCCGAGGACGGCTCGGGCCGCGCCGTGCCGGTGCGCGGGGCGGCGGACCTGCAGATCGTCCTGCGCGCCCCGGCGTACGACGAGTACGGGAACGCGACATTCGCGCCTGCGGACCGCCACGAGGTCGTGGACGTCTACGGCTACTCGACGTTCCGCCAGGTCGCGTGGGCCGGCTCCTACGAGGGCTCCACGACCATGGCCCTCGGCGTCCGGGCCCGCCTGCCGGTCCGCGTCTTCGCGCTGCCCGGCACACCGGCGTCCGACCACGGCCCACGGCTGGTCATCGACGTCGCGCACCGCTGGTAACCGCACCACAGCCCGCCGTCCCCGGTCCCTCGGGGACGGCGGGTGCATCGCGCCGAGCCCGTGACGACCTGATGACGATCGCGCGATGCCCAGGACCCCACGCGATGTACCGGGTACGGAGCGGGCACCGGACACCCCCGCCCACGGAGGCGATCGTGAAGCGACAGCGTTCCCGGCTCCTGCCCCTGCTCGTCGGGACCGTCCTGACCACGGGGGTGCTGGCCGGGCCGGCCCAGGCCTCCCCGACGCGGCACGGCCCGCAGCCCTTCTGCGGACAGGTGTGGGGCTCGCTGCCCGAGGCACAGCAGATGTCGACGTCCACGGCCATCGTCACCGACGTCCGCGCCGGCCGGCACGTCTGCTTCGACCGCCTGGTCATCGACCTCGGCGGGACGGCGGACGCCGCGCCTTCCTACGACGTCCGCTACGTCGACCGGCTGTCCGCGCCGGGTTCAGGCGACGAGATCCCGCTGCGCGGCGGCGCGACCCTCCAGGTGCTGGTCGGAGCGCCCGCGTACAACGATCGCGGGCAGCCGACGTACCTGCCCGGCGACCGCCGCGAGATCCTCGACGTGGCGTCCTTCGAGACGTTCCGGCAGGTCGCCTGGGGCGGCTCGTTCGAGGGGCAGACGAGCCTGGGCATCGGGACACGGGCGCGACTTCCGTTCCGCGTCTTTCCGCTGCCCGGCGCGCCGGGGACCGACCAGGGCTTCCGACTGGTCATCGACGTCGGCCACATCTGGTGACGCCCGCGCTCAGCGCCCTCCGAATCCGTGGCCGGTCGGGTCAGCCGCGCGGCCCCGGGTCGTCCCGGCGATCATCGCGCGGCGGCTCGATCGCCAGCGGAGCGCGGCGGAGCTCGTCCAGCAACTGCCCCCCCGGCTGCGGCTGGAAGAGCTCCTCCGGGGTGTCGGGCACCTGCGGTCCGCGCTCCGCGGGGTCGAAGCTGGCCGGGATCCGCTTGAGATGCTTGCTCATCGAGCGGACCAGCAGGAACACGGCGATCAGCAGGACGACGGTGAGCAGCAGCCCCAGCGGACCGGACTTGCCGACGTCCTCCGGCGCTTGCCCGGCCAGTACGGCGAACGCATCGGTCATCGCACACCCACCTCACTGCGGATCCCGGCGAACAGATCGTCCTCCGGCACGGGCACGTCGACCAGGGTCCGGGCCAGCTCGTAGTCCTCGGTCGGCCACACCCGCTGCTGGGTCTCCGGCGGGCAGGCGAACCACCGGCCCTCCGGGTCGATCTGGGTGGCGTGCGCGATCAGGGCGGCATCGCGGACCGGGAAGTACTCGGCGCACGGCACGCGCGTGGTGACCCGGTGGGAGATGTCGTGCGCCGGGTCCCACTTGTCCAGCCACTCGGTGTACGGCGACTCCACCCCCGTGGCGAGGATGGCCTCGTGCAGCGCCTTCGTGCGCGGCAGCGTGAAGCTCATGTGGTAGTAGAGCTTGCTCGGCTGCCACGGCTCGCCCAGCTCGGGATAGCGGTCCGGATCACCCGCGGCCTCGAACGCGTGGACCGAGATCTCGTGGGTCTTGATGTGGTCGGGGTGCGGGTAGCCGCCGCGCTCGTCGTAGGTGGTGATGACCTGCGGCTTGAAGCGGCGGATGAGCGCCACCAGCGGGGCGGCGGCCTCCTGCAGCGGGACCAGGGCGAAGCAGCCCTCCGGGAGCGGCGGCAGCGGGTCGCCCTCGGGGAGGCCGGAGTCGACGAAGCCGAGGAACTCCTGCTCCACGCCGAGGATCTCCCGGGCCCGGGCCATCTCCTCGACCCGGATCTGCGGCAGTCGCTCCCACACCTCCGGGCGGTCCATCGCCGGGTTGAGCACGGAGCCGCGTTCGCCACCGGTGCAGGTCGCCACGAGGACGCGCGCGCCCTCGGCGACGTACTTCGCCATGGTGGCCGCGCCCTTGCTCGACTCGTCGTCCGGATGGGCGTGCACCGCGAGCAGGCGCAACTGGTCGGGTGAGGTCACGGAACCATTGTCACCCGTCGCCGCCGCGGACCGGCGCGTGCCCGGACCGGCCGCACGCGAAGGGGCTGGTCGGCTACCCGGTCGAGGGAACCTGTGTCACTGATCACCAGGTGGACCGGTACGGTTCCGCATCTCCGGGACGACTCCCGCATCAGTGCGTCGGCGTCGCGCCCGGTGTTAGCTTGGCGGATCGACAAGCGGCCGTCCCCAGCCGGGGCCGGCCACCCGAGTCTCAGGAGTACCCCTACGTGTCCACCCCCACTGACGAGCAGGACCAGGGCGTCTGGCTGACGCAGGAGGCCCACGACCGGCTCAAGGCCGAGCTCGACCAGTTGGTGGCCGGCCGGCCTGCGATAGCCGCGGAGATCAACGCCCGCCGCGAGGAGGGCGACCTCAAGGAGAACGGCGGCTACCACGCGGCGAAGGACGAGCAGGGCAAGCAGGAGGCCCGCATCCGGCAGCTGACCGACCTGCTCCGCAAGGCCCGGGTGGGCGACGCCCCGAAGACGGCGACCAACGCCGCCCTGGGCACCGTCATCACCATCAAGTTCGCCGGTGACGACGACACCGAGAAGTTCCTGCTCGGTTCCCGGGAGATCGCCGGGACGACGGAGCTCACCGTCTACTCCCCCGAATCGGCCATGGGCGCGGCCATCATGGGCGCGGCACCCGGCAGCACGGTGACCTACCAGGCGCCCAACGGCCGCGACATCAGCGTCGAGGTCGTCGCCGTCGAGCCGTTCGTCCCCTGACGCGGGCGATGAGGACCCGCTCCCGCCAGGCGGAGAACACCGGGTTCGAGTGCGTCCACTGCACCGCGCCGGTACCGGCCAACACCGACGGGCACTACCGCAACCACTGCCCGTTCTGCCTGTGGTCGCTGCACGTCGACGAGCTGCCCGGCGACCGGGCCAGCGAGTGCCGGCAGGCCATGGAACCCATCGGGCTGGTGGAGAAGTCGGGCAAGGGCTGGCAGGTGGTGCACCGCTGCACGGCGTGCGGCCATCGCCAACCCAACCGGCTGGTCCGCGACGGCGAGAGCCCCGACGACCTCGACCTGGTTCTCTCGCTCCCCTGGTTGTGATACCCGCCCTCCTGGAGTCCTTCTCGTGCTCCTGTAGTCCTGCAGCACCCCAGGAGCACGAGGAACACCCATGAAGCGGCCTCAGGCGGGCGCCAGGCCCCTTCGGCGGAGCAGCGGCTGGGGGTCGGCGTCGCGGCCGCGGACGGCGCGGAAGGCCGCCAGCGGATCGACGGAGCCACCGACGGCGAGCAGCTTCGTGCGGAACGCGTCGCCGTTCTCGCGGCGCAGGCCACCGTTCTCCTTGAACCACTCCACGGTGTCGGCGTCGAGGACCTCCGACCAGATGTAGGAGTAGTACCCGGCCGCGTAGCCCCCGGCGAAGATGTGCTGGAAGTACGTCGTGCGGTATCGCGGCGGCACGAGGGAGGACGCGACCCCGGCGTCCTCCAGTGCGCGCTGTTCGAAGGTGAGCGGGTCGCCGATCTCGGTGTCCGGGGTGATGCGGTGCCAGGCCTGGTCGAGCAGGGTCGCCGCCAGGTACTCCAGCGTCCCGAAGCCCTCTCCCCACAGCCGGGCAGCGTCGATCGACTCGACAGCGGCCTGCGACAGGGGCTGGCCGGTCTCCACGTGGTGGGCGTAGTTGCTCAGGATCTCCGGCCAGAGCGCCCACATCTCGTTGACCTGGCTCGGGAACTCGACGAAGTCGCGGGGCACCGCCGTGCCGGAGAACCGCGGGTAGGTGACCGCCGAGCTCAGTCCGTGCAGGGCGTGGCCGAACTCGTGGAACAGCGTGTTCACCTCGTCGAGGGTCAGCAGGGTCGGCTGGCCGGCCGGCGCACGTGACACGTTGAGGTTGTTCACCACCACCGGCGACGACCCGAGCAGCCGGGACTGGCGGACGAACGAGCTCATCCACGCCCCGCCGCGCTTGCCCTCGCGGGCGAAGAAGTCACCCAGGTAGAGGCCGACGGCGGCGCCGCCCGCGTCGCTGACCTCCCACACGCGGACGTCGGGGTGGTAGCCGACGAGCTCGGGACGCGGGGTGAACCGGTAGCCGTACAGCAGTCCGGCGGCGTGGAAGACGCCGTCGACCAGCACGCGGTCCAGCTCGAAGTACGGGCGCAGCGCTGCGGTGTCGACGGCGTAGCGCTCGGCCCGCACCTGTTCGCTGTAGAACGCCCAGTCCCACGGCTCGAGCTCGACGCCGTCCCGTGCGGCGGCCTCCCGCACGATCGCCGCCTCGGCCTCGGCGTTGGACACCGAGGCCGGAGCCATCGAGGCGAGCATCGCGTCGACGGCCGCGGTGGTGCGCGCGGTCGAGTCGGCGAGCACCAGGTCGGCATGCGTGGCGAAGCCCAGCAGCCGGGCGCGCTCGGCCCGCAGCGTCGCGATGCGAGTGGCCACCGGGCCGTTGTCGTGCTCCCCCGCGGACGCCCGGCCCAGGGACGCCTCGAGCACCCGCCGGCGCAACTCCCGGTTCCGCAGCTTGGCCAGCACCGGCTGTCCCGTGGGCAGCAGCAACGCCAGGAGGTAGCCGTCCAGGCGGCGGTCGGCGGCCGCGGTCGCGGCCCCGGCGATCTCCTCCTCGCTCAGGCCGTCGAGCTCGGCCCGTTCGCCCACCCGAACCGCCGCGGCCTCGGTGGCCAGCTGGAGGTTCTGCCCGAAAGTGGTCGAGAGGGTCGACAGCTCCTGGTTCAGCTCGGTCAGCCGCGCCCTGCCCTCCTCGTCGAGCTGCGCACCGGCCAGCACGAAGTCGAGGTGGTAGCGCTCGACGAGCCGCACCGCCTCCTCGTCGAGCCCGCCGTCGTGCCGGGCGGCGTGCACCGCGGCGATGCGGGCGAACAGCGCCGGCTCGAGGCGGATCGCATCGGAGTGGGCCGCCTCCAGCGGGGCGACCTCCCGCTCGATCTCGCGCAACCTCGGTGTGGACACCGACGAGGTCAGGTTGCCGAACACGCTCCACGCCCGGGTCAGCAGAGCTCCCGACCGCTCCATGGCGACGACCGTGTTCTCGAACGTGGGCGCCGTGGCCGAGCCGACGATCGCGGCGATCTCCGACCGCTGCTCGGCCATCCCCGCCAGCAGCGCCTCCCGGCAGTGCTCGTCGGAGATGTCGGCGAACGGCGGCAGCCGGAACGGCAGCTCCGACACCTGGGCCAGCGGGTTGTCAGGGGACACGGCGGCGGTGCCAGCGGCGCTCATCACCGTCCATCTTGTCGCTCCTGGGGTGTTGCTCGCGCTTCCGGGGTCCTGCGGGACCCTTGAGCGGGGACAACACCCCAGGAGCGAGGCGTCGCGACTCAGCGGCCGGCGGTGCGGCGGTAGGTCCGCACGGCCAGCGGCACGAAGACGGCCAGGAACAGCGCCACCCAGATGAACACGTAGAGCACCGGGTTCTGGAGCGCCCACCCCTGTGGCGCCGGCGCGCCCGGTGCGACGTTGCCGAACAACTCCCGGGCGCCCTGGACGACCGCGGACACCGGGTTCCACTCCGCGAACGTCTTGAGGACGGACGGGAAGTTGTCGATCGGCACGAAGGTGTTCGCGATGAAGGTGATCGGGAAGATCACGATGAAGCTCGCGTTGTTCACCACCTCCGGGGTCCGCACGAGCAATCCGACCAGGGCCATCACCCAGGACATCGCATAGGCGAAGGTCAGCAGCAGCAGGACCCCGAGGACCGCCTCGCCGATGGAGGTGTTGATCCGCCACCCGACCAGCAGGCCGGTGATCATCATGACGGCGATGGTCAGGACGTTCAGGACGAGATCGGAGACGGTACGCCCGATCAACACCGCCGACCGGGCCATGGGCAGCGAGCGGAAGCGGTCGATGAGCCCCTTCTGCAGGTCCTCGGCCAGGCTCGCGCCGGTGATCGTGCTCCCGAAGACGACGGTCTGGGCGAAGATGCCCGGCAGGAGGAACTCGGCATAGCTGAGCCCGCCGGGCACGGGGATCGCACTGCCGAAGACGTACCGGAACAGCAGCACGAACATGATCGGGGACAGGGTCGCGAAGACGATCAGGTCGGGCACCCGCTTGACCTTGATCAGGTTGCGCCGGGTGATCGTCAGACTGTCCGAGACGGTCATGGCCAGCGTGGTCATCGGGCTCCTCCTGCGGCGGGCACCGGCTCGGACGGGATCTCGTCGCCGGTCGCGATGTCCTCGGCCGCGTGGCCGGTGAGGGTGAGGAAGACGTCGTCGAGGTCGGGACGGCGCAGACCGACGTCGAGCACCTCCACGCCGCTGCCCTCGAGCCTGCGCAGCGCTTCGGCGAGCACCTCGGTGCCGCCGCGCACCGGCAGGCTGAGCCGCCGGCTCTGCTCGTCCGCGCGCGGCTCGTCGACGGCCAGCGGGCGCAGTCGCTCGGTCGCCTCGGCCAGATCGACCGCCCGGGCCAGCGTGAACTCCAGCCGCTGACCACCGACCTGCGCCTTCAGGTCGTCACCCGTCCCCCGGGCGATGACCCTGCCGCGGTCGATGACGACCATCCGGTCGGCCAGCCGGTCGGCCTCCTCCAGGTACTGGGTGGTCAGCAGGATCGTCGTCCCGCCGTCGGCCAGCTCGGCGATGAACTCCCACATGGCCAGCCGGCTGCGCGGGTCCAGCCCGGTCGTCGGCTCGTCGAGGAACAGCACCCGGGGACGGTTGATCAGCGATGCCGCGATGTCGAGCCGGCGCCGCATGCCGCCGGAGTAGGTCTTGGCCGGACGGTCGGCCGCGCCGGAGAGGTCGAAGCGCTCCAGCAGCTCGCCCGCCCGCGACCGGGCCTCGGCCTTGGGCAGGTGGTAGAGCCGGCCCACCATCTCGAGGTTCTCGAAGCCGGTCAGGTACTCGTCCACGGCGGCGTACTGACCGGTGAGGCCGATCGACGCCCGCACCGCGTCCGCGTCGCGCACCACGTCGAGGCCCACCACCTCTGCCCGCCCCGCGTCGGCGAGGAGCAACGTGGTGAGGATCCGCACCACCGTCGTCTTCCCCGCGCCGTTCGGGCCGAGGAGCCCGAGCACCGAGCCCTCGGCGACGGTCAGGTCCACTCCGTCGAGAGCCGTGGTGGCACCGAAGCGCTTCACCAGCCCGTCGACGACGATCGCGTCGGTCATGCCGGCCACGCTAGGGGGCGACGGTGACAGTTCCCGACCGCTTCACGCGGTCGGCGAACAGCTTTCCGAATGTTCACGTCCACGGCACTCAGGACATCGCCGACCGGCAGAACTCATCGGCGCCGGAGGCGTCTCACTCCCGGATGACCGCGTACCCCGCCTGCAGGAGCGCGGCGACGACGTCGTCCGCGTGGTCGGGGCCGCGCGTCTCCAGGACGACGAAGACCTCGACCTCACCGATGTCGAGCCGGGTCGCCGTCCGCTCGTGCTCGACCTCGAGCACGTTGGCGCCGACGGCGGCGAGCTCGGCCAGCACGCCGGCCAGCGACCCCGGCCGGTCCGGCACCCGCAGGCGCAGCGACAGGTAGCGCCCCGCCGCGGCCATGCCGTGCTGGACCACCTTGAGCAGCAGCACCGGGTCGATGTTTCCGCCGGAGACGACGGCCACGGCCGGCGGCGCGAACGCCTCCGGGTCGGCGAGGACCGCGGCCACCGCGGCGACGCCCGCCGGCTCGACGACGAGCTTGGCCCGCTCCAGGCAGAACAGCAGCGCTCGCGAGAGGTCCTCCTCGCTGACCGTCCGGACCTCGTCGACCAGGCCCTGGACGTGCGCGAGCGTGAGGTCGCCCGGGGCGGCGACGGCGATCCCGTCGGCCATCGTGGCCATGACCGGCAGCGGCACCGGCCGGCCCGCTGCCAGCGACCCGGGGAAGGCCGCCGCCCCCTCGGCCTGCACCGCCACCACCCGGACGTCGGGACGACGCGCCTTCACCGCGGCCGCCACACCCGAGACCAGTCCCCCGCCACCGGCGCAGACGACGACGGTGGCGACGTCGGGGCACTGGTCGAGCACCTCCAGGCCGACGGTGCCCTGGCCGGCGATGACGTCGACGTGGTCGAACGGGTGGATGAAGGTCGCTCCGGTGGTTTCGGCGTGTTCGGCGGCGGCCACGAGCGCCTCGGTGAGCGTCGGCCCGCCCAGCCGGATGTCCGCGCCATAGGCCCGGGTGGCCGCCACCT
Organism: Blastococcus colisei; assembly: GCF_006717095.1. Lineage (NCBI taxonomy): Bacteria > Bacillati > Actinomycetota > Actinomycetes > Geodermatophilales > Geodermatophilaceae > Blastococcus > Blastococcus colisei. The sequence continues at coordinate 238,607 of NZ_VFQE01000002.1, forward strand.
TGGGCAGGGGCGCGGTCTCGGGCATGAAGACGGTGGCCGAGCACCCGAGCAGCCGCGCGGCCAGCGCGACGCCCTGGGCGTGGTTGCCGGCGCTGGCGGCGACCACGCCGCCGGCCCGCTCGGCGTCGGTGAGCCGGGAGATCCGCGTGTAGGCGCCGCGGATCTTGAACGACCCCGTCCGCTGCAGGTTCTCGCACTTGAGCCACACCGGGCCGCCGACCCGGTCGGCGAGCCCGCGGGAGTGCCACAGCGGCGTGTGCCGGACGACGTCGGCGAGCAGCTCGGCGGCGGACTCGACGTCTGCGCCGGTCACGAGGGGTACGTCAGGGGCCACGCGCCGATCATGGCAGGCCGCCACCCCCGCGGGGTCGATGTCGATCAGGTTCGCTGATCACGCTGGGTCCTCCCTCGCGGTCGACGGCGAGGGAGGACCCACGATGGCGAGGGAGGACCACCCGCCACGCCGTTCCCGTCGTACCGTGGCGAAGGTGACGGACGTCCCCGCACCCTCTTCGCCTGCCCCCGCCCCCACGACACTCGGCGAGTTCCGCAAGACAGGGGCCCGCTTCCGCCCGGTGAAGGCGGAACTGCGCGCCAACCTGCTCGCCCGGCTGGGCGCCGGACAGCCCAGCCTCCCCGGCATGGTCGGATTCGAGGACACCGTGCTCCCCGAGGTCGAGCGCGCCCTCATCGCCGGCCACGACCTCGTCCTGCTGGGCGAGCGCGGCCAGGGCAAGACCCGGTTGATCCGCACCCTCGTCGGGCTGCTCGACGAGTGGACGCCGGTGCTCGTCGGCAGCGAGCTCAACGAGCACCCGCTGCAGCCGATCTCGGTGTGGGCCCACCGGCAGATCGCCGAGCACGGCGACGCCACGCCGGTCGGCTGGCTGCACCGCAGCGAGCGCTTCGGCGAGAAGCTCGCCACCCCCGACACCAGCGTCGGAGACCTCATCGGCGACGTCGACCCGATCAAGGTCGCCGAGGGGCGCACCCTGGGCGACCCCGAGACGGTGCACTACGGCCTGGTGCCGCGGACCAACCGCGGCATCTTCAGCGTCAACGAGCTGCCCGATCTGGCCGAGCGCATCCAGGTGGCGCTGCTCAACGTGCTCGAGGAGCGCGACATCCAGATCCGCGGCTACCGGGTTCGGCTGCCGCTGGACCTGCTGCTGGTCGCCAGCGCCAACCCCGAGGACTACACCAACCGCGGCCGGATCATCACGCCGCTGAAGGACCGGTTCGGGGCCGAGGTGCGCACGCACTACCCGATCGAGCTCACCGACGAGATCCGGCTGCTGCACCAGGAGGCGCAGACCAGTTGGAGCGGCGACGGCACCTTCGGCATGCCCGTCGTCCCCGAACACCTGGTCGAGATCATCGCCCGGTTCACCCGGCTCGTCCGCGAGTCCAGCCACGTCGACCAGCGATCGGGGGTCAGCGCGCGGTTCGCCATCGCCGGGCTGGAGACGGCCACCGCCTCCGCCGTCCGCCGGGCCGCCATCGCCGGGGAGACCCGGCCGGTCGCCCGCGTGGTCGACCTGCCGAGCGTCGTCCCGGCCAGTCGCGGCAAGGTCGAGTTCGCCGACGCCGGCTCCGATCCGGACGACGAACGGGAGCTCGAGGTCCTGGAGCACCTGCTGCGCCAGGCGACCGCGCAGACGTTCCGCGCCCGCTGCGCCGGTCTGGACCTGACCGGCCTGCAGGAGCACTTCACCGGCGGGGAGACCGTGGAGTCCGGGGAGCTGGTGTCCGCGCCGGCGCTGCTCGGCCAGCTGGGCACCATCCCGAAGCTCGCGGAGCTGCTGGGCCGGCTCGGGGTGCCGGAGGGCGAGCAGTCGGCCGAGCAGGCGGCCGCCGCGGTCGAGTTCGCCCTCGAGGGGCTCTACCTCACCCGCCGGCTGGCCAAGGACACCGACGGCACCCGCACGGTCTACGGGGCCTGACGATGGCGCGCCGGCCCGGGAAGGGCTATCGCTACGGCCGCTGGCACGGCGGACCGGACCCGCTGGCGCCGCCGTACGACCTGGGCAACGCCGTGGACGAGATCGGCGACTCGGTGCTGGGCGGCAGTGGCGTGCGAGAGGCGCTGCGCGAGCTGCTCCGGAGGGGCACGGAGGGACGGCGCGGACTCGACGAGCTGCGCCGCTCGGTGCGCGAGCGGCTGCGCAAGGCGCGCACCGCCGGGCGGATGGACGGTACGCTCCAGGAGGTCCGGGAGCTGCTCGACAAGGCGCTCACCGCGGAGAAACGGGAGCTGTTCCCCGACCCGGACGACGCCGCGCGGCTGGCCGAGGCCGAGCTGGACGCCCTGCCGGAGGACACCGCGGGGGCGGTGCGGGCCCTCAAGGAGTACCCGTGGCGCTCACCGGAGGCCCGGCAGGCCTACGAGCAGATCCAGGACCTGCTGCGCCGTGAGGTGCTCGACAGCTCGTTCGCGTCGATGAAGCAGGCGCTGGAGAACGCCGGCGAGCAGGACATCCAGGCGGTCAAGGACATGGTCGCCGACCTGTCGGCGCTCATCGACGCGCACAACCGCGGTGAGGACACCGACGAGCGGTTCCGCGACTTCATGGAGAAGCACGGCCAGTTCTTCCCCGACGATCCGCAGTCGGTCGAGGAGCTGATCGACTCCCTCGCCCGCCGGGCGGCCGCGCAGGAACGCATGATGGCCGGCCTCTCCCCCGAGCAGCGGGCCGAGCTGTCCGAGCTCATGGCGCAGACGATGTCCGACATGGGGCTGGCCAGCGAGATGGCCCACCTCTCCGACGCCCTGCGCCAGGCCCGCCCCGACCTGCCGTGGGGGCAGCGGGGCCAGGTGCCCGACGGCGAGCAGTCCCTGGGGATGGGCGACGCCACCAGCGCCGTCGCCGAGCTCGCCGACCTCGAGGCACTGTCCAGCCAGCTGTCGCAGGGCTACGCCGGCGCGTCCCTGGCCGACATCGACGAGGAGCTGCTCGAGCGTGCGCTCGGGCGGCCGGCCGTCGACGATCTCGCTGCCCTCCGCCAGCTGGAGCGCGAGCTGGAGCGACAGGGCTTCCTCAACCGGTCGGATGGCCGCCTGGAACTGTCCCCGAAGGCCGTCCGCCGGCTCGGCGCCACGGCCCTGCGGCGGGTCTTCGCGAAGCTCGACGCCGCCGGCCGCGGCGAGCACGACGTCGCCGACGCCGGAGCCGCCGGCGAGCTCACCGGCAGCTCGCGGGAGTGGCGGTTCGGCGACGAGCAGCCGCTCGACGTCGTCCGCACGGTCAAGAACGCCGTCCTGCGGACGGCGGGGACACCACGAGCGGACGGCGGGGTTCGCATCGCCGTCGAGGACTTCGAGGTCGTCGAGACCGAGCGGCGCACCGGCGCCGCGGTGGCCCTGCTGGTCGACCTCTCCTACTCGATGGCGCTGCGCGGGACCTGGGGCGCGGCCAAGTCGACCGCGATGGCGCTGCACTCGCTGGTGACCACCCGTTTCCCGCAGGACGCCATCCAGATCATCGGGTTCTCCTCCACGGCGCAGGTGCTGCGCCCGGAGACCCTCGCGGAGCTGTCGGTGGACACCCTTCAGGGCACGAACCTGCAGCACGGGCTGATGCTGGCCCGGCGGTTCCTCGCCCACCACCGCGATGCGGAGCCGGTGGTCCTCGTCGTCACCGACGGTGAGCCCACCGCCCACCTCGAGGACGACGGGACGCCGTTCTTCTGCTGGCCGCCCATGCCGGAGACCATCGCCCGCACCGTCGCCGAGATGGAGCGGGTGGCGCGCACCGGCGCCACGGTGAACGTGTTCGCCCTGGACCCCGACCCGGGCCTGATCCACTTCGTCCACGACCTCACCCAGCGCGCCGGTGGCCGGGTGTTCCAGCCCGACGCGGACAGGCTCGGCGAGTACGTGGTCGCCGACTACCTCCGGACGCGACGGGGCCGTCGGGCCCACTGAGGGGACGAGCCGAGATCGCGTGATCTCGGCACATCGCGACACCTGAGCGGCCGGGAGCACGGCCGTGCGCTCCATATACGATATAGGCATCTTCGCCAGAAACGGGAGGCCTCCGTGCTGATGCTCGCGACGCTGGCGGCCGCCGCGGCAGGCGGCCTGCTCGCGCGGCGCCTGCGACTTCCCGGGGGCCTGCTGGTCGGCTCCGCGATCGGCGCCGCGGCCGTGACGCTGATGTCGGGAAGCCGGCTACCCGTCCCGGCCGCGATGCACATCGCGATCCCGATCGCGGTGGGGACGCTGACCGGATTGCTGCTCACGCGCAAAGCGGTGCGCGAACTCCGTTCCGTACTGCTGATGGCGGTGTGCTCGGGCGTGGCGATCATCGCGCTCGGGCTCGGTGTCGCCGCGGCACTCGAAGCGATCGGGTGGGCGCCACCCGCGGTCGCCCTCGCCACGTCGCCGGGGGCGCTCAGCGTGCTCGTCGGGACAGCGATCGAAGTGCAGACCGGCAGCGTGGAGGTGGCCATGTTCCACATGGTCCGGCTGATGCTCGTCGTCCTGCTGTCGCCGCTGCTGGTGGCCCTCCTGCGGCACCCCGACCCGTGAGGCGTCGCGTGCACGCCGCCGGACGGTTCCTGGTCATCCTCGTCGCCGGCGCCGGGGCGGGGATGCTCGCCGGCGCGGCAGGCATACCGGGTGGGTTGATCTTCGGTTCGGTCGTGGGCGCGGCCGCTGCCGGTCTCGTCACCGGGTGGGAGATCACTGTTCCACCGTGGCTGGCCAACCTGGTGCTCATCTGCGTGGGTGCGCAGATCGGGATGCGCGTCACGCGGGACACCGTGCAGCTGCTCGGCGGACAGCTGCTGCCTGCGACTGCGGCGGCTCTGGTTCTCATCGCGGGCGGCCTCGGCATCACCTGGATACTGCGTCGCACCGGCCGCAGCCCCCGGGGTGACGTGCTGGCGACGTCGCCCGGCGCCCTCGAGGTGCTGATCGCGATCGCGGTCGAGCGGAACTACGGGGCGGGGCAGGTGGCCGTGTTCCACCTCGTGCGCATCCTGCTGGTGGTCGCGTCGGTACCTCTCCTGCTGTACCTGTTCCCGCCCTGATGAGGACGACGGACGGCCTGGCCGGCACGTCGGCATGGTCATCGACCTGCCGCGTCCGTCGGCAGCGACTACTCGCTCGAGCTGATGCCCGGGATCGCGCCCGCCCGGAAGGCGTCGACGAACAGGCGGAAATCGTCCTGGGTGCGGCGCGCGTAGGAGTGCGCGAACTCGACCAGGTCGTCGACGAACTCCTTCCGGCGCCCGTCGAGCATCGCCACGATCGCGTCCTCGGTCTGGAACGGTACGAGCGTGTGGTCGCTGTCGGCATCGCCCACGCAGTGCAGCTTCGCCGTCGCCCGGCCGAGCTGCTCCAGGACAGGCCGGATGTCGGTCGGCTCGGTGAGGTCGTCCCAGTCGAGGTCGAGCTCGTAGGGCGACAGCTCCGCGACGACGAAGCCGGTCCCGCGGATCTCGGTGTGGCCGAGGAACTGGGAGGCGTGCGACTGCAGCGCTCGCTGGCTGACCGCCGTCCGGTGGCCCTCGTGCTCGAAGTAGTCGCGGATCTCCGGGTCGTCGACGATCCGGCTGGGTGCGGGCACGTTGCCCTGCTTCAGCGACAGGACGACGTCGTTCTCGAGCGCCTGGTCGTAGCCCTCCAGCAGCACGTTGTACGCGGGCAGGCCGGCGCTGCCGATCCCGAAACCGCCCGTGCCGATGACGTCCTTGACGTCGTAGGCGACCTCCCGCCGCCACGGCCGCGGCGGCAGTGTCGCCTTGTACCGCTCCAGCGCCTCGATCACCTCACCGTGCTCGTCCCCCTCCAGCCGGCGGTTGCGCGGGGACTCGGCGAAGCGGCGTTCGTTGTCCTCCACCAGCGTCATCCGCTGCAGGAGGCCCAGCCGGGTGCGGGTGGCCGTCCGGCGGATCAGCTCCTGCACCGCGCCGTGGGTGTTGCCGGCCAGCAGGGCGAAGTCGCGGTCGGCGTCCGAGCGCGTGAACGCCTCTACCTGGTCGAGCCAGGCGTTCAGGTAGCCGGCGAGCAGGTCGCCGATCACCTGGTCGGAGAACGCCTTGCGCCAGGCCATCAGGGCGAAGCTGGCGGCGAAGCGGCGCAGGTCCCAGCTGACGTGGCCCAGGTAGGCCTCGTCGAAGTCGTTGACGTCGAAGACGATCCGTCCGGTCGCGTCCATGTAGGTGCCGAAGTTCTCGGCGTGCAGGTCACCGTGGATCCACACGCGAGACGTCTTCTCGTCACACCACCGGTCTTCCATGGCGGCCATGTCGGCGTAGAACAGGCACGCGCTGCCCCGGTAGAAGGCGAAGGGATCGGCGGCCATCTTGCGGAACTTCGTGCGGAAAGCGCCCGCGTCGGCGGCCATGAGGTCGGCGAACGCCTCCACGAGGACGTCGACGATCAGCTTCCCGCGCTTCTCGGGATCTATGGGATGGGTCACACCTGCGGGTGATAGGGCCACAGGAGGCACCGTAGAGGGCCGATAACCTCGGTGACAGGGACGAGGGCAGGCCAGGACCAACGCAGAGCACCGGAACGGAGGCACCGTGACGCGGACGGCGATGGCGCGACGGCTGGCCGCCGCAACGGCCTACGGCGGCGGCAGCGTGGCCCTCGGCAGCGCCGCCCTGGTCGCCCTCCTCCGCGAGGAGGCGCGCGCCGCCCGCCGCAACATCGAGGCCCGCACCGACAAGTCCGGCCCGCCCTCTGGCGACGGCGTCTACGGCCGTGGAGGAGGCAAGCCGCTTGTGTTCACCGTGCTGGGCGACTCCAGCGCCGTGGGCCTGGGTGTCGAGCACTCCTCCCAGACACCGGGCGCCCTGATCGCCGCGGCGCTCGCCGAGCTCGCCGAGCGCCGCGTGCGGATGGTCCGGTTGGCCGTCTCCGGCGCCCGGTCCGAGCAGCTGGAGACCCAGGTGGAGAAGGCCCTCGTCGAGCAGCCCGATGTCGCGCTGATCATGATCGGCGCCAACGACGTCACCAGCCGGACCCGGCCGGCGGTCTCCGTCCGGCACCTGGCGGACGCCGTGCAGCGGCTGACGGCGGCCGGCTGCGAGGTCGTCGTCGGCACCTGCCCCGACCTCGGCACCATCCGGCCGATCGCCCAGCCGCTGCGCACCCTGGCGCGGCGCTGGAGCCGGCAGATGGCCGCCGCCCAGACCATCGCGGTCGTCGAGGCCGGCGGGCGGACCGTGTCGCTGGGCTCCGTCCTCGGGCCTGCCTTCGCCTCCGACCGGGACATGTTCAGCGTGGACGAGTTCCACCCGAGCGCGCACGGCTACGCGCAGGCCGCGGCCGTGCTGCTGCCCTCGGTCGCCGATGCCGTCGGCGTCTGGCCCGCCTCGGCCGACCGGGGCGTGCGTCCGATCCGCCGCGGCACCGTGCGGCCGATCGAGAAGGCCGCGGCGCGGGCCGCCAGCCGGACCGGCACCGAGGTGCAGCCCGCCGAGGTGCGCGGTTCGGACACCGGGCCGTGGGGGGCATGGGCTCTGCTGCGCCGCCGGCGCCCGACCGGGATCCCCACGCCGGAGGAGGCGCAGGAGTCTGCGGAGGCCTCGGTCACCGCCTGAGCGGGTGGGTCGGTCCCCGGCCGGGGCGTGGCACCGCTGGGCCCCTTTACCGCGGAGTAGTTTCGGGGTCGACCCGTCGCCTGTGCACCCGTGCCCGGCGCCCACCTCATCGTGGAGGACCCATGCCCGAAGCAGTCATCGTCGCGACCGCCCGCTCGCCCATCGGCCGCGCGTTCAAGGGGTCGCTGAAGGACCTGCGGCCCGACGACCTGGCCGCGACCATCGTCCGCGCGGCGCTGGACAAGGTGCCCGCTCTCGACCCGCGGGACATCGACGACCTGATGCTCGGCTGCGGCCTGCCGGGCGGTGAGCAGGGCTACAACATGGGCCGCGTCGTCAGCGTGCTGCTCGGCATGGATCACCTGCCCGGCACGACGATCACCCGCTACTGCTCCTCCTCGCTGCAGACGACCCGGATGGCGATGCACGCCATCAAGGCCGGCGAGGGCGACGTGTTCATCTCCGCCGGCGTGGAGATGGTGTCCCGCTTCGTGAAGGGCAACAGCGACGGCCTGCCCGACACCAAGAACCCGGTGTTCGCCGACGCCGAGGCCCGCGGCGCCAAGGTCGCCGAGAGCGGCGCCGACTCGTGGACCGACCCGCGCCAGAACGGCGACGTCCCGGACATCTACATCGCGATGGGCCAGACCGCGGAGAACCTGGCGCTGCTGAAGAACGTCTCCCGGCAGGAGATGGACGAGTTCGCCGTCCGCAGCCAGAACCTCGCCGAGCAGGCGATCAACGACGGCTTCTGGGAGCGGGAGATCACCCCGGTCACCACCCCGGACGGCACCGTCGTCAGCAAGGACGACGGCCCGCGGGCCGGCACTACCCTCGAGGCTCTCTCCCAGCTCAAGCCGGTGTTCCGCCCCGACGGCCGGGCGACGGCAGGCAACGCCTGCCCGCTCAACGACGGCGCCGCCGCCGTGGTCGTCATGAGCGACACCAAGGCCGCCGAGCTGGGGCTGACCCCGCTGGCGCGCATCGTCTCCACCGCGGTCACCGGCCTGTCACCGGAGATCATGGGCTACGGCCCGGTCGACGCCTCGAAGCTCGCGCTGCAGCGGGCCGGCATGACCATCGACGACATCGACCTCGTGGAGATCAACGAGGCCTTCGCCGCCCAGGTCATCCCGAGCTACCGCGACCTGGACATCGACATCGACAAGCTGAACGTGCACGGCGGCGCCATCGCCGTCGGCCACCCGTTCGGCATGACCGGCGCCCGTATCACCGGGACGCTGCTCAACGGCCTGCAGACCCGGGACAAGACCTTCGGGCTGGAGACCATGTGCGTCGGTGGCGGCATGGGCATGGCGATGGTGCTGGAGCGCCTCTCCTGATCGCCCGTCGACCGACGGTGTGCACGGATGTGCAGGTTCGTCGCTGAGAACTGCGCATCCGTGCACACGGTCGCCGGAACGACGAAGGCCCGGCCCCCTCGCGGGGACCGGGCCTTCGTCGTCGGTACGGGTGCTAGCTCACTCGCGGAAGTAGCTCAGCAGCCGCAGGATCTCGATGTACAGCCAGATGACGGTCACCAGCAGGCCGAACGAGATGTACCAGGCGAACTTCGCCGGGGCACCACGACGGATGGCCTCGTCGGCCAGGTCGAAGTCCAGCAGCAGGAAGAACGCCGCGATACCGATCACGACCAGGCTGAAGACGATCGCGATCGGGCCACCGGAGCGCAGGCCCAGGCCGTCGCCGCCACCGATCCAGGCGGCGACGAAGTTCACCACCATGAGCACGAGCGCGCCGATACCAGCGGCCAGGACCCACTTGGTCAGCTTCGGGGTGACCCGGATGGCGCCGGTCTTGTAGACCACCAGCATGCCGGCGAAGACACCGAAGGTGCCGATCAGCGCCTGCATGACGATGCCCGGGTAGATGTCGTTGAACGCCTCGCTGATCGCCCCGAGCGCGACGCCGTACAGCGCGCCGTAGGACAGCGTGGCCGCCGGGTTGGCGATCTGCTTGAACGCGATCACCAGGCCGAGGACGAACGCCACGAGCACGGCCGGGAGCGCGAGGCCCCAGCCCGTCTGCCCGGGCAGCGCCCAGACGCCCGCAGCCGCCAGGACGGTCACCAGGAAGGTGATGCCCGTCTTGGTGACGACGTCGTCCATCGTGAGGTACCGCGTGGTGGTCGCCGCGTACGGCGACGGCGCGGCATAGGGGTCGTGCTGGGTGGGGGCACCGTACTGGCCGGGTGCGCCGTACTGCTGGGGCTGGTTGCCCCAACCGGCGTACTGCTGGCCGTTGCCGGCGCCACCAAACCGGCTGAAGGCCGGGTTGCTGCTGGGCATCGTCATCTCCCTGAGGTGACTGGTCGGTCCGTGGAGCTCACGGTGCTGCACTCCACTCGGTCAGGTCAACGCCTGACGCGCCCAAGACGTTCCGGCGTGTCGCGCCTTCCCTCTCCCGGGTCACCGAAGCAGGCCCCGGGCGTGCCCCCGGTCGGGATCGAACCGACACTCGGACCCTTTTAAGGGGCCTGCCTCTGCCGATTGGGCTACGGGGGCTTCCTGCGCACGCTAGCGGGGCGGGGCGGTGACGGCCCGTACGGTAACGGCGTGGAGTTCCGGACGGAGGTTCTGTTGACCAGCACGAGAACGGCGACGCCCGCCCGATGAACCGGCGTCCTCAGGTCCCGGTCCGCGCCATGCGTGCCGGCGTGCGAGCCCTCGTCCGGCCGGTGCTCGGCCCCCGCGTGCCGGTCGGCATCCAGCGCCGGTGGCTGCACATGGTCACCCGGCCCACGCCGCTGGCCGAGGGAGTGACGATCCGGTCCGGCCGACTGGGCCGGAGGCCGGCCGAGACGCTCGTCCCGGCCGACGGGGATCCCGGCACGGCGCTCCTGTACCTGCACGGCGGCGGGTTCACCACCGGCTCCCCAGCCACGCACCGGGCGCTGGCCACCCATCTGGCCGCGGCCAGCGGGGCGACCGCGCACGTCCTGGACTACCGGCTGGCGCCCGAGCACCCTTTCCCGGCCGCCCTGGACGACGTCCTGGCCGCCTACCGGGAACTGCTCGATCGTGGCGTGACTCCCGCCCGCACGGCGCTCGCGGGCGACTCGGCCGGTGGCTGGCTGGCGCTGACCGCGGCGCTCCGGCTGCGTGACGCCGGTGACCCAGCGCCCGCCGCGCTCGGCCTGATCTCTCCCTGGCTCGACCTGACCGGCAGCGCCTGGCCCGACGACCGCACCGACGCGATGCTCCGCCCCGCCTGGCTGCGCCGGTGTGCCCGCGACTTCGGGAGCGGCACCGACCCCGCCGAGCTCGCCCCGCTGGATGCCCGGCTCGCCGGCCTTCCGCCGATCACGATGCACGTCGGCAGCGAGGAGATCCTGCTCGAGGACGCCGTGCGGCTGGCCCACCGGGCGCGTGCGGCGGGGGTCCCTGTCGACCTGCGCCGGTTGGACGGCATGTGGCACGTCGCACACGCGTCGGCGGGGCTCGTGACCGCGTCGACGGCAGCGGTCACCGCGCTGGGCACCGCACTGGCGGCCCATCTGATCTCAGCGTCGGATCAACGGCCCCACGCTGTCGCCGACTGATCCGGTCACCTCGCCGGCCGGACATGACCGAGTGGCCCCCGCGTCAGCCCGCCTCGGCGCGCCCGGAGGTGTCTGCGGTCTCCGGGTGGTCGGGCCGCGGGGGCGGGAGCTGCCCGGTCCGCCCGGTGTTGGCGGCGGACACGAACTCGCGGCGGGGGTCCTGCAGCTGTCCGAGGGAGACGACCTCGCGGCGGAACAGCGAGGCCAGCGTCCAGTCGGCGACCACCCGGGCCTTGCGGTTGAAGGTGGGCACCCGGCTCACGTGGTAGGTGCGGTGCATGAACCATGCCGGCCAGCCCTTGAGCTTCACGCCGTAGACCTGCGCCACACCTCGGTGCAACCCGAGGCTCGCGACCGAACCGACGTACTTGTGCCGGTAGGGCACCGGCTCACCGCCGGAGAGGACGGCGACGATGTTGTCGGCCAGCCGCCTGGCCTGCCGGACGGCGTGCTGAGCGTTGGGGGCGGTGGTGGCCCCCGGCTCGTCCTTGGTGAGGTCCGGGACCGCCGCCAGGTCGCCTGCGGCCCAGGCGTCCGGTCGCCCGCGTACCTTCAGCGTGGCCTCGCACTCCACCCGGCCCCGGGAGTCCAGCGGAAGGTCGGTCTCGGCGAGCACGGGGTTGGGTTTCGTGCCGGCCGTCCAGACGAGGGTGTCGCTGTCGAACTCGTCGCCGTCGCTGAGCACGACGTGACAGTCCTCGACCGATTCCAGCCGCGTGTTGAGCCGCACGTCCATGCCGCGGGCGGTGAGTTCCTTCACCGTCCAGGCGCCCATGTCGAGGTCCACCTCGGGCAGGATGCGCCCGGTCGCCTCCACCAGGACCCAGCGCATGTCGCTGGGTGAGAGCCGCGGGTAGTAGAGCTCGATGGCGTAGCGCGCCATGTCCTCCAGCTCGGCGAAGGCCTCGATGCCCGCGTACCCACCGCCGACGAACGTGAAGGTCAGGGCCCGGGCGCGGACCGCGGGGTCGTCGGTCGAGCTGGCCGCGTCGAGCCGGGCGAGGACGTGGTTGCGGAGGTAGATGGCCTCCCCGACGTTCTTGAACCCGATGCCGTGCTCCGCCAGACCGGGGATCGGCAGGGTCCGTGCGACAGAACCCGCGGCCATCACCAGCACGTCGTAGGAGAGGTCGAAGCTCTTCCCTTCGATCGGGGTGATCCGGGCCCGCTTCTCGGCGTGCGTGAGGCCGGTGAGCGCGCCGGTGATGACCCGGCAGCGGTTCAGCGTCCGCCGCAGCGGGACCACGACGTGGCGGGGCTCGACCGAACCGGCGGCCGCCTCCGGCAGGAACGGCTGGTAGGTCATGTGCGGCTGCGGGTCGACGACGACGATCTCCGCCCGGCCCCGGGAGAGCTTCTTCTGCAGGCGCAGGGCGGTGTAGAGGCCGACGTACCCCCCGCCCACGACCAGGATCACGGGGCGGTGAGTCAGCTCGCGAGCGATCGCCTCAGCCATGCGACGAGCCTAGGCCCGGGAGGGCGCGCCGACCCGGTGAGGACTACGGCGGTGGCGGGAACCCGGCGAGTTCGGTGGCGCGGCTCAGCACGGCGTCCAGCATCGGCTCGGTGAGGCGGCCGGTGAAGGTGTTCTGCTGGCTGACGTGGTAGCTGCCCAGCAGCGTCAGCGGTCCGTGCAGGCCCGCCAGCGCCACCTCGATGCCATGGCCGAACTTCGGCCTGGGCCGCGGCGGTCGGTAGCCGGCCGCGGCCAGCACCGGCCACAGCGCCGTCCACCCGAAGCCACCGAGCACCACGACCACCCGCAGGTCCGGCAGGAGGGCCAGCTCCCGCGCCAGCCAGGGGTTGCACGTGTTGCGCTCCTGCGGGGTCGGTGCGTTGTCCGGTGGCGCGCAGCGCACGGAGGCCGCGACCCGGACGCCGGTCAGCTCCAGCCCGTCGCCGATGTGCGTGGACGTCGGCTGGTTGGCCAGCCCCGCCCGCCAGAGAGCGGCGAAGATCCAGTCACCGCTCCGGTCGCCGGTGAACACCCGGCCGGTGCGGTTGCCGCCGTGCGCGGCCGGCGCCAGCCCCACGACGGCGATGCGCGCGTCGGCCGGGCCGAGGCCTGGTACCGGGCGGCCCCAGTACTCCTCGTCCCGGAAGGAGGCGCGCTTGACCCGCGCGACCTCCTCGCGCCAGGCCACGAGGCGCGGGCAGGCGCGGCACCCGGAGATCCGCGCATCGAGGACGGCGAGATCGCGCACCGATGCGGCCGAGCGGACGACCCCTGCCGGGCTGCGCGTGACGGGGAAGCCGTCGGCGTCTACAGGCATAGGTACCTATACGTGCGTCCGGGGCTCCAAAACATAGGTATAAATTCCTATGCCTGGGGGCGGGCCAAACGCAGGGCGATGCCGTCCAGGATGTCGTGCTCGCTGACGACGACCTCGGCCAGACCGAACTCGTCCATCAGCACCCGCAGGATCAGCGCTCCGGCACCGATGACGTCGACCCGGCCGGGGTGCATGACCGGCATGGCCGCGCGGCGCTCCCGGGTCGCGGCCAGCAGATCGGCGGAGACCTCCCGGACAATGGCCACCGGGATCCGCGAGCCGTGGATGGCCTCCGGGTCGTACTCCGGCAGGTCGAGGGCGATCGCGGCGACGGTGGTCACCGACCCCGCCACCCCGACGAGGGTGGCCGCCTCGCCCACCGGAACCTCGGCGACCACCTGGGCGAGGGCGGCCCGGACGTCGTCCTCGGCCCGGCGGATCTCCGCAGGCGTCGGCGGGTCGCCGTGCAGGTGCCGCTCGGTGAGACGGACGCAACCGATGTCGACCGACCTGGCCGCGCGCACGCCATCGGCGTCGCCGAGCACGAACTCCGTCGAGCCCCCGCCGATGTCGACGACGAGGAACGGCGGGCGCGGCGCGGCGGACCCGTGGGCGCCGGCGGCCGACTCGAGCGAGGCGGTTGCGCCGAGGAAGGAGAGCTCGGCCTCCTCATGGCCGGTGATCACGTCCGCCGGGCGGCCGAGCGTCACCGTCACCATCTGCTCGAAATCCGCCCGGTTGGCGGCGTCCCGGCTCGCGCTCGTGGCCGCCATCCGGACCACCGTGGCACCCAGCTCGCGGGCAGTGGTGGCGTACCCGAGGAGGGCCAGGCGCGTCCGCTCGATCGCCTCCGGTGCGAGGCGGCCGGTCGCGTCCACGCCCTGGCCCAGCCGGACGACCTCCATGTGACGGGCCAGGTCCGTGTGCGCGCCCTGTTCCGGCACGTCGGCGACGAGCAGCCGGATGGAGTTGGTGCCGCAGTCGATGGCGGCCACCCGCGTCACGGAGCCTCCTCGGCGGCGGGCTGGGCGCACGGTCCCGCGGCCCACCACTCCCCCATCTCCTCGACCGCCCGGTCACCGATCGGGTTGACGCCCGGGCCGGCGGCGAGGGCGTGGCCGGCCAGCGCGTGCAGACACTTCACGCGGTCGGGCATCCCACCGGCGGTCATCTGCGTCGGCAGCACGTCCCGCGCGTCACGGGTGGCGAGGTAGGCATCGTGCGCACGCTGGTAGCCGGCGGCCAGCTCGGGATCGGTGGCCAGCTCGTCCTGCCACTCGCGCATCCGGCCGGCCGACTCCAGCCGGCTGGCCGCGGCCGTCGCCCGCGGGCACGTCAGGTAGTAGAGCGTCGGGAACGGCGTGCCGTCCTCGAGCCGGGGCGAGGTCTCGACGACGTCGGGCTGACCGCACGGGCAGCGGTGCGCCACCGCAACCAGGGCGCGCGGCGGGCGACCGAGCTGGCGGGCGATGATCTCCCGCTCGGCATCGGTCACGGTTCGGCTCACTCCGCCTCCTCGCTGGCGCTCGTCGACGTCGTTCCCAGGGCTGCCGTGTCCATCCGTGAGCTCGCGAGCTCGCTCACTCGGAAGGCTCCGCGTCGGCGTCGGCGTCGGCCAGCGACTGCATCAGGTTCTCGTACCAGGGCAGTTCCTCGTCCGGGCCGGCCGACGCCAGCGTGCCGGCGTCGCCCTCCACGGCCTCGCCGTCCACGACGACGACCAGCCGGTCGCCCGGCAGGACGTAGGTGAGCCGCTCCCGGGCCTGCCGCTCGGCGTAGACGGGGTCGGACTGCCGCTCGAGCTGCTCGCGGAGCTCCACCGCCCGCTGATCCAGCTCCCGCCCCTCGGCGGCGAGCTGCTCGAGCTCGGCCTGCCCGGCCAGGTACTGCCGGATCGGGCCGGCCAGCGTCAGCGCGAGCAGGAGCACCAGCCCACCCAGCAGGACGGCCCGGCCGGTGACCAACGGCCGCCGGCGTACCGCCGTCGCGGCCGTCGACCGGACCGACCGGCGCACGGAACGACGAGCACCCGGCCGGCTGGTGGCGCTGCTGCGCAGGCCAGCCGGGACCGGCCGGGTGGAGTGCACCCGGGGCGCCCGGCCGGTGGTGCGGGTGACCCGGCCGCTGCCGCGGTGGCCGTCGCCCGGCGATCCGCCCCGCCGGCCTCGAACGTTGCTCATCCGCCTGTGCCCATCGGCGAGCGGCTCAGCCGGCCAGGCGCGGGAAGGCCGCGGCGCCGGCGTAACGGGCGGCGTCGTCGAGCTCCTCCTCGATGCGCAGCAGCTGGTTGTACTTGGCGACGCGCTCGCTGCGGGCCGGGGCGCCGGTCTTGATCTGCCCGCAGTCGGTGGCGACGGCGAGGTCGGCGATCGTGGTGTCCTCGGTCTCGCCGGAGCGGTGGCTCATCATCGAGCGGTAGCCGCTGCGGTGGGCCAGGTTGACCGCGTCGAGGGTCTCGGTCAGCGTGCCGATCTGGTTCACCTTCACCAGCAGCGCGTTGGCCGCCCCCCGGGCGATGCCGTCGGCGAGCCGGGTCGGGTTGGTGACGAACAGGTCGTCGCCCACGATCTGCACCCGGTCGCCCAGGGCATCGGTCAGCGCAACCCAGCCGTCCCAGTCCTCCTCCGAGAGCGGGTCCTCGATGGAGACGACCGGATAGGCGTCGACCAGCTCGCGGTAGTAGTCGACCAGGTACTCCGCCGAGCGGGACTGGCCCTCGAAGTCGTACCCGCCGTCGGTGTGGAACTCGGTCGCGGCCACGTCCAGGGCGAACGCGATGTCCGAGCCGAGGGTGTAGCCGGCCTTCTCGACGGCGTCGGCGATGAGGTCCAGCGCGTCACGGTTGCTCGGGAGGTCGGGGGCGAAGCCGCCCTCGTCGCCGAGGCCGGTGGAGAGCCCGCGGCCCTTCAGCACCCCCTTGAGCGCGTGGTAGGTCTCGGTGCCCATGGCCAGCGCCTCGGCGAAGGTGGCGGCGCCGATCGGGGCGATCATGAACTCCTGCACGTCGACGTTGCTGTCGGCGTGGGCGCCACCGTTGAGGATGTTCATCATCGGCACCGGCAGCAGGTGAGCCGAGGGACCACCGACGTAGCGGAAGAGCGGCAGACCGGTGGAGTCCGCGGCGGCCCGCGCGACCGCCAGGCTCACGCCGAGGATCGCGTTCGCGCCCAGGCGCGACTTGTCCGGCGTGCCGTCGAGGTCGATCAACCGCTGGTCGACCAGCCGCTGCTCCGTCGCCTCGTAGCCGACCAGCTCGGGGCCGATGACGTCGAGGACGCCGTCCACAGCCTGGGTGACACCCTTGCCGCCGTAGCGCTCGCCGCCGTCGCGCAGCTCGACCGCCTCGAAGGCGCCCGTGGAGGCGCCGCTGGGCACGGCGGCCCGGGCGATGGTCCCGTCGTCCAGGGCGACCTCGACCTCAACGGTGGGGTTTCCGCGCGAGTCCAGGATCTCCCGCGCGCCTACGGCATCGATGCTCGGCACAGGGGCAGCCTAACCAGGCTGCTCCGTCCCGCTCGTCAGCCGCGCGTCACTGGCGTCTCTATACGGCCCGCCGGGCGGGTCGGAACCGGAGCCCTCGCCCGCGCGGCTCCACGGGCGCGACCATCGGCATGCCCCTGAAGGCTGCTCCAGGGACACCTGCCGCGCGAAGGTCAGACGAGGGAGATCGGCTCTCCGAGACGGATCTCCCCATCGGAGAGGACGTCGACGCGCAGCCCGCCGCGGTGGATCAGCGGCCGCAGGATCCCGGGCCCGCTGAGCCGGTCCAGGTGGACGCAGGGCTCACATAGCCGGCGACCTTCGCATAACGCGGTGCCGAGGGAAAAGGTGCGTCCGACGAGGGCGTTGACGTCGATGCCCCGGGTGAGCACGTTGCGCCGGGTACCGGCGAAGCTCAGCGGCTGCCCAGCCGCGGCCATCTCGTCGAGAACCTCGGCGGCGATCAGGGTCAGGTCGTACCCGGGGCGGTGTCCGGCACGAGGACTGAACGTGCCGGCACGCGCGGCGTAGCGGTCGCCCTCGAGTCCGCGTCCGGCGCGCGCCTGCCCGATCTCCAGTAGCTGCATCGGCGCCTCGGCCGCGGGCGCGACGGCGATGCCTTCGACGGTGCCGTGCAGGTCGGGCACAGCCGGGGTCTGCCGGAGTACCGGGTCGAGGGAGGCCACCGCGTAGGCCTCGGTGATGCGGAGTTCGACAGTCGCCCGGCCCACCAGTGCCGGGGCCTGAGGGCTCAGGACGACGCCCGGCGGCGTGCCGAAGGCCAGCACGGCCACGCCAGGGGCGTCGGGTCTGGATCTGACGGCAGGGTCGGCGGCGTCCACGACGGCGATCCACCAGCCAGCCCACTGGAAGCGCACTGCGTCGGCGATCGGCACCAGTCCCGAGCCGCGCTCGGCAAGCCAGGTGCGCCACGCGCCCAGAGCGTGCGCCAGATCGTTGTCGGACAGAGGCACGTCGCCCACGGGAATCTCGGTGACGGATGCCAAACAGGTGGCGAATCCGCGGACCAGCACGGTGGCGTCCGGGCCGCCCGGGAGCTCGACGTCGATCACGGGGCCTCCCAGAGAGCTCGAGCCCCTCGCGCAGGGCACGACGCACGCGGACCTTACGGGCAGCGGGGAAGCCGACGCACGACTGTCCGAATGTGTTCCTAGCTGGGCCGCTACGGGACATCTCGTGGCGGCCATCATCCGCATCTCGTGGCTCGCCGACTGGACCCCCAGTTGTGACGCTAGAAGGGCGGGATGTCGAGGTCGCTGCCGAACCGCGGTGGGCGACTGACCAGCACCTTGCCACTGGGCATGGTGATCGCCAGCCCTCCGTCGTCGACCGCATCGAAGCGCCAGCCCGGCGCCTGATGCTTGAGCCGGTGATGGTGTTCGCAGAGGCAGCAGAGGTTGTGGTACGCGGTTGGGCCCTCGGGCCACTCCCGCCGGTGGTCGAGGTCGCACGTCCGAGTGCGGGCGCGGCACCCCGGGAACCGGCAGCGCCGGTCGCGCAGCCGCACGAAGCGGTCGAGTTCCGCTCCCGGCGTGTACCCGTCGGTTTCCGACGGCGGACCGAGGCACGCACCGCGGCGGATCCCCGCGGCGTCGGTCAGGGCGATCAGGCTGCCCCGCAACTTGTCGACGACGGCGATGTGCGGCCGATGGGCCAGCCCCGTTCCGCCGAGGTCGCGCACACCGATCAGCGCACCCACGTCCAGCAGAGTGCGCAGCTCACCGTCGGTCCAGGTGCCGTCGAGGATCGCCTGCCTCGCCCCGGCCAGCCCTTCCCGGACCGCGGCCTCGTTCCGCGCCCGGGCGAGTGCAAGCCACTCGCTCAGCGTGCGGTCCTTCACGGGCGTGGGCTGGGGCCCGTGACCTGTCCCGCCCCGGGGCGGCTCGGGCTCCGACTCGAGCTCGAGCTCCGGCTCAGGGGCGGCGTCGCGCTCGGGCTCGGGCTCCGGCTCAGGGGCGGGGTCGCGCTCGGACTCGGGCTCCGGCTCAGGGGCGGGGTCGCGCTCGGACTCGGACTCGGACTCGGACTCGGACTCGGACTCGGTGAACGATCCGGTAGTTGCCGGGGAGGCATGGGTCTTCGGCGCCGGGGCGCCGTCGTCGGGCAGATCCCCGACGTCCGGTGCCGGGCGGGGCATCAGGCCGAACGTGTAACCGAGCTCGCGCACCATCTCGGCCGGCACGAGCATCCCCTCGATCTGCCCGGGCTCCGCGCCGCCGAGCATCGTCTCGAGAGTTGCCACGAGGGTGAGCGCGATGGTGACCGGCGGCATGCCGTTCTCCCCGGGTCGCAGGATCAGGTCCTGGACGCAGTCGGCCATGCGCTGCTGCTTGGTCCGCTCGTCGCCGTCGGCCCGGGCATCCTCGGCGTACACCTCCAGCGCCCGGTAGATCGCCGCCGCGGCCGGCAGGGGGAGGTCGAGGGACACCGTGGCGGTGCCGTCCCGGCGGTCGTGCAGCCGCACGCCGCGCTCACGGACGGCCGCCACCAGCTTGCGGGCGGCGGCATCGGCATCCTTGCGCAGCACGATGCGCCGGGCACAGTCGCCCAGCTGAGGGGGCGTCTTGCGGTCGAGCAGCCCCAGCACGTGCCCCTCGATGTCGGCGCGCAGCGCGTCGTCCTCGACCGGCCCGACCACGTTGACCATCTGCCGCGCATGCGCCGGGGTCAGCTCGCCACGGGCCAGCAGGGCGTGCGTGCCGGGCAGCCGCTCGACCAGCACCAGCGACTCCGCCAGCTGCGCTCCGGCAGCCGTCGAGGTGATGCCCAGCGAAGGAGCCACCTCGTCGACCGCCCACTCGCTCACCCCCGACAGCGCAGCTGGACGTGCGGCCCGGGTTGCGGCCGACATGGCCCCCTGCTCCCCCGGCTGCCGGTCGAACAGCTCCGACGGCCGGCATCGGGCGAACTCGGCCAGCGACGTCGCGACCACGGCCGACAGCCGGGCGATCGCCCGGGACGCGGCGACGGCCCGCTCCAGATGATCGATGCCGGCGTCGAGCACGCGCTTCAGTTCGGAGAGATCCGGAGCGCCGACCTGTCCGTCGTCCCCGGCGGGACGCCCAGGGGCCGACGAATGCCCCGGGCGCGCACCACGGTCACCGGGCACCCACTCCCAGGCGACTTCCGGCCCGGGACGGAGCACCTCGACCACGGGCCGCTCAGGGCGGTCCAGCAGAGCCGTTGTCAAGGCACGTTCGAACGACGATGGGAGGGAAGCACCGTCCCGCACGCCGCAGCCCTGCTCGAACATGCGTTCGATGATACCGGTGATGCGGCGCGCCGACCAGTGGAGAGCCCACCTGTGGACGAACGGCCGGCGGGGTGGGGAGCGGCGATGTGCCGGCTACGACGGTCGGTCCACCGAGGAAGCGGCGGCCTCGGCGTCGAGCTCCCCGGCGTACCGGCGCACTGCCTCGCGGAGGGCGTCCTCGACGTCCCATCCGCGCTGCTCGGCGGCCGTGACGACGGCGAGCAGCCGCTCCCCCAGCTCCTCCGGGCTGCCGACGGAAAGCTCGGCGGGCTCCGGCGTGCTCAGCCCGGCCCGGCCTGCGCGCCGCACCAGGGCTGCTCCCCACGCAGCCGCCGGCTGGGACCGGGAGACACCCTCGGTGGGTGAGCGCCGCTGCTTCTCCGCCTGCTTGATCTCCTCCCACCCCGCCTCGACGGCGGCGACGTCCCGGGGGCCGGCGTCCCCGAACACGTGCGGGTGCCGCCGCACCAGCTTGTCCACCAGGTCGCCGGCGACGTCGTCGATGTCGAAGCGGCGGTCGGGCGACGCCTCGGCCGCGACCCTCGCGTGGAAGGCCACCTGCAGGAGGACGTCGCCGAACTCCTCCCGCATGGCCACCGGGTCGTCATCGACGATCGCGTCGTAGGCCTCGTGCGCCTCCTCCAGGAGGTAGCCGCGCAGCGAGGAATGGGTCTGCTCGGCGTCCCACGGGCAGCCACCCGGGGAGCGCAGCCGGTCCATCACCGTGACGACGTCCAGCAGCCGGGCTCCGGGCGGCTCCGGCGCACCCACCACCACGGGGACACCTGGGAAGTCGGCCGCCTCGGCCGGCGCCCCCAGGCAGACGACGTCGTCCGTCCGCGCAGCCGCGGCCGCGACGTCGGGCAGCTCCTCGACCGGGACGTCCGCGGCCCGCAGCATCTGCGCCTCGGCGACCGCTCCGGGCAGCGCGACGACGGGCCGGGGCCCGGTCACCGCCCGCCAGCCGGACGCGCCGAGGAGGGCGGGGAGACGGGGGTTGACGGTGACGAACTGGACGACGGGCACCCGGTCAGTCTCCGGGACCGCCGTGCCGCCCCTACTCCGCGGGGGCGGGGGCGGGGGCGGGGGCGGTGGCGGCCGCGTCCTCGTCGCCGAGGATGTCGACGACTCCGCCGCCGCCGGGGACGAGCCGCCCGTCCTCCAGCACGCCGTAGCGCGGGTTGACCGTGACCTCGAGGTCGTCCCGCACGGCCTCGATCCGCTCGTTGCCCGCCGTCTCGACCGCCTCGCTCTCCAGCTGGGGGCGGACCTCCTCGAACGACGGGTAGACGACGCCTTCGACGAAGGTGACGACGACGCCGCCGGCCTCGGGCACCGGCGTCGCGAAGGCGGTGTTGGGGGCGGCGGCCGCGATCCCCTCGGCCAGGATGGCCGGCAGCTGGTCGGGAGCACGGGACTCCAGCGCGGGGATCGTGGCCGCCCCGGCGTACTGCGCGGCGAGCGCCGGGTACGCCGCCGGATCGGCGGTGAGCTGTGCGACGACGGCCTGCGCCGTGGCGTCGTCGGGCACGGTGATGTAGCCGAACGAGACCTCGCCCAGGCTCTCCCGCACCTCCTGGTACCGCGCCCGGAGTGCCTGGTCGCTCAGCTCGTCGGCCTCTCCTTCGGCCTCGGCGATCTCCCGCCGCACCAGCTGCTGGCGGACGTTCTCGACGACGTCCACGCGACCGATCCCCTGCTGGGCGAGCTGGCCGAAGACCTCGTCGGGATCGTCACCCCCGAGCAGCTCGTCGATGCGGGCGCGCACCTCCTCGTTGCCGACCCGCACGTCGTAGCGCTCGGCCGCCTCGGCGTAGACCTCCTCCTGCACCAGGAGGCCCAGCACGCGACGGGTGAAGTCGTCCCGCTGGCCCTCGGCGTAGGCGGCGACCCCGGGATCGGCCAGCCGGTCCTCGACGGCCGACTGCAGCTCGCTCACCGAGATCTCCTCGTCACCCACGTAGGCGGCGACGCTCGGCGAGGTCCGGCAGGCAGTGAGGCCCGACACCGCGACGGCAAGGAGGAACCCGGACACGACCACCCGGGGAACTCGACGCTTCAGCACGCCCGCAGGTTGCCACACCGGATGTGACGGTCGCCGCACACCGGCCGAGGCGTGCGGCAGAAATGGCCATATCTGCCGCTACGGGCCGGCATCAGGCAGCTACCGGCTGCTCTATGACGGCCTTCAGCACCGAGTGCAGGTTCTCCAGCAGCGCGACGTCGCGCAGCGGGGTCCGGCGGTCGGGGCCCACCGGCACCTTGAGCGAGATGGTCTCGACGGCGGCCTTGTACGAGGCGCCGTCGGCCAGCCGGGCCAGGCGCATCTGCTGCGACTCCCGGAGCGGGACGGGCGAGATCCGGATGGCCCGCCCCTGCAGCGACACCTCGCTGATGCCCAGCGCGCGCATCGCCGTCCGGAAGCGGGCGACCGCGAGCAGGTTGAGCACCGGGGCCGGCGGAGCGCCGTAGCGGTCGGTGAGCTCGTCGAGCACGGCCTGCGCCTGCTCGTCGGTCTGCACCGACGCCACCTTGCGGTAGGCCTCCATGCGCAGCCGCTCACCCGGCACGTAGTCGTGCGGCAGGTGCGCGTCGACCGGCAGGTCGACCCGGACCTCCAGCGGCTCGACCGGCGCGGACTCGCCGGTGACCTGGGCGCGGTAGTCGGCCACCGCCTCGCCGACCAGCCGCACGTAGAGGTCGAACCCGACGCCGGCGATGTGCCCGGACTGCTCGCCGCCGAGCAGGTTGCCCGAGCCGCGGATCTCCAGGTCCTTCATGGCCACAGCCATGCCGGCGCCGAGGTCGGTGTTGTGCGCGATCGTCGTCAGCCGGTCCACCGACGTCTCGGTGAGCGGCCGGGTGGGGTCGTAGGTGAAGTAGGCGTAGGCCCGCTCGCGGCCACGGCCCACGCGGCCCCGGATCTGGTGCAGCTGGGAGAGGCCGAAGGTGTCGGCGCGGTCGACGATCAGGGTGTTGGCGTTCGGGATGTCCAGGCCGGACTCGACGATCGTCGTCGCGACCAGGACGTCGTACTCCTTCTCCCAGAAGCCGACCATGATCCGCTCGAGCTCGTGCTCCTTCATCTGCCCGTGCCCGACGGCCACGCGGGCCTCGGGCACCAGGTTGCGGATCTTCGCGGCCGCCTTGTCGATCGACTGCACGCGGTTGTGGATGACGAACACCTGGCCGTCGCGCAGCAGCTCGCGGCGGATCGCCGCCGCCATCTGCTTGTCCTCCCACGCGCCGACGTAGGTGAGCACCGGGTGCCGCTCCTCGGGCGGGGTGAGGATCGTCGACATCTCGCGGATGCCGGTCAGCGACATCTCGAGCGTGCGCGGGATGGGCGTCGCCGACATCGACAGCACGTCGACCGCCGTCCGCACGCTCTTCAGGTACTCCTTGTGCTCGACGCCGAAGCGCTGCTCCTCGTCGACGATCACCAGGCCGAGGTCCTTGAAGCGGGTGGTCGGCTGGAGCAGCCGGTGGGTGCCGACGAGGACGTCGATCTCGCCGGCGGCCAGCTTGCGGATGATCTCGTCGCTCTCGGCCTTCGACTGGAACCGGGAGAGGACGGCGACGGTCACCGGGAACTGGGCGAACCGCTCGGCGAAGGTCTTGACGTGCTGGTTGGCCAGCAGCGTCGTCGGCACGAGGACGGCGACCTGCTTGCCGTCCTGCACCGCCTTGAACGCCGCCCGGACGGCGATCTCGGTCTTCCCGTAGCCGACGTCGCCGCAGATGATCCGGTCCATCGGGACCGGCTGCATCATGTCGGCCTTGACCTCGTCGATGGCGCCGAGCTGGTCGGGTGTCTCCTGGAAGGGGAAGGCGTCCTCGAGCTCGCGCTGCCAGACGGTGTCCGGCCCGAAGGCGTGGCCCTTCGTGGCCATCCGCGCGGAGTAGAGCCGGATCAGCTCCGCGGCGATCTGCTTGACCGCCTTGCGGGCGGAGTTCTTCGTCTTCTGCCAGTCGGCGCCGCCCAGCTTGGACAGCGCCGGCGCCTCGCCCCCGACGTAGCGGGTGAGCTGGTCGAGGGAGTCGGTGGGCACGAACAGCCGGTCCGGCGGCTGGTTCCGCCGCGACGGCGCGTACTCGACGATCAGGTAGTCACGCTGCCCGCCGTTGACGGTGCGGCTGATCATCTCGATGTAGCGGCCGATGCCGTGCTGCTCGTGGACGACGAGGTCGCCGGGCTGCAGCTGGGCGAGGTCGACGGCGTTGCGCCGGCGGGCCGGCATCTTGGTCGCGTCGCGCATCGACGTGCCGCGCTGGCCGGTGAGGTCGTGCTCGGTGAGCAGCGCCAGGCCCACGCCGGGGAAGGCGAACCCGGACTCCAGGTTGCCCTGGGTGACGTAGGTCAGGCCGGCGTCGGGTGCACCCGCGATGTCCGGCACCAGCCGGACGCCGAGGTCGGCCTCGGTGAACTGGTCCGCGGCGCGCTGGGCCGGACCGGGTCCCGCGAAGGTGACGACGACCCGCCGGCCCTCGCGGGACCAGGTGCGCACCTGTTCCGTTGCGCGTCCGACGTCGCCGGAGAACCGCTCGACCGTCGTGGCATCGAGGGTGACGTGCCCGTCGTCGTCCTCCGAGGCCAGGGTGAAGGCGCCCGTCGTCCACCACGGCAGGCCGCGGATCCGGGCCGCCGTCTCGATCTCGGCCAGATCACGGAAGGACGACGCCCCCAGGTCGATCGGGGCCTGGCCGGCCTCCGCGGCCGTCGACCAGGAGGCGGCGAGGAACTCCTCGGCGGTGCGCACCAGGTCGGCGGCGCGGGTGCGCACCCGCTCGGGGTCGCAGACCAGGACGTGCGTGTCGCGCGCCACGAGATCGGTGAGCAGCTGCATCTCACCAGCGACCAGGGCGGGGATCAGCGACTCCATTCCCTCCACCGCGATCCCCTCGGCCAGCTTGCCGAGGATCTCGGTCAGCTCCGGGTGCTGATGAGCCAGGGCTGTGGCGCGCTCGCGCACCTCGGGCGAGAGCAGCAGCTCCCGGCACGGCGGGGCCCAGAGCCGTTCGGGGCGCTCGTCGAGGGAGCGCTGGTCGGCGGCGGAGAAGTAGCGCAGCTCGTCGACCTCGTCGCCCCAGAACTCGACGCGCACCGGGTGCGGCTCGGTCGGCGGGAAGACGTCGAGCAGACCACCGCGGAGGGCGAACTCACCACGTTTCTCGACCAGCTCCACGCGGGTGTACGCGGCGTCGACCAGCGCACGCGCGACGTCGTCGAGGTCAGCGGAGTCGCCGGGCTTCAGCTCCACGGGGACGAGGTCCCCCAGGCCCGGGGCGAGCGGCTGCAGCACGCTGCGCACCGGGGCGACGAGCACGTCGATGGTGCCGTTCTCGCCCGGGTGCGTGAGGTCGCGCAGCACGGCCAGCCGGCGGCCGACGGTGTCCGCACGCGGGCTCAGCCGCTCGTGCGGCAGGGTCTCCCACGCGGGGAAGGTCTCGATCCGCCGTCCTGGGACGAAGCAGCGCAGGACGTCGGCGACCTGGTCTGCGTCCCGCTCCCCCGCCGTCACCACGAGGACGGGCACGCCGGCGCCCGGCTGCTGCGCCGCCAGGGCCGCGGCGACCAGGGGCTGGACCGGCGGCGCCGCGGTGACGGCCAGCGAGGTGCGGCCGGCCGAGGCGGCGACGCGCGCCATCCCAGGATCGGTGAGGACGACGTCGAGCACGCCGCGCAAGGTCACGAGGGTTTCACTCCTGGAGGTTTGGGCGGCCGCGCACACCGCCGACCGCGGCGGGGGCCGGAGGACCAGATTAGTCCCGCATCGCCGGCCTCGCTGACGCACTGCGGGCCCCCGACCGGTGGTCGGAGGCCCGCAGCGAGCGCGCCGGGTCAGCCGGCCGCAGCGAGGACCACCGTGAGCGTGGTGGCCCGGGAACTGGCCGTGGCCACCGTCGCGGTCAACCCACCCACCTGCCCCGCCGGCACCGGAGCGCCGCTGTCGGCCACCAGCGTGGCCACATCCCCGTTGCCCGCACCGGCGATGTTGCTGCGCTCGGCCAGCTCCGCCGGCGGCACCCACAGCCGCTCGTGCGGCGCCTTGTCCGACCACACCGACAACACCCACGACCCCGCCGCGGCATCGGCGGTCGGCGTGGTGTGCGCCGTCAGACCCCGCCCGCCACCGGCACCGGTCACCGACGCCACCGGACCCTCCGCCGACGTCCCCGAATAGGCCATCAACTGCAACGTCAACGCCGAGGACGAACTCCCCCCGACATCCACCGTCACCGTCGACCCCGCATCCTCGGCCGTCGCCACCCGCGCGAACACCTGCGTGGTCATCTGACCGCCGTCGGTCACCGACCCGGCCAGCTCCCAACCCACCGGCACCGTCCCGGTCAGGCCCGAGTTCACCGACAACACCAGCACCAGGCCATCACCGGCCTGCACCGCGTCAGGCACATCCACCGAGATCGCCCGCACCGGCCGCGCCGCCGTCCCCGCCGACCCCCGCAACCCGATCCCGGCACCCACCGTCGGCGCCGCGGCCACCGTCACCGTCGCCGTCTGCCTGCTCACCTGCCCGGCCGAGTCGGTCACCGCCAGCGCCACCTCATAGTCACCGGCCGCGGCGAAGGTGTGCTCCACCACCGCACCAGAGCCGGACACCCCGTCCCCGAACTCCCACGCGAACGAAGCCACCGCCCCCTCCCCATCGGTCGACCCCGACCCGTCGAACTCACACGTCAGCTCCGCACACGACGACGAGATCACCGCCTCCGGCACCGCATCCACCGGCGGAATCTCCTCATCAGGGGTCCCCCCGTCACCGGGCTCCGCACCCGGAGGCGACCCGGCGGGTGCCAGGACGACGGTGAGCGTGGTGGCCCGGGAACTGGCCGTGGCCACCGTCGCGGTCAACCCACCCACCTGCCCCGCCGGCACCGGCGCGCCGCTGTCGGCCACCAGCGTGGCCACGTCACCGTTGCCGACCCCGGCGATGTTGCTGCGCTCGGTCAGCTCCGCCGGCGGCACCAACTCCCGCTCGTGCGGCGCCTTGTCCGACCACACCGACAACACCCACGACCCGGCCACGGCATCGGCCAACGGCGTGGTGTGCGCCGTGAGACCCCGGCCCCCTCCGGCGCCGGTCACCGAGGTCACCGGCCCCTCCGCCGACGTCCCCGAGTACGCCAGCAGCTGCAACGTCACCGCTGACGACACCGGCAGATCCACCGTGACCGTCGACCCGGCGTCACCGGCGGAGGCCACGCGGGAGAACACCTGGGTGGTCATCTGACCACCGTCCGACGCCGAGCCCGCCGGCTCCCAGCCTGCCGGCGTCGTACCGGTCACCCCGGAGTTCACCGACAGCACCAGCACCAGACCGTCCCCGGCCCGCACCGCCTGCGGCACGTCCACCGAGATCGCCCGCACCGGCCGCGCCGCCGAGCCCGCCGACCCGCGCAGGCCGATCCCGGCACCGGCCGCCGGCGGCGCCGCCACCGTCACCGTCGCCGACTCCGTGGTCGCCTGCCCGGCCGCGTCGGTGACGGTCAGCGCCACCTCGTACTCTCCCGCCGCGGCGAATGTGTGGCTGGTCTGCGGCTGCGTGGCGGTCGTCCCGTCCCCGAAGTCCCACGCGAACGAGGCCACCGGGCCCTCCGCATCGGTCGACCCCGACCCGTCGAACTCACACGTCAGCTCCGCACACGTCGAGGAGATCACCGCCTCCGGCGCCGCGTCCGCCGGCGGGGTGCCGTCCCCGGGCGCGAGGACGACGGTCATGGCCGTCGACCGGCTGCTCGAGGTGGGCACCGTCGCGGTCAGCCCGCCGACCTGACCGGCCGGCACCGGGGCGCCGCCGTCGGCGACCAGCGTGGCCACGTCACCGTTGCCCGCTCCCGCCAGGCTGCTGCGCACCTCCACCGCGCCAGGGGCGGTGAACTCCCGCGCCGCCGCCTGCTTGTCCGACCACATCGACAGGACGACCGACCCGGTCTCCGCCTGCGTCACCGGGGTGGTGTGCGACGTGCCACTGCCGCCGATCGCGCCGGTCACCGAGGCGATCGGCCCGCTCGTCGAGGTGCCCGAGTACGCCAGCAGCTGCAGCCCCAGCGCGGAGGACACCTCGCCAGGAACGTCCACGGTCACCGTCGATCCGGCGTCACCGGCGGAGGCCACCCGCGAGAAGAGCTGGGTGGTCATGCTGCCGCCGTCGGTCTGCGTCCCCGCGAGCTCCCACCCCGCCGGCACCATGCCGGTGAGACCCGAGTTGACCGACAGCACCAGCACCAGCCCGTCCCCGGCCCGCACCGACGCCGGCACCTCGACCGAGACCTGCGTCGCCGGACGCGCGGTCGCCGCCGCCGAGGCCCGGAACCCGATGCCGGCCTCCTCCTGCACCGTCACGGTCAGCTGCTGCGTCGTGGAGGTGCTCGCCCCGTCGTCGTCGGTGACGGTCAGGGTCACCGCGTACGCACCAGGAGCACCGAAGGCGTGCTGCACCGCGGCCCCCGCGGCGGTGGCACCGTCGCCGAAGTCCCAGCGGTACGAGGCCGCCGTCCCGTCGACGTCCGCGGACGCGGCACCGTCCAGGGCGCAGGTCAGGCCGAGGCAGTCCGCGACGAAGGCGGCCACCGGCGGCTGGTTGGCCGGCGGGGCGAGGACCAGTCCCCGCGAGCGCCAGTCCCGCCCGTCCCGCGAGGGCCCGCTGACGATCGGCGCCGTGCCATCCCAGGTACCGCCGGCGAACCCGAATCGGCGCAGGTCCCCGCCAACCGTGGCGACGTACAGATCGTCGCGCGACAGGAACATGCCCGCGGCACCCAGGAAGCCGGGGCCGGCCGCGACGAACTGATCCTGGGAGACGATCCCGCTCTCGGGCGAGAAGTAGCGGTAGTACAGGTAGGTGGAGTCGCTGAGCGAGTAGTACAGCCGTCCGTCGCGGTAGGCCATCCCGGTCACCCGCGCCAGCTGCTCGTAGAAGGTCGGCACCACACCGCGATAGAACTCGGTGGCCCCGTGCCGCGTGTAGGTGACGGTGCTCCAGTACGGATCGTTGTACGGGTCGATGCGCTCCGCCGGCCCGAGGTCGCGGCCGTCGAAACTGCGGCGGTGCAGCGCGTAGCTGCCGTCCCCACCCGGATAGCCGTAGAACAGGACGTCGTCCACGAGCACGGCCCCGCGGGCCCGGCTCCACACCGTGCCGCCACTGTCCACCGTGCGGTCGGTGCCGGCGGTCGTCCCGTCGAAGAACCGCGCGCGGATCGTGTCCGTCGCGGAGCCGACGCCCGTCCGGCCCACGAGGAAGACGTCGGCGGGCAGCGACCCCATGGCCTCGGCCGGTGCCGAGGTGCCGCCGGCCAGCGGGAAGTACCCGAGCCGCGGCCGGCTGTGCTCACGGTCGCCGAAGTACTCGGTATCGGAGCCCACGTAGAGCCCGGACGCCGTGGTGAGCAGGGCCTCGGCGCCGTGGCCGCGCGGGTTGCGGCCCGGGTTCCACGACAGCGGCACGCCGGTCCGCGGGTCCAGCGCGGCGATGCCCGGGCGCGGCACCGCGCCAGGACCCGGCGTGTCATGGCCGCTCGGGTTGTTCATCCACCGCTGGTGGCCTCCGACGTAGACCGCGCTGTCGCTGGCGGCGACCGAGAGCAGGGTGTCACCGCCGGTGACGGCGATCCAGCGCGGCTGGATCGCCTGCCCCCGCGCCGCCGGGTCCCAGGCCGCAGCCGTGTCGCACAGCGTGCCGTCGTACTTCGCGCCCGTGGTGACCACCACGAACGAGGAGCCGTCGGGAGTGAAGTCCACGTCGCGGACGTAGAAGTCGAACCAGGAGGACAGGCACTCCGGCGTGTACCTCTCGGTCCGCCAGTCCGGGTCGACCACGGCACTGCCGGCGTCCAGCCGCAGAAGTGCGAGCTGATCGCGCGGCAGACCGTCCGCGCTGCGGAAGTTGCCGATGACGGCCAGCCGCGAGCCGTCCGGGGACACGTCCATCTTGCGCACGCCGACAGGCGCCCTGGCGGTCCCACGCGGCCAGTTGTGGTTCTCGTAGAGGTCGACCCCCATGTAGTCGTCGACGGCGCCGGTGACGGGGTGCACCGACGCGAGGCCGCCGTGCGGCACCCCGCTGACCGAGCCGAAGAAGCCGGCCAGCAGCAGACGCCCGCCCGTGACCGCCAGGTCGTTGACCGCACCGTTGATGCCGGGCACCGCGAAGCCGGGCACGCGCGCACCGGTGGCCAGCGAGACCTGCACCAGGTTGCGCGCCGTCTCGCCGTTCACCGTGGCGAACGTGCCGCCCAGGTAGACGGTGCCGTCGGGCCCGGGGGCGATGGTGTTGACGTTGCCGCTCACCACGGGGCGGAAGGCCTGGTCCACGGCGCCGCTGACCGGGTCGAAAGCGAACACGTAGGGCTGGTCGAAGGTGGTGCCGCCGTTCACCCCGGCGTCGCGCACCTGCGTGAAGGTGCCCGCGACGACGATGCGCCCACCGATCTCCTCGAGGTCGAGCACCGTGTTGTCCAGGACGTGCGGCGTGCGCCCGTCCGGCGCGTCGGTGACGATGCCGGCCTGCGGCACTCCCGCCGAAACCGTCCCCGGGCCCAACGGCACGAGCAGCAGGGCGATCAGCACCGCACCCACCAAGCGACCGAACGTGTGCATGAGTCAGTGCCCCTCCGCATGGAGGGCTCCCCCGTGTTCCCGAGCCCCCGATCGCCCGGCAGCATCACTCAGCGTTGCGAAGTGGGTCCACGGCAGCGTGGGAATCTCCCCACAACAGGTGAGTTTCACGGAGCTGCGCGCACTCCATTCGTCACTGTCCGTGATACCGGCGGCTCGCTCCGGCCTCGTCCACCGCGACCGCAGACCTCCCCGAACGGGTGAGCCCGATCGCCCGGCCGGCGCCACGCCGCGGCTCCGGCACCTACCGTCGGCCCGGCGCACGAGCCTTTCCGCACGGCGCTCGAGCGCACCGGAGGACGGGGGACGTGTGGACCTGCAGCTGACGCTGGTCGTTGCCGGTCTCGTGATCGGCATCGTCGTCGGCATGACCGGCATGGGCGGCGGCGCCCTGATGACACCCGCTCTCGTGCTGTTCTTCAACGTCCCACCGCTGGCCGCCGTCTCCAGCGATCTGGTCGTCTCCGCGGTCATGAAGCCGGTCGGCGGCGTGGTCCACCTGCGCCGCGGCACCGTCGATCTCCGCCTGGTCGGCTGGCTCTGCGC
Organism: Blastococcus colisei; assembly: GCF_006717095.1. Taxonomy (NCBI): domain Bacteria; kingdom Bacillati; phylum Actinomycetota; class Actinomycetes; order Geodermatophilales; family Geodermatophilaceae; genus Blastococcus; species Blastococcus colisei. The sequence continues at coordinate 269,938 of NZ_VFQE01000002.1, forward strand.
CGGGTCGGTGCCCGCGGCCTTCGGCGGGGTACTGGTCTCGCGGGCGCTTGGGTCGGGAGCCGGCGTCCAGCAGTGGACGAAGATCGCCCTCGGTGCCGCGCTGCTCCTCGCCGCGGCGGGCCTGATCCTGCGCGCCTACCAGTCCCTGGTCGCCCGGGGACGACGGGCGGCCGACCGGGCCGCCGGTCGCCCGGTGACCCGGGACGAGGCGACCGTGGGGGGCTACCGGGTCCGGCCGGTCCCCACCGTTCTCGTGGGCGTCCTGGGCGGGCTGATCGTCGGCATGACCTCGGTCGGCTCGGGATCTCTGATCATCATCGCGCTGCTGGCGCTGTACCCGCGGCTGTCCGCCGCCGGCCTCGTGGGGACCGACCTGGTGCAGGCCGTTCCCCTGGTCGCGTCGGCGGCCCTGGGCCACCTGCTCTTCGGCGACTTCCGCCTCGACCTGACGGCCTCGTTGCTCGTCGGGTGTCTGCCGGGCGTCTACCTGGGCGCGCGGCTGTCCTCCCGGGCACCGGGCGGGCTGGTGCGGCGGGCGCTCGCGCTCGTGCTGCTCGCCTCCGGGCTGAAGCTGCTCGGCCTGCCCGACCTCGCCATGGTGGCGACGCTGGGCGTGGTGGTGGTCGTCGGACCGCTGCTGTGGATGTCCGCGCGGGTGCGGCACGGTCTACCCCCGCGTGCCCCTATCCTCGCCGAGGCCAGGGCCCGCACCCGCTCCGAACGCGAGTCCGCGGTCCCCCGCTGACGCACTGCGGGCCCCCGACCGGTGGTCGGAGGCCCGCAGCGAGCGCGCCGGGTCAGCCGGCCGCAGCGAGGACCACGGTGAGCGTGGTGGCCCGGGAACTGGCCGTGGCCACCGTCGCGGTCAACCCACCCACCTGCCCCGCCGGCACCGGAGCGCCGCTGTCGGCCACCAGCGTGGCCACGTCCCCGTTGCCCGCACCGGCGATGTTGCTGCGCTCGGCCAGCTCCGCCGGCGGCACCCACAGCCGCTCGTGCGGCGCCTTGTCCGACCACACCGACAACACCCACGACCCCGCCGCGGCATCGGCGGTCGGCGTGGTGTGCGCCGTCAGACCCCGCCCGCCACCGGCACCGGTCACCGACGCCACCGGACCCTCCGCCGACGTCCCCGAATAGGCCATCAACTGCAACGTCAACGCCGAGGACGAACTCCCCCCGACATCCACCGTCACCGTCGACCCCGCATCCTCGGCCGTCGCCACCCGCGCGAACACCTGCGTGGTCATCTGACCGCCGTCGGTCGCCGACCCGGCCAGCTCCCAACCCACCGGCACCGTCCCGGTCAGGCCCGAGTTCACCGACAACACCAGCACCAGGCCATCACCGGCCTGCACCGCGTCAGGCACATCCACCGAGATCGCCCGCACCGGCCGCGCCGCCGTCCCCGCCGACCCCCGCAACCCGATCCCGGCACCCACCGTCGGCGCCGCGGCCACCGTCACCGTCGCCGTCTGCCTGCTCACCTGCCCGGCCGAGTCGGTCACCGCCAGCGCCACCTCATAGTCACCGGCCGCGGCGAAGGTGTGCTCCACCACCGCACCAGAGCCGGACACCCCGTCCCCGAACTCCCACGCGAACGAAGCCACCGCCCCCTCCCCATCGGTCGACCCCGACCCGTCGAACTCACACGTCAGCTCCGCACACGACGACGAGATCACCGCCTCCGGCACCGCATCCACCGGCGGAGCAGTGCTCCCCGGCGCGAGGACCACCGTCATCGCCGTCGACCGGCTGCTGGAGGTCGGCACCGTCGCGGTCAGCCCACCGACCTGCCCGGCCGGCACCGGCGCGCCGCTGTCGGCGACCAGCGTGGCCACGTCACCGTTGCCCGCCCCGGCCAGGCTGCTGCGCACCTCGACCCCGCCCGGAGCGGTGAACTCCCGCGCCGCCGCCTGCTTGTCCGACCAGACCGAGACCACCAGGGATCCGGACTCCGCCTGCATCACCGGGGTCGTGTGCGACGTGCCGCTGCCGGTGGCCGCGCCGGTCACCGAGGCGATCGGCCCGCTGGTCGAGGTTCCCGAGTACGCCAGCAGCTGCAGCCCCAGGGCCGAGGACACCTCGCCGGGCACGTCCACGGTCACCGTCGACCCGGCGTCCCCGGCGGATGCCACCCGGGAGAAGACCTGGGTGGTCACCTTGCTCCTGTCGGTCTGCGTCGCGGCGAGCTCCCAGCCCGCCGGCACCGTCCCGGTCAGGCCCGAGTTCACCGAGAGCACGAGCACGAGGCCGTCGCCGGCCTGGACCGCGTCGGGCACCTGTACCGAGATGGCTCGCACCGGGCGCGCGGTCGTGCCCACCGAGCCGCGCAGCGCGATGCCCGCGACCGGGGCGGTCGCGTCGACCACGACGGTCTGCGTGACCGTCGACGTGGCGCCGTCGTCGTCGGTGACCCGGAGGCCCACCTGGTACTCCCCGCCGTCGTCGAAGGTGTGCCGGACGGAGGAACCGGACGCGGTCGTCCCGTCACCGAGGTCCCACTCCCAGCCGCTCACCTGACCGTCCTGGTCGCTGGAGCCGCTGCCGTCGAAGCCGCAGGTCGTGCCGACGCAGTCGAACGAGAAGTCGGCGACCGGCGTCTGGTTCGGCGCCGGCGGGCCCTCGCCCGGGCCGAGGAACAGTGCGCGGGTCGCCCACGACCGGCCGTCCACCGACGGGCCGCTCACCACGGTCGGGGCACCGGTCACCGTGCCGCCGGCGAACGGCACGCGCATCAGGTCACCGGTCGTGCGGCTGGCTCCGTACAGCGAGTCGCCGGACAGGAACAGGCCCGACACCTCAGCGAATCCCGAGGGCACGGTGACGAACTCGTCGACGCCGACGATGCCGCTGTCCACCGAGAAGCCCCGCCAGTACAGCGCCGGTGAACCCGTCCGCGTGTAGTAGAGGCGGCCGTCGCCGAGGAACATGCCGCTGACCGTCGACAGCTGGTTGTAGAAGGCCGAGCGCGTGCCGCGGAAGGTCTGGCCCGAGCCGGTGTCGACATCGCTCCACGCCGGGTCGTTGTACGGGTCCAGGACCGTGGGTTCGCCGAACCCCACCCCGTCGAACGTGCGGCGGAACAGGCTGTACGTGCCGCTGTCGGTCGGGTAGCCGTAGAACAGCGTGTCCCCGGCCATGAATGCGCCCCGGACCCGGCTCCACTCCAGGCCGCCTGCGCCCACCTCCGTGTCGGCGCCGATGGCGGCACCGTCGACCCAGCGTGCGACCAGGTCGTCGATCCCGGCTTCGACCGGGGCTGGCTCGTCACCGGCCTCCAGGATCTCGATCGCGTTGACCAGCGGGTTCTCGATGACGTGCCGGAAGAGGAGGTCCACGGTGCCGTCGCTGGTGACCGTGAACGACTTCATGGTTCCTACGTCGTGGCCCACGTCGGCGGTGATGTCGTAGTCGTCGAGCACGGTCGCGCCCTCGAGGTCGACGTCGAACACGCGCGCCCCGGGCTGGTCAGTGCAGGTGCACCGGTTGGCCAGGTACAGCCGCACCTCGACGGTCATGCCCGCGGCGACGGGGAGTGCCCACTGCATCTCCGGCTCGGTGCCCGGGTCCCAGCGCTCGGTGTCGAAGACCTGGAAGGGCGTGGTCGACGGGACGCTGCCGTCAACGGCCGCGCTGCCGGCGGGGTAGGACGCCGAGTTGCTGCCGGTGTTCCGCATCGCCCCGGTGTCGGCCGCCCAGCCGGGGCCGCCGTCCAGCGCCGCGATGGCCGCCCCGCCGGCGTTGATCCGGTGGAGGACCTGGCGGTTGTCCGTGCCCCCGCCGGTTGGGGTCGTGCGGCCGCCGAGGAAGACGTTCGCAGGGAGGGTCCCGCTGTCCTCGGAGGGCAGGCCCGCCGCACCGGCGAGCGGGAAGTACGCCAGGCGAGGACGCCGGTGGTCGCGAGCGCCGATGTACTCGGTGTCGCTACCCACGTAGAGGCCGTTCGCCGTGGCCAGCAGGGCCTCGGCGCCGATGCCGCGGGGGTGGCGACCCGGGTTCCAGGCCAGCGGGACCCCGGTGCGGGGGTCGAGCGCGGCCAGGCCGGGCCGCGGCACCGCGCCTGGGCCGGGCGAGTCGTTGCCCAGGGTGTTGTTCATCCAGCGCTGGTGACCGCCCACGTAGACCGCCCCGCCGGTCACGGCGACCGAGTGCAGGGTGTCGCCGCCCGCGTCGGCGGCCCACCGGGGCTGGACGTCGTCACCGGTGTCGGCGACGTCCCAGCGGGCAGCGGTGTCGCACAGGGTGCCGACGTTGTGGCCGCCGGTCGTCACGATGACGAAGTAGCTGCTGTCGGGCGCGAAGTCCACCTCGCGCACGTAGAAGTCGTAGGCCCACGAGAAGCACGCGGCCTCGTAGCGCCGGGTGCGCCAGTCGGGGTCGACCACCGCCTGGCCGGGCTGGAGCAGCACGGAGACCACCTGGTCGCGGACGAGCCCGTCGGCCAGGGTGAAGTTGCCGATCGCCACCAGGCGGCTGCCGTCCGGCGACATCGCCAGGTCGCGGACGCCGACGGCGCCGCGGGAGCCCTCGCTGCCCTCGTACCAGTTGTGGTTCACCGACACGTCGACGCCGAGATATTCGTCGACGGCGCCGGTGGTCGGGTTCAGCGCGGCCAAGCCGCCGTGCGGTGCGCTCTGGACGGAGTCGAAGGTGCCCCCGACGAAGAGCCGTCCGCCGGAGGACTCGAGGTCGTAGACCGCGCCGTTGATGCCGGACGGCACGAAAGCGCCGATCCGCTCGCCGGTTGCCAGCGACACCTGGACGAGGTTGCGGGCCGACGATCCGTTGACCGAGGAGAAGGTCCCGCCGAGGTAGACCGTGTTGTCGGGCCCGGCGAGGACGGCGTTCACGACCCCGTTCACCGCGGGGACGAACGACCGGTCGATGGCACCCGAGACGGGGTCGTACGCGAAGACGGAGCGCTGGGCGAACGTCGCGCCGCCGTTCGCCGCCGCGTCGCGGACCTGGGTGAAGTCACCGGCCACCACGATCCGGCCGCCGGCCTCGGCGAAGTCGAGCACGCGGTTGTCGAGGACCTCGGGGGTCCCGACTCGCGGGGCGGCAGAGACCGTGGTGACCTGGGCGGCCCCGGCGGAGGCCGGTGCCGCGGTCACGCCCACGACGGTGAGGAGCGCGCAGGCCAGCACCGTGCACGCCCGCGCCAACTTCCAGAACCTGCCCATGTCCCCGTACGTCCTTTCCGCAGCGGGGCTCACTGGTGGTTCCGCCCCCCGAATTGCCGCGCGAGCATCACAGACAGTGACCCCCAGGCGGCACCACCGGAGGGGGGATGTCCCCCGACCGTGTGCACGCCGCCGGAGCCGGCGTCCGACCTGTCAGGGACGGCAGCCGGCCAGGGCAGCCGCGGCCCAGGCCCGCTGGGAGCCCTCGTCGGTCATCGCCCAGTCCCCCTGGTGCCCGGTGTCCTGCCAGTAGAGCCACACGCGGATCTCCGGGTGCTCGGCGATCCAGGCCGCGTCCGCCCGGATCGCCTCCGCCCGGGCCCGCTGCCGTGCCTGGTCGGGTCGCTCAGCCTCCGGCAGGACGTACTGGCCGTACTCGGGTATCACCATCGGCTCGCCGGTCGGCCTCATGGCCTCGTACCAGTGCAGGAAGTTCGGGCTGGTCGTCATGGGTCGTGGGTCGGCCCCGTACCAGTCCAGCCCCGCGAAATCGGCGAACTCGGCACCCGGCCACCACGCCTGCGGATCGCCGACGTAGTGCGAGGGCTCGGCCGGATCCCACCAGTAGGACATGTAGACCGGGCCCCACCGGATCGTCTCGTTGGCGTCCTTGACCACCCGGTACAGGTGTCGCTGCAGGGCGACGAACTCCGCGGCCGTCATGTCGTTCTCGGGCTCGTGGTAGGCGGTCGCGTAGACCCCGGTCCGCGGGACGCTGCGGGCCCAGGCGGCGATCTCGTCGTCGTAGCGGCCCTGTGCCGCGCCGGCGTGATCACCGTCCGGGGGCTTCCAGGAGACGAAGGAGTGCAGTCCGGCGACGGCGTCGCCGGCAGCGTCGGACTCCGCGAACGACGGAGGCAGCGCCGGATCGAAGCTGCGCCGCATGGTCAGCGGCCCCATGAGCCGGTCCACCTCACGGAAAGTCTCGAGCCGGTCGTCGCGCCCGAGGTCGTCCACGTGGGCCCCAACGGCCAGGCAGTCGACCGCGTACCGCTCCCGGCCCTCCCACCACCAGGCGGTTCCCACGAGCGCGCACACGAGGACGGCGGCCGGCAGGACCAGACGACGCGAGGCGCGGGGCCTCGAGCGCTGCCGGCCCGTCGCGCCCATCCGCTCCACGCTGTCCCCAGCCATGCGTCCCTCTGCTCTCTCGACACGGCCACGGAGGCGACGGGCGACGGGCGACGAAAAGCGCGATCCGGGTCGCGGCCCGGACCCATTCTTCCATGGCCGAGAAAGGCCTCCTGACGCTCGTCGACCCCCTCCCCCATCCGGGTGACGGCGCAATTCGCGCGCCCGCTCCCGACATCGCGAGAATGGTAGGAATTGAAGGCGAGTACGGTACGGCGCCGGTGTCCGGAGAATGCCCCCGGATTGCGAGAGGCGACCACCGCCGGGCGACAGCGACTGGGGGACTTGGACACATGGCGACAGAACGCTCCGCCCAGCTCGGCGACTACACCTTTCTGCTCCGGCGGCAGTGGTGGGTCGTGGTGGCCGCCGTGGCCGTGGCGATCGGGCTGGCCGCGACGTACACCGCCGTCGCCACCCCTGAGTACACGTCGACCACGTCGGTCCTGGTTTCACCCACCGGCACCGCCGGTACGAGCAGCTCCGGCCCACGCACGACGATCAACATGGACACCGAGGCGCAGATCATCACCTCCACCGAGGTGATGGAGGCTGTTGCGGACTGGCTGAACTTCGCCGGCGATCCTCGGGAACTCGCCGAGCGGGTGAGCATCTCCGTCCCGCCCAACACCGAGATCCTGGACATCAGCTTCACCGGGCTGACCGCCGCCGACGCCCGTTGGGGCGCGGAGGCCTTCGCCTCCGCCTACCTGCTCAACCGCGAGGACGCCGCCGCGAGCAGCGTCCGGGCGCAGCAGGAGTCTCTGCAGGCCCGGATCGCCGACCTGGACGCACGGCTGGCCGCCCTCAGCGAGGCCACCGCCGCACTGCCCTCCGACTCCGCCTCCCGCGCCTACAACCAGGCACAGGCTGCCAACCTCAACGACCAGCTCGGCGACCTGAGCGCGCAGCTCAACGCGCTGGACGCATTCGCCGTCCGCCCTGGTGAGGTGATCACGCAGGCGTCGTTGCCGGCCTCGCCGAGCAGCCCTCAGCCGCTGCTGAGCCTGGCCGCCGGCGCGCTGGGTGGGCTCCTCCTGGGCGTCGGCCTGGCCGTCCTGCGCCAGCGATCCGACCGCTACGTCCGCCAGCCCGATGACGTCGACCGCCAGACCGGCCTGCCGGTCCTGGCCGACCTCCCGGCATCGATGGATCCCGACCGCGTGCGGCTGGCCACGTCGGCCAGCCTGGAGGGGCGGAACTTCACCCGGCTGCGCAACATCGTGACCGCCGGCAGCATCCGGGAGGCCCGCGTGGTCCTCGTGGCCGGCGTGGGAGCCCCGGCCGGCGCCATCGCGGCGAACCTCGCCGCGTCGCTGGCCCGCTCCGGCGAACCGACCGTCCTCGTCTGCGGCGACGTCCACGCCGACACCGATGTGCAGCTGTTCGGTCGCAGCAGCGACGGCCTGGCCGAGGTGCTGGTCGGGCGAGCGACCGCGGCGGACGCCATGCGGTCGGTGCCGTCACTGCCGGACCTGCAGGTCCTCGGGCCCGGACGCGACCGCGACCTCGCCGCCGAACTGCTCCAGACCTCGGCACCGCGCGCCCTGATCGATGACCTGCTCGAGACGGCGACGTGGGTGGTCATGGAGGCTCCGGCCACCGACGCCGGCGCGGACGCCCAGACCCTGGCGCGGTACGCCGACTTCGCCCTGCTCGTCGTCCAGGTCAACGTCACCACCACCCAGGCGATCGTCGACGCCCGCGCACAGTTCGAGTCCATGCGGACGCCCGTCGTCGGTGCCGCCGTGCTTCCCGCCCCGGCACGGGAACGCGGGACGGAGGCCGGCGACACCACGGACGAGGGCGAGGAGCTGCCGGCCAGTCCCGAGCGGGCGGTCGGGCCGACCGACGCGGTCCGGAAGAACCTCCGACCGGAGTCCTTGGGTGTCCAGGGTCCCTCCGCGCCCTCCCCGGCGGGCACGCGGCGGTGACCGCGCCGCCGACGGCGGCAACGGCTCCCGGGTGGTCCCCCCGGCACGACCGGCCGGTCCGGCCGCGGCTCCTGCCCCTGTCCCCCGGCTGGCCGCTGACGGCCCTCCTCCTGCTCTACCCGCTGTGGTGGGTCCTGGGCATGGGCACGCTCATCCTCTTCGTGCTCGCCCTTCCCATGGTGGTCCACCTGGCGCGCCGGCGACCGGTCGCCGTTCCTCGAGGCTTCGGAATCTGGGTGTTCTTCCTGGTGTGGGTGGTGGCCAGCACCCTCATGCTGGGGATGGACCCGCCGGGTGTTCTCGCCGAGTCCGCGGCCGGCCGCATCATCCCGGTGGCCTACTACCTGGCGGGGTACCTCGCGGCGACGATCGTGCTGCTCTACGTCGGCAACCTGACCGAGGAGGAGTACCCGCGTCGACGCCTGGTGCGGAACATGGGCGTCTTCTTCGTGGTCGTGGTCGTCGGCGGCCTGCTGGGCATCCTCGTGCCGGCGTTCGACCTGACATCGCCCGTGGAGCTGCTGCTCCCGGGGTGGATGTCGTCCAACGGGTTCGTGCAGAGCCTGGTCCACCCCGTCTCGGCGCAGTTGCACGACGTGCTGGGGTACGAGGCGCCCCGCCCGGCGGCGCCTTTCGGGTACACCAACATCTGGGGCAACGCGTTCGCCCTGCTGCTGGGCTGGTTCGTCCTGAGCTTCTTCCGCGGAGCCGGCACGCCCCGCAGGATCGCCGGCGCGGCGATCCTCGCGCTCGCCGCGATCCCCGTCGTGTACTCGCTGAACCGGGGCCTGTGGATCAGCCTGGGCCTGGCGCTGGCCTTCATGACCGTCCGGCTCGCCGTCCGGGGCCGGGTGGCCGCGCTGGGTGCGCTGGTCGTCGCCCTGGCCGTGGCGGCCGTCGTGGTCCTGGCCAGCCCGCTCAGCGGCATCGTCGCGGACCGGCTGGACAACCCGCACAGCAACGACATCCGGACGTTCACCACCGTGAAGACCCTGGAGGTGGTCGGGCACTCGCCGGTGCTGGGTCTCGGGGCGACGCGCTCAGCCATGGGCAGCGCCAACTCGATCGCCGTCGGGGAGACCCCCGACTGCCCGTCGTGCGGCAACCCCATCCTGGGCAGCAACGGCCAGGTGTGGCTCGTGCTCATCTCCCAGGGTTACGGCGGCCTGGTCCTGTTCCTGAGCTTCTTCGTCTACTGCGGCTGGGTGTACCGGCGTGATCAGTCGGCCATCGGGGACGCCGGGCTGCTGACCCTCCTGCTGTGTCTGTTCTTCATGTTCATCTACAACGCGGTGGCGATCCCGCTGACCATCGCGTTCCTGTCGATCGGCCTCCTGTGGCGCAACCAGCGCGACGGCGGGGGCTCCGTCCTCCCGGCAGCGCGCCGGACCGCCCATCCCCTGCAGGAGTTCCCGGCATGACCCCCGCATCGAACGCCACGACCGAGCAGCCGCGCACCGACGCGGCGCTGCGCCTGGAGTACCTGCACGAGGTGGCCCGGCTGCTCTGGCCTGCGCCGGCCTCGGTCTGGACCGGACGCGCCGGCGAGCCCGCCCCGGCGGGGATGGCAGGCGACTTCGTCGTGGTGCCCTCCCTCGACCGCCCGCGCCTCCTGGTCCCGCTGGGCTCGGCGCGTGCCGCCGCCACGGCGGTGCGCCGGTACAGCGAACCGGGCAGCCTGCCGGCCCGCCTCCGGCTGGACGCGCTGGCCCTCGCGATGCGCGCCGGCCTGGGGCCCGCCGTCATGCGTGACCGCCTCCGGGTGGGCACCGCAACCCCCGACAGCGTGGCTTCGGACAGCATGCCTCCGCCGGACACCATCGAGACCCACCTGGCTGAGGCGCTCGGCCGGCCGGTGCGGGTCAGCCTGCACGTCGGGCCGGCCCGTGCGAACCGCAAGCCGGTCCTGCAACTGCTGTCCGACGCCGGCGAGGTGCTGGGATTCGCGAAGGTCGGCATCAACGACCTCACGCGCCGCCTGGTCGTCGACGAGGCACGCTCGCTCACCGAGCTCGCGGCGGCGGACTTCACCCGCATCGAGGTTCCCCGGGTGCTGCACCACGGCACATGGCGGGGCCTGGAGGTCCTGGCGCAGTCCCCGCTGCCGATCTGGCAGAAGCGGGTGCCGCTCTCCCCCGCCGGGCTCGGCGCGGCGATGCTCGAGGTGGCGCAGGTCTGCGGGACAGGCGAGGAGCCGCTGACCACCAGCCGCTTCTGGACCGGTCTGGACGGCGCGCTGGACGGCCTCGCCGACGACGACACGGTCACCCAGCTGCGCGCGGCGTTCGCCTCGCTCACCGCCGCCGCCGCGGGAACCGTCGTCCCACTCGGGGCCTGGCACGGGGACTGGACGCCGTGGAACTGCGCCTCGGTGCGGGGACGGGTCCTCGTGTGGGACTGGGAGCGGTTCGAGCACGGCGTACCGCTGGGCTTCGACGCGCTGCACTTCCACCTGCAGCGGGCGGTCGTGGGCCGGCGGGCCGACGCGCGGCTGGCGGTCGCCGGCTGCCTGTCCGACGCGCCCGCGCTGCTGGCCCCGTTCGGCATCGGTCGCGACGAGGCGGCGGTCGTGGCGCTGAGCTACCTGGTGGCACTGGCCACGCGCTACCTGCAGGACGGGCAGGCCGAGGCGGGGGCGCGGCTCGGCGTCCTCGGCCGGTGGCTGCTGCCCGAGCTCGTCGGACGGGTGTCTCAGCTGTGAGCTCCACCCTGCCGATGAAGCCCATGACGACAACCGGAAGGCCGACGACCATGAAGCGCGTCACGGACGTGTCACCGCAGAACCTGGCACGCATCCAGCGGGCGTCGGTCGCCGCCGGCCGGGTGACCAGCGGGCTTCGCATGATGCCCGACTTCCTCATCGTGGGCGCCCAGCGGAGCGGCACCACGTCGATGTACCGGGCCCTGGGTCAGCACCCGAACGTGCTGCGGGCGGTCCTGCACAAGGGCGTCCACTACTTCGACGTGAACTACGGCAGGTCGCTCTCCTGGTACCGCAGCCACTTCCCGACCCGGCTGTCGGCGACCCGCGTCGAGCGCCGCACCGGTGCACCGGCCCAGACGTTCGAGTCCAGCCCCTATTACATGTTCCACCCTCTCGCCCCCGAACGCATCGAGCGGGACCTGCCGGGGGTCAAGCTCCTGGTACTGGTCCGCGACCCCGTGGAACGGGCCTACTCGGCGCACGCGCACGAGCTGGCGCGGGGCTTCGAGGCCGAGCCCTTCGAGCGCGCGCTCGAACTGGAGGAGGGCCGGCTGCGCGGGGAGACCGAGCGGCTGTGCGACGACCCCGGCTACGAGAGCCACCACCACCGGCACAACGCCTACGTCACCCGCGGGCAGTACATCGACTACCTGGAGCCGCTGGCCGACCGCGTGGGCCGCGACCGCGTGCACGTGGTCGACAGCCACGACTTCTTCTCCCGGCCGGAGGACGTCTACGACGAGGTGCTGGACTTCCTCGGCCTCCCGCGCGCCGGGCACCCGCCGTTCGAACGGCACAACGCCCGTCCCCGATCGGCGATGCCCGAGCCGCTGCGCGCGTCCCTGACCGCCCACTACGCGCCCTACGACGAGCGGCTGGCGGCATGGTGGGGTCGCGCGCCGAGCTGGCGGCGGTGACCGGGACGACCCGGGAGCGGCCGGCGGCGGGCCGGCTGGGGTCCCTGGCCCGCGGCGGGGCGGCCAACCTCGTCGGCGCGCTCGTCGCCGCGGTCGCCAACCTGCTGCTCGTCGTGGTGATCACCCGCAACTTCCCGGCGGTCTTCGCGGGCACGTTCTTCGCGGTCACCTCGGTCTTCCTGCTCGCGGCCGTGATCGCGAAACTGGGCACCCAGACCGGGCTGGTCTACTTCCTGTCGCGGGCGCGTGCGCTGGGGCAGCTCGACCGGATGCGGGCGATCATCGCCGTCGGCACGACACCGGTCGCGGTGGTCTCGGTGATCTGCGCCGTCACCCTCTTCGCCTTCGCCCCCGCGATCGCCTCCGTCGCCGTGCAGAGCCACCAGGCGGAGTTCACCACCCTGCTGCGCTCACTGGCGCCCTTCCTGCCGGCCGCCGCACTCACCGACACCCTGCTGGCCGCGACCCGTGGCTTCGGTTCGATGGCCGCCACCGTGCGGATCGAGAAGATCCTCCGGTCGGTCCTGCAGCTGCTGCTGGTCCTGCTCGTGGCGGCCTACGCGACCGGCCCGTCGCTCGGGCTGGCCTGGGCGGCGCCGTACCTCGTGGCGGCAGGAGCCGCGGCGTGGGCGGCGCGCTCGGCGGTGCGCTCCGCCCGCTCACGTGCCGCCGGGCCCGCTGACGCCGGGACCGAGGAGGCACTGATCCCCGCGACGGCCGCGCCGGACGGCGGGACGGTTCGGGGCTTCTGGACCTTCACGTGGCCACGGACCGTCTCGAGCCTGGCTCAGTTCGCGTTGCAGCGTCTCGACGTCCTGATGGTGGCGGCGCTGCGCGGCCCCGCCGAGGCGGCGGTCTACACCGCCGCCACCCGCTTCCTCGTGGTCGGGCAGCTCGGCGCACAGGCAATCTCCTCCGCCGCACAGCCGCAGCTGGGCGAGGCCCTCGCCCGGGACGACCGCGCCCTCGCCAACTCGCTCTACCGGACGGCGACCGCCTGGCTGATGCTGCTGAGCTGGCCGATCTACCTGCTGTCGGCCGCCTTCGCGCCACTGCTGCTCGGCATCTTCGGGGAGGGCTACTCGTCCGGCGCCGTCGTCGTGGTCGTGCTCGCGCTGGCCATGCTCGTGGCCACCGGCTGCGGCATGGTCGACATGCTGCTCACGATGGGGGGTCGGACCAGCTGGAACCTGGTCAACACCCTGCTCGCGCTCGCCGTGAACGTCGGCCTGAACCTGCTCCTCATCCCCTCGCTGGGCATCCTGGGCGCTGCGGTGGCCTGGGCGGCAGCGATCCTGGTGAACAACCTCCTGCCGCTGGCCCAGATCGGTCTCGTCCTGCGGTTGCACCCGTTCGACCGATCCACCGGGCGGGCGGCGCTCCTCGCGGTGGCGTGCTTCGGCCTGGTTCCGGGGGCGCTCCTGCTGGTGCCGGTACCGGTGCCGATGGCGCTCACGGCCTCCGCAGCCGTCGGGGTACCGCTGTACGCGGCGCTGTGCTGGGCGTCGCGCGACGTGCTCGGGCTGGCGGAGCTGCGCGGTGCGCTGGCCCGGCGCGGTCGCAGGCCGACGTCGGCGGCCCGGGCGGCGGGCTAGGCCCGGTCGCGCGTCGCGCCGTCGAGCAGGCACATCTGCGCGTGCATCACCAGGCCCGGGACTCCGAGCATGAAACGCCGCCACACACGGGCGCGCAGGAGCGCGGAGAACGCCTGGACGGTGTAGCGACGCCATAGCCGGCGCGGCTCGCGGACGAGGCGCACCAGCCAGTTCAGGCGCAACGGGTAGGCCCAGTCGGGGTAGTAGCCGGTCTGCAGGACCTGGTCCAGGAAGCCACCGCAGGTCAGGGCGTATCCCCGGGCCATGGCCGTCGACGCCTCCACGAGCACCTGCTCCTGGAGACCGGCGCCCAGCCCGACCAGGAGCAGGTCGGGCTGCACCTCGGTCACGGCGCGTCGCAGGGCGTCCCCGCGCAGCAGCCCGTCGAAGCCGTCGATGCAGTGGACCGCCACGGGCCGCTCGGCCAGGCCGCTGAACGCCTCGGACAGGGCCGCGGCCCGGTCCCCCGGACCGCCGATCGCGAGCACCGTGCGGATGGTGTCGTCGCACCGCAGGAGCACGGGGACGACGAGGTCCGCACTGGTCCTGACCGGGTGGCGCAGCAGCCACTTCAGCAGCTGCCCGTCGACGCCGCAGACGTCCATCTCGGCGAGCGCCTCCGGGGCGTCGTCGACCGCGAGCCGGATGCTGTAGTGGTTGAGCCAGGCGACACGGACGGGCAACCCGGATTCGCTCAAAATGCGTCGCTTCTCGACGAGCGCGTCGACGAATGCACCGAGGGCCGATTCCGTGGCCGGGGGAACGAGCGTCACCAGTACACCCCCAAGAAATCGCGGAGACGCGACATGGGGACGATGCGACATTTCTCCCCCAACGAAAATTGAATTCCGCATGTCCATTAGACGTGGGGTACGAATGGCGGGACAGTCGATCGGGGCACCCTTCACCCCAAGTGATGAGTGCCCCGAGAAGGCCCGCCGCGGGGGCCGGGCGCGAGGCGCCCGGCCCGCTGGATCAGCGCGCCGCGGGGGCCGGCACCGGGTCGTGCCGCCGGTCCCCGTCCGTGCGGCCGCGCACGGCGGTGACGTACAGCCCGACCAGGAGCAGGCAGACGAACGCCTCGGTGATGCGCACCGCGTAGCGGACGGCCTCTCCCAGCAGGCCCGTCACGCCGACCTGGTACTCGAGCAGGGAGAAGGCCACCGGAGCGAGAGCCAGGAACGCGTACCAGGCGGTACGCACGCGCGCCGAGGTGGCGGCGGTGGGGTCGAGGATCCCCCGGTCGACGATGTCGAAGGCGATCGGGGCGAGCACCAGGACACCCAGCGTCTCGGCCAGGTCCGTGACCGCCCCGGTGCGGTTGAACGCGACCACGGCCAGGAGCACCGCCCCGGACAGGGCGGCGGCCACGCCACGGGGCAGGGGGCGGCGGGCCTGCAGGTAGGGAAGGAGCACGGCTGCGGCGAGGAACGTCTCGTTGAGAGTCCGGAACCGGCTCGGCAGATCGGAGAGCAGGAGGGCCACCCCGAGCACCGCGCAGGTCACGGCCACGCCGACCACCAGGCCGCCCCGCCCGCCGGCGGTGACCCACGGGCGCACGTACTGGATCCAGCAGGCGACGACGAGCGCGAGCACCAGGCCCTCGCTGTTGTGGCCGATCCGGATCGCGAGGCCGTCGGGCAGTAGCAGCGGTAGCGCCTGCGCGAGCACGAGGGCGATCAGCAGGACCAGACCCCCGTAGAAGGCCAGGGAGAGGGCAGCCTTGTTCCGTCGCATGCGCACAGCGTGACCAGCCGGTGAGCGGCGGTCCAGCGCCCTGACCCGAAGGGAGTGGACCGCTGCGAGCGGTGCGTGCCGGCGCACCACCCCGCGGTGGCACCCCTTCAGGGTGACGAAGGGTCTACAGATCGTAGTTGCCGGTGGGAAACTCACCGGGTGACGACACGTTCCGCGCACCGCCCCGCCGCCTCGGTCGACGCGGGGCCGCGCGCGTCCGTGCCGACGGTGCTGTTCCTGGGCGGCCTGGGCCGCAGCGGCACCACCGTGCTGGAGCGCGTGCTCGGGGAACTGCCCGGAACCTGTTCGGCCGGGGAGCTCGTGCACCTGTGGCAGCGCAGTGTCCTCGACGACGAGACCTGCGGGTGCGGCGAGCCCTTCAGCCGGTGCCGCTTCTGGGCCCAGGTCGGCGACCGCGCGTTCGGCGGCTGGGACCGCTCCCTCGCCGAGCGCATGCTCGAACTGCGCTCGCGCGTCGACCGCACCCGCCACGTGCCGCTGCTGGCCCTCCCGCGTCTACCGGGGCGCCGCCGCCGCGCCGAGCACGCCGAGTACGTCGACGTCTGCACCCGGCTGTACCGGGCCATCGCCGAGGTGTCCGGGTGCCCGGTGGTCATCGACTCCAGCAAGCACTCGTCGCTCGCCTTCTGCGTGCGCCGTGCACCCGGCATCGACCTGCGGGTGGTCCACGTCGTCCGGGACAGCCGGGGCGTCGCCTACTCCTGGACGAAGGAGGTCCTGCGCCCGGAGTCCGGTGCCGCGGAGGACCTCATGCACCGGTACTCCCCGGCGGGCTCGTCGGCGCTGTGGATCGGCCACAACCTGTTCTTCGCGCTGCTCGCGCGTCTGGGCACGCGCACGCGGCTGCTGCGCTACGAGGACTTCGTGGCCGAACCGCGCCGGCGCACAGGGGAGCTGGCCGAGTTCGCCGGCCTCCCGGACACGCAGGAGGTGACGGCCTTCGTCGACGACTCCACCGTCTCGCTGACGCCGTCGCACACCGTGGCCGGCAACCCCGTGCGCTTCCGCAACGGCCCCATGACGCTGCGCCGGGACGACGCCTGGCGGGAACGGCTCCCCCGCCGCCGCCGGGCACTCGTCGGTCTGATGACCTTCCCCCTGCTCGTCCGCTACGGCTATGTGCGACCGAGCGGCGGGCGGCGCGCCCGATGACCGGCACGCCGGAGACCTGGCCAACCGTCGGCGTCGTCGTCCCCACCCACCAGCGCCCCGCGCTCCTCCGGCGGACGCTCATGGCGATCCTCGCCCAGGACGTGCCGATCGGCCTCGACGTCGTCGTGGTGTTCGACCGGAGCACGCCCGACCTGACCCTGGAGCAGCTCAGCACCGGCAACCGCCGCGTGCGTGTCATGACCAATCAGCGGACGCCCGGCCTCGCCGGGAACCGGAACACCGGCATCCTGGCCCTGGAGACCGACTGGGTGGCCTTCTGCGACGACGACGACACCTGGGCCCCGGGCAAGCTGCGCGCGCAGCTGGAACGCGCGCGCCGGCACCCGGAGGCCGTCCTCGTCACGACGTCGATCACGGTGGCCTACGAGGACAGTCCCGAGGTAGCCCGACTCGCCGGCCAGGAGGAGATCCGGCACGCCGACCTCCTGCGCAGCCGCATGGCCATGCTGCACAGCTCCACGGTGCTGCTGCGCCGCTCCGCCCTCCTGGGCCCGCTGGGGCTGGTGGACGAGCAGATCCCCGGCAGTCAGAACGAGGACTGGGACCTGCTCCTGCGTGCCGCGGCTCTCGCGCCGATCCAGCACGTCGACGAGCCGCTGGTACGGGTGCCGTGGGGACGTACCTCGTACTTCTCCCGGAAGTGGGAGACCCTGGGGGACTCCCTGGAGTACATGCTCCAGCGTCACCCCGGGATCGCCGACGACGACCGGGGCGCTGCTCGCGTGTACGGCCAGCTGGCCTTCAGCAACGCGGCGCTGGGCCGGCGGCGCACGGCCGTCCGGTGGGCGCACCGTGCCCTGAGCCGGCAGTGGCGAGAGCCGCGCGCGTTCATCGCGCTGGCCGTCGCCGGTGGGCTGATCACGCCGGAGCGGGTCCTGGCCACGCTGAACGAGCGCGGCCGCGGCATCTGACCACGGTTCCCCGGTGGAGGTCGGACCTCCCGGGCCGTCGGCTCAGTAGGCGCCGCGGGAGCGGATGACCGCGGCGGCGGTCTTCCACAGGATGAGCAGGTCCAGCGCCAGCGTCCAGTTCTCCACGTACCGCAGGTCCAGGCGGACCGACTCGTCCCACGACAGGTCGCTGCGGCCGGAGATCTGCCACAGGCCCGTCAGCCCCGGCTTGACCAGGAGCCGCCGGCTGACCGAGGAGTCGTACCGGGCCACCTCGCCCGGCAGGGGCGGGCGGGGGCCGACGAGGGACATCGATCCGCCCAGCACGTTGAGCAGCTGGGGCAGCTCGTCCAGGGAGAGCCGGCGCAGCCAGCGCCCGATGGGCGTCACCCGCGGGTCCTGGCGCAGCTTGAACAGCAGGCCGTCGGAGATGTTGTCGTCGCGCAGGACGTCCACCTGCTGATCGGCGTCGACGACCATGCTGCGGAACTTGAGCATGGTGAAAGAGCGGCTGTTGATCCCGACCCGTTCCTGGCGGTAGAGGGCGGGGCCCTTGCTGGAGACTCGCACGGCGAGCGCGACGGCGACCAGGAGCGGACTCAGCGTCACCAGCGCCAGCGCCGCCAGGGAGCGGTCCACCGCGCCCTTCACCATCCGCCGCCAGCCCTCGAAGCGGGGCTGCTCGACCGACAGCAGCGGCAGACCCTCGAACGGGCGGATGTGCAGGCGCGGGCCGGCCACCTCGATGAGCCCCGGCGCCACCAGCAGCTCGATCCCGGTGCCCTCCAGCTGCCAGGACAACTGCCGGAGGTAGTGCGCCGCCGTCTCGCTGGCCGAGGTCACCGCGATGGTGTCGGCAGCCAGGTCCGCGGCGAGCGCCACCACGTCGTCCAGTCCCCCGACCGGCACGTCGGCCGTGTCGGCGACGCGGGCCCGGTCACCGGGGGTCACGCAGAAGGCGACGACGTCCAGACCGGCGTAGCGCTGCCGCCCGAGCCGACCGGCCAGCTCGAGGACGGCACCCCCTCGTCCGACGACCACCAACCGCTTGGTGCAGCGACCCCTGGCGCGCAGGCGGTGCAGCACGGCACGGGCGGCGTACCGGCCGACCAGGGTGGCCAGCGTCAGGACCGGGATGGCGACGACCACCAGGGCGCGACTGAGGTCCAGCGCGGCGGCGTAGGAGATGAACCCGGCGACGGCCAGCAGCAGGAAGCCGGCCCGGCCGACCTGGCGGTACTCGTCGCTGCCGGTGCCGAACACCGGCTCCGCGTAGGCGCCGGACGCGGCCAGGGTGGCGGGCCAGAGCACCGGGAGGGAGACGCATGCCCAGAACAGCGCATCGGTCACGGGCGTGACGTCGCGGGTCGTCAGCACGACGACGCCGGCGAACGCTGACGCGGCGATCTCGGCGAGCACCAGGCCGGTGCGGTATCCCCGCACCCAGCCCGGCGTGGGGCGCCGGAGGTCCCGTCGGGGGCTCGGCGTCGTCTCCACGGACGTGCGCGGCCCGGGGACGGCGGGCTGTCTTTCGACCGCCGCTCCGCCGTGTTCCAGCAGCACAGAACCCCCTGGTACCCCCATGACGCGCTGTAGCGGATGCGCACGCTCGCGCGGTTCGCCCGACAGCCGATCCGCCGCCATTACCTGGGACGACCCTCACAGGCTCCCCGGCGAGGAGCAACACGCACAGTGAGCATTCACCCGTTGGGACCCCCTCCGCGGGCAGTCGTCTCACTCGTGCGAGGGGACCCTGCGCCGCGGGGTCAGCGCGCCGGTCGGTCCGGACGATCGGGGCCCGAGCCACCAGCAGGGCCACGGCGTCGGAGATCGAGGCGGTCGTCCGGCGAACGTCGAAGCGGGCCGCCGCCCGGTCGCGCCCGGCCTTCCCCTCTTTGGCCGTCAGCCCGGGGCGGACAACCGACGGACGAGCTCGTCGACCAGAGCCTCGCCGTTCCCGGACGGGACGAGGTGCCCCCGGCCTCGCGGCCGCGGGCGGCCTCGGCATCGCTGACCGCGACGACCAGGTGGGTTCAGCGAGCGGTCGGCTTCTCCCACACCCGGCTCGCGTGCCGAGGAGCCCGCCGGCCGCCTCTGACGACCACGCGCGCAGCTGAGCGCCGTCGGCAGGCGACCGCGCAAGGCCAGGCGCCCGGCGAGTCCGGCCTTGGCGCTGCGCAGGTGCACGACGGTCGGTTGCGTGCGTCGGACGACGGCCGCCAGCCGCACGGCCTCGGCGAACGTGTGCGGTCCCGGGTGGCCCGCCACGGGACCATCCGCGGACCGGCGTCCTGCGCCGCCCCGGGGAGCCAGCCCTCGGGCGGCACGCCACGACGACGTCCCAGCCGCGCGCCACCTGCTCCCGGACGAGGTCGGCGACGACGCCCGGGACGCCGGCGTCGACCGGCTGGGCGACGTGCAGGATCCGGACGGCGTCGGTCACGGGCGCGCCAACCGGGGCCGACGCTCGACGACGATCGCCACACGTGCCCTCTGGGGTGTCGCGGCTAGGCGTCCCTGGCGTGGCTCGAGCGGCGGCCGACGTCAGCTCCGGGGGTGGACCTCGTTCTGTGCGCCCTCGAGGCCCTTGACGAGCAGGGTCTCGATGGCGTCGACGGCCTCGACGAGGAGGAGGTCGAGCTCCTTGCGCTCGACGGAGGAGAAGTCCTTGAGGACGTAGTCGGCCGGGTCCTGGCGGCCGGGTGGGCGGCCGATGCCGACGCGCACCCGGAGGTAGTCCTTGGTGCCCGTGGAGCGGGAGATCGACCGCAGGCCGTTGTGCCCGCCCTCCCCACCGCCGCGCTTGAGGCGGACGGTCGAGAAGGGCAGGTCGAGCTCGTCGTGCACGACGACGAGGTCCTCGGCCGGCAGGTGGTGGTAGTCGAGGAGGCCGCGGACCGGGCCTCCGGACTCGTTCATGTAGGTCAGGGGGCGGGCGAGCACGACCCGGCGGCCGGCGAGCCGGCCCTCCCCTGCCAGCGCGCGGGACCGCGCGCCCTTGCCCGCCGAGAGACGGACGCCGGCTCGTCCGGCCAGCTCGTCGAGCACCATGGCGCCGACGTTGTGCCGGTTGCCGGCGTAGCCGGGCCCGGGGTTCCCCAGTCCTACGACCAGGAACGGCCCCTCGGACGCGCGCGACCCGGGGGCGCCGGCATCGCCGGCGCCCCCGGGGATCGTGCTCTCGCTCAGGGGATGCCTCAGCCGTTGTCGGCGGACTTCTCGGCCGAGTCCATCGACTCGCCGCTGCCCTGGTCCTGCGGCTCGGGGACGACGTCGCCCTCGCCGGCGCCCTCGGCAGCCTCGCCCGACTCCTCCTTCTCGATGCCGGCCTCGGCCTCGAGCTGCTCCAGCTCCGCCTCCAGTGCCTCGGCGGTCGGCGCACCGAGGAAGCCGATGACCAGCGCCTCGGCGTCGGTGACCAGCGTCGAACCCTTCGGCAGGACCAGGTCGCCGGCGGTGATGCCCTGACCGGCCGACCGGCCGCTGACGTCGACCTCGATGCTGTCGGGCAGTCGGGTGGCGTCGGCCTCGATGGAGACGGTGCTCAGCTGGTGGTTGGGGATGGTGTCGGGCGCGACATCGCCGACGATGACGATCGGCACCTCGACGGTGGTCTTCTCGCCGCGGCGGACGAGCAGCAGGTCGACGTGCTCGTGGGTGCGCTTGAGCGGGTCGCGCTGCACGGCCTTGGTGAGGGCCAGCTGCTCCTTGCCCTCGAGCACGATGGTCAGCAGCGCGTTGGTGCCGCCGTTGCGCAGAGCGGCCGCGAACTCGCGGGCCGGCAGCGACAGGTGGACGACGTCCTGGCCGTGCCCGTACAGGACGGCGGGGACGCGACCGGCACGGCGGGTGCGACGCGCGCTGCCCTTGCCGAACTCGGTGCGGATCTCGGCTTCGAGGCGGAAGTCAGCCACGGTGATGTGCTCCTCAGGAGGTGGATCGGGTCTGCGGGCCGGCGCACGAGCGCGGCACACCGTCAGGGCTTTCGACCACCGGGGCATGCACGTCGATCACGGAGCAGCAGGACCGCTCCCTCGCCGGGCACGGCAAGAGTACGCGAAGAGCCACGGCAGACGCGCAGCGGTCCTCCCGAGCGGAGGCCCGGAGGGTCCCCCGAGGGAGGACGGGCGAGCAACTCCGCGCAGCGGGTGGACCGGTCGCGGGGCCCGGAGGGTCCCCGGGCGGGACACGGGCAGCGGCTCCACGCAGGCGGGGAACGCTACCTGGCCGCGGTGTCGTCCGGAGGACGACAGCGTCATGGCCGCGGTGTCATCCGGAGGATGACGATCAAGCATTGCCGTCGAAGAGGCTGGTGACCGAGCCGTCCTCGAAGACCTCCTTGATGGCCCGCGCGAGGAGGGGGGCGATCGAGAGGACGGTGAGCTTGTCGAACTGGCGCTCGGACTCGATGGGCAGCGTGTTGGTCACGATGACCTCGCTGACCTTGCTGTTCTTCAGCCGGTCCACGGCCGGCCCGGAGAGGACGCCGTGAGTGGCGGTCACGATGACGTCGGCGGCGCCGGCCTCGAACAGGGTCTCGGCGGCCTTCACGATCGTGCCGCCGGTGTCGATCATGTCGTCGACGAGGATGCAGACCCGGCCCTCGACCTCACCGACGACGCGGTTGGCCTTGACCTCGTTGGGGCGCAGCGGGTCGCGGGTCTTGTGGATGAAGGCCAGCGGGGTGCCGCCGAGCTTGTCGGTCCACCGCTCGGCGACGCGGACGCGGCCGGAGTCGGGCGAGACGACGGTGATGTCGCGGTCGCCCCAGCGCTCGCACACGTGCTGCACGAGGAGGTCGAGGGCGAAGAGGTGGTCGACGGGGCCGTCGAAGAAGCCCTGGATCTGGGCGGTGTGCAGGTCGACGGTCATCAGCCGGTCGGCGCCGGCGGTCTTGAACATGTCGGCGACCAGCCGGGCGGAGATGGGCTCGCGGCCGCGGTGCTTCTTGTCCTGGCGGGCGTAGGGGAAGAACGGCGCGACGACGGTGATCCGCTTGGCCGAGGCGCGCTTGAGCGCGTCGACCATGATGAGCTGCTCCATGAGCCAGGTGTTGATCGGCGCGGTGTGGCTCTGGACGACGAAGGCGTCGCACCCCCGGACCGACTCCTCGAACCGGACGAACAGCTCGCCGTTGGCGAACTCGTAGGCGGCGGTCGGGGTCGGCGTCACCCCGAGGTGTCCCGCGATCTCGTCGGTGAGTTCCGGGAAGGCCCGCCCGGAGAAGAGCATCAGGCTCTTGCTGTTCGCCTGCCGGATCGCGCTCATCGGCTCTGCTGTCCCTACTGCTCGGTGTCCGTCCGGGAGGCGTCGGAGCGGCCTCCCGAAGGTGCCCCCGCCCGGTTCTCGGCCGCTTCCGCGGCCTCGGCCGCAGGGGTCCCGGACCGGCGGCGGCGCACCCAGCCTGCCACATTCCGCTGGGGCGCCCGTGCGACGGCCATGGCGCCCGGGGGAACGTCCGAGGTGATGACCGACCCGGCCGCGGTGTAGGCGCCGTCGCCCACCGTGACCGGCGCCACGAGCATGGTGTCCGAGCCGATCCGCACGTGGTCGCCGATGGTCGTGCGGTGCTTGGCCACGCCGTCGTAGTTGACGAAGACGGTCGCGGCCCCGATGTTGGCGCCGCGGCCGATGCTCGCGTCGCCGACGTAGGACAGGTGGGGCACCTTCGATCCCTCACCCACCTCGACGTTCTTGGTTTCCACGAAGGCGCCCACCTTGGCGCCGCGCTCCAGCCGGGTGCCCGGGCGCAGGTAGCTGAACGGGCCCACCGTGGCCTCCGGCCCGATCCGCGCGCCCAGGCAGTGCGATCGGACGACGGACGCGCCCTCGCCCACCTCGGCGTCCACCAGCGTGGTGTCCGGGCCGACCACCGCCCCCGACGCCACGGAGGTGGTGCCGCGCAGCTGGGTGCCGGGCTCCAGGACGGCGTCGGGCCCGACGGAGCAGGTGACGTCGACCCAGGTGGTCAGCGGGTCGACGACGGTGACGCCGCTGCGCATGAGGTCGTCGAGCACCCGGTCGTTGAGGGTGCGCCGGCGGGCAGCGAGCTCGACGCGGTCGTTGCAGCCGAGGACGTCGTCGGGGTCATCGGCGACGTGGCCGCCGACCGTGGCACCCTCCTCCACGAGCAACCCGAGGACGTCGGTGAAGTACTGCTCACCCTGGTCGTTGTCCGTGCTGATCCGGCCGAGGGCACGGCGGACGGCCGCCGCGTCGCCGATGTAGACCCCCGCGTTGATCTCGCGGACCGACCGCTGCTCGGGGGTCGCGTCACGCTCCTCGACGATCGCGCGGACGCTGCCGTCGGCGGAGCGGACGATGCGCCCGAGCCCGGTCGGGTCGTCGACCTCGGCCGTGAGGACGGTGAGGGCGCTGCCCGTGGCGCGGTGCGCCTCGACCAGCCGGGCCACCGTGTCGGCGCGCAGCAGCGGGGCGTCCCCGTTCACCAGCAGGACCGGGCCATCGAGATCGGGCACGGCGTCCAGCGCGACGGCGGCGGCGTGACCGGACCCCCGCTGCTCCTCCTGCACGACGGCCACGGCGCCGGGGGCCACCTGCGCCAGGTGCTGCTCGACCTGGTCGCGCCCCGCGCCGACGACGACGACCGTGGTGCCGGCGCCCAGCGGCTCGGCAGCGGCCAGGACGTGGCCGAGCAGACTCCGCCCGCCCAGGGTGTGCAGCACCTTCGGCGTCGTGGAACGCATGCGCGTGCCCTGACCGGCCGCGAGGACGACCACGGCCGCCACCGCCGGGGACGACGTCGGGACGGCGGCGGACGGCTCCTGCACGGTCACGGATCTCCTCTGACGAACGGCACTCATCGAGCTGGGGGACTCGGACTCGAACCGAGACTGCACGGCTCCAAAGGCCGGCGGGCTGCCGATTACCCCATCCCCCACCCGCGGTGCGGCGGTCGCCGTCCGCAGGGGCGCCACGGACCCCGGCACCCGGGAGCGAGCCTAGGGCCCACCGGTCGGTGAGGGCATCCACGGGCCGGTCCGGTCGGGTCGCCGGAGTTCCTACGCTGCCGTAGGTTACGGGGACGTAGCCACGGCAGCCGAAGACCCGCGCGCGTGGCCGATCCCCTTGCTCAGGAGTTCATCTTGTCCGCTCCCGCTCTCACCCGGCCCACGGCTCCTCCCCTCGCCGAACCGCACGCCGGGCTGCCCGCCCATGCCATCGGCAGGCACAAGAGCACGCTCGAGATCGTCACGCTGTACGTGATCGTGCTCGTCCCGTTCCTCGCCCTGGCCGCCGTCGTACCCGCCGTCTGGGGCTGGGGCCTGTCCTGGCTCGACGTCGGGCTCGCCGTCGGCTTCTACTACCTGACGCTGCTCGGCGTGACCGTCGGCTACCACCGCCACTTCACCCACGGCTCGTTCAAGGCCAAGCGGCCGCTGCGGCTCGCGCTGGCGGCCGCCGGGTCCATGGCCATCCAGGGGCCGGTCATCCAGTGGGTGGCCGACCACCGCAGGCACCACGCCTTCTCCGACCGGGCGGGTGACCCGCACTCGCCGTGGCGTTACGGCACCGACCTGCGGTCGCTGCTCAAGGGCATGTTCCACGCCCACCTGGGGTGGCTGTTCGACCGCCGCAAGACCAACCAGGAGCGCTACGCGCCCGACCTCCTCAAGGACGGCGCGCTGGTCACCACCAGCAAGCTGTTCGTGGTGTGGGCCTTCCTCAGCCTGGCCGCCCCCGCGGTCATCGGCGGTCTGGTGACCGGATCCTGGGCCGGCGCGTGGTCGGCGTTCTTCTGGGCCGGCCTGGTGCGCGTCGCCCTGCTGCACCACGTGACGTGGTCGATCAACTCCGTCTGCCACGTGGTCGGCAACCGGCCCTTCGTCTCCCCCGGCCGGGACCGGGCGACGAACTTCTGGCCGCTGGCGATCCTGAGCGCGGGCGAGTCCTGGCACAACCTGCACCACGCCGACCCGACCTGCGCGCGCCACGGCGTCCTGCGCGGCCAGATCGACATCAGCGCGCGGGTGATCTGGGTGTTCGAGAAGCTCGGCTGGGCCCACGCCGTGAAATGGCCCGACCCGGTCCGGCTCGCGGCCAAGCGCCGCGACGCCGCCCCCGCGCCGGTCGCGGCGTCGGCCTGAGGAACACCCCGTCCTCCTCACCCCTCGCACACCCAGAGCGAGCCTCTGAACGCGGCCGGCGGAGCCGTGCGCGGGACACGATGTGCCCGAGGGAAGGAAGCCCCATGAGCAGCAGCACGGTACGTCCCAGGGTGCGGATGACCGGCGAGCAGCGCCGCCGGCAGCTGCTGGACGTCGGACGCGAGCTGTTCGCCCAGCGGGGCTTCGAGGCCACCTCGGTCGAGGAGCTCGCCGCGCACGCCGACGTCAGCAAGCCCGTCGTCTACGAGCACTTCGGCGGCAAGGAGGGCCTGTACGGCGCGGTCGTCGACCGCGAGATGCAGGCCCTGCTGGACCGCTTCACCTCGGCGCTGTCGGTCCCCCGCCCGCCCCGCGAGATGCTCGAGAGCGCGGCCTTGGTCCTCCTCGACTACATCGAGGAGGACACCGACGGCTTCCGCGTGCTGACCCGGGACGCGCCGGGACAGAGCGGCGGCGCCTCGTTCTCGTCGCTGATCGGCGAGCTGGCGCGCAAGGTCGAGCACATCCTCGCCCGCGAGTTCGGCGCCCGCGGTTACGACCCCCGGCTGGCGCAGCTCTACAGCCAGGCCCTGGTCGGCATGGTCTCCCTCGTCGGCGAGTGGTGGCTGGACAACCGGGCCCTCGGCAAGCGGGAGGTGGCCGCGCACCTGGTCAACCTGTCCTACAACGGCCTGGCTCATCTGGAGCCGCGTCCCGGTCTCGGCGACTCCCGCCGGAGCTCGCCCGGCGGCTGACGCCGGGAGCCGCGTTCAGCCGACGAGGCGAGCGCCCGGCACCGGGCCGTGCACGGCCCGGACGGTGCGGAAGACGCCGGCACCGGCCAGCTCCGCGGCGAGTCGGAGGGCGTCCTGCTCATCGCCGGCGAGGGCCGCCACGGTGGGGCCGGAGCCGCTGACGAGCGCCGCTGCGGCGCCCGCCTCGGTCGCGGCGCGCAAGGCGCGGCCGAGCTCCGGACGCAGCGCCAGCGCCGGCGCCTGCAGGTCGTTGCCCAGCGCCGAGGCCAGCACGGCGGTGGGCCCGCTGCGCAGCGCCGCGACGACGGGCTCCGCGGTGGCGAGGTCCGTTCCGTCCGGCACCCGTCCGGCGGCCCGCATCCGATCCAGCTCGCCGTAGACGGCGGGCGTCGACAAGCCCTCCCCCGCGATGCCCAGGACCCAGTGCCGGCGGGTGCGCGACAGCACGGGGGTCACCTGCTCGCCGCGGCCGGCGCCCAGGGCCACCCCGCCGACCAGGCTGAACGGCACGTCGCTGCCCAGCTGCGCGGCCAGGCCCACGAGGTCCTCGCGGCTCGCGCGGGTGCGCCACAGGGCGTCCAGGGCGACGAGCGCGGCCGCCGCATCGGCGCTGCCACCGGCCAGCCCGGCCGCTGCCGGGATCGACTTGGCGATCTCGACGGTGGCGTCGGCAGGCACGCCGGCCGACGTCGCCAGCAGCTCGGCGGCCCGCCACACGAGGTTGCGCCGGTCGGTCGGCACGAGGTCGGCGCCACGAGCGCCCCCGGTCCCCTCGCCGGTCACGGTCAGGGCGAGCCCGTCCCCGGCCTGGGCCGTCACGGTGTCGAACAGCGAGACCGCGAGGTAGACCGTGCGCAGTTCGTGGAACCCGTCGGGCCGCAGGGGGCCGACTCCGAGGTGCACGTTGACCTTCGCGGGCGCCCGCGCGGCGACGACGCTCACGGCTGCACCGGATCGGTCGCGGCGAGGCGGGCGAAGTCGGTCACGGAGAGCTGCTCACCCCGGTCAGCGGGGTCGATGCCGGCCGCCCGCAGCCGCGCCTCGGCGGCCGACGGGCTCCCGGCCCAGCGGGCGAGTGCCGCACGCAGGCCCTTGCGGCGCATCGCGAAGGCGGCGTCCACGACCGCGAAGGTGGCTGCCCGGTCGCCCGGCGGTGGGGGGCGGCGGACGAGCGCCACGAGACCCGAGTCGACGTTCGGCTCGGGCCAGAAGACCTTCCGGCTCACCGCGCCCGCCCGCCGGACCTGGCCGTACCAGGCGGCCTTCACCGAGGGCACGCCGTAGGCCGAGCCGCCGGGGGGTGCCGCCAGCCGCTCGGCGACCTCGGCCTGCACCAGGATCAGCGCCCGGTCGAGCGTGGGCAGCAGCTCCAGCAGATTCAGCAGGACCGGGACCGCGACGTTGTACGGCAGGTTGGCGACCAGCGCCGTCGGCGCGGGGCCTGGGAGCTCGGTGACGCGCAGGGCGTCGGCGTGGACGACGGTCAGGCGGTCGGCGAGGTCGCGACGACGGTCTGCCACGGTCTGCGGCAGGAGATCGGCCAGGCGCGGGTCGATCTCGACGGCGACGACACGGGCGGCGGCGGGCAGCAGCCCGAGGGTGAGCGACCCCAGTCCGGGGCCGACCTCGAGGACGACGTCGTCCGGCCGCAGTTCCGCCGTCCGCACGATCCGCCGGATGGTGTTGGCGTCGTGCAGGAAGTTCTGCCCGAGGGTCTTGGTCGGACGCAGGTCGAGCCGCTGGGCCAGCTCGCGGATCGCGGCGGGGCCCAGCAGCCCGTCCTCGGCTGCTGGCTGGCTCAGCGCGGGAGACCGAGCTTGGACGCGCAGCTCGGCCAGTCACCGAAGCCGCCGCGGGCGGCCCGGACCTTCTCCGCGATCGCGATCTGCTGCTCCCGGCTGGCCTGGTGCGGCAGGCCCGTGCCGCCGTACGCGCGCCACGTGCCGGGGCTGAACTGCAGTCCGCCGTAGTACCCGTTGCCGGTGTTGATGGCCCAGTTGCCGCCGGATTCGCACTGGGCCAGCCGGTCCCAGGCGCTGCCGTCGGCGACCGCCGGCGGGGCAGGTCGCTCCTTGGTGCCCACCGTGACCAGCTCGGGCACCTGCTCGCGGGTGACGCTCGTGCCGAGCGTCTCGCGAGCGGTCTCGACGCCGTCGGTGACCGTCACGCGATAGGTGGTGGTCTGCTCGCCGTCCACGCCTTCCTGGGTGACGGTGTCGTCGCCCTCGAGCGCCTCGGCGTTCGCCGTCTCGATCCGCTCGTGCGGGATCGCCGTGGCCTCGGTGACCTCCGAGACCTGCACCCGGAAGACCTGCAGGCGCATCTGGTTCAGCAAGCCCTGGTTCAGGTAGAGGCTGGTGCGGTCGGTCTCGCTCAGCGCGATGCCCTGCTCGGCGAGCAGGTCACCGGCGGTGGCGGCGGTCGTGGTGACGACGCGCTCCTGTCCGTCGCTGACCAGGACGATGTCCTTCGGGGTCGTGATCGTCAGCTGCATGCCGTCCAGCGGGAGGCGCTCGCTGCGGCTGGCCGACAGCACCAGCCCGTCGGTGCGGTAGCCGAGCTGCGCGAGGGCCTCGTCCACCGACAGAGCGGTCACGTAGACCTCGCGCGAGACGCCGTCGACCGTGAGCTCCAGCGGCCGGGCGCGGTTGAGGACCACCGCGTCGCCGTCGGTGAGGCTCTGCTGGACTGCCGGCAGGACGACGTCGTGCGCGGCCGGCTCCAGACCCTCCTCCTCCAGCACCTCGCCGACCGTCCCGGCGTAGGTGCCGACGGTGCGGACCTGTCCGTCGACGGTGAGCGTCACGGACTTCTGGGCGACGACGTAGGCGAGCGTGCCGCCGAGGAGTCCGAGGAGGACCACGACGAACAGGCTGAGCTGGAGTGAGCGGCGCACAAATACTTCCACAGGGTCACAGAACCCGGGCAGGAGTCCGGGCCGGCAGCCGGTCGGGAGCGCGGGGCGCCCAGCCGGTGATCGCCGCCCGGATGGTTTCTCCACCCCGGCTGTCGGTCACGACACGATAACGAACACGGTGCGTGTGGCAATGCTGCACAGGAAGTACAGCAGAGGAATTCACATGCACTACGTGGGCTCGCCGACACCCTGCGTGACACGGCGGGCGGAAGATGCAGGTGACGAGACCGCGTGACCACCTCGTGACCGGTGAGCAAGCCCACAGAGGGTCTTCCGCGGGACCCCGTCGCGAAGACTGCGAATCGGCGGAGTCCTTCGCTTCTTCAGCCGGTGAGCGCGCGTGCGTTCGATCGCACCGGCCGCAGCCAGGTGAGCAGGAACGCCGCCACGGCGATACCGGCCGCGAGCGCCGAGAATCCGCCGGCGACGAGCGCGACGGGCAGGAAGTCGAAGCCCTCGCTGACGCCGTCCGGATCGATACCCGCGCGCAGCAGCAGCGTGCCGAGCGGGAGCAGCGCCAGCACGGTCACAGCGGCCGTGACCAGGTGGGCCGTCCAGGTGCGCAGCGCCTCGTCGACGGGGACGTCCGCGCCGTCCGCCGGCACCGGCCGGACCAGCGCCCGGAGGAGGGCGATCTCGGCCAGGAGCCAGGCCACCGCGGGTACCGCCAGGGCCGCTATCGCGGCCGGGTCACCCAGCTCCCCCTCCCACCACAGCGAGAAGGTGACCGCCAGCTGGACCAGGACCAGGACGCGCATCGTCCAGAGCAGCCACGCCGAGATCTGCTCCCTCCGGCGCGGCCGGCGGGCAGGCACGGCCGTCTTCCACCGCGGCCGCGGTCGCGTCGCCTCGGCCAGCAGCACCCCGAGGAGCAGGCCGACCACGAGCACCGGCACCCAGAGGAAGATCGATGCCTCGGCCAGCAGCACCACGCTCGCGACGACCCCGGCGACACCAGCCAGCAGTCCGACCTGGCGGACCCGGCGGCCGTGCAGCGCCTGACGACGCAGCGTCCGCATGCCCTCGGCGGTCGGCTCGACGAGCTCCACCGCGCCGCCCGCGACCGCCCGGCGCCCGGCAGCCAGGCCCCACGCGCGGGCCAGCAGGACGCCCGGCACGAGCACGGCGATGAACAGGAGTACAGCGATGAGGCGGCCCACGGTGTTGATTGTCCTCCTCCGGAGGACACCGCGGCCACGTGCCGTTCCCTTTACATCGTCGTCCTCCGGACGACGCCGCGGCCATAACACTGTCGTCCTCCGGACGACACCGCGGCCACGTGCCGTCCCCGGCCTGCGTGGAGCGCTGCCCGTCCTTCCTCTGGGGAGCCTCCGGGCAATGACGCCGTCGTCCTCCGGACGACACCGCCACCACGTGCCGTCCCCCGTGGCGTCGAGCCGCTGCGTCATGCCTGCGCGGAGCCCTCCGGGCCCCACTCGGCATGATCACAGGGCTTCAGTCCGCCGTCTCCCAGGTTCCGAAGACTCGTTCGGCGGTCGCGGTCAGGCGGTTGCAGAGGTTCTCGAGGTCGGTGCCGGTGACCTCGGCGAGGGCACGCACGGTGTGCGGCACCAGCCGGGAGGAGTTCGAGCGGCCGCGGTACGGCATGGGGGTCAGGAACGGCGAGTCGGTCTCGACGAGCAACTGGTCGACCGGCGTCACCGCCGCGGCATCGCGCAGGTAGCCGGCGTTGCCGAACGTGAGGGTGCCGGCGAAGGAGAGCACGTGGCCGCGCTCGACGCAGGCCTTCGCGAAGTCTGCGTCGCCGGAGAAGCAGTGGAAGACCGTGTGCTCGGGCGCACCCTCGTCATCCAGGACCCGCAGGATCTCCTCGTGCGCGTCCCGGTCGTGGATGACCAGGGCGAGGCCGTGCCGCTTGGCGATCTGGATGTGCGCCCGGAAGGAGGCCTCCTGCGCCGCCCATCCCTCGGGCCCGGTACGGAACCGGTCCAGGCCGGTCTCCCCCACCGCGCGCACCCGGGGCAGCGCCGCCAGCCGGTCGATCTCGGCCAGCGCTGTGTCCAGCCAGTGGCCCTCCGCCTTCCCGTCCCCGGCCTCGTTGGGGTGCAGCGCCACGGCGGCCAGCACGTTCGGGTGCCGGGCCGCCAGCGCCGCGGACCACCGGGAGGACGCGACGTCGACCCCGACCTGCACCAGCCGGGGCACGTTCACCGCGACCGCGGCCGCGATCTCGGCATCGACGTCGTCGTCCGACGCCCACTCGCCGTGCTCGTCCCCCGCCGGCCGCTCCCCCAGGACGATGTCCAGGTGGGTGTGGCTGTCCAGCGCAGGTGCGGGCAGCGGCTCGGGGGACGGCGGTGGCTCACCCCGCCGGTTGGCGCGGGACGACGCCGACCGGCTCACGTCGCCGTCCGAAGGACAGATATGGCCATTTCTGCCCTCACTCGCCGCCCTCCTCCAGGCGCCGGATCTCCTCGTCGACGATCGACGGGTCCAGCTTGGCGAAGATCGGCTTCGGCGGGGCCAGTGGCGTCCCGGGAGCTGCGAGCGGCGTGGATGCCCAGACCGCCTGCCCCTGCTCGTAGGAGCCGGTGATGATCGGGTACGGCGACCCCTCGTCGAGGTCGGTGACCTCCTCGACCCGCGGCGCGACCGACCACACGCCGGTCCCGCCGAGCAGTTCGTGCACCTGCTGCGAGGAGTGCGGGAGGAACGGCGTCAGCAGCGCGTTGCAGTCCTTGATCGCCTGCAGTGCGGTGTGCAGGACGGTGTCCCGCCGGGCCGGGTCCTCCTTGAGCTTCCACGGGGCCTGGTCCGACAGGTACTTGTTCGCCTCGCCGACGACCCGCATGGCCTCGGTGATCGCCGCCTTCTGCCGGTTGCGCGACAGCAGGTCGCCCACGGGGGCGAACGCCCCCGACGTGGTGGCCAGCAGCGCGCGGTCGTCGTCGGTCAGCTCCCCGGGCGTCGGGACGGCGCCGACGTTCTTCGCCGCCATCGACACCGACCGGTTGACCAGGTTGCCCCAGCCGGCGACCAGCTCGTCGTTGTTGCGGCGCAGGAACTCCGCCCAGGTGAAGTCGGTGTCCTGATTCTCCGGGCCGGCGACGGCGATGAAGTAGCGCAGCGCGTCGGCGTCGTACCGGGCCAGGAAGTCCCGCACGTAGATGACGACGTTCCGGGAGGAGGAGAACTTGCGGCCCTCCATGGTCAGGAACTCGCTCGAGACCACCTCGGTCGGCAGGTTCAGCCGGCCGTAGGAGCCCGGCGTCCCGCCCTTGTCGCCCTCGCCGTTGTAGCCGAGCAACTGGGCGGGCCAGATCTCGGAGTGGAAGACGATGTTGTCCTTGCCCATGAAGTAGTAGGCGTCGGCGTCCGGCGACTGCCACCACTGCCGCCAGGCCTCCGGGTCCCCCGACCGGCGGGCCCACTCGATCGACGCCGACAGGTACCCCACGACGGCGTCGAACCAGACGTAGATGCGCTTGTCGGGCCGGTCGCGCCAGCCGTCCAGGGGCACCGGGACACCCCAGTCGATGTCGCGGGTGTAGCTGCGCGGCTTGAGGTCCTCGAGCAGGTTGACGCTGAAGTTCAGCACGTTGGAGCGCCAGTTCGTGCGCGTGCCCAGCCAGTCGCCCAGCGCCCGGGCGAACGCCGGCAGGTCGAGGAAGTAGTGCTCCTCCTCGACGAACTTCGGCGTCTCCCCGTTGATCTTGCTGACCGGCTTGATCAGGTCGATCGGATCCAGCTGGTTGCCGCAGTTGTCGCACTGGTCGCCGCGCGCGCCGTCGTAGCCGCAGATCGGGCAGGTGCCCTCGATGTAGCGGTCGGGCAGGGTGCGCCCGGTCGACGGGCTGATCGCGCCGAGCGTCGTCTTCGGGAAGACGTAGCCGTTCTTCAGCAGACCCAGGAAGATCTCCTGGCTGACGGCGGCGTGGTTGGCCGTCGTCGTCCGGGTGAAGAGGTCGTAGCTCAGCCCGAGGGACTGCAGGTCCCCCACGATGATCCGGTTGTTCCGGTCGGCGATTTCCCGGGGCGTCACGCCCTCGGCGTCGGCGGCGACCGTGATCGGGGTGCCGTGCTCGTCGGTCCCGCTGACCATGAGGACGTCGTCCCCGGCCATGCGGTGGTACCGGCTGAAGACGTCGGAGGGGACGCCGAACCCGGAGACGTGGCCGATGTGCCTCGGCCCGTTCGCATAGGGCCAGGCGACTGCGGTCAGGATGTGCCGATCACTCACAGGGCAACAGTACGGAGCGCCGTCCAGCCGGGTTCGCGTCAGTCCTGGCTGTAGACGACCGAGGCCGGGTCGCCGACGTCGCCGGCGGGGACCGGCTCCAGCACCGCGACGGCGCACAGCGAGAAACCGATGGCCCCCAGCGTGACCGTGGCCAGCAGGCGGTGGGCCTGGACCGGGTCGGGGCGACGGGTCCGTGCGCGGGGACCCTGGGCGATCCAGCGCTCCGCCGACGGCGCGCCCGCCAGTAGCAGCTTGCCGACCGGGACGGCCAGGGCCAGCAGACCCAGTGCCGGCACCGGCAGCGAGGTGGGATTGACGAACGGCGTGACGGTCGCGACCACGAGCAGGCCGGCCACGAGGCCCATCTCGGCGTAGGCGACGCCCGTCAGCAGCGAGCGGCCGGCGCCGTCGACCATGGCGGCAGCACTCCCGGCGCAGAGCACGATCCAGCCGGCGAGGACGACGAGGACGACGGCGACGAGCCACCCGGGCGCGCGCCCCGCGGAGAGCAGGCCGTCCAGGCCCGTGAGGGAGACGGCCAGGAGGGCGATCGCCTCGACGACGCCGATGACCCCGGCACCGACGACGGCCAGCGGGACCCGGCGGGTGGTGGCCGGCGTCTCGACGGCCGCGCGCACGGCGGCGCGGCCCTGCGGGGCTGCGAAGGTGTCGAGGACGGCTGCCACACAGGTCAGCTCGACCCGTCAGGGCCGCGGCTGAAGAGCCCGGCGGTCGTTCTCACCCGTGGGGGTGAGGGTGCGTCAGGCCTCCCGCGCGGCGGTCGCGGCCGCGGCGTCCTCCCGGTTCCTCCACGATCCGGATGCCTAGGCTGCACCCGCCGGATCGATCTCAGGAAGGTGGGCGATGGCCGACACCGACACGCCCCCGGACCTCCCGGTGGGTCCTTCCCCGGCGCATCCTCCGACCCTGCGCCCGCGGCCGGCCGGCGCGCCGAGATCAGCGCCGGCGCGCCGCGCCGACGCGGACGTCGTCGTCGACTGCGCCGTGTACGTGGACGGCCACCGGCAGGCCCCGGTCCCGCCGGAGGACGCCCTGCGGACGGCGGTGGCTCAGGGCGGGTTCGTCTGGCTCGGCCTCTACGAGCCGACCGAGACCGAGCTCGCCGCGATCGGGAACCGGTACGGGCTCCACCCGCTGGCGGTCGAGGACGCCGTCTACGCCCACCAGCGACCCAAGCTCGAGCAGTACGACGACGCCCTGTTCATGGTGCTCAAGACGGCGACGTACGTGGCGCACGAGGAGCTGACGGCGACCAGCGAGGTGGTCGACACCGGCGAGGTGATGGTCTTCCTCGGTGCGAACTACGTGATCACCGTGCGGCACGGCGAGCACTCCGGGCTCGCCGGCCTGCGCGTGCGCCTCGAGGAGCAGCGCGAGCTGCTGTGCCTGGGGCCGGCCTCGGTGCTCTACGCCGTCGCGGACCTCGTGGTGGACACGTTCGTGGAGGTCGCCGGCGCGGTGACCGACGACGTCGACGAGCTCGAGGCCTCCGTCTTCAGCCCCGAGCGCACCGACGACATCGGCCGGCTCTACCAGCTCAAGCGGGAGCTGATGGGCCTGCGCAAGGCGGTCGGGCCGCTGGAGCTGCCGCTGCAGAAGCTGGCGGAGCGGCAGATCGACGTCGTCCCGGACGCCATGCGGTCCTACTTCCGGGACGTCCAGGACCACGCCATCCGGGTGCGCGACCAGGTCGGCGGCCTCGACGAGCTCCTGTCGTCGATCCTGCAGGCGTCCCTGGCCCGGACGACGCTGGCCGACAACGAGGACATGCGGAAGATCTCGGCCTACGCCGGCATCATCGCCGTCCCCACCGCGATCGCCGGAATCTACGGGATGAACTTCGAGTTCATGCCCGAGCTCGAGTGGCGGTACGGCTACCCGGTGGTGCTGCTGGTGATCGCGACGATCGTGCTGCTGCTCTACCGCGGCTTCAAACGGAACGGCTGGCTGTAAGCGGCCCCCCGCCCCCGGGCATAGGTACCTATACGTGCATTTCCGCCACGCCGATGCAGGTATAGGTACCTATGCCTCAGTCACCGGCACGGGCTTCGCCACGGTTGTCCACAGGCAAGCAGATCGGCGCCCACCAGCGCGCCGGGCATCGGCACTCTCTGCGGCATGGATTGGCGAGCGGTGGTCCGGGACGCGCTGGACGAGAACGGTGGGCTGGCGACGCGGCGCCAGCTGCTCGAACGCATCCCGGCCGTCGTCCTCGACGGGCACATCGGCCGTCGCAATCTTCTCCGAGTCTTTCCGCACGTCTACCGCCACCGTGATGTTGCGTTCGACGACCACGCTCTCTTGCGTGCCGCGTTGCTGCACGCAGGTCCCGTCGCAGCTCTCAGCCACACGACAGCACTCGCCGTGTGGGGCCTGCGCGGACTTGAGCGGCCGCTGCACCTGACGGTCGACCAAGGGCTGAAACGGACGGGCGCACTCGACCTCGTGGTGCACCGACGGCTGCGCTTCGACCCGGGATCGGATCAGTGCATCGAACGTCAGGGCCTGCGCGTGACGCGGCTTCCGCGCACGCTCGTCGACTCGTGGCCGCTGCTACCCACGCAGGAACGGCGTCCATTGGTCCTCGATGTCAGCCGGCGAGGCCTCGTGACCCCCGCTCAGGTCCGGGAAGCCCTGAGTGAGCGCTCCAACGTGGCCGGGCGCCGAGCACTGCTCCAAGCGATCGATCTCATCGAGGACGGCGTGCAGAGCGAGCTGGAGGCCCACGGGGTCCTCAATGTGTTCAGGCATCATTCTCTGCCGCGGAGCGTCGGGCAGCGTGCGGTCGATCTGCCGACCGGACGGATCCGACTAGACCGCTGCTGGCCAGAGGTGAAGCTCGCGGTCGAACTCGACGGTGCGGCTCACCACACCTCGCCCGAGGACCGCCAGAAGGATCTCGCCCGCGATCGTGAGCTGGCGGCGCTGGGCTGGGTCGTTCTCCGATTCACCTACGCCGACGTGTTGCGGGACCCGGAGGGCGTCCGGGCCAAGGTGCTCGCCGTCTACACCGCCCGCATGCGGCAGTTGCGCGCCGGCTGACCACGCCCCAGGCATAGGTACCAATACGTGCGTCGTGGGCTCCCAGACGCACGTATAGGTACCTATGCCTGGGGCGGCTTGTGGGCGACGACGGCGTCGTAGACGGTCCGGCGCGGCAGGCCGGTGCGGACGACGATGGCGCGGATGGCGTCCTTGCGGGTCGCCCCGGCGGCCTCCTCCGCGGCCACCGCGGCGGCCAGGTCGGCCGGCTCCAGGGCGACCGGGGCAGCGGTCGCGCCGGCGACGACGAGGGTGATCTCGCCCTTCACGCCCTCGGCGGCCCACTCCGCCAGCTCGGCCAGCGGCCCGCGACGGATCTCCTCGTAGGTCTTGGTCAGCTCGCGGCACACGGCCGCCTCGCGGTCGGCTCCGAAGGCCGCCGCGGCGTCGGCCAGCGCGTCGGCCAGCCGGTGCGGTGACTCGAAGAAGACCATCGTCCGCCGCTCGTCGGCCAGCGCCGCCAGCGCCGAGCGCCGCTCACCCCCGCGACGGGGCAGGAAACCCTCGAAGCAGAACCGGTCCACCGGCAGCCCCGACACCGCCAACGCCGTCGTCACCGCCGACGGCCCGGGCACCGACGTCACCGGCACGCCCGCCTCGATCGCCGCGCGCACCAGCGTGTAGCCGGGGTCGGAGACCGACGGCATGCCGGCGTCGGTGAGCAGCAGCACCGTCGCGCCGTCGTCCAGCGCCGACAGCAGCCCGGGCAGCCGGGCCTTCTCCACCGACTCGTGGAAGGTCACCACCCGTCCGGTGAAGGTGACCCCGAGATCGGAGGCGAGCCGGTGCAGCCGGCGGGTGTCCTCCACGGCGAGCACGTCGGCCGAGGCCATCACCTCGCGCAGCCGCGGGCCGACGTCGCCCGGCTGCCCGAGGGGTGCACCACCCAGCACCAGCCGACCGCTCACGCGCACGAGCCTGTCACGGTCTCTCGGCGCAGCGGTCCACCTACCCTGCAGTCATGGCGGTGCTGGCTCCCGAGCAGGCGGAGACGGCACCGCAGCCACCCGTCGCGGCCCGGGCCACCCGCCGATGGCCCCTCCCGCGTCCCCGCCGCGACGTTCCTCCTCCGCTTCCCGACGACCGCCGGCTCTCCTGGATCCTCACCGCGATCCTGGGCGTGACCGCCCTCGCCGTCCGGCTGTGGGGCATCAGCTATCCCAGGGACCTGCTCTTCGACGAGGCGTACTACCCACCCGAGGCGCGCGAGCTGCTGACCTGGGGTTTCGAGTACAACCGCGGCTACTCGTTCATCGTCCACCCGCCGCTGGGCAAGTGGCTGATCGCGGCCGGCGAGCAGCTGTTCGGCTACAACTCCTTCGGCTGGCGGTTCCCGTCGGCGGTGGCCGGCACGATCGCCGTCGTCGTCCTGGTGCGGCTGGCCCGGCGGCTCACCGGATCGACCCTGCTGGGCCTGCTGGCGGGCCTGCTGCTCGCCCTCGACGCGTTCTCGTTCACCCTCTCGCGGATCGGCCTGCTCGACGTCTTCCTGCAGGTGTTCGTCGTCTCGGCGGTCGCCTGCCTCGTGGTGGACCGCGACGTCGTGCGGGCACGGGTGCGGGCGATGGCGGCGCCGGCGCGGCTCGGTCCGCGGGGCTGGCGGATCGCGGCCGGCGTCCTGTTCGGGTGCGCCTGCGCGGTGAAGTGGAGCGGCGTCTGGTTCCTCGCCTTCTTCGCGATCCTGAGCCTGTTCTGGGACCGGGCGGCGTGGCGCGAGGCCCGCGTCCCGAGCCCCACCAGGACGACGGTCCGCCGGGGCCTGCCCGGTGCGCTGTGGGCGCTGGCCGCCGTCCCCGTGCTCACCTACCTGACGTCGTTCACCGGGTGGTATCTGGGTGAGACCTCGCAGGGCAAGGCGTGGGCGCAGCAGAATCCCGAGACCGCCTTTCCCTGGATCCCCGACGCCCTCCGCTCGCTGTGGCACGAGCACGCTCAGTGGCTGGAGTTCCACAACGGGCTGTCCTCGCCACACCCGTGGGAATCGGGGCCGTGGTCCTGGCTGGTCGACGGGCGGCCGATCCTGCTGTGGAACCCCCAGGGCCTCACCGATTCCGCCGGCGACCAGGTGATCCGCTACATCCTGATGCTCGGGACACCGACCCTCTGGTTCGCGTTCGCGCCCGCGCTGCTGTGGCTGGGCTGGCGCATCGTCGCGCGCCGGGACCCGGCGGCGATCCCGGTGGCCGTGGGGATCGCGGCGGGCTGGCTCACCTGGTTCCTCAACCTCGACCGCACGATGTTCATCTTCTACATGGCCCCCGCCCTGCCCTTCTTCGTCCTGGCGGTCGTCCTCGCGCTCCAGGACGTCCTGGGCCGGCACCACGCCGATCCGCTCCGGCGGCAGATCGGGCTGGGTGCGGTGTGCCTCTACGTGGCGCTGGTGGCGGCCACCTTCGTCTTCTTCTACCCGGTGCTCACCGGGCAGCCGCTGTCGCACCCGGAGTGGCTGCTGCGCATGTGGTTCCCCTCCTGGTTCTGAGGCCTACGGTGGCGGGACCGGCCGGGACGGAGGGGACGACGATGACCGAGGACCGCCCCGCCGTGCTCACCGAGACCGACGGCGACATCTGGCGGATCACCCTGGACCGACCGGAGACCGGCAACGCCCTGACGCCGGCGCTCGCCGCGGAGCTCGCCGCCGCTCTCGCCGCCCGGCCCGAGCGGACGCGGGTCGTCCTCCTGCTGGCCAACGGGCCGCGCTTCTGCGTCGGCGGCGACGTGCGGTCCTTCGCCGGCGCCGACGACCCCGGCGCCTTCGTCGGGCAGCTGGCGCACGACTGGCACGAGGTCGTCCGGACGGTCCTCTCCTGCCCCGTCCCGGTGGTCGCCGGCGTGCAGGGCGCCGTCGCCGGAGCAGGCGTCGGGTTGGTCGGCGCCTGCGACCTGGTGGTGTGCGCCCGGACGACGACGATCCGCCCGGCCTACGGCGCGATCGGTTTCTCCCCCGACGGCGGCACGTCCTGGGCGCTGGCGCGCTCGCTGGGCGCTCCGCGGGCACTGGACCTGATGCTCACCAACGGCTCGCTGACCGCCGCCGAGGCGCACCTCACCGGCCTGGTGGCGCGCCTGGTCGAGGACGACGAGCTGCGCGCCGCCACCGAGCAGGTCGCCCGCGAGATCGCCGCCGGACCGATCCGGGCGATGGTCCGCACCCGGGCCCTGGTCCGGGGGGCCGCGACCCGCACGTTCGGGGAGCAGCTGGACGATGAGGCGCAGCTCATCGCCGAGTCGGCGGCCGACCCCGAGGGCCGCGAGGGCGTGCGGGCCTTCGTCGAGAAGCGGGCCCCGGACTTCCGCAGCGCCCGCTGACGGTCAGTTCCCCCGGCTGCCGCGGTCCAGGCGCAGGAGCCCGACGACGACGAGCACCAGCGCGAGGACGACGGCGAGCGCGATCAGCACCCGCGCGAGGGGGCCGACGTCGGACCACACGCCGCTGAGCCCGTCGGCGAGGAACCAGGCCCCGATCGCCGCGACCACCGCCCGGGCGATCCAGCGGAACCGGATCGCGCGCTCGTCGTCCGGTCGGCGCTCGTCCGGTCCGCGCTCACCATCCGCGCTCACGTGGTCTCCTCGTCAACGGCGAACGCCGCCGGGGCGGCGGGCCCCGACGGCGTCGGCTGGATCGTGCTGTGCTGTTTCGTGGTG
This sequence comes from Blastococcus colisei, assembly GCF_006717095.1. Taxonomy (NCBI): domain Bacteria; kingdom Bacillati; phylum Actinomycetota; class Actinomycetes; order Geodermatophilales; family Geodermatophilaceae; genus Blastococcus; species Blastococcus colisei. Next base: position 309,915 of record NZ_VFQE01000002.1, read on the forward strand.
CGCTTCGTCGTGCGGTGAAGGTGTGGAGCTGAGGGGAGTTGAACCCCTGACCCCCTCGATGCGAACGAGGTGCGCTACCGGACTGCGCCACAGCCCCTTCGAGGAGCGAGTTTAGCGTCCCGGCTCCCCGACGCCACCACCGGGGCGGCACCGGGGAGCCGGGTCGTCAGCGATCAGCCGTTGGCCACCCGGCGGGGCTGGTACTCGTCGATGTCGGCGAAGCCGATGTCGTCGTCGTCCAGACCGACCACGGCGCTGTGCTGCCAGCCGGCCGGGGCCGGCGTGCGGGCGGCGACGATGCGGCCCATCGGGAACGCGTGCACCGGCGCCAGCGGCACGCTCGGGTGCGGCAGCTTCGGCAGGTTCTGCTGCGCCACGGTCTCGTGCAGTTCGACGTCCCGCTGCACGGGCACGGGCGCCGGACGCGGAGCGGGGGTCCGCATCGCCGCGCGGGCCGCGGCACGGGCGGCCCGGCGGGCGGCCAGCCGCTCGCGGCGGGCCACCTTGCGCAGGACCAGCACGTAGCCGACGACGGCGGCGTCGAAGAGCCCCTGCGCCACCCACAGCCACGGGCTGTACACGAGCGCACCGACCAGCGTCAGCGCGGCCAGGGCCACCAGGCCCGCCAGTGTGCGACGCCGGAGGGCGTGCACGTCCACCTGCAGCTCACCACTGGTGCGCAGCAGGTCACGGTCGATCGACACCCGCTCGGTGTCGGCGTGGACGACAGGGTCCACCGCCCGCCGGCGCTGCAGCGTCCGACCGGAGTCAGCCAACCCCAGCTGGCCGGTCCGTGCGTCGCCGCGGGTCACCACCATGGGCACCAGCACGACGAACCACAGCACGACCAGAGCGGCCAAGAGCACGCCCGATCCCATCCGAACACCACCTGTCACATGAGTCACTCGCAAGGGCGAGGTTATGCAGCCGAGCGGGCCTGCACCGGGAGGCGCGCGGTGTGTCGCGGATGGATTTCTGGGGCGGCTGTGACGACTGGGGCGTGTCGCACGCGCCGTCCGCCGACCGGCGCGCTCAGCCTGGTATGCGGCGGCGCCAGTGGGTGAGCACGCCGCCGGGCAGGTCCTCTGCCAGCAGCGCGTAGGAGTAGTGGTCGCGCCAGTCGCCGTCGATGTCCAGGTAGCGGCGGCGCAGCCCCTCCCGCTGGAATCCCAGCCGCTCGACGAGCCGCTGGCTGGGCAGGTTCTCCGGCCGGATGTCGGCCTCCACCCGGTGCAGCCCCACCTCACCGAACGCGTGGTCGCAGACCAGTGCGACGGCCAGGGACGCCATTCCGCGCCCGGCCACGGAGCGGTCGATCCAGTAGCCCAGGGATCCCGACCGCAGCGCGCCCCGGACGATGTTGTCCAGCGTCACCTGCCCCGCCAGCCGGCCTTCGACGCGGACGGCGAACGGCAGCGAGGCGCCCAGGCGGGCCCGTCGGGCGACGACTGCGCGCATCGCGCGGTAGGCCGACGGGCTGTGCCGCTCCGGCCACGGCACGCCGGTGGTCGGTTCCCAGGGGCTCAGCCAGTTCTGGTTGGCCAGCCGCAGCCGGCTCCACTCCCCCGCGTCCCGCCGCCAGAGCGGGTGCAGCTCCACGGGACCCGAGGCCAGCCGGGCCGGCCAGCCGGGGTGCAGGGTGGGATCCAGCTCAGCCGCCGAGCAGCAGCGGCATCACGGTGACCAGGCCGCCCGCGGCGACCTCCGTGACGTCCTCGTCGATGACGATCAGGCAGTTGGCGCGGGCCATGCGCGCCAGCAGCGCGTCGGTGCCGTCGCCCACCGGCTCGACGACGTACCCGCCGTCCGGGTGGCGCATGACCGTGCCGTGCAGGTACTGGCGGTATCCCAGGGGGGAGACGAGCTGCTGGCCGGCGACCGCCTGCACGGTGCGGCGGAACAGCTGGCGCTTGCCCAGCATCAGGCGGATCGCGGGCCGGACGAACACCTCGAACGCCACCAGGGCCGCCACCGGCTCACCCGGGATGCAGATGACCGGGATCTCGTCGCGGCCCAGCCGGCCGAAGCCCTGCGACGGCCCCGGGTGCATCGTCACCTGGCGGAAGCGCATGTCGCCCAGCTCGGTGAGCGCCTCCTGGACCTGGTCGAATCCGCCGGTGGCGAACGTCCCGGCGACGAGCACCAGGTCGCTGCGCAGCAGCTGGCTCTCCAGCACCTCGCTCAACCGCCGGGGGTCGCTCGGCAGGATGCCCGACCGGTAGGCCTCGGCGCCCGCGTCACGGGCGGCCGCGGCGAGCGCGTAGCTGTTGACGTCCACGACCTGACCCGGCGAGGGCACCGTGCCGACGTCGACCAGCTCCGTACCGGCGGAGAGGACGGCGATGCGCGGTCGCGGACGGACCAGCACGCGCTCGCGGCCGACGGCTGCCAGCAGGCTGATCTGCGCCGGCCCGATCGGCGTGCCGACCTGCACCGCGGGGTCGCCGGGCGCCACGTCGTCCCCCGTCCGGCGGACGTAGCTGCCGGCCGGTGGCCCGGCGTGCACGGCGACCCGCACCGTCCCCTGGTCGGTCCAGACGGCGGGGACGACGACGTCGGCCCCGGCCGGGAGCATCGCGCCGGCGGCCACCTTGAGCGCGAGGCCCGGGCCGATCGAGGAGGGGGCGCTGGCCCCCGCGACGCTCTCCCCGACCACGGCCAGCTCGACCGGCGCCTGCGGGAGCGCGGCCTCGACGTCCTCGGCCCGGGCGGCGTAGCCGTCCAGCGCCGCCTGGTCGAAGGCCGGCAGGGCCCGCTGGCTGGCGACCTCCTCGGCGCAGAGCAGTCCCTGCGCGTCCAGGACGGCGAGCTCGATGGGGTGCGGCTGGGGCACCGCGGCCAGGATCTCGTCGAGGTGGCGCTCGACCGTGCAGATCCGGTCGAGCGGCACCGACTCGGTCGCCGGGAGCGGGATGGGGCCCTCGACGACGTCCCGTGGACCGGGCACGGGACGGGACGGCGTCACGACGCGCGCGCCCGGCCTCGTGAGCGGGCCGCTCCGGCGGGGCACCGCCATCGCCATGTCGACCTGCGCGGTGTCCCGGTTCCCCCGGTAGGCACCGCCCGCGCCGTCCTCGCCGTCGATCTGACCGCTCATCCTGCCGATGGTGCCCTTGTCGGAGCCGGTCAGGACGACGACGCGCCCTCGGCAGGGAGGTCGGCGACGAACTCGCGCAGCCACGAGCGCAGCGGCGGGCCCAGATCGTCGCGCTCGGTGGCCAGCCGGACGACCGCCTTGAGGTAGTCCAGCCGGTCGCCGGTGTCGTAACGCCGTCCGCTGAAGACGACACCGTGGACGGGCTCGCCACGCTCGACGAGGGTGGCCAGCGCGTCGGTCAGCTGGATCTCCCCGCCGCGGCCGGGCGCGGTCTCCCGCAGCACCTCGAAGACCGATGGCGACAGCACGTAGCGGCCGATGATCGCCAGGCTGCTCGGCGCCTCGTCGATCGGCGGCTTCTCGACCAGGCCGGTCACGCGGACCACCTCGTCGCCGTCGACGGCCGCGTGGGCGCCGGGCTCGATCGCCACGGCGCCGTACTTGTCGATGTTCTCCCGGCCCACGTCGAGCAGGGCGATCACCGACCCGCCGTGCTCGGCCTGCACGGCGAGCATGTGCTCGAGCAGGTGGTCGCGGGCGTCGATCAGGTCGTCACCGAGCAGCACCGCGAACGGTTCGTCCCCGACGAACGCCGCGGCCTGGAGCACCGCATGGCCCAGGCCCTTGGCCTCGCCCTGCCGCACGAAGTGGACCTGCGCCACGTCGGTGGACTCCTGCACCGCGGCCAGCCGGCCGGCGTCGCCCTTCTTCTCCAGGGCGGTCTCGAGCTCGGGGTGGCGGTCGAAGAAGTCTTCGATGGCGGCCTTGTTCCGGCCGGTGACCATCAGCACCTCGGGCAGCCCGGCGCGCGCGGCCTCCTCGACGATGTACTGCAGCGCCGGCCGGTCGACCACCGGCAGCAGTTCCTTGGGCACGGCCTTGGTCGCCGGCAGGAAGCGGGTCCCCATCCCGGCGACGGGGATGACGGCCTTGCGTGCCGGGCGGGCGGAAGGGCTGGTCACCCGGGCAGCGTAGCCAGCCCGGCGGGCGGACGCCGGGGGCCCGAGGCGCTGGCAGGCGCTACCGCTCGGTCACTGGGAGAGTGAACGCGCCCATCCGCCGACGTCGTGGGAGCGACCGTGTCCCCTGAGATCGTCACCATCATCGCGCTGGTCGTGATCTTCGCGATCGCCACGTTCCTGCCCATCAACATGGGCGCGCTGGCCTTCGTCGCCGCCTTCGTCGTCGGCACCCTCTCGGTGGGGCTGGACACCGACGAGATCATCGGCGGCTTCCCGGCGGGGCTGGTGCTGACCCTGATCGGGGTCACCTACCTGTTCGCCATCGCGCAGAACAACGGCACCGTCGACCTGCTGGTCAGGGGCGCGGTGAGGATGGTCGGCGGCCACGTCGCGGCCATCCCGTGGATCATGTTCTTCGTCACCGCGGTGCTCACCGCGATCGGAGCGCTCTCCCCTGCCGCGGTCGCGATCATCGCGCCGATCGCGCTCACCTTCGCCGCGCGGCACGGGATCAGCCCGCTGCTGATGGGCATGATGGTGATCCACGGCGCGCAGGGTGGCGGCTTCTCCCCCATCAGCGTCTACGGCGTCACGGTCAACACGATCGTGGAGGACGAGGGCCTGCCGAGCAGCCCGCTCGCGGTCTTCCTCGGCGCGCTGTTCTTCAACATCGCCATCGCCGTGGTGCTGTTCTTCGTCCTCGGCGGTCGCAAGCTGATCGGCCGCAAGGTGGACACCCACGCGGACACGGCCGCCGCGACCACGACCGCCGCGGCTGCGCAGGCGCACGGCACCGAGGTACGCGGGCACGGCGCCGCCCCCGGCCCGGCCGTCGGTGGAGACCCTGCCGATGACGCTGACCACGTCCACCCCGACCGGCCGGAACCGGTGCGCTTCGAGCAGATCCTCACGCTCGTCGGGCTCGTCGTGGTCGCCGTCCTCGCGCTGGCCTTCGACCTGGACATCGGCTTCGTGGCCATCACCGTCGCCGTCGTCCTCGCGCTGTTCTCGGCCAAGCAGCACAAGGGCGCGGTGAGCCAGATCAGCTGGTCGACCGTCCTGCTCATCGCCGGCGTGCTGACGTTCGTGTCCGTCCTGGAGGCGGCCGGCACGATCGACTACGTCGGCGACGCGGTCATCGGGCTCGGGGTGCCGCTCGTGATCGCCCTCCTCCTGGCCTACATCGGAGGGGTGGTGTCGGCCTTCGCGTCGTCGACGGCGATCATCGGTGTCGCCATCCTGCTCGCGGTGCCGTTCCTGGAGGCCGGGGACATCAGCGCCGTGGGTGTGGTGGTCGCCCTGTCCGTGGCCTCGACCATCGTCGACGTGAGCCCGTTCTCCACGAACGGTGCGCTCGTCCTGGCCGCGGCACAGGACGTCGACAAGGACCGCTTCTACAAGCAGATCCTCGGCTACGCCGCGATCGTCGTCGCCGCCGGGCCGTTCCTGGCCTGGCTGGTCTTCGTCGTCCCCGGCTGGCTGTGAGCGAACGGAGCAGCACATGGCTGGACCACTGGACGGCGTCCTCGTCGTCGACCTGACCCGGGCCCTCGCCGGGCCGCACGCGGCGATGATGCTCGGCGACCTCGGCGCCCGCGTGATCAAGGTGGAGAACCCGGGCAGCGGGGACGACACCCGCGGCTGGGGGCCGCCGTTCGTGCAGCCCGAGGGAGCGGACCGGGAGTCGACGTACTTCCTGTCGACCAACAAGAACAAGGAGTCGATCACCCTCGACCTCAAGGACGAGGCCGACAAGGCGACGCTCACCGAGCTGCTGCGCCGGGCCGACGTGCTGATGGAGAACTTCCGGCCGGGAACGCTGGCGCGGCTCGGGTTCGGCACCGACGTCCTGGCCGAGCTCAACCCGCGGCTGGTGACGCTGGCGATCAGCGGCTTCGGCCACGACGGCCCGGAGGGTGGGCGTGCCGGCTACGACCAGATCGCCCAGGGCGAGGGCGGGCTGATGTCGCTCACCGGCTCCGGGCCGGAGGACCCGCAGCGGGTCGGCGTCCCCATCGGTGACCTGCTGGCCGGCATGTACGGCGCCTACGGCGTGCTCGCCGCCCTCATGGAGCGCGAGCGCACCGGCCGGGGGCAGGTCGTGCGCACCTCGCTGCTCGCGGCGATCGTCGGCGTGCACGCCTTCCAGGGGACGGCGTGGACGGTGGCCGGGAAGGTCGGCCGCGCGCAGGGCAACCACCACCCCTCGATCGCGCCGTACGGCCTCTTCCACTGCGCCGACGGCAGCGTGCAGGTGGCCTGCGCCAGCGAGTCGCTGTGGCGGAAGCTCTGCGCCGAGTTCGGCTTCGACCCCGAGGCGCCCGGCATGGCGACCAACGGCGAGCGCGTGGAGAACCGGGACCGGGTGATCGGGCTCCTCGAGGAGGCGTTCGCGCAGATCGACGCGGAGGACCTGCTGGCCCGGCTGAACAAGGTCGGCATCCCAGCGGGCAAGGTGCGCACGATCGACGAGGTCTACGGCTGGGACCAGGCGCTGTCCCAGGGCCTGCTGGTCGACGTCGACCACGCCACCCTCGGCCGGCTGCAGCTGCCCGGCCCACCGCTGCGGTTCTTCGCGCCGAGTCCGGACGGCGAGACCGAGACGACCCGCCGCGAGCACACCGCTCCCCCGGTGCTGGGTGCCGACGGCGACGCGATCCGCGCCTGGCTGGACTCGTGACGGCGAAACCCGCCCGGCTCGACGCCCGGTCGCTGCGGGACCTGGTGCTGGATCCCGCGTCGTGGCAGTCCTGGGACGCCCCGGTCGTCCGCCCCGAGGTGTCGGAGGACTACGCCGGCGAGCTGGCGGCGGCAGAGGAGAAGTCGCGGCAGGACGAGGCGATCATCACCGGCGAAGGACGACTGCGCGGCCGTCGTGTCGCCGTCGTCGCCGGTGAGTTCGGGTTCCTGGCCGGCTCGATCGGCGTCGCCGCCGCCGAGCGGCTGATCGCCGCCGTGGAGCGCGCGACGGACGAGGGGCTGCCGCTGCTGGCCGCCCCGGTGTCCGGCGGCACCCGGATGCAGGAGGGGACCGTCGCCTTCCTGCAGATGATCGGGATCACCGCGGCCATCGCCCGGCACAAGGAGGCCGGGCTGCCCTACCTGGTCTACCTGCGCAATCCCACCTTCGGCGGCGTGCTCGCCTCGTGGGGCTCGCTCGGCCACGTCACCATCGCCGAGCCCGGCGCGGCCATCGGGTTCCTCGGGCCGCGCGTCTACCAGGCCCTCTACGGCGAGCCGTTCCCCGAGAACGTGCAGACCGCCGAGCACCTCGCCGAACGGGGGCTCATCGACGCCGTCGTCCCGCACGAGGAGGTCGGCGATGTCGCCGACCGGGCCCTGCGCGTGCTGGCCGCGCGCCAGACCTGGCACACCGACGTCAGCGGCGCCGAGCGGCCGACACCCGAGGACGGCACCGACGCCGACGACCCCGAGGACCACCGCACCGCCTGGGAGGTCGTGACCGCCTCCCGGCGGGAGGACCGGCCGGGCGTGCGGCGGCTGCTGCGGACGGCGGCCACCGACGTCGTGGGGCTGTCGGGCACCGGCGCCGGTGAGAAGGACCCCGGCCTGCTCCTGGCCCTGGCCCGCTTCGGCGGCGCGCCCTGCGTCGTGCTCGGCCAGGACCGTCGGGGCCAGTCGATGTCGGCCCCGCTGGGACCCGCGGCCCTGCGGGAGGCCCGGCGCGGGATGCACCTGGCCGAGGAGCTGCGGCTGCCGCTGCTGACCCTCATCGACACGCCCGGTGCCGCGTTGTCCCGCGAGGCCGAGGAGGGCGGGCTGGCCGGCGAGATCGCCCGCTGCCTGCACGACCTCGTGGTGCTCAAGGCGCCGACGCTGGCGGTGCTGCTCGGCCAGGGCACCGGCGGTGGCGCGCTCGCGCTGGTGCCCGCCGACCGCGTCCTGGCGGCCGCGAACGGCTGGCTGGGTCCGCTGCCTCCGGAGGGTGCCAGCGCGATCGTCCACCGCGACATCACGCACGCCGGGGAGATGGCCGCGGCGCAGGGGGTCCGGGCGACGGACCTGTGGCGGGCCGGCATCGTCGACCGGGTGGTGCCCGAGCGGCCCGACGCCGCCGACGAGCCCAACGAGTTCTGCCTCCGCCTCGGGCGGGTGCTCGGTGAGGAACTGGCCGGTCTGCTCGGCCGCGACGACACCGAGCGCTTCCGCAGCCGCCTCCACCGGTACCGCCACCTCGGCCGCTGAGCCGCGCCGGTCGACGATCAGGTTCCCTGATCGAACTGGGTCCTCCCTCGCCGTCGACCGCGAGGGAGGACCCGAAATGGCGAGGTAGGACCCCTCGGATCCGCCGCGCCCGTCAGTCCGGAAGGTCGGCGCCGTCCCGGACGCGCAGGCTCCGGTCGGGGTCGAGCTTGGCGGCGATGGCCTCCAGGGCCTCGCCGAGGACCCGGGTCTGCTCGGCGGTCAGCGGCCCGAAGACAGCCTCACGCACGGCGTCGACGTGTCCCGGTGCCACGGCGACGACGACGTCGAATCCCGCGTCGGTGAGGACGGCGAGGTTGCCCCGCCCGTCGTCGGCGGCGCGCTCGCGGCGCACCCAGCCCCGCTCCTCGAGACGCGCGACGGTGTGCGACAGCCGGCTCTGGGACTGGTTGGCGCGGCGGGCGAGGTCGCTCATCCGACGGCTGCGGCTGGGCGACTCCGAGAGCATGGCGAGGACGACGTAGGCGGCGTGGCTGATGCCGGCGTCGCGCTGCAGTTGGGCGTCGAGGGCGCGCGGGACCAGCTCGGACACGGTGAGCCAGGCGCGCCACGTCCGCTGCTGCTCGTCGTCGAGCCACCGATCCGTCACGGGCGAGACCGTACTGCTCGTGACGGGTCATGGATTCACCGTGGGCACGGGTAGCAGACCCCTGGTCAGCGGACGGTCGTCACGCGCCGGCGGTCAGGCGCCGCCCCATCTCCTCGTGCACGGCGTGGATGGCCTGCAGGGGACGCATCATGACCCGGAACTCGACGATCCTCCCGGCGTCGTCGCAGCGGATGATGTCGACGCCGTTGACGTACGTGCCGTGCCGGCTCGTCTCGAACTCGAGCACCGCGGTGTCGCCGGCGAGGACCTGCTTCGTGTACCGGAAGGCCCCCGCACCGGTCGCGTCGTCGCCGGCCAGCGAGGCGGATGCCGCCTCGAGGTACCGCACGGTGATCTCCTTGCCGCGCTGCGGCGTGTAGACCACCGGCGAGTGGAAGACGACGTCGTCGGCGAGCAGCTCCTCGAGCCCGCCTGGGAGGTCGCCGGCCATGTACCGGTGCCATCGGTCGACGACGTCGTCGATCCCCATCGAACCTCCTCATGGCGCGAGCTCCGTGTCACCGCCCAGGAACCTATCGCCTCACGCCTGTCACGCTGACTCCGCCGGATTGCTCACACCGGGCGACGCGCGTGGACGTCAGGTGCGGGGATGGCGCATCATTGGCAGTCGCCGGGTGCGAGTGCCAGCCCGGAGCAGACTCTTCGCAGCACCAGGGAGCCACCGCCGTGCCCACGTATCAGTACGCCTGCACCAATCCTGAGGGCAAGCACGAGTTCGAGGTCGTGCAGTCCTTCAGCGACGCCCCGGTAGGCGAGTGCCCCGAGTGCGCCGCCACGGTGCGCAAGGTCTACGGCTCGGTCGGCGTCGTCTTCAAGGGCTCGGGCTTCTATCGCACCGACAGCCGCAAGACCGCCTCCTCCTCCTCGTCGGAGAGCTCGACCTCGAACGGCACGTCCAACGGGACCTCGCCGTCGAAGGAGAGCTCCTCCTCGACCCCGGCCGCGAGCACTTCCTCGAGCACGTCGACCAGCACGTCCAAGGCAGCCAACTGAGCGGTGCGGCCGTCCACAGGGCTCCGCTCCCTCCACAACCTGAGCCGGCGCCGGCCGTCCTGACGGTCTGCACCGCAGGCTCGGGCGGTGCCGCCCTTCCGCCGCCCCCGGTTCCCCCTGCACACCGCCCGCCGGGCGGCGGCCGTGCTGCTCGCGGTCCTGGCCCTCGTCCTCGCCGTGCGCCCGGAGGCTCCGTCGGGGGCTGCCCAGCCGCGCGCCGGCACCGCGGTGACTGTGGCCGCGGCCGATCTCCCGCCCGGGACCGTCCTCACCGCCTCCGACCTCACGGTCGCGCGGTTCCCGGACGAACTGCTGCCCGCCGGGGTGGCCGCCGACCCGTCGGCGCTCGTCGGGCGGGTCCTCGCCGGGGCGGTCCGTGCCGCGGAGCCGGTGACCGACGTGCGGCTGGTGGGCGCGGGGCTGACCGCCCTGCTGCCCGAGGGCCAGGTCGCCGCGCCCGTCCGGCTGGCCGATCTCGCCGTGGCGGCGCTGGTGTCCGCCGGGGACCGCGTGGACGTCCTCGCCACGTCGCCGGAGTCCGGCACAGCCGAGGTCGCGGCCGCGTCGGCGCTGGTCCTCGCCACGCCCGGGAGCGGCGCCGACGGTCAGGACCCTGCCGCGGGGCTGCTCCTCCTGGCGGTGGACGGCCCGACCGCGGCCCATCTGGCGGCGGCGTCGACGACGGCCACGCTGACGGTCAGCCTGCCGCCGCCATGACGCTCCGGGCGAGCGCTGGGCACACTCCAGGCCGGTGTGGATGGATGGCCCCATGATCAAGGGCTTCAAGGACTTCCTGCTCCGCGGCAACGTCATCGACCTGGCGGTCGCCGTCGTCATCGGCGCCGCGTTCACCGCGCTCGTCGCCCAGTTCACCGCGTCGTTCCTCGAGCCGCTCATCGGCCTCGTCGGCGGCGGCGGCCTGGAGGGAGGGACGGTCGTGATCGACCAGCAGGTCTTCGACTGGGCCGCCTTCATCAATGCGGTCATCACCTTCGTCCTGACGGCCGCCGTCGTCTACTTCGTCGTCGTGCTTCCCATGAGGACGCTCATGGAGCGGCGCACGCGTGGCGAGGAGGCAGGGCCGGTCGTGCCCAGCCAGGTGGAGCTGCTGGTCGAGATCCGCGACCTGCTCCGCGCGCAGCAGGGGCGCGGGCCGGGACACGATCCGTCGGGCCCGGGCACGACCAGCCTCCCCGGGCAGCTCTAGGAGCTCAGTCGCTGCCCCAGTGCGGGGGCCGGTCCTCGACGTAGCGGCGGTCGGCGGCCGACGGCTCGGTGGGCCGGTCGCCCCAGCCGATGTCGCTGTCGTCCGGTGCCCGCAGGGGACGGCTGGGCGCGGGCGTCGGCGCGGACGGCTCCGGCGCCACCGGCCGGCCCAGACCCTCCAGCACCTGGGCGGCGGGCAGCGCGGCCAGGACCGCCCCGGGCACGGCCAGCTTGCTGCCCCGGGTCCCCGAGCCGATCACGACCAGGTCCGCCGCGGCGACGGCCGCGTCGACCAGCACCGGCCACGCCGGGGGCAGACCCACCGGCGTGATGCCGCCGAAGGCCATCCCGGACTCGGCGACCGCGACGTCCTGCGGCGCGAACGAGGCCTTGCGGGCCTCCAGGTGACGGCGCACCAGACCGTTGACGTCGGCGCGGCCGGTGGCGAGGACGACGCATGCGGCCAGGCTGGTCTGCCCGGCGCGGCGAGCGGCCACGACCACGCAGTTCGCGGAGGCCTCCAGGGGCACGCCGTAGGCCTCGCTGAACGCGGCCGTGTCGGCCAGGTCGTCGTCGATCTCGGCGACCCAGGCGGCCCCGTCCAGCTGCGCGAGAACCGCCGCGACCGGCGCGGCGAGCAGGTCGAGCCGGTCGGCCGCGGGCAGCCAGTCGAGGGAACCGAGCCGGGGAGCAGACGAGGTGGTCACGTCCTGATCCTCCGTCACGTCGTCGGGACGCCGCAGGCCGGCTGTCCCGATCGCGCCCACGGCCCGACCCGGCTGTCGCACGTCGGGCCCTGCCGCCAGGATGAGGTCATGATCGGTCAGCTCCACTCCCTCGTCATCGACGCACCCGACGCCCATGCCCTCGCCGGCTTCTACGCCGAGCTGCTCGGGATGGAGGTGAAGGGCTCACCGGGCGATGACTGGGTCGTCGTCACCGGAGCCGGTTACCGGATCGCCTTCCAGCAGGCGCCCGACCTCCAGCCGCCCGACTGGCCCGACCCCGAACGCCCCCAGCAGTTCCACCTCGACGTCCGGGTCGCCGACGTCGACGAGGCCGAGCCGAAGGTGCTGGCGCTGGGTGCGCGGCGGCTGCCCGGCAGCGGCGGTGACTTCCGCGTCTACGCCGACCCCATCGGGCACCCCTTCTGCCTGGTCTGGGACGCATGAGCGCCGACGTCCCCTCGGTGGATCTCACGGCCGCCGGCCGGTTCGTGGCGGCGATGCAGTTCGAGGTGACCGACGCCGACGGCTCCCGGGTGACCGGGCAGGTCGATCTCGGGCCCGACCAGCACACCCCCTGGGGTGTCGTCCACGGCGGCGTGTACTGCTCGGTCGTGGAGTCGGCCGCCTCCGTCGGGGCGAGCCTGGCGGTCCAGGAGTGCGGCCAGTTCGCGGTCGGCGTGAACAACAACACCGACTTCATCCGGCCGATGACGTCGGGCCGGCTCGATGTGGTGGCCGAGCCGGTCCAGCAGGGCCGGACCTTGCAGCTGTGGCAGGTGCTGCTCACCCGCGCCGACGACGGCAAGCTGGTTGCCCGCGGGCAGGTGCGGCTGCAGAACGTGCCGCTGTCCGGGGCGTGACCGCGGCGGGTCAGCCCCGCAGCGCCGCCGGGTCGAGGACGACGCGGAACAGCACCCGGGGATCCTGCAGCGTGGCCGGCGGGAGGGCCGCCGACCGCGGGACCACCCGCTCCCACCGGGCCGGCCGCCGGTGCGGCAGCAGCTCGCGGCCCTGGAACAGGTAGTCGCCGACGATCTCGCCGAGCAGCAGGCCGGCGCCGTGCTCGATCGGTAGCGCGACCCGGTCGCCGGGCGCCATCTCGTCGAGGAAGGCCGACAGCTGGCGCAGGTCCTTCGCCGGACGCCGGCCGGAGAGCTCCTTGGAGAGCGCCCGCAGCTCGTCCGGGGCGAGCCCGGTGGCGTCGACGTCGATGCCGGCCTGCGTGCCCAGCCCCACCACGCCGGCGGCCAGGCAGGCGCCGAGCTCGTTGTGGGCCCGCGGTCGGACGACCCACACGCCGATCCCCTCCGGCCGGGGGGCGGGCAGGACGTCATCGGGTCCCGGCCAGACGTAGGGCAGGTCGTCGGGCTCGGGACCGAAGAGCTCGGCGAACCGCGGTCGGTAGAACCCGGGATCCTTGGCGATGAGGTTGGACCGGTGCGACCGGTGCAGCTCGTCGTCCCCGAGCCACGAGGGCAGCAGCCCGGCACCGGCCAGCTCCGCCTGCGGCAGGCCGACGACGTCCGGCGCGAACTCCCCGATCTGCGCCTCGGTGGTGTCGGCGAAGCCGCGCTCCCGCCAGATCCGGGCCATCGCCAGCCCGTAGGCGACCAGCGCGGGCGTCCGGCCGCGCCACATCAGGACGGCGGGGTGACTGGCCCAGCCGTAGTCGGGCAGCTCGATGGCGCGCAGGATCTGCAGCGTCTCGACCCGCTGCTTGCCCAGCCGAGGGGAGTCCAGCAGCCGGGCGCTCTCGGCGAAGTCGGCGACGGGGAGGAAGGTCTGCATCGTCGCCAGTCTCGGTCAGGTGCCCCCGACCCGCCGGGTCAGCTCAGCCGGCCAGACGGGCGGCGAGCGCCGGCAGGACGACGCCCAGCGGGGCGTCGACCCGGACGTCGGCCTTGGCGTCCCCGCGGGTGGGGCCGACGTTCACGATCGCGACCGGGATGCCCAGCTTCGCCGCCCGCAGGACGAAGCGGTAGCCGCTCATCACGGTCAGGGACGAACCCAGGACCAGCAGGCTGCCTGCCGACTCGACCAGCCCGAAGCACCGCTCCACCCGGTCACGCGGCACGGTCTCGCCGAAGAAGACGACGTCGGGCTTGAGCGGCCCGCCACCGCAGACGACGCAGTCGACCATGACGAACCCGTCGAGGACCTCGTCGGGCAGCTCCGCGTCACCGTCCGGGTTGACCTCGTCGGTGCGCGGACCGAAGTGCGGGTTGGCCTCCTGCAACCGCCCGTCGAGCGCCGCCCGGGACGCCACGTCGCCGCAGTTCAGGCACACGGTGCGGTCCAGTCCCCCGTGCAGCTCGACGACGCCGTCCGCGCCGCCCGCCTGGTGCAGCCCATCGACGTTCTGCGTGATCACCCCGCCGAGCAGCCCCGCGGCCTGCAGGTCGCCCACCGCCCGGTGCCCCTCGTTCGGCCGCGCCTCGCGGATCTGCCGCCAGCCCACGAAGCTCCGCGCCCAGTAGCGGTGCCGGTCGCGCGGGTCGCGGGTGAAGGTCTGGTAGGTCATGGGCGTGTGCCGGCGGAGGCTGCCGCCCGCCCCCCGGTAGTCGGGGATGCCGGAGTCCGTGGACAGGCCCGCCCCCGAGAGGACGACGCACTCCCCGTCGGCCAGCAGATCGGCGAGTGCGTCCAGCGCGACGTCCTGGCCAGGGTCGGCGACGGGTGCGGCGGTCACCCGGTCATCGTCCCCTCCGATCGCCTCCCGCGCCGCAACCCGGCGGGTAAGGCATGGGGGCACGTCGGGCGTTCGTCGGACGCATCGGCGCAGCGAGGGGGATCGCCTCCGACACGGCCCCGGCCTCGGACAGGGACCTCTGGCCGTGTCCGGCTTCCCCGCACCGCCCCTAGCGTCGGTGCCGCCGTCCGTGGGCTCCCGGACCGCGGGTGCGTATCCACCGGACCGAACGAGGAGCAGCCATGACGCAGGCTCTGTCGACCCTGGCCGACCGCGTGGCGGGCACGGTCGTCCGTGAGGGAGACCCGCAGTACGAGGAGGCCCGTCGCGTCTACAACGGGATGGTCGACGCACGGCCGGCCGCGGTGGTCCGCTGTGCGTCGGAGGAGGACGTGGTGGCCGTGGTCCGGCACGCGGCCGATCACCGGATGGACCTCGCCGTCCGTGGCGGCGGGCACAGCGTGCCGGGGTTCGGCACCGCCGACGGCGCCATCGTCGCGGATCTCTCGCCGATGCAGTCGGTGCAGGTCGACGACGCGCAGCGCTCCGCGACCGCCGGCGGCGGCACCACCTGGGGCCGGTTCAACGACGTCACCGCCGCCCACGGCCTGGCCACCACCGGCGGGATCATCTCCACCACCGGGATCGCCGGGCTCACTCTCGGCGGCGGGATCGGCTACCTCTGCCGGGCGCACGGGCTCTCGTGCGACAACCTGCTGTCGGCGCGCGTGGTCACCGCCGACGGCGTCCAGCGCACAGCCAGCGAGGACGAGCACCCCGATCTGTTCTGGGCGCTGCGCGGCGGCGGTGGCAACTTCGGCGTCGTCACCGACTTCACCTACCGGCTGCACCCGATCGGCGACGTCTTGGTGGGGCTCATGTTCTTCGAGCTGACCGACGGACCGACCGTCTTCCGGTTCTTCGACGACATGCTCGACGAGGCTCCGCGGGAGTACGGCGGCTATCCGGCGATGCACCTGGCCCCGCCGCTGCCGTTCATCCCCGAGGACCGGGTCGGGCAGCCGTTCGCCGTGATCATCTCCTGCTGGACCGGCGACCTCGACGACGGGCAGCGGTTCTTCGACCGGTTCCACCAGGTGGCCACCCCGGCTGCCGAGATGGTGGCGCCGATGCCCTACCCGGCGCTGAACGCGCTGTTCGACCCGCTGCTGCCGCCCGGCTTGCAGCACTACTGGAAGAACGCCTTCGTCACCGAGCTCACCGATGACGCGATCGCGGCGCACATGGAGTTGGGTGCCCGAATGCCGGCGATCACCTGCGCCATGCACATGTACACGCTCGACGCGGCGGTGCAGGAGGTGCCCTCCGACGCGACGGCGTTCGGCCATCGCGATGCCCGCTACGTGGCCAACATCGCCGGCATGTGGCCAGACCCGGCCGAGAACGAGCACAACATCGCCTGGGTGCGCGACTACTACGCCGCGATCGCGCCGCACTCCCAGCCCGGCGGCTACATCAACTTCGCCTCGTCCGACGACCAGCAGAAGGCGCCGGACAACTACGGCGCCAACCACGGGCGGCTCACCGAGGTCAAGCGGCGATACGACCCCGGGAACCTGTTCCACCTGAACCAGAACATCGAGCCCTCGAGGGTGCCGCCGCCGCGGGGCAGCTGACCGGGCGTCCCACCTGGAGCAGAGGGCTAGCGAGAGGCGAGCTCCGCGTCCAGCCGCTCGAGGAGCTGGTCGTACACGCGGCGCAGCCCCTTGGGCGCGAACGTGCGCTCGAAGAAGCCGCCGATCCCGCCTGCCCCGATCCAGGTGGTGCGGACCCGCACCGTCGAGACGCCGGCGTCCGCCGGCAGGACGGTCCAGGTGGTGACCATGGACGAGTTCTCGTCGGACTCCACGAGGGAGTCCGCGGTGGGCTCGGTGACCGTGACGAGCTGGTCGCGCACCCGCTTGGAGGTGGCCGCGAACCGCCAGTGGACACGCGTGCCGGCGCCCTGCCCACCCGCCTCGACCCGGTAGTCGCTGAACTGCTCGGGCAGCACGCGGCGGCGTGCACCCTCGTAGTCGGCGAGGGCGGCACGGACCTGCTCCGCGGGGGCTGCGACGACTCTTTCGGCAGTGGCGACGACCTGGCTCATGCCCCCATCCTGCCGTCCGCCGGGTCGGGACCGTCGAGCCGGCTACTGCGCCTCCTCGGCGTTCAGGTACGTGCAGCGGTAGCGCGCGGCCGACATCGCCTCGGTGAACCGGGGCTCCCAGGCCGGGTCCTGCGCCGGGAAGGTCTCCAGGACCCGCTCGTCGAGCACCTCGGGCCGGCCGTCCAGCCCGACGTAGGTCCGCCGCACCAGCACCCGGGTCGTGCCGTCCACCTCGTCGTGGGCGGGCACCCATCTCGCCTGGGCGATGGCCGCGGCCAGCTCGGCCCGCTGCCGGGAGGGCAGCGCCCCGGCCGTGCCCGCTGGCCGGGCGTTCCGGAGCACCCAGACGAGCGCCGCGAGCAGGGCGAGGATCACCACCAGCTCGAGGACGACCAGGACCATGCCGCCGACCGTAGTTCGCCCGGCCGGAGCCGTGGGGTGGTCAGCCGACCGGTCGCGCCGACGCCGGGTCGCCCGGCCACGCCGTGCAGGGCAGGACCACGTCGTCGTCGGTTCCGGGGAGCGGCAGCTCGACGGCACCGCTGCCGAGCACCGGCCGCGGACGCCGCGGCTGACGGCTGCCGGCCCCGCCCCCTCGGTGCGGGTAGACCAGGACGCCGTTGACTGGGTCGGGGGCCGCGTCCAGTGCGGCCAGGAGGACCGGCGCCTCGCGGAAGGCGTCGCGCCGGGGCTCGTCGTCGAACGTGAACTCCAGGACGACGCCCCACCGGTGCTCGTGCTCGTCCCAGAAGACGGCGCCGCCGGTCACCGCCGCCTCGATGAGCCGGTCGTGCCACACCCGGGCCCATGCGGCGGCGGACGTCGCGCCGTCGAACACCTCGACCGTGATCCAGTTCACAGTGAGTCCGAGGCTACGCCGGAGGATCTCCCCGGACCAGACCCGCCGACGGCCCGAGGCTGCGGCCGTCGGTCCCGTCGCAGAACCGACGACCGGCCACTGCAGGTGCCCCCCGGCAGGATTCGAACCTGCGGCACACGGTCTAGGAAACCGATGGAGGACTTGCCGTCAGCATGCAGTCTGCGCTTCGGACCTGCACCGATCGCTATGACGGGGTAAGAGACTGCAAGTCTATGTGCTGGTTACTGACACGAACGTGACACGCTGGGCACCTTCGTCGTACCGACGAGCCCCCGGCTGCCGGCCCGAATCGGGCTGGGACAGAACGGCGAATGCTGAGACAACGATTCATGCACCGAGGTCGGTGCAGGCGCTGTTGCTTACCCGGACGCCCTCGCCCTGACGAGCAGCGGTGTCTCGACGACTCCGCTTGAGGTGTCGACGCCCCGGACGTTCCGCATAGGCCGTCGAGTCAGGCTCAGACATGCAGATGTCGGCAGGTGGCCGCTTACCGCGTTTGGCCGCCGGGACCGCCGCTGCGGCGGCCAACTGTGAATAGCCACGCCACGGCGACAGCGGCCGCCAGACCGATCGTGCGGTTCAGGTCGAAGGCCGGATGCCACGTGACGGCACCGTCCCGGATGACGTAGGCGCCGGCCGGACGAGCGACCAGACCGAATCCACCGCCCTCGCCTCGCTGCCCTTGTTCGTCCTGGCCCCCGCCACCGCCGACGCCACCGCGCAGGACCGCCGCCGGGATGACGGTCACCCCGTCGCGCTCGAGCGCCTCCCCGAAGACCCGCCGCACCGTCAGCGCGTCGCGGGTCGCGGTCACGAGGTCGTGCACGTCCATCGCAGCTCCCATGTCCTTGCCGGGCTGCGTCTGTGTCACCGGCGGGGACAGCATGCACGGTGGCCCACCCGGCTCGACGGCTATCAAGGGCGCTGCTGGCCCGAGGGGACGTCGTGCCGGTCGAGCGCTGGCTGTTGCGGGTTGACAACGACTCCTTGGTAAGAGAACGCTAACCGTTTGTGGACGCTGACCGAGACGTAGTTGGTTGGGCCGCGCTCGGCGACCCGACCCGACGGGCGATCGTCGCAGCGCTGGCCGAGCGGCCGCGCGCGGTGGGTGAACTGGCCGCCGAGCTGCCGGTCAGCCGCCCGGCGGTGTCCCTGGCCTTGAGGGTGCTCAAGGACGCCGGCCTGGTCACCGAGCGGGCCGCCGGCACGCGGCGGATCTACCGGCTCGACCCCACCGCTGTGGCCGCTCTGCGGGACCAGCTGGACACCTTCTGGACCCGGGCCTTGACGAACTACGGGGACCTTGTCGAACAGCCAACAGTCGAAGAACCGGCACAGGAGGACACATGACCCAGGCACCGGCCGCCGTAGTGCGGCAACAGATCGTCGTCCAGGCACCGATCGAGACGGCGTTCGAGACGTTCACCCAGCGGTTCGGCGACTTCAAGCCGCGGGAGCACAACATGCTCGCCGTCCCGATCGCCGAGACAGTCTTCGAACCGCGGGTCGGCGGGCACATCGTCGACCGCGGCACCGATGGAAGTGAGTGCCGCTGGGCGCGGGTGCTGGTCTACGAACCGCCCGCCCGGGTGGTGTTCAGCTGGGACATCGGCCCGACCTGGCAGGTGGAGACCGAGCCGGAGAACGCCAGCGAGGTCGAGGTGCGGTTCCTGGCCGAGGGGCCCGACCGCACCCGGGTGGAGCTCGAGCACCGCCACATCGACCGGCACGGCCCCGGCTGGGAGGCCGTGGCCAGCGGCGTCGGCCACGACGACGGCTGGCCGCTGTACCTGGCCCGGTACGCCGCCCTCTTCGACGAGGCCGGCTGATGCCGCCGATCACCGTCCGCACCGAGGTCGACCGGCCCGCCGAGACCGCGTTCGCCTACGCCACCGACGCGTCCCAGTTCCCGGAGTGGCAGGCAGGGGTGGTCAGCGGGCACCTCGACGGCTCAGACGGCGGCCCTGGTGTAGGCGCTCGGTGCGTCACCGTGCGCCGGATCGGTGGCGCCGAGCACGCCTCGACGTCCGAGCTGGTCCGCCCGGACCCACCGCGGGCGTGGGCGGTGCGAGGCCTCGACGGACCCATTCGGGCCGCGGTCGACGTGACCGTCGAGCCGCGGGGCGCCGACCGGTCAACGGTGGCGATCGCGGTGGACTTCACCGGCCACGGGATCGGCAGAGTGCTGGTGCCGCTGCTCGTCCGCCGTTAGGCGCGCAAGGAGATGCCAGCCAACATCGCCCGGCTCAGGGAACGCATCGAGCAGTCCACCAGCTGACCCGGCTATCGGCCGCTGACCCGGCGCCGCGGTGCACGGGTCAGCGGCTGGCCGCCGCGATCTGCCACAACGGGCCCCGATGAGCTTCGGCCGGCCGCATCCCGTGGTCGGCAAGCACTGCCAGCATCGCGCCCGGCGGGTGCGCGAACGTGCGGAACTGCCGGTCACTCAGGCGCAGCAGCGTGTTCTGCGTGGCCACGAACGCGCGCGAAGCGAAATTGCGCGGCGGGAAGCTGAGGATCAGCTGGCGGCGAGCATGGTCGGCGGCCACCCCGAGCAGCGTCGCGTAGTCGGGGTAGCAGCAGACGACCCGGTGCAGGACCACGATGTCGGCCGGCTCAACCGCGGCCGGATCGGCGGAGATGTCGACCAGGCGATGCACCGTCCGGCCGGTCACACCCGCCTCGGCTGCGAGCGCCGCCGCCTCCTGCTGGTAGTTGGGTGAGAGCTCGAGGTTGGTCACAGTCGCCGCACCCTGGTGGAGCAGCTCGAGCCCGATCTCGCCGACCCCGCCGCCGATCTCCAGCACCGTCGCGTCGCGCACGCCGTTTCCGGTGAGCAGGGCGACCATCCGGCGGGCGGTCTTGTCCAAGCCCCTCTTCCGATAGCGGGTCGCCATCCGCCGCGCAAACCGGTCGTCGAACATCCGGTCGCAGCCGCGGGGATCACAGCAGCCGGCCATGGCCGGACTATCCCACCGACCCGGTCGAACCCGAAGTTCTCGACGGACGTCCGTGCGTCTCGTACATCCGGACGGCGACGACGGCGGCTGAAACGGCACTGATTCCTGCGGCGGCCCAGACGGCGGCGTGCAGTCCCACCAGGTCGGCCACGATTCCGCCAACGACGGCGCCCACGGCGTAGCCGAGGTCGCGCCAGACCCGGTAGACCCCCACGGCCCGTCCCCGCCAGGCCGGATGCGCCACGTCACCGATCACCGCCAGCAGCGTGGGGTAGACCATCGCGGTGCCCGCTCCGAGCAGCACGGTGCCGAGGGCCCAGCCGGTGAACCCATCGGAGGCGGCGATCACGGCGAGGGCGGCGGCCTGGGTCGTCATGCCCGCGGTGATCAGGTGCTTGCGCCCGATTCGGTCCGACAGTGCGCCGGTGAGTAGCTGCCCAGCGCCCCACACCCCCGGGTAGAGAGCGAACAGCAGGCCGATCTGGCCGACCGGCAGGTCCGCAGTGGCGAACAGCAGGGGGAACAGGCCCCAGGACAGGCCGAAGTTGAGATTGTTCACCAGCCCCGCTTGGCTGGCCGACGACAGCGCGGGTTCGGTCAGGCTGATCTGGGCGAAGATCTGACGGTCGGTGAGATCGGCGTGCAGGTGGTCGTGGAGCCCGTCGGCGCGAGCGGTGTGCTGGCCGGCCTCGAAGCGGGCGTGGCCGCGCGTCTCCTTGATGAACGCACCGGACAGCAGCAGGGCCAGGGCGGTGTAGGCGAGGCCGAGCAGAAACGGCGCCGGTCGCAGGCCGTACTGCTCGGCCAGATAGCCGGCGAGCAAGGAGGTGACCGCGACCGCGCCGTAGCCGGCTGCCTCGTTCAGTCCCATCGCCAGGCCGCGCTGCCGTGGGCCGACCAGGTCGATCTTCATCACCACGGTGGTGGACCAGGTCAGTCCCTGGTTGATGCCGAGCAGCACGTTCGCGGCCACGACCCAGCCCCAGTTCGGGGCGGCGATCAGCATCAGCGGTACCGGGATGGCGAACAGCCATCCCACCAGCAGCACGGGTTTGCGGCCGTAGCGGTCGGAGAAGGTGCCGGCGAACCAGTTCGCGGCAGCCTTCGTGATCCCGAAGGCTGCGACGTAGGTGAAGATGAACGTGTAGCCGGTCAGGCCGAACTCGTCCGTGGCGAGCAGTGGCAGCACCGTCTGCTGCTGGCCGACCATCCCGCCGACCAGGGCGTTGACCGCGACCAGCAGCGCGAACTGTGCGGCGTTGGCGCGCAGGCCCAGCCGGATCGGCGCCGACGTGCCCGGAGTCACGAGTCGGACACCAGTGGCCGGCCCGTCCCGCGCACCCAGTCCTCGGGGCCGCCGATCAGGATGGCGAGGTCGCGGTGCCCAGCACACTCGAGCAGGCTGGCCGCACCAGCGGCGCGCTCCCCGTGGCCGCACATCACCACCGTCGGGCCTCCGTCGAGCCGGCCGGCGACGCCGGCCAGCGCCCCGAGCTCGATGTGCTCGGCGCCGGGCAGGTGGCCGGCGGCGAACTCCGCGTCCTGCCGGATGTCCAGCACCCGGCGCCCGGCCAGCTGGTCCGGCCCGACCAGCGCGGTGCGGGCGACTAGGCGCCCCGCGGCGGCCCAGGCGCCCATGCCGCCCTCGAGCACGCCGACCAGCTGCTCGTAGCCGATCTTCACCGCCTGCCACACGGCGTCGGTGAGGTCCTGATCGGGGTTGGCGACCAGCACCACCGGCCGATCGGGGTCGGCGAGCCAGCCCAGCCAGCTGGCGAACTGGTCGCGCAGCGGGATCGACAGCGCGCCGGGCACGTGCGCGGCGGCGTAGTCGGGCACCGGCCGCACGTCGACGATCAGCGCGCCGTCGCCGACCAGCCGGTCGACGTCGCTCACCGGCAGCGGAGCCAGCCGGCCGGTCCCGGCGGTGTCCAGCAGGTCCGGACCGCGGCGGTTGATCTCGCCGAGCCGGTCGAAGTACGCCGGATAGGAGCCGAGGCTGGCCAGCAGCTGGGCGACGAAGGCGTCCTCGTCGGCGGCGGTCAGCAGCGGATTGGTCGCCTTCTCCGCACCGATGGTGCTGCTGCGGGCCGCGCCGGGCGGCGCGGAGCAGAACGAGCCGGCGCCGTGCGTGGGCCACACCGCCACGTCGTCGGGCAGCGTGGCCAGCCGGCGCAGCGACGCGTACTGGGCGCGGGCCAGTTCCTCGGTGCGGTCGGGGTCGACCAGGTCGGTGCGGGCTGCGGCGCCGACGATCAGCGATCCGCCGGTGAACACGCCGAGCGGGCGGTCGCCGTCGGCGAGCAGGTAGGACAGGTGCTCGTCGGTGTGCCCCGGCGTGCCGACCGCGCGCAGCGTCAGCCCGCCGAGGTCGACCTCGTCGCCGTCGGCCAGCCCGCGGTGGCCGAACTCGCGGTGCCCGGCGGCCGAGGCGAGCACCTGCGCGCCCTCGTCGTGGGCCAGCTGCACCGCCCCGGTGAGGAAGTCGGCGTGCAGGTGGCTGTCGGCGGCGTAGGCGATGGTCAGCCGGCGCTTGTTCGCCGCGGCGTGCACCGCGCGCAGGTCGCGGGACGCGTCGACGACCAGCGCCCGGTCATCGCCCAGGTCGACCAGCCAGGTGGTGTTGCCCAAGCCGCCGTCGACGACGGGGACCAGTTCCGGTGCCATGCCTTGAACCATGTCGCGAGGTCGGTACAGTGTCAAGCAATCTCTTGAATAAGGAGGTCAGAGTGGGTACTCGGCAGGCCAAGGACACGCTGTTCGACGCGTTGGCGTCGGTGGCGAAGGCGTTGGGCAACGGCCGGCGCGCCGAGCTGGTCGACGTGCTCGCCCAGGGCGAGCGCAGCGTGGACGAGCTCGCCGGCGAGATCGGCCAGACGGTGGCCAACGCCAGCCAGCACCTGCAGGTGCTGCTGCGGGCCGGGCTGGTGCGCACCCGCCGGGACGGGCCCCGGGTGTTCTACTCGCTGGCCAGCGCGGACGTCGGCGCGCTGTGGCGGGCGATGCGGGAGGTCGCCGGCGCGCACGTGTCCCGGATCGACGAGCTCGCATCGGCCTACCTCGGCGACCGGTCGCAGCTGGCCACCATCGGCCGCGAGGAGCTGCTGGGACGGATGCGCGCCGGGGAGGTCATGGTCCTCGACGTGCGGCCACCGGCCGAGTACGCCGCCGGCCATCTGCCCGATGCGGTCAACGTGCCACCCGACGAGCTCGAGGCCCGGCTGGCCGAGCTGCCCGCCGGGCAGCCGGTCGTCGCCTATTGCCGCGGTCCGCTGTGCGCCTACGCCGACACCGCCGTCCGCGCGCTCACCGCAGCCGGGCGCCCGGCGCTGCGGCTGGTCGACGGGCTGCCCGAGTGGGCCGCCGCCGGCCTGCCCGTCACCCGGGCCACGGCATGACCGCCGCGCAACCGGCCAGCGCGGTCGTCGACGCCCCTGCGCTGCACCGCCGCAGCCTGCGGGTGCTCATGATCTCCCAGCTGCTCGGCGGAGCCGGCCTGGCGGCCGGCGTGACCGTCGGCGCACTGCTGGCCGAGGACATGCTCGGCTCCACCCAGTTGTCCGGGCTACCCGCCGGCCTGTTCACCCTCGGCTCGGCCGGCGCGGCGTTGCTGGTCGGGCAGCTCAGCCAGCGCTCGGGCCGACGCCCCGGGCTGGCCGCCGGCTACCTGGCCGGTGCTGTCGGGGGCGCCGGCGTCGTGGCGGCCGCCGCGCTGGACAACATCTGGCTGCTGCTGATCAGTCTGCTGGTCTACGGCGCGGGCACCGCCACCAACCTGCAGGCCCGCTACGCCGGCGCCGACCTCGCCCCGGCTGAGCACCGCGCGCGTCGATCAGCAGCATCCTGGTGGCCACCACCGTCGGCGCGGTCGCCGGGCCCAACCTCGTCGAGCCGACCGGCGACCTGGCCCTCGACCTGGGCCTGCCGACCTTGAGCGGGCCGTTCCTGCTCGCCACCGTCGCCTACGCCGCCGCCGGTGTTGTGCTGCTGACCTGGTTGCGACCCGACCCGCTGCTGACCGCCCGAACCCTGGCCGCGGCCGCAAGCGATCGGGCCGCCGGCGACCAGAACGCCGCCGCGACCGGGGATGCCGCCGGTGGCTGGGACGCCGCCGCGCTGCGGCTGGCACGACCGCGATGGTCCTCACCCAGGTGGTCATGGTCGCGGTCATGACGATGACCCCGATTCACATGCTCGACCATCACCACGGGCTGGCCGCCACCGGCCTGGTCATCGCCGTGCACATCGGTGCCATGTACTTACCCTCGCCGGTCACCGGCCGGCTCGCCGACCGGTGACCGGCCTGTACTCGCCGCCGGCGGCCTGGCCCTGCTCACCGCCGGTGGGCTCGCCGCCGGCGCGCCCGGCGGGTCGGTCGCGCTGCTCGCGCTCGCGCTGTCGCTGCTGGGGCTGGGCTGGAACCTCGGCCTGCTCGGTGGCACCACGTTGGTCACCGCCGCGGACCCGCTGGTCTCCCGTGCCCGCACCCAGGGCCGCGTCGACCTGGCCGTTGCGCTGGCCGGCGCGACCGGCGGCATGGCCAGCGGTGGCATTCGGCAGGGCGCATGGTCGACGCTGGCAGGTCGGGTTCTATTGGAGACCATTGACCGCGTTCGGCCGGTCGTCTACATGCAGGCCGGTCAGCATCGCTCATTCGGGCCGGAAGACGGCATTGCATGGCTGGGTCCGCACTACGCCGAACATCAAGACTTGCCGACTCCGACCCTGTGTTGCGACCTCGCGCGACGCGAAGTCGATCGAGAGAAGCACAAGGCTCCGTCCACACTGGAGCAGTTTTCCTCGGTGGTCGAGGAACACGAGCGCCACTACGGCCACCCGCGACCAGATCCGACGAGGACCTTCGCCAGATGTGTGACCTGCACTCTTGCTTGTGCCCCCGGCAGGATTCGAACCTGCGACACACGGTTTAGGAAACCGATGCTCTATCCCCTGAGCTACGGGGGCGGCGGCGTGGCGGGATGCGACCGCCGCGCCGATGCGGAGAGGCTATCCGGTGGCCCGGGGAACACACCGCACACCCGACTCGTCACCAGAAGTGAGACGAACCGACGCGTCCCGGGACTACCGTCCGGGTAGACGTCAGGGTCCGGCAACGGCGCCGGGGGAAAGACGGAAGGGCGAGGACATGGACATGCAGGTGGTGGACGTCCCCGAGAAGGGGCGCTTCGAGATCCGGCTCGACGACCGGGTGGTCGGTCTGGCCAGTTACCACGTCGACGGCACCACGATGACCCTCCCGCACACCGAGGTCGACCCGAGCGTCGGCGGTCGCGGCATCGGCACCACCCTGGTGGCCGGTGTCCTGGACGCCGCCCGTGAGCGCGGGCTCACCGTCCTCCCCTACTGCTCGTTCATCCGGCACTACATCCAGCAGCATCCCGAGCAGATGGACCTCGTCGCGGCCGACGACCGGCCGCACTTCGGCCTGGAGGCCGCCGCCCGCTGACCTGCGGTCGTCGCAGCGCCTGCCTACGCTCCGCAGGTGCCGACGTCGCTGCTGTGGTTCCGCCGCGACCTCCGACTCGGCGACCACCCCGCCCTGCTGGCCGCCGTCGACGACGCCGGCCCCGACGGGAACGTGCTCGCCGTCTTCGTCGTCGACCCGGCGCTGTGGCGGCCGGCGGGCGAACCGCGCCGGCAGTTCCTGCGCGACTGCCTGGCCGCCCTGCAGGAGTCGCTCGGCGGCGCGCTGGTGCTGCGGTCGGGCGACCCGTCCGCCGTCCTGCCGGCCCTCGTCCGCGGGGTCGGGGCGTCCTCCGTGCACGTCTCGGCGGACGCCGGACCGTACGGCCGCTGCCGCGACGCCGCCGTCGAGCAGGCCCTCGGCGACGTCCCCCTGGTCCGCACCGGCTCCCCCTACGCGGTGACCCCCGGCCGGCTGACGACGCAGGAGGGCACGCCCTTCCGGGTCTTCTCCCCGTTCGCCCGGGCCTGGCGGTCGCACGGCTGGCGGGCACCGGCGCCCCGGCCCGAGACGGTGCGCTGGCTGCTCGACGTCCCGTCGGACGCCCTGCCTCCAGGCCAGGACCTCGACGGCGTGCGGCTACCGCCCGCCGGGGAGGCCGCCGCGCTCGCTGCCTGGGAGCGGTTCCGGGACGACCTGCTGCCCGGCTACCCCGAGACCCGCAACCTGCCGGCCACGAACGGCACCAGCCGGCTCTCGGCCTACCTGAAGTACGGCTGCCTGCACCCGCGCACCCTGCTGGCCGACCTGGCCGACGAGGAGGAGGGGACCGAGGCGGTGCGGCGCTTCACCGACGAGCTGGCGTGGCGCGAGTTCTACGCCGACGTGGTGTGGCACCGGCCCGAGTCGACGCGCGAGCCGCTCGACCCCCGCACCGGCGCCATCGAGTACGACACCGGGCCCGAGGCCGACGCGCACTTCGCCGCGTGGGCCGAGGGCCGCACCGGATATCCGATCGTCGACGCGGGCATGCGCCAGCTGCTCGGCGAGGCCTACGTGCACAACCGGGTGCGGATGATCGTGGCCTCGTTCCTGGTGAAGGACCTGCACCTGGACTGGCGCCGCGGCGCCCGGCACTTCCTACAGCACCTGGTCGACGGCGATCTGGCCAGCAACAACCACGGGTGGCAGTGGGTCGCCGGGACCGGGACCGACGCGTCGCCGTACTACCGGGTGTTCAACCCGACGCGGCAGGGCCGTCAGTTCGATCCGGCCGGGGACTACGTGCGGCGCTGGGTGCCGGAGCTGCGCGACGTCGCCACCGCGCACGTGCACGAGCCGTGGACGGCCCCCGGCGGCGTACCGGCCGGCTATCCCGAGCCGGTCGTGGAGCACGCCGTCGAGCGGCAGGTCGCCCTCGCCCGCTACCAGGAGGTCCGGTCCTCGTGACCGCGGCCGGAATCCAGAGGACCCCCGGTGCCTGAGGGGCACACGCTCTACCGCCTCGCCCGCGAGCAGCAGCAGGTCTTCGCCGGGCGCCCGGTGCACGTCACGAGCCCGCAGGGACGCTTCGCCGCGGGCGCCGCCCTGCTCGACGGCCGGGTCCTGCAGGAGGTCGTCTCCTACGGCAAGCACCTGTTCGCCGACTTCGGCGCCGACGTCCTGCACGTGCACCTCGGCCTGTACGGGACATTCGTCGGCGGCAGCGGTGATCCGCCCCCGCCGAAGGGCGCCCTGCGCATGCGGTGGACCGCCGCCGGCCCCGACGGGGCCGGCGCCTGGACCGACCTGCGCGGCCCCACGGCGTGCGAGGTGCTGGCTCACCCCGAGGTGACGGCGATCCTGGGGCGGCTCGGCCCGGATCCGCTGCGGCCCCGGGCGGACGGCGGCCTCGCCCACCGCCGCATCGCGGGCAGCCGGACCGCGGTCGGTGCCCTGCTCATGGACCAGTCGGTGCTCGCCGGGGTCGGCAACGTCTACCGGGCCGAGCTGCTCTTCCGGCACCGGGTGTCCCCGTTCCGCCCGGGCCGCGCCGTCGATGCCCCGCTCTGGCAGGAGATGTGGGCGGACCTGGTCACGCTGCTGCGGTCGGGCGTGCGGTTGGGCCGCATCGTCACCACCCGTCCCGAGGACCGGATCCGACGCCGCGGCGCGGTGCAGCGCGACGACGCGCACTACGTGTACCGGCGCACCGGGCTGCCGTGCCGGGTCTGCGGGACCGGCATCCGCACCGAGGTGATGGTCGGGCGCAACCTGTACTGGTGCCCGGTCTGCCAGGCGGTCTGACTACTCCACACCGGCCGTCACCAGCGGTTACCCGATGGAGCGACTCCCCCCAGCACCGGCCGCCGCGCGTGTACGTTCGACCTGATGGCATCGTCAGCGTGGAGGGCTGCCGTCGTCGCCTTCGGGGCGATGGCGGTCGTGGTCGTGCCCGGAACCGCCTCGGCGGCGCCCACCGAGGTCGGCTACGACGTCTCCTACCCGCAGTGCGACACCGACCTGCCGCGCGATCGCGCCTTCGCCGTCGTCGGGGTCAACGGCGGCCTGTCCACCCGGGCCAACCCCTGCCTCCAGGAGCAGCTGACCTGGGCCTGGGAGTCCTCCGGGGAGGTGGAGGAGCAGCCGCCTGCCCAGGTGTATCTGAACACCGCCAACCCGGGACAGGTGATCGACCAGGTCACGACGTGGCCCACGAGCGGTTCGACGCCGTACGGCAGCTGCGACGGCACGAACTCGATGGCCTGCTCGTGGGAGTACGGCTGGGAGCGGGCGCAGAACAGCGTGCTGTCCTTCTTCACCCCCGCCGCGCGCGCGGCACGGCTCGACAGCCAGCCGGCCCGCTACGTCTGGTGGCTGGACGTCGAGACGATGAACACCTGGCAGTACGGCTCCGACGAGGCGCGCGCCCGTAACCGGGCGACGCTCGAGGGCATGACCGAGTACCTGCACTCCCGTGACGCGCGCGTCGGGGTCTACTCCACCGGGTACCAGTGGTCGCAGATCGTCGGCGAGGTCGACGACGACAGCGTGCTGGCCGACCTGGACAGCTGGCTCGCCGGCTCGGTGACCGACGAGCAGGCCGAAGCGGCCTGCGACGACGACCCGCTGGTGCCGGACGGCGAAGTGGTCCTCAGCCAGTACGTCCCCGACGACCTGGACCACAACGTCTCCTGCGACTGAGGACTACAACGCGCCCTTGTCGGCGTCCCCGGCCGGAACGGGCGTCAGCCGGCGCACGTCCAGCGGAGCGGCCAGCTTGTCGGCCAGCTCGCCGCCGAGCGTGCTGAGCGCCTCCGCGCGGCCGTGCACCTTCAGCGCCTCCAAGCTCTCCCAGCGCTCGACCATGACGAACGACCCGTCGCCCTCGTGCAGCGCGTACAGCTCGCACCCGGGCTCGGCGTGCACCTTCGGGACGGCGGCGAGGATCGCCTCCCGGACGGCGTCGACCTGGTCGGACTTCGGGGTGATGGTGGCGACGACGACGACGGACACGCAGGCCTCCTGGGCGGTGATTCGGGGCGGGCTCGGGCGATCACTTGGGCCCTGCTCTGGTGCAAAGGGCCCGGTCGGGGTCAGGATGCCAGTCGTGTCCGCCGACGGTTCGTCCCCTCCCCCGTCGGCACCTCCCCCGTCGACGGCGCATCCGCTCCGGGTCGCGGTCGTCGGCGCCGGGCCGGCGGGCATCTACGCCGCCGATGCGCTGACCCGCCAGGACGCCGTCCCGGTGGCCGTGGACCTGCTGGACCGGCTGCCGACGCCGTTCGGCCTGGTCCGGCACGGGATCGCCCCCGACCACCCGAAGATGCGGGCCATCCGGGACACCCTGCACCACAGCCTGGAGCACCCGCTGGTCCGGTTCGTGGGCAACGTCGACGTCGGCGTGGACATCTCGCTGGATGAGCTGCGGCAGCACGTGGACGCGGTCGTCTACACCTACGGCGCCTCGCTGGACCGGCAGCTCGGGATCGAGGGCGAGCAGCTGCCGGGCAGCCTCGCGGCCACCGACCTGGTCGCCTGGTACACCGGCCATCCCGACGCCGACCGGACGCGCGTGGAGCCGGCGCTGGCCGGCGTGCGGTCGGTCGTCGTCGTCGGCGTCGGGAACGTCGCCCTCGACGTCGCGCGGGTGCTGTCCCGGACGCCCGGGGAGCTCGAGCCGACCGACATGCCGCAGCACGTGCTCGACGTCCTCGCCGCCGCCCCCGTGGAGGAGGTCACCGTCCTCGGCCGCCGCGGCCCCGCGCAGGCCACCTTCACCACCCAGGAGCTGCGCGAGCTCGACGGGCTGGCCGACGCCACCGTGCTGGTCGAGCCCGCCGATCTCGAGCTCGACCCCGCCAGCGAGGAGCGGGCCGCCGCCGATCGGAACGTCAGCCGCAACCTCGCGGTGCTGCGCGGCTGGACCGACCACAGCGCCGCCGGCAGCCGGGTGCGGCTGCGGCTGCGCTTCTTCCGCCGGCCGGTGCGGCTGCTCGGCACCGACCGGGTGACCGGCGTCGAGGTGGAGCGCACGGCGGTCGACAGCGACGGCCGGGCCATGGGCACCGGCGAGCTGGAAGTCCTCCCCGCCGATCTCGTCGTCCGCTCGGTCGGCTACCGCGGCCTCCCGCTGCCGGGCCTGCCGGTGGACGAGCGGTCGGGCACCGTGCCGAACGAGGCGGGGCGGGTGCTGCGGAGCGGGGCGCCGTCCGGGGGCGAGTACGTGGCGGGATGGATCAAGCGCGGCCCGAGCGGCGTCGTCGGCCACAACAAGCACGACGCCCGGGAGACCATCGCGTCCCTCCTCGCCGACGCCGCCGACGGGGTGCTGCGCGCCGCCGGTCCCGTCGACGACCTCGTGGACACGCTGGTCACCCGTGGCGCACACCCCGTGCTGCTCGACGACTGGCGCGCGATCGACGCCGCCGAGACCGCGCTCGGCGCCACCCGTGGCCGGGCCCGGACGACGCTGCACGAACGGGAGTCCCTGATGGCGGCCGTGCGCGCGGCGGCCGCAGCTCCCCGTTAGGAGACCGCGCGCAACAGTTCGGCCGCGGCCTCGGCCGACGACGCCGCGACGAACCGCATCGTCGCGGCGGTGTCCGGCCGGAGCCGCACCTCGGCGCCGTCGGGGCCCAGCGCCACCCCACCCGCAGCAGCCAGGACCGCCAGACCGCCCGCGACGTCGTGCACGTGGGTGCCGGTGCGGTCGATGTCGTGCCAGGCGGCCGCCGACCCGTCGGCGACCAGACACAGTTCCACGGCGGTGCAGCCGGTCACCCGTACCCGGCGCGCCGGCCCGGGTACGGAGATCGACCCGCCCGGGGGTGCCGTGGGGACGACGACGGTGCTGCCCGGCCGCGGGGACACCGGCACCCCGTCCCGCCAGGCGCAGTTCCCGTCGGCCCACCAGCGGCGGCCGGACGACAGGTCGACCACGACGCCGGCGACGGCCCGCCCGGCCTGCACCAGACCGGCCGAGAACGCCCACGGCGGCAGCCCGGCGCGGAAGTTGCCGGTGCCGTCGAGCGGATCGAGCACCACCCACGGCTCGTCCTCGGGCACGTGCCCGTCGGTGCGCTCCTCGCTGAGCAGGGGCAGCCCGAGGTCCGCGAGCACCTCGGCCGCGGCCAGGTGTGCCGCCTCGTCCGCAGCCACGGACGGGCTGCCGTCGGCCTTGACCCGGTCCTCGCCGACGCCCCGGGCGAGGGCGACCGCCGTCTCGACGCGGGTGGCCGCGAGCGCGGCCAGGTGCAGGAACCGGTCGACGACCGGCGCGTCCGGGCGGGGCGCGGGAACCGGGAGAACACCCCGGCCGCCGGGCCGGTCCCGCACGCGGTCGCAGCCCCACGCGGCAGCGGTGGCGAGCACGGCCGGGGTGTCCGGGCCGATTCGCCCGGACGCCAGCAGCACCGCCTCGGAGAACCCGTCGGCCGTCCACTGTCGTCGCAGCAGCGCCGCCGAGTCCTCCCCCACGAGCAGCCGGTAGGCCGGATCGCTGATGGCGGGCGCGAGGGCGGCAGGCGCGAGCCCGAGAGAGGCCGCCGCCCGGACGAGCGCCGGGCCGCCGGTCGCGACGCGGTGGTCAGCCACTGTTGCGCAGGGCTGTCGCGATGCCGTTGATCGTCAGGTGGATGTTCCGGCTGGTCAGCTCGTCGTCCTCACCGGCGCGGCGGCGGCGCAGCATCTCCACCTGCAGATGGTGCAACGGCTCCAGGTAGGGGAAGCGGTTGCGGATCGACCGGGCCAGCGACGGGTTGTCGGCCAGCAGGTGGTCGTCACCGGTGATCGCCAGGACCATCCGGCAGGTGCGCTCGTGCTCGGCGGTGATCTGGTCGAAGACGCGGGTGCGCAGCTCCGCGTCGGGCACCAGCTCCGCGTAGCGCGCGGCCAGGCCGAGGTCGGTCTTGGCCAGCACCATGCCCATGTTGGACAGCACCGTCCGGAAGAACGGCCAGGTGCGGTGCAGCTCCTGCAACCGCGCCAGCCGCTCGTCGTCCCCGTCCACCCAGGACTCCAGCGCCGACCCGGTGCCGTACCAGCCGGGCAGCATGATCCGGGCCTGCGACCAGCTGAACACCCAGGGGATCGCGCGCAGGTCCGCGATGGAGTTCCCGGCCTTGCGCGACGGCGGCCGGCTGCCGATGTTGAGCTCGCCGAGCTCGCTGATGGGGGTGGCCGCGCGGAACCACTCGACGAAGCCGGGCGTCTCGTGCACCAGCGCCCGGTAGGCCTGCTGGGCCCGGGCGGCCAGGTCGTCGAGCAGCGCGTACGCGGGCTCGGCGTCGTCGCCGAGGCCCTCGAGGTCGAGGAGCGTCGACTCCAGCGTCGCGGCGACGAGGGCCTCGAGGTTGCGCCGGGCCAAATCGGGGTCGGCGTACTTGGCGGCGATGACCTCGCCCTGCTCGGTGATCCGCAGCGCCCCGGCGACCGCGCCCGGGGGCTGCGCGCGGACCGCCTCGTAGCTCGGCCCGCCACCACGGCCCACGGTTCCGCCGCGCCCGTGGAACAGCCGCAGCCGGATGCCCTCGGCGCGCGCGACCTCGACGAGGTCGAGCTCGGCCCGGTACAGCGCCCAGTTCGCGGCGAGATAGCCGCCGTCCTTGTTGCTGTCGCTGTAGCCGAGCATG
Source organism: Blastococcus colisei (assembly GCF_006717095.1). NCBI lineage: Bacteria > Bacillati > Actinomycetota > Actinomycetes > Geodermatophilales > Geodermatophilaceae > Blastococcus > Blastococcus colisei. The sequence continues at coordinate 342,911 of NZ_VFQE01000002.1, forward strand.
ACCTCCTGCTGGTCGCCCCGGGAGGCGACGAGCGAGCGGTACAGCGGCTGGGCGAGCATGGCCGACAGCGTCGTCCCGGCGGCCCTGAGGTCGTCGATGGTCTCGAACAGCGGCGAGATCCCGACCGAGCAGGTCGGCCCGGGGTGGGCGGGATCGGACGGGGCGCCGGGGTCGAGCAGGCCGACCTCCTTGAGCAGGACGGCGACCTCGAGGACGTCGCTCACCGACTCGCACATGCTGATGACGTAGTTCGGGACCGTCCGCGCCCCTAGCAGCGCGACCTGCTCGGCGGCCGCGATCAGCACGTCGAGCTCGCCCCGGGCGGTGTCGGAGAGCTCGGCGTCCGGCCGTACCAGCGGGCGGCGCAGGGTCAGCTCGCCGGCCAGCAGCTCGACGCGGGCCGCCTCGTCGAGAGCGGCGTAGTCCTCGCACACCCCGGCCCAGGCCAGCAGCTCGCCGACCACCTCCTCGTGGACTCCCGAGTTCTGCCGCATGTCCAGGCCGCAGAGGTGGAAGCCGAACACCTCGACGGCTTCGCGCAGCCGCAGCAGCCGGTCATCGGCCAGCGGTCCGGCACCGTGGCTGCGCAGCGAGGTGTCGATCACGTCCAGGTCGGCGCGCAGCTCGTCGGGCGACCCGTACGGCGGCAGCGGTGTGGTCGGCGCCGGCCCGGGGATCCGGCCGAGGACGCCGTGCGCGGTGCGGGCCAGCCGGCCCGAGATGCCGTTCAGCGCCCTCCGGTAGGGCTCGTCGGCACGGAAGGGGGAGTCGTCCCGCGAGGCCTCCGCCAGGGAGTAGAGCGCCGGCGTGGGGGTGACCAGCCGGTCGGACATCGACAGCTCGTCGCGCAGCGCCACGAGCTCGTCGAGGTAGTGGGCCAGCGCCGTCTCGGCCTGCCGGGTGGTGGCCCGCCGCAGCGCATCGGCGGTGACGAAGGGGTTGCCGTCGCGGTCGCCACCGATCCAGGAGCCGGGCAGCAGCATCGGCCGGCGCAGCAGGCCGGCGTCCGGCCAGCGCTCGTCGAGCGCACGCCGCAGTTCGGCGTTGATGGCGGGGACGACCTCGAACAGCGACAGGTCGTAGTAGCGCAGCGCCTCGTCGATCTCGTCCTGCAGGCGCAGCCGGGACAGCCGCAGCAGCGCCGTCTGCCAGAGCGTGAGCACCGAGCGCCACAGCTGCGCCGACCACCGGTCGTCGTCGAGCTCGCCTCCGGCCGCACGGTCGCGTTGCCGGACGAGCTCGGCGATGTGCCGCTGGACCTGCGAGATCGTCTTGCGCCGGACCTCGGTCGGGTGCGCGGTGACCACCGGGCAGACCAGGGCGCCGGTCAGCTCACGGGCCACGACGTCGGCCGTCAGGTCGGCCGCGTCGATCAGCGCCATGGACGCGGCCAGACTGCCGGCCTGCGGCGGTGAGCCCTCCCGGCGGTGGAACCGGCGGCGGCGCTCGTGGTGGATGTCCTCGGCCAGGTTGGCCAGCACCGAGAAGTGGCTGAACGCCCGGATCACGTGATTGGCCGCACGGACGTCCAGCCCCGCCAGCCGCTGCGCCAGCTCGGCCCGGTCCACCTCGGAGCGGCGGATCTTGAACGCCTCGACGCGGGTCGACTCGACGAGGTCCAGGACGTCCTGCCCGGCCTGGGAGCCGATCACCTCGCCGAGGACGCGGCCCAGCAGACGGATGTCGTCGCGGAGCGGGGCGTCGTCGGCCCGGTCGGCCCCTTCCGCGGAACCGGAGGAGCGGAGGTCGGCGACGTCGACAGTGGCTTCGGACACCCGCCGAGTATCCGGCCCGAAGGTGACGGGCTCATGTCCCCGGAACAGAAATGGCCATTTCTGCCGCACGATCAGCCGTGCTCGAGCTCCCGGAGGGCGTCGGCCGCCATCTGGTCGCCCGCCGCGGCGCCCAGCCGGAACTGCTCGACGGCGCCGTCGAAGTCACCCCGCTCGGCCAGCAGCACGGCGAGGTTGTGGTGGCAGTACGCCTCGCCCGCGGCGATGCCGCCGCGGTAGGCCTCCTCGGCGGCCTCGTCGTCCTGCAGCACGTCGGCGTAGAAGTTGCCCAGGGGCAGCCACGCCACGGCCTCGCCGCGCTTGGCGCCCTTCTCCAGCACGAAGCGGGCCTCGTCGTTGCGTCCCGTCTCCCGCAGCAGGTGGGCGAGGTCCGCGCGCGCCGCCGGGAAGTGGTCGGCGCCGGCCCAGAGGTCGGGCTCGAGCGAGGGGTCCAGCGTCGCGCACCAGCGCCAGCAGGCGACGACGGCCGCGGCCTCCTGGTCGCCCATGGCCGCGATCTCCATGGCGACGTCCATGGCCTGGTGCCGCTCGCCCTGCTCGCGCAGCAGGAAGGCCAGCTGGAGCCCGCCCTCGAGATCGCCGGCCTCCACGGCACCCCGGTAGGCGCGCATCGCACCGGCGAGGTCGCCGAGGTCCTCGAGCACCTTGCCGAGGTTCCGCCAGGCATCCCTCTCACCGTGGGTCAGTGCGACCTCGTAGGCCTCGACTGCCTCGGGGAACCGCTGCTGCGCGGCGAGCGCGTTACCGAGGTTGAACCAGGCCACGGAGTCACCGAGATCGGCGGCGCGGCGGAAGCACCACTCGGCGTCGCGCTGCCTCCCGACGTCGGCCAGGTCGCAGCCGAGGTCGATCAGCGCGTAGACGTCGTCGGAGGCCTGCAGCCGCGAGAGGCGGTCGTCCAGGTCCTCGGTCATGCCGCCGATGATCGCGGCCCGCACGCGCCCTGGCGTCTCCCGTCAGGGTGACCTCACCCCAAGAGGTCAGCCGCCGAAGGCCTCCCGCCAGGCCGGCATCAGCGTCTTCTGGCTCCACTCGAGGTACGGCGCCTGCTGGTCGCCGCCGATCTGGACCAGCGCGAGGTGGGTGAAGCCGGCGTCGGCGTACTCCTTCGCCGCCTCGATGACGGCACCGACGTCGTCGCCGCACGGGATGCTGCCGGCGACGTCCTCCTCGCGGACGAACTGGCTCGCCGCGTCGAACGCCGTCGGCCCCGGCAGCTCGGCGTTGACCTTCCAGCCCAGCCCGAACCACCGGAAGAGGGTGTGCGCGCGGGTGACCGCGGCGGCCTTGTCGGTGCCGTAGCTGATCGGCATCTGCGCGATGCGGGGCTTGCCGGTCCCGCCCGCGGCGTCGAAGGCATCCCCCAGCTCCGCGAGGGGGTCGGTGGCGATCAGCGCGTCGGCCAGCTCGCCGGCGATCGTGGCGGCCTGCTTCCCGCCGGCCGCGACCCCGATGGGTACCCGCTTCTCCGGGAGGTCCCAGAGCTTGGCGGACTCGACGTCGAAGTGCTCGCCGCGGAAGTTGGTGTAGCCGTCGCCGTCGAAGAGCTCGCGGATGATGTGGATCGCCTCGACCAGCATGTCCTGGCGCACGTCGGCCGGCGGCCAGCCCGCGCCGACGACGTGCTCGTTGAGGTTCTCCCCGGCGCCGAGGCCGAGGGTGAACCGGCCGTCAGAGAGGATCTGCAGCGTCGCGGCCTTCTGAGCGACGACGGCCGGGTGGTACCGGAAGGTCGGGCAGGTCACGTACGTCGTCAGCGGGATCCGGCTGGTCGCCTGGGCGGCCGCGCCCAGCACCGTCCAGGCGTGCGGCGAGTGGCCCATCTCGTCCAGCCACGGGAAGAAGTGGTCACTGCTCACCGCGAAGTCGAAGCCGGCTTCCTCGGCGCCCACCACGTGGCCGACCAGGTCCTTCGGCCCGGCCTGCTCGGTCATCATCGTGTAGCCCAGCTGCATGCCCATGGCGCGCGGCTACCCGGGGCGGGTGGGACCCAACCGGCTCAGACGCGCTCGGCCTTCAACGCCTCCCGCACCTTGAGCCTGCCGCCGGTGCGGAGCAGGGCGCCGGCGTAGATGCGGCCGCCGACGCGCACCACGGCGGCGATCGCGACGAGCATGATCACCACCGCGAGCCCGACCTCCCACGGCGCCACCTCACCTGCCGCCTGCCGGACCGGCATCACCAGGGGCGAGAGGCCCGGCACGAAGGAGGTGACGACCGCCAGCGTCCCCGTGGGGGCGGCCGCCGCCTGGAAACCGACGACGAAGGCGGCGACGAGGAGCAGGATCGTCGGCATCACCACGGTGTTGAGGTCCTCCTGCCGGCTGACCAGGGACGCCGCCACGGCGAAGATGGCCGCGTAGAACGCGTAGCCGAGGACGAACCAGAGCACCACCGAGACCGCGGTCCCGATCAGTTCCCCGGGGATGTCCACCAGGTCGAGAGCCAGGGCGCCCACGACCCCCACGGTCGCGATCACGACGATCTGGGCCAGCCCCAGCAGCCCCAGACCCAGGATCTTGCCGGCGAGCAGCTGCCACGGCTTCATCGTGGCGAGCAGCAGCTCCACGACGCGGCTGGACTTCTCCTCCACCACGCCCTGCGCCACGAACTGGCCGAACATGATCAGCAACCCGTACAGGACCACGACGCCGACGAGCGCCATGACGACCCGCTGTCCGTCCTCGTCCGCGTCCGGGTCCGGGTCCAGCGAGGTGATCGCCACCTCGGGTGCGTCGAGGCCGGTGATCCCCGCCTCGGCCAGCTGCTCGGCGAGGGCCAGCTGGGCCACCGCGCCCTGGACGACGGCCTGCAGCGAGCCGCCGGCCGACTGCTCGACCAGCAGTTCCGGTGCGCCTGCCCCGTCGGCCAGGAGCACGCCGTCGACGTCGCCGTCCTCGATCGCGGCGCGCGCGGCGGCCTCGTCGGCCAGCTCCACGGTCTCGACCTCGACGTCGAGGGCTTCGCCCTGGGCGCTCAGTGCCGGGCCGAACGTGCTGAGGTCGCCCACGACGCCGACCCGGGTCTCCTCGCTGCCGGAGTCCAGTGCGACCTGGAGGCCGAGCATCCCGACCAGCACCACGAGGATGAAGACCGAGCTGATGATGAAGTTCCTGTCCCGCACCCGGGCGGAGATCTCGCGGGCGGCGACCAGCCGGACCAGAGAGGCGCTGCTCACCGTGCGAGGTCCGCTCACGCCGCCACCTCCTCGAGGGTCGGGACGGCGACGGCCCCGCGGAACAGCTCGACCAGCGTCGGCTGCTGCCAGGCGAAATGGGTGACCCGGCCGGTGCGCAGGGCGGCCGCGAGCACCTCCTGGTCGTCGGCGGCGTCGGAGAGCTCGAGCACCGTGTCCCCGGCCTGCTCCGACACCACCCGGACGCCGGTCAGCTCGGCGGCCCAGCGCGGAGCGGCCTCAGAGACCACCACCCGCAGCAGCCGGCCGGCCTCGCGGCGGCGCAGCTCGTCGACGGTGCCGGTGGCGACCATCCGGCCGCGCGCCAGGATGCCGACGGAATCGCAGAGCCGTTCGACGAGGTCGAGCTGGTGGCTGGAGAACACGACCGGCACGCCGTTGCGGGCCTGGTCGAGCAGGGCTTCGGCCAGTGAGTCCACACCGATCGGGTCCAGGCCGGAGAACGGCTCGTCGAGGATCAGCACCTCGGGCCGGCTGACCAGGGCGGCCGCCAGTTGGACGCGCTGCTGGTTGCCCAGTGACAGCTTCTCGACGGCGTCACCGCGGCGGGCGGCGAGGCCGAGCCGCTCGACCCATTCGTCGGAGGCCTTCGCCGCGGCCGCACCGGCCAGGCCGTGCAGCCGGGCGAAGTAGGCGACCTGCTCGCCCACCTTCATCTTCGGATAGAGCCCGCGCTCCTCCGGCATGTAGCCGATCCGGCGGCGGGTGCCCTGGTCGAGGGCCCGGTCCTGCCAGCGGACCTCGCCGGCGTCGGCCCGGATCAGGCCCATGGCGATCCGCATCGTCGTCGTCTTGCCGGCGCCGTTGGACCCGCAGAAGCCGAACATCGAGCCGGGGGCGACGGTGAACCCGACCCCGTCGAGCACGCGGTTGTCGCCGAAGCTCTTGTGGAGACCGTCGAACTCGAGCACATCTCCCCCAGCGGTCGGCGGCTTTACTGCTCCGCACCGTATCGGTCGCTCGTGTCGCGGTCGCCGCGCCACTGCGGTGTCATCGGCGCATGAGCGAACGCAATCGGCCGGCGGACCCGCCCGCCGGCGTCGGGCTCGAGGGACTGCGCGCCGCGGCCGCCGGCTGCCGGGCCTGCGAGCTGTGGGAGCCGGCGACGCAGACGGTGTTCGGCGAGGGCCCGGAGACCGCACGGATCGTGTTCGTCGGGGAGCAGCCCGGCGACCAGGAGGATCGCAAGGGCGAGCCGTTCGTCGGGCCGGCGGGCCGGCTGCTCGACAAGGCCCTGAGCTATGCGCGCATCGACCGCCGGGACGCCTACGTGACCAACGCCGTGAAGCACTTCGGCCACATCGTGAAGGGCAAGCGGCGGATCCACCAGACGCCGAAGCCCGAGCACCTGCGTGCGTGCCGGCCGTGGCTGGAGGCGGAGTTCGCCGTCCTCCAGCCGGAGGTCGTCGTCTGTCTCGGGGCGACCGCGGCCAAGGCGCTGATCTCGCCGTCCTTCCGGATCACGAAGGACCGCGGGCAGCTGATCCCGTGGACGCCGCCCGGCGTCGCCGCCGTCGCGGACGACGGGCACCAGGAGGCCGACGACGACGAGCCGGACGAGGGCGCGCCGGCCCAGACCTGGATGCTCGCGACCACGCACCCCTCGGCGATCCTGCGCACGCCGGACGAGGCCCGCGACGCCGCCTACGACGCGCTGGTCGCCGACCTGAGGGTGGTCGCCCGCGCGCTGGCGTGAGGTCGCCCCACCGGGTCTGGGCATCGTCCTCACCGTGCGGTCGCCGACCACGTGCTGCAGCGCGAGGTCGGCGACCCGGAGCTGAGGTTCGCGGGGTCGACCGACGGCTCAGCTGGCTGCCCGCGAGGCGCGGAAGAGCCAGAACGACGGGACGACCAGCGCGACGACGGCCATGGCGACCACCACGACGACCCCGCCGGACACCATCGCGACGGTCACCGACGCGGCACTGGCGAGCGCCCCGGCCCGCAGGTCGCCCAGCCGCGGACCGCCCGCGACGACGACGATGAACACGCCCTGCATCCGGCCGCGCATGTCGTCGGGTGCGGCCAGCTGCAGCATCGAGGAGCGCAGCACCGCGCTCACCATGTCGCCGGCGCCGGCGACCGCGAGGCAGAGCACGGCCAGCCACAGCGTCGGCGCGAACCCGAAGCCGATGATCGCCACGCCCCAGACCGCGATCGCCGCGAGCACCACCGCGCCCTGCCGGTCGACCCGCGAGACCCAGCCCGACGTCAGCCCGGAGACCAGCGCCCCGATCGAGATGCCGGCGAAGAGCCAGCCGAGGCTGTTGGGCGAGTCCGCGTACCGGGTCTGCGACAGCTCCGGGAAGACCGCCTGGGGCCAGGCGAACATCATCGCGATGATGTCGACGACGAACGTCATCAGCAGCACCGGCTGGGTACGCAGGAACGCGAAGCCCTCCCCCACCCCGCGCACCGCGGCCCGCAGGCGCAGCGGTCCGTCCACCCCGGCCGGCGGCAGTGGGGGCAGGCCGCGCAGCAGCACCGCCGCCGCGAGGAACCCCAGGGCGTCGACGACGTAGGTCAGGAAGAGCTCGCCCATCCCGATGAGCACCCCCGCCAGCAGCGGGCCCACGATCACGCCGACCTGCCGCACCGTCATCGCCAGCGCGTTGGCGGCGGGGACGCCCGCCGTACCGACGATCGCCGGGATCACCGCGCTCCTCGTGGGCTGGTTGACCGCGGCGAAGCCGGAGACGCACGCCGTGAGCACCCACAGCAGCACGAGGTTGCCGCCGCCGGGCAGCAGCGCCTGGACGGCGAGCAGCGCGCTGGTCACCGCCGCCCCGACGGAGGTGATGAGCATGAGCCGGCGCCGGTCCATCGCGTCGGCGATCGCGCCGCCGAGGAGACCGAACACGACCAGCGGCACCAGCGCCACGACCGAGGTGACGCCGACCATCAGCGAGGAGCCGGTCAGCAGGTAGACCTGGAACGGGACGGCGACCAGCGTCATCTGCTGGCCGAGCATCGTGGCGGCGACGCCCCAGAACAGCCGCCGGTAGTGCGGGTTGCGCAGCGGCGTGGTGTCGATCGCCCAGCCTCGCCGCCGGTCGACCGGCACCGGCTGCTCGACCGGTCCTCCCCCCTCGACCGGGTCGACCGGCGACGTCACGGAGCGAGCCGCTGGACGATCCAGCCTCCGCCCTCCTCGTCGTCGCGGACGAACCGCAGCCGGTCGTGCAACCGGTCCTTGCCGCCCTGCCAGAACTCCACGCGCTCGGGCAGCACCCGGTAGCCGCCCCAGATCTCGGGCCGGGGCACCGGGCCGTCGGCCGTCTGCGCGTCGAGCTGCCGCAGCCGCTGGACCAGCTCCTCCCGCGAATCGACGACGGTCGACTGCACCGACGCCACGGCGGCCAGCTGCGCCCCGCGCGGCCGCGGGTCCCACAGCCCGTCGGAGGCGGTGCCGCCGATCCGCTCCACCCGCCCGCTGACCCGCACCTGCCGCTGCAGCGCGTGCCAGGGGAAGACGAGCGCGGCGCGGGGGTTGGCCGCGAGCTGCGCGCCCTTCGCCGAGGCGTAGCTCGTGCCGAAGATGAAGCCGAACTCGTCGTAGCCCTTCATCAGGACGACGCGGGCGTCCGGCGCCCCGTCGGCGTCGGCCGTGGCGACGACGACGGCGTTGGGCTCGGACACCTCGGCCGCGACGACGTCGGCGAACCAGCGGTCGAACTGCTCCACCCACGTGGGGGCCAGTTCCTCCTCGGTCAACCGGCCGGCCGTGTAGTCGTTGCGCATGCGGGAGAGGTCGGGCACGCCGTCATGCTGGCACCGCGGGACGACGTGAGCGCGCGAGGGCCGGGCCCGGGAGGACGACGACACCGCTGGAACGGCCGGGAGATGCCCCCCGTGTGCCCGGCGTGGCACCACCACCTAGGGTCGGCAGGCAATCTGCGTGCCATGTCCCCGGCGCGCAGCGTCCGCGCGCAGAGGAGCATGCGAGATGGCCGACGACTTCGTACCCGGCCTGGAAGGCATCATCGCCTTCGAGACCGAGATCGCCGAACCCGACAAGGACGGCGGTGCCCTCCGCTATCGCGGCGTCGACATCGAGGATCTCGTCGGCAAGGTGACCTTCGGCAACGTCTGGGCCCTCCTGGTCGACGGCAAGTTCGGCCCGGGCCTCCCCCCGGCCGAGCCGTTCCCGATCCCGGTGCACACCGGCGACGTCCGCGTCGACGTCCAGGCCGCGCTGGCGATGCTGACCCCGATCTGGGGCTACCGCCCGCTGCTGGACATCGACGCCGAGGAGGCCCGCGAGGAGCTCGCCCGGGCCGCCGTCATGGCGCTGTCCTACGTGGCGCAGTCGGCCCGTGGCATCGGCATCCCTGCCGTCCCGCAGCGCCGCATCGACGAGGCCTCGACCATCGTCGAGCGGTTCATGGTCCGCTGGCGCGGCGAGCCCGACCCGGCGCACGTCGCCGCCGTCGACGCCTACTGGACGTCGGCTGCCGAGCACGGCATGAACGCCTCCACCTTCACCGCGCGCGTGATCGCGTCCACCGGTGCCGACGTCGCGGCGTCGATGTCGGGAGCGATCGGCGCCATGTCCGGCCCGCTGCACGGGGGCGCCCCCTCCCGGGTGCTGCACATGCTGGACGAGGTCGAGCGGGCCGGGAATGCCGAGAAGTACGTCAAGGACCTGCTCGACAAGGGCGACCGGCTGATGGGCTTCGGTCACCGCGTCTACCGTGCCGAGGACCCCCGCGCCCGCGTGCTGCGCCGGTCGGCCGAGGAACTGGGCGCTCCCCGGTTCGAGGCCGCCCTGGCGCTGGAGCAGGCCGCGCTCAAGGAGCTGCGCGAGCGGCGTCCCGACCGGCCGGTCGAGACCAACGTGGAGTTCTGGGCGGCCATCGTCCTGGACTTCGCCGAGGTCCCGGCGCACATGTTCACCTCGATGTTCACCTGCGCCCGCACCGCCGGCTGGTGCGCGCACATCCTCGAGCAGAAGAACACCGGCCGCCTCGTGCGCCCGTCGGCCCGCTACATCGGCCCCGACCCGCGCAAGCCCGAGGAGGTCGAGGGCTGGGACACCATCCAGACCAAGCAGACCACCCAGGTCGCCCCGGCCTGAGCGCCGTCGGCTACGAATCGACGGCCCGGGTCCGCGCTCTGCGGTCCCGGGCCGTCGTCGTTCCACCCCGCCCCGACGCACCGCCGGCACCGAGACGAACCGAGAGGCACTTCCCGGATGAGCATCACCATCCCCGCCGAGCTCCTGCCGGCCGACGGCCGGTTCGGCTGCGGGCCGTCCAAGGTGCGGCCGGAGGCGCTGCGCGCCCTCGCCGCCGACGGAGCCTCGGTCATGGGCACCTCGCACCGCCAGGCGCCGGTCAAGGGGCTGGTCCGCGACGTCCGCGACGGCCTCCGGCAGCTCTTCGACCTGCCGGACGGCTACGAGGTCGTCCTCGGCAACGGCGGGACGACGGCGTTCTGGGACGCCGCCGCCTTCGGCCTGATCCGGGACCGCGCGGCGTTCGGCACCTACGGGGAGTTCTCCGCCAAGTTCGCCTCCGGCGTCAAGGAGACCCCGTTCCTCGGCGATCCGGTGATCGCCGAGGGCGAGCCCGGCACCCTCGCCCTGCCGAAGGGTCAGGACGGCATCGACGCCTACGGGTGGGCGCACAACGAGACGTCCACCGGCGTCATGGCACCCATCCAGCGACCGCACGGCGGGGACGACGACGCCCTGGTGCTGATCGACGCGACCAGCGGCGCCGGCGGCCTGCCGGTCGACATCGCGCAGACCGACGTCTACTACTTCGCCCCGCAGAAGTCCTTCGCCGCCGACGGCGGGCTGTGGGTGGCGCTCATGTCCGGCGACGCGCTGGCCCGGGTGGCCGAGATCAAGTCCTCCGGTCGCTGGATCCCCGGCTTCCTCGACCTGTCGATCGCGGTCGACAACTCGACCAAGGACCAGACGTACAACACCCCGGCCGTGGCCACGCTGTTCCTGCTGGCCGACCAGATCCGGTGGCTGCTCTCGCTGGGCGGCCTGTCCGGAGCGGTCGGGCGGACCACCGACTCCTCCAGCCGGCTCTACGGCTGGGCGGAGAAGTCCGAGTACGCCACGCCCTTCGTGGCCGACCCCGCCCACCGGTCCCTCGTCGTCGGGACGATCGACTTCGCCGACTCGGTGGACGCAGCGGCCCTGGCGAAGACCCTGCGGGCCAACGGGATCGTCGACGTCGAGCCCTACCGCAAGCTCGGCCGCAACCAGCTGCGCGTGGGGATGTTCCCGGCCGTCGACCCCGACGACGTGACGGCGCTGACCGCCTGCATCGACTACGTGGTCGAGCGCCTGTAGTCCCGCGCTGCCCGGGCGCGCGCCCAGGGACGGCAGGTACGTTCCCGGGGCGCCGTCGTGGCCGAGCAGGCGGTCGACCGGGCGTGTTCCGCCGGGATCCACGGTGGATCCCCGTTCTGCGGCTGGAGGTGAACGTGGTTCCCGATCCCCCGTCGGGACCCGACCGCGGCGAGCTGTTCGCCGCCGGTGGTGAGGCCGGCCGGCTCATGGCCGCCATCGACTGGGCCGCCACCCCGGTAGGACCGGTCGAGAGCTGGCCGGCCAGTCTGCGCTTCGCCATCCGCACCGTGCTGGTCTCCAAGTTTCCCATGGTGCTGACCTGGGGACCGGAGTTCATCCAGTTCTACAACGACGCCTACGCGCCCTTCATCGGCGCGAAGCACCCGGCGATCGGGAAGGACATCCGCCAGACCCTCGCCGAGGGCTGGGACGCGCTCGGCCCGCCCATCGCGCACGCCATGACCACCCTCGAGGCGTCCTGGCTGCCGGGTCTCCTCCTCCTGCTCGAGCGCGCCGGCTACCGCGAGGAGACCTACTTCACCGTCTCCCACGCGCCCGCGTTCGGGGACGACGGCGCCGTGGCCGGCATGCACGGGGTGTGCACGGAGGTCACCGGGCAGATCGTCGGCGGGCGCCGACAGCGACTCCTCCACGACCTGGCGACGGAAGGTTCCCGGCTGGGGGACGAGCAGGAGACGGTGGCGGCGATGTGCGCCGCGCTGTCGGCCGACTCGCTGGACCTGCCGTTCGCCGCCGTGTACCTCTCCTCGCCCGGCGAAACCGGGTTCCGTCGCATCGCCGCGGTCGGCTGCGATCCCACCTTGCTGCCGGGGACAGCGGGGACCGCGGCGGAGCTCACCGGCATCGTCGACCGGCTGGACGTGATCGGTGGCCCGTTCGGTGACCGGGTCGCCGAGGCCGTCGTCCTCCCGCTCACCGCCACCCGGGACGGCGAGCCGCTCGGGCTGCTCCTCGCAGGCAAGAGCCCCAATCTGGCGCTGGACGTGGAGTACCGGTCCTTCTACGAGCTCGTGGCCGGGCAGTTCGCCGGCGTGATCGGCAACATCCGAGCCTTCGAGACCGAGCGGCTACGGGCGGAGTCCCTCGCCGAGCTGGACCGCGCGAAGACGACGTTCTTCTCCGACGTCAGCCACGAGCTGCGCACGCCCCTGACGCTGCTGCTCGGCCCCATCGGCGACGTCCTCGAGGACACGACCGCCCCGCTGGCGCCCGGGGTGCAGGAGCAGCTGGAGCTCGCGATGCGCAACGGCCAGCGGCTGCAGCGGCTGGTCAACGACCTGCTCGACTTCGCGAGCATCGAGGCCGGACGGGCCAACCCCGTGCGGGTGGAGACCGACGTCGCCACGTTCACCGCGGAGCTCGCCGGCATCTTCCGCGCCGCCACCGAGCGGGCCGGACTGCGGCTGACCGTGGACTGCCCCCCGCTGGACCGGCCGGCCTACGTCGACCCGCGGATGTGGGAGAAGGTCGTCGTCAACCTCCTCGCGAACGCGGTCAAGTACACGTTCGTCGGCGGGATCGATGTCGCCCTGCATGCCGCCGACGACGGCTTCGTGCTGACGGTGACCGACACCGGCGTCGGGATCGTCGCCGACGAGCTGCCGCACCTCTTCGAGCGCTTCCACCGGGTGCCCGGGGCGACGGCCCGCACGCGGGAGGGCACCGGCATCGGTCTCGCGCTGGTGCAGGAACTGGCCGCGCTGCACGGCGGACACGTCTCGGTGACCAGCGAGCCGGGGGCCGGCAGCAGGTTCACCGTCACGCTGCCCTACGGCGCCCCGGACGTGGCCGACGACGAGCCGCGGGCCGTGGTCCGCCCGTCGGACGAGGCCCGCGGCGAGGCCGCGAGCTGGGAGGAGGACACCTCCCGGCCCGGCGAGCCGACGGCGGCCGTGTCGACCGGGGGGCCGGCGGGCCGGAACGTGCTGGTCGTCGACGACAACGCCGACATGCGCGCCTACCTGACCCGGCTGCTCGGGCCGCACTGGTCGGTGCGGACGACGGCGAACGGGGAGGAGGCGCTGGCGGCCGTGGCGGAGCGGCTCCCCGACCTCGTGCTGACCGACGTGATGATGCCCCGGGTGGACGGCTTCGAGCTGCTGCGCGCGCTGCGGGCCGACCCGGCGACCCGGCACATCCCGGTGATCATGCTGACCGCGCGGGCCGGTCAGGAGGCATCGGTCGAGGGCCTCCAGGCAGGGGCGGACGACTACCTGGCCAAGCCGTTCCGGGCCGACGAGCTCATCGCCCGTGTCCGGGTGGCCCTGGAGCGCGCCGCCGGCCGCGCCGCCCTCCCGGCCGCGGATCCGGTGGTCCCCGCTCCGGATGCCAGGACCATCGCGGCCCCCGCGCCGGCGCCCACGCTCTCAGCAGCCGGTAGGCCCGGACCTCCCTCGCCCCGCCGGCCGCAGGAGTCCACGCCCGGGCCGTTCGCGGAGTGGCGGCTGCCGTCGTTCGCGTCCTCCGTCCCCGTGCTGCGCCGCCGGCTGCGCGGCTGGCTGGCGACCGCGGGCATCGGGGAGGACCAGGCCTACGACCTGCTGCTGGCCGCCTGCGAGGCGGTGACCAACGCGATCGAGCACGCCCAGGAGCCGGCGCAGCCGTACTTCGACGTCACCGCCGCGGTCGACGGCGGGCACGTCCGCATCGCGGTGCGGGACTACGGGCAGTGGCGGGAGCGGGTGCCGAGCATGGATCGCGGCCGTGGCTCCACGCTGATGAGCGCGTTCGCCGAGATCACGGCCACCCCCAGCCCCGAGGGCACGACCGTGGTCATCTCCACCCCGCTGGCGGCCCAGCGACCGGACACCGCAACCTGCTGAGCAGGGACCTGACGTGACCGCCCCGACCCTCGACATCGCCCCGTGGCTCGTCCGTGAGCCACACGTGGACCCCGGGACGCTCGGCGTCGCGGAGTCCGTCTTCAGTCTCTCGAACGGGTACGTCGGGATCCGGGGCACGCTGGACGAGGTCGAGCCGCATGGCATGCGCGGCACATACCTGTCCGGGGTCTACGAGACGCATCCGCTGTCCTATCCCGAGGGCGGCTACGGGCACCCCGACGAGGGGCAGGCGATGCTCACCGTCGCCGACGGCACGCCGCTGCACCTGCTCGTCGACGGTGTCCCGCTCGACGTGCGGGAGGCATCCCCGGACATCCACGAGCGCACGCTGGACCTGCGTGCCGGCACGCTCGACCGCCGGGTGCGCTGGACCGCGCCGTCGGGCACGACGCTGGAGCTGCGCACCCGGCGGATCGTCTCCCTCGTGGAACGGTCGGTCTGCGCCGTGCGGTACGAGGTCCGCGCCGTGGACGGGCCGGCGCACGTCGTCGTCCGGTCCGAGCTCGTCGGCGGGGAGGTCACGCCGACGGGCGTGGACAACGCCGACCCGCGCGTCGCCGCGGCCTTGGACCACGCCTTCGAGACGCTCGCCCACGTCCGCACGGCGAACGGTGGCGTCCTCGCGGCACGGACGCGCGGGTCGGGCATCGGTGTCGCCGCCGCCGTCGGCCACGAGATCGACGGCGGGCGGGTGAGTACGCAGATCGACCACCAGGTCGTCACCACGGTCGCCGCCGACCTGCCGCCCGGAGGGAGCCTCACGATCGTCAAGGCCGTCGCGTACAGCTGGTCGCACGACGCCGGGCCGCACTCCCTCATCGGGCAGGCGTCGGCCGCCGTGAGCTCCGCACTCGATCTCGGGTGGGACGACCTGGTCGCCGGTCAGCGGGCCGTCCTCGACGAACTGTGGGCGACGGCGGACGTCGAGGTCGACGGCGACCCCGAGCTCCAGCAGGCGCTGCGCTACGGCGTCTTCCAGCTGTTCTGCTCCGCCGCCTGCATCTCGGGTGCCCCTGTGGGCGCCAAGGGCCTCACGGGCATGGGCTACAGCGGCCACACCTTCTGGGACGTCGAGGGCTTCGTCCTGCCCGCCCTGACGCTGCTGCACCCGGACGCGGCGGCCCGCCTGCTGCGGTGGCGCTCCGCCACGCTCGACGTCGCCCGCGAGCGCGCCGAGACGCTGGGGCTGCAGGGCGCCTGCTTCGCGTGGCGCACGATCAGCGGGCGGGAAGTGTCCGCGTACTGGCCGGCGAGCACGGCGGCGATGCACGTGAACGCCGACATCTCCCGCGCCTTCTGGCTCTACCAGAACGTCACGGCCGATGACCTCGACTCCGTCGGAGGCCTGGACGTGCTCGTCGAGACGGCCCGCCTGTGGATGTCCATGGGTCACGAGGACGCGGCGGGCGGGTGGCACCTGTTCGGCATGACGGGGCCGGACGAGTACACCGGGATCGTCGACGACAACGTCTTCACCAACCTCATGGCCCGGCGCAACCTCCTGTGTGCTGCCGACGCGTGCCAGCGGCTGCAGGCGCGCGCGTCGCAGCTGGGCGTGGACCACACCGAGACCTCCGCCTGGCGGGCCGCGGCGGCAGCGGTGCACGTCCCGTGGGACGAGGGCCTACGGGTGCACCCGATGAACGAGAACTTCACGACCTACCGGGAATGGCGGTTCGAGGACAAGCGCGACTCCTACCCGGTCCAGGAGCACCAGCACTACGCCAAGTTCTACCGGCGGCAGGTGCTCAAGCAGGCCGACCTCGTCCAGGCGCTGTGGTGGTGTCGCGACGACTTCACGGCCGAGGAGGTGGCGCGCGACCTCGACTACTACGAGGCGCGCACCGTCCGGGACTCCTCGCTGTCGGCGGCCGTCCAGGCCGTCGCGTGCGCCCAGGCGCAGCACCCCGATCTCGCCCTGCGCTACCTGCGGGAGTGCGCTCTGGTGGATCTCCGCGACGTCCAGGGAGACACCGCCAGCGGGCTGCACCTGGCCTCGGTAGGAGGAGCGTGGCTGGCGTTCGTCGCCGGTCTCGGTGGGCTGCGGGAGGACCACGAGGACCTCGAGATCGCGCCCCTGCTGCCGACGTCGCTCTCGCGCACCGCCTACCACGTCACCTGGCGCAGCAGGCTGCTCCGCGTCGAGACGACGCAGGAAGCCACCACGGTCGCACTGCTGCGTGGCGACGGGCCGGTGACCGTCGTCGTCGACGGCGCACCCCTGACGGTCACGGCCGCGGCACCCGGCCGCGTGCCGCTCCGTGCGCCGACCCCGTTGCTCGACGAGCCGCGGCAGCCGGCCGGTCGCGAACCGCGCACCTGAGAGGCGCTGGATCAGCCGAGGATCCAGGTGTCCTTGGCCCCGCCCCACCACCAGGTCGCGGGCTCCGGGCCGTCGGCCACGCGGGTGAGCGGTGCCGGCAGCGCGGTCGTGCCCTCGCCCGGACCCACCACGGACAGGACGCGCAGGTCGACGTGCCGCGGCCGGAGCGCACCGTCCACGAGGGTCGGCAGCGTCGTCGGCGTCACCGGCTCCCGGGCGACGAAGCGGTAGGGCGCGGCCGAGACCTCCGCCTGGAGGAAGGCCAGCTCCGCCGCCGAGCACGCGGGCCCCACGATCGTCCCCCGGCCGCCGTACCCGGCGACCGGCGTGATGACGAGCTCGTGCAGCCGGTCGCGCACCGCGGCCCACTGGTCCTCGTGGGCGAGTACCCAGGTGGGGACCGAGCCCAGCAGCGGCTCCTCCCCCAGGTAGAAGCGAATCATCTGCGGCACCCAGGCGTAGCTGGCGGCGTCGTCGGCGAGCTCGTTGCCCGGGACGTTGGCCAGGCCGAGCCGGCCGGCCCGCACCGCCTCGGTGAGCAGCACGTCCAGCGACTGCCCGATCGGGGTGCGGAACGCGGCCAGCAGGCCGTCGTCGAAGCGCCGGTAGAGGACGTCGATCGGGAGCCGCTCGCCGTCGACCGCGGCCTCCACACCGCCGTCCGTGCGTGGCCAGAGGTCCCCGGCCCGCACGAGCGGCGCGCCCAGGGCATCGGCGAACAGCCGGTGCTCGAACCAGGCGTTGTCGCTCTCCCCGGCGGTCAGGACGGCGAGCCGTGGCGTGCCCGTGCAGGCCGGCGGCGCCGCGGTCGCCAGCCCGGCGCGCAGCAGCGGCAGCGCGTCGGAGGGGTCGACGACCCCGGTGGCGGCGGCGAGCAGCTCGGGAACGGCGCCACGGAGGGCATCCCGGCCGGCCAGCGCGTACCCCAGGCCGGCCGGCACCCGCAGATGGTCGGCGGTCACCACCCACTCCCCCGACGCGGTGCGCTGCACGTCCGCGCCGGCCACGGTGGCCCGTCGCTGCCCCGGCCAGGCCTGACCGACGGCGCCGGGGTCGCGGACGGGGCTGTGCGCGACCGCCCACTGCGGCAGGACGCCGGCCCGCACCACCTGCGGGTCGCGGTCGACGTCCCCGCGCCGCCGGCCCGCGGCCCGGTAGGCGTCGGCGAGGAAGGCGTTGAGCGCGCGGTGCCGCTGCTCGACCCCGGCGGCGATCCGGGCCCACTCCGCGGCGGGCAGGATCCGCGGCACCGGATCCAGCGGAAAGGGGCGCACGTCCTGCCGGCCGTCGGACCAGGTGGCCACGGCGATCCCCCGTGCCGCCCCCTCCGCGGCGAGCGCGGTGGCGGCAGCCGTCAGGCCCGGCGTCCCCAGCCGCTGCAGGAACGAACCGATCCCGGCGTACCCGTCGCGCAGCCGGCCGTCCGGGCTGACCGCCTCGTCAGCCGGGGCTGCTGGGTAGCCGGCGAACGGATCTGCGTCCCCCGACCTGCTCACAGCCAGCGATCGAACCAGGCGGCAACGCGCTCGCCGAGCTCGACGAGGTGGTTCCGGCCGACGATGGTGTGCCCCTCACCGGGGAGCAGCAGCAGGTCGCTGGGCGCACCCAGGGCCTGGAGCGCCTGGTGCGCCTGCACCGACTCCGCCACCGGCACGTTCGTGTCGCGGTCGCCGTGCACGAAGAGCACCGGGGAGGTGAGCCGCTCCAGGTCGGTGATCGGCGAGAGTGCGGTGAGCAGCTCCCGGTCGGCGACCGGGTCGCCGTACTCGGTGACCGACGCCGCCGCCATCCACGGCTCCGTGCCGGCGAAGAACGTGCGCAGGTCGCTCATGCCGGCGCCGGTGACCCCGGCGGCGAACAGGCCGGGCCAGCGGGTGAGCGCGACCAGCGTCAGGTAGCCGCCGTAGGACCAGCCGTGGGCGCCGATCCGGCCCGGCTCGGCGATGCCGGCCGTGACGAGCTCGTCGACCGTCGTCCGGACGTCGGCGAAGGAGGCCTCGCGCGCCGGGCCGTCGTCGGCGGTGAGGAAGGCCCGGCCGAAGCCGCCGGAACCGCGCACGTTGGGCGCGAAGACCGTGAAGCCCGCGGCCACCAGCGACTGGGCGAGCGGCGACCAGTCCGGCCGCTCCTCGCCCTCGGGGCCGCCGTGGAAGCTCACGACCGTCCGGTTGGGCCCCTGGACCCCGGGCGGCACGTAGAGCCAGCCCGACAGCGGCAGCCCGTCGGAGGCGACGTAGTCGTACCGGACCGGGGTGACCAGGCCCTCGGGGTCGGGGCGGCACGGACCGGACGGGAGCGACGCGGGCACGCCGTCGTCCAGGGCGATGCGGAACAGCCCGCGCGGGGAGCGGGGCCCCGTCAGCTCGGCGATCATCGTGGCACCGTCCGCCGAGAGCGACCAGCCGGGCATGACCGGCTCGGGCAGGGGGATCTCGCGGACGCAGGACCCGTCGGACAGCGCGTGCACGCGCAGCTCGGTGACACCACCGGCGTTCCAGACGGCCAGGACGGTGCCGTCGGTGCGCAGGGCGTAGCCGTCCAGGTCGGCGTCCGGGCGGGCGAGCACGACGCGGCCCGCGCCCGGGACGCCGTCCTCGGCCAGCGGGACCTGCACCAGGCCGGACCGGTCGGTGAAGGGCTCCCCGGGCAGCGACGCCCGGAGGTACACGGAGCGGCCGTCGGGCCCGAAACGGCCGTCCTCCGAGGCGATGCCGCCGGGGGCGTCGAGACCGATCAGCCGACGCTGCACCCCCGAGCCCACGTCGACGACCACGACGTGGCGGTAGGCGCGCGGGCCGCGCCGGGCCAGGACGAACCGCTGGTCGACCGACACCGAGGTGACGGAGAGGAAGCCGCCGCGGGCCAGGGTGCGGTGCTCACCGGTGGCGGCATCGACGAGGACGACGTCGGCGTCGGGGCCGTCGCCCGGCGCGATCGAGCAGGCGTAGTGCCCGGGGCCGGTCCAGCCGCCGGCGAAGACGGTGGCGCGCGGGTCCTCCCCGGCGACGACGCGGTGGTCGCTCCCGTCGGGGCGGACGACGTGCAGTTCGGCGCAGATGGAGCCGCCGGGGCTCACCAGGTAGGCCAGCCGGCCGCCGTCCGGCGACCAGGCCACGGAGACGACCTCCTCGGCGGGGCCGGACAGCACGACGGGCGGCGTCGCCCCGTCGAGCACCGCCACCTCCAGCCGCGGGATGCCGGAGCGGTCGGTGACGTAGGCGACGCGGGAACCGTCCGGGGAGAGCGCCGGGCACCAGGCGCCGGGGGCGGCCGCGATCTCCGTGACGGCACGGCGCACCTCCGCGGGCAGCAGCTCGGGCGACGCCTCGGCGGGGGCGGCCAGCAGTCCGGCGGGCGCGGACGACCGCCGGTCGGTCAGTGGGCTGACCATGGACACCTCCTCGACAATCTCTCTCGGCCCGCGCCGCGGGCACCACTGTGCGGACCGTGTGTTTCGAACACGTGTCATCGCTCGGTATCGGCGGAGGTCGGGCGGTTCCGCACCCCCCTGGCGGGGGACGGTCCGGTCGGTTCCGGGACGCGCCACGCCGGGCCGCCTGCGGGCGCTGCCCGGAGCTCGCCGATAGCCTCGTGCTCCGGTCCGTCTCTCCGGCGGCCGGTCGCGCAGTCAGGAGGTCCGCCCATGCGCGCACTGCGCCTCGTGGCGCTCTCCGCCGACGGGAAGAGCCTCGTGCTGGCCGTCGAGGGCGCCGACGGTGCCGAGGGCGAGCGGTTCGAGCTGCCCATCGACGACCGGGTGCGCGCCGCGGCCCGCGGGGACGCCCGCCGGCTGACCCAGATCGACGTCGACGCCGGTGTGGAGCTGCCGCCCCGCGTCATCCAGGCACGCATCCGCGCCGGGGAGACCCCCGAGCAGGTGGCGGCGGCCTCCGGCACCCGCGTCGAGCGGATCATGCGATTCGCCCACCCGGTGATCCAGGAGCGGCAGCGCGTGGCCGAGCAGGCCCGCGAGGCCCGCGTCCGGCTCAGCGAGGGCTCCCCCGGCGGCGCCCTGCAGCAATTCATGACCGACCGGCTCCGGCTGATCGACTCCGACATCGACGCGGTCACGTGGGACGCCCACCGCACCGACGACGGCACCTGGCAGGTCACCGGCGCGTGGCGGGCCGGCGACAAGTCCGGCCTGACCCGCTGGACGTTCGACCTCCCTTCGCGCACCGTCACGCCCGCCGACGCGGCCACCATGGACTTCGCCGAGGGCACCCGGCTCGTGCGCGTGGTCCCCGACGTCCCCGCCGGCATGGCCGCGACGGCTCCCCGCCCGCGCGCGGTGAGCGTCGTCCGGACCGACACCGAGCGCGCCGACGACGACCCGATCCACGACACCGTCACGCCCGACGTCCTGCCGTCCGATCTGGCCGCGCACGAC
Source organism: Blastococcus colisei (assembly GCF_006717095.1). NCBI lineage: Bacteria > Bacillati > Actinomycetota > Actinomycetes > Geodermatophilales > Geodermatophilaceae > Blastococcus > Blastococcus colisei. Next base: position 363,787 of record NZ_VFQE01000002.1, read on the forward strand.
GACGAGCTGGTGCGGGACGTGCACCCCGCCAGCGGCTCCCCCGCCGACGAGCGGAGCTTCGACGCCCTGCTCGACGAGGTGGCCGACCACGACACCGTCGTCCTGGGGCGCAGCGAGGGCGAGGACGAGGATCCCCGCGCTCGCATCCCCGCGTGGGAGGACATCGTCTTCGGGGTCCGCCGCCACCGCTGACCCCGCGGCGCCGGGAACACCCTCGCCCGCTGCGCAGTTGAACCAGGCATGACAGCCTCGGTCTCCATGCCCACGGGCGGCGTCCAGGTCGGCTCCTACGACTCCTACGAGCAGGCGCAGGCCGCCGTCGACCACCTCTCGGACCAGAAGTTCGCCGTCGAGAACGTCACGATCATCGGGTCGGACCTGCGGATGATCGAGAAGGTGACCGGGCGCCTGACCCTGGGCCGGGCGGTCGCCGCGGGCGCCGCGGCCGGCGCCTGGTGGGGTCTGTTCGTCGGCCTGCTCCTCGGCATCTTCTCCCCGGACGGCAGCAGCTGGATCGGCTCGGTGCTCGCCGGCCTGCTGATCGGCCTCGTGTTCGGCGCGATCTTCGGCGGGATTGGCTACGCCGCCACGCAGGGACGGCGCGACTTCACCAGCACGAGCAAGATCGTCGCCAGCCGCTACGACGTCATGTGCCAGCCGGCCCACGCCGAGGAGGCGCGCGCCCACCTGGCGCGGTTCTCCCTCCGCGGCTGAGAGCTCAGCGCAGCATGGCGAAGGCGACCGCCGCCGCCGCGGCGACGCCCAGGGAGTCCACTCCCGTGCGCATCGGGATCCTGGCCCGCACGGTTGCCGCCTGCTGCGCCTCGGGGGTGAGCCCGGGGCCCTCCGCGCCGAGCAGCACCGCCGTGCGCGGATGGGCCGCCGGGTCGAGGTCGCCGAGATCGACGGCGTCCCGAGCCGGGGTCAGCGCCACCGTCGTGTAGCCGGCCTCGTGCAGCCGGTCCAGGCCGGTCGGCCACTCGGGCAGGACGGCGAACGGCAGCCCGAGCACGTGGCCCATCGAGACCCGGACCGACCTCCGGTAGAGCGGGTCGGCGCAGCGCGGGTCCAGCAGCAACCCGTCGACGCCCAGCGCGACCGCCGACCGCGCGATCGATCCCAGGTTCTCCGCGTCGTTGAGCGCCTCGAGGACGGCGAGCCGGCGGGGCGCCGCCGGGTCCGGCCCGGCCAGCAGGTCGCCGAGGTCCGCGGGCGGACGGCGGTCCGCCGACGCCACCACCCCACGGGTCAGCCGGAAGCCGATGACCTCCGACAGCACCCACTTGTCCGCCTCGTAGGCCGGGATGCCCTCCGGCAGGTCGAGCGCGGCCACCCGCCCCGGCACCCCGAAGACCGCCCGCACCCGGTACGGCGAGGCGAGCAGCCGCTCGACGGCAGGAACGCCCTCGACGATGACCGGGCCGAGCGCGCCGCGTGGCGTGCCGGCCGGCCGGTCGCCGGCCTTGAGGTCGCGGAAGTCGGCCACCCGGTCGTCGCGCGGATCGGTGATGACGACGGGGGCGGGCACGCCGCCGATTCTGCCCGCCCGCTGCCGCGGTGATCAGGTCACCTGATCACCAGGGGTCCTCCCTCGCGGTCGACCGTGAGGAAGGACCCCGAACGGTCAGGTGACCTGATCATCGACACGGGGACCAAGGACTCCGTTGACGCCGCTCCAACAACTCATCTAGCGTTGAGTTCATCAGCCGTTGAGTTCCTGGAGGCCGGCATGGACGCCGTCACCGTCACCGATCTCGGCGTCGACCGGGGGCGCAGGCGCGTCCTGCCCGGTCTCTCGTTCGCCGTCCCGGCCGGGCAGGTCACCGGTCTGCTCGGGCCCAGCGGCAGCGGGAAGACGACGCTCATGCGCGCGCTCGTCGGGGTCCAGCAGGTGCGCTCCGGTCAGGTCACCGTGCTCGGGGAACCGGCCGGTTCCCCGGGGTTGCGCGCCCGGGTCGGCTACGTCACGCAGGCACCGAGCGTCTACGACGACCTCACCGTGCGGGAGAACGCCCGCTACTTCGCCTCGCTGTACGGGATGAGCGCCCGGGAGGCCGACGCCGCGATCGCCGACGTCGGTCTCGCGGACGCCGCGGGCCAGCTCGTCGCTGATCTGTCCGGCGGCCAGCGGGGTCGCGCTTCCCTGGCCTGCGCCCTGGTGGGCAGCCCGGAGGTGCTCGTCCTCGACGAGCCGACCGTCGGTCTCGACCCGGTGCTGCGCGTCGAGCTGTGGGAAAGGTTCCACGCCCTGGCGGCTGCCGGGACGACGCTGATCGTGTCCAGCCACGTGATGGACGAGGCCGGCCGCTGCGACCGGCTGCTGCTGCTCCGCGCCGGCGAGCTCATCGCCGACTCCACGCCGGCGCAGCTGCGCGCCGACGGCCGCTCCGAGGACCTCGAAGAGGCGTTCCTCAACGTCGTCCGCGCCCGTGAGGAGGTGGCGGCGTGACCGCGACCCTGAGCCGCCCGGCTCCGGCACACCTGAGCCCTCGGCTCACCGCCGCGACCGCCGGCCGGGTCCTCCGCCAGCTGCGGCACGACCACCGGACCATCGCGATGATGCTGGTGCTGCCCAGCCTGCTGCTGGGCCTGCTCTACCTGCTCTGGAAGGACGTGCCCATGATGCCGGGACAACCCGGCGTCTTCGACCGGGTCGGCCTGACGATGCTCGGGATCTTCCCGTTCGTGGTGATGTTCCTGGTGACGAGCATCGCGATGCTGCGCGAGCGCACGTCCGGCACCCTCGAGCGGCTGCTGACCACTCCCCTCGCCCGGCTCGACCTGCTGCTCGGGTACGGCCTCGCGTTCGGGCTGGCGGCGGCCCTGCAGGCGGTGGTCACGGTGACCGTGGCGACGACGGTCTACGACCTGGAGGTGACCGGTTCGGTCTGGCTGGTCGTCCTCATCGCCGTCGTCGACGCGGTGCTGGGCGTCGCCCTCGGGTTGCTGGCCAGCGCCTTCGCCCGCAGCGAGTTCCAGGCGGTGCAGTTCATGCCGGTGATCGTGCTGCCGCAGTTCTTCCTCTGCGGCCTGCTCGTGCCGCGCGAGCAGATGGCGGGCTGGCTGCAGGCGATCAGCGACGTCCTCCCCCTCACCTACGCGGTCGAGGCGCTGCAGGAGGTCGGACGGTCGTCCGAGGCCACCGGCAGGATGTGGGTGGACGTCGGGATCGTGGCCGGCGCCGCCCTGGTCGCCCTCGCCCTGGCGGCGGCGACCCTGCGGAGGAGGACCAGCTGAGCGGAGCAGGACCCGCACGACGGTCGGGACGGCGCCCCGGGAACCCCGACACCCGGGACGCCGTCCTCGCCGCTGCCCGGGAGGCGTTCGCCGAGCGCGGCTTCGACGGCGCCACCATCCGCGGGATCGCCTCCGCCGCGGGCGTCGACCCGGCCCTGGTCCACCACTACTTCGGCAGCAAGGACAAGTTGTTCCTCGCCGCGATCGAGGCGCCGGCCAACCCTGCGGAGCTGCTGCCGGAGGTGCTGGCGGGAGGCCGGGAGAACCTGGGCGAGAACATCGTCCGGCTGCTCGTGCGCGTCTGGGACGGACCGATGCGGCCCGCCGCACTCGCGCTGGTCCGGTCCGCCGTGGGCAACGAGTGGACCGCGAAACTGCTGCGCGAGTTCCTCGTGTCCCAGATCCTGCGGCGCGTGGTCGGCACGCTGGGGCTTCCCACCGCCGAACGCGAGGCACGCGGCGCGCTGGCCGCGTCCCAGCTGATCGGCCTCGTCATGGCCCGCTACGTGCTCAAGGTCGAACCGCTCGCCTCCGCGTCACCGGAGTCGATCGTCGCGGCCATCGGCCCGACCGTGCAGCGCTACCTGACCGGCGAGGTGCAACTGCCGAAGCGGCCCTGACGCCGTCCTCCCTCGCCGTAGCTGGTCCTCCCTCGCCGTCGACGCTGAGGGAGGACCCTCGACGATCGAGCCTGTCGCACAAAGCGCGCCTGATTGATGATCATCCTGGGCGGCGGGAGACTGGGGTATGCCGCAGAACTTCATCCGCGGGGATGTCGATCAGGGGTTCCTGCTGCCGCCGGATGTGCGGGATTGGCTGCCCGACGGGGAGCTGGCCTGGACGGTCAAGGATGCGGTGGACTCGTTCGACCTGTCGGGGTTCAAGCGCTCGTATCGGGCCAACGGGCAGGGCGCGGCGGCGTTCGACCCGGCGCTGATGGTGGCGGTGCTGCTGTACGCGCACGCGGTCGGGGTGCGCTCGTCGCGGGCGATCGAGCGGCACTGTGTCCGCGATGTGGCGTTCCGGGTGCTGGCCGGCAATCGGGTGCCCGATCACGCCACGATCGCCCGGTTCGTCACGCGTCACCGCCAGCCGCTGCAGGAGCTGTTCGCGCAGGTGCTGCGGGTGTGTCACGAGGCCGGGATGGTGCGGCTGGGCGTGATCGCGGTGGACGGGACGAAGATCGCCGCGAACGCCTCCTGGTCGAAGAACCACACCTCGGCGTCGCTGGCCCACCAGGTCGCCGAGGAGCAGGCCCGCTACGACCAGCTGGCCGCCGAGCTGCTCGACGAACAGACGCGCATCGACGCGGCCGAGGACGCCGAACACGGCGACGACCGCGGGGATGAGCTGCCACCGCCGCTGCGCCGGCGGGCCGAGCGGTTGGCTCGACTGAAGGAGGCCAAGCAGCGCCTGGACGACGAGCAGGCCGCGGCCGTGGCCGAGCAGGAGGTGAGGAAGGCCGAGTGGCAGCGCCGCAAGGACGCCGGCACCCGCCGCGGCGCCCAACCGGGCGAGCATCCACCGGGCCGCAATCCGGACAAGGACAAGCCGCCGCGGGCCAACGCCACCGATCCGGACTCGCGGACGATGCGGGGCGGGCGGGGGCTGGTGCAGGGCTACAACGCCCAGGCCGCGGTCACCGAAGACCAGCTCATCGTCGGCCAGACGCTGACCCAGGCGGCCACCGACGCCCATCAGCTGTTTCCCGTCCTCGATGACGCCGCCGAGCAGCTGAACCAGGCCGGCATCGAGGAGACGCCCGACACCTGGGTCGCCGACGCCGGCTACGCCAACGAGGAGACCTTCACCGAGGCCGAGACCCGCGGCCTGCGCCTGCTGGCCCCGATGATCAGCGACGAACGCCGCGCCGCCGGCGAGGACCCCGCCGGGGACAAACCGCTGACCTCCCGCCCGGCCACCGCCCGCGCCCAGGACAGGCTGCGCACCCCCGAAGGCACGGAGAAATACGCCCTCCGAGGACGCACGGTCGAACCGGTCTTCGGCCAGATCAAAGACCGGCAGGGACTACGCCAGCTCCTCCGCCGCGGCCTGCAGAACGCCAAGACCGAGTGGTCGCTGGCCTGCACCGTGCACAACCTGCGCAAGATCCACGCCCACCGGCTGGCCACCGCCTGATCCGGGGGCGGCCGGCACCGCCGACAGCGCTGACCGGGCCACTATCCCCGCTCCCGACCACCATCAACCGGCGCCCGCCCCCCGACTCACAGCGCAACATCACCCAGCGATGCACCGCGGCGGCTCATCCGCCACCGTTCGCGCGACAGGCTCGATCAGGTCACCTGATCGTCGGGGAGGGGGACGAGTCAGCGGGGGGCGCGGGCGAGTTGGCGGCTCTGCGCGACCAGGCGGCCGGTGGAGTCCCAGATCCGGTAGTCCTCGTCCACCCACCCGCCGGAGATCTCGCTGGAGCGGGCCTCGACCAGGCACCAGCCGGGCGCCGGCAGTGCCCGCACGAGCACCTGCAGTTGCACCGTCGGCGCCCAGCCCGGATTGCCCATCGCGAAGCTGGTGGGCGGCAGCGCGTCGGCGAAGGTCAGCAGCGCCAGCGGGTCGGGCTCGCGGCCGTCGGCGAACCGCATCCACGCCCGCAGCACCGGCTCCCCCGAGGGCCGACCGAACGCCCAGCCCGCGGTGGCGATGTCGAGGCGGGTGTCCACCCGCAGGGAGAGCCCCGGCACCTGCACCCCGGGCGGCGCCAGGTCGCGGTGCTCGGCGACCGAGAAGCACTCCTCCACGGATGGGACGTCGGGCATCGGGTGGCTGTACTCCGACGGCGTGGAGCCCAGGGTCGCCGTCGTCGCCTGGACGGTCAGCGCCGGGCCGCCGGTGTCGGACAGCGTGACCAGCGAGTGGGCCAGCGTGCGCCCGGCCGGTCCGGGCACGACGGTGAGGGCAACCGGGCCGGCGGCCGGCGCGCGCAGGTAGCTGGCCGACACGGCCACCGGGTGCGGGTGCGGGCTCTCCAGCACCGCGGCCCGCGCGACGACCGACAGCAGGTAGCCACCGTTGAGGATGCCGCCGCCGACGTCCCATCCGGGGTCGAGGTCGGCGACCAGGCCTCCGCCCTCGGCCCGCCGGACGGCGGTGGCGGCGTCGAATGCGGTGGTCTGATCGTCCTGCGGCACGGCGATCAGGGTGCCAGGGTGGTGTTCCATGAAGTACACGCACCTCGGCCGCAGCGGCCTGACGGTCTCGCGCCTCTGCCTGGGCACCATGAACTTCGGCTGGAAGACCGAGGAGCCCGACTCGCACGCGATCATGGACCGGGCGCACGCCGAGGGGATCAACTTCCTCGACACCGCGAACGTCTACGGCTTCGACGCCGGCAAGGGCCGCACCGAGGAGGTGCTGGGCAGCTGGTTCGCCCAGGGCGGGGAGCGCCGGGAGAAGACGGTGCTGGCCACCAAGGTCTACGGCTCGATGACCGACTGGCCGAACGACACCTTCCTCTCGGCCCGGAACATCGTGCGCGCCTGCGAGGGCTCGCTGCGCCGCATGCGCACCGACTGGATCGACCTCTACCAGTTCCACCACGTCGACCTGAGGACGCCGTGGGAGGAGATCTGGCAGGCGTGCGAGACGCTCGTCGCCCAGGGCAAGGTCCTCTACGTCGGGTCCTCCAACCACGCCGCCTGGCAGATCGCCGCCGCCAACGAGGCCGCCGCCCGCCGCTCCTCCCAGGGCCTGGTCAGCGAGCAGTCGCACTACAACCTGCTGACCCGGCACGTGGAGCTCGAAGTGCTCCCCGCAGCGACGCACTACGGCGTCGGCATTCTCCCGTGGAGCCCGCTGGCCGGCGGTCTGCTGGCCGGCGTCCTGGAGAAGACCGAGGGCGGACGACGCAACGAGCAGCGCAACCAGGAGCGGATCGAGAAGCATCGGCCGGCGCTCGAGCAGTACGAGGCCTTCTGTCGCGAGCTCGGGCAGGCGCCCGCCGACGTCGGTCTGGCCTGGCTGCTGCACCAGCCGGCGGTGACCGCGCCCATCGTCGGCCCACGCACCATGGCGCAGTTCGAGGGGTCGCTGGCCGCGTTGGGGGTGACGCTGGACGACGCCGCCCTGGACCGGCTCGACGAGATCTTCCCCGGCTACGAGGCCGCGCCCATGGAGTACGCCTGGTGACTCCACCTGCCGAGGCATAGGTACCTATACGTGCATCTCCGGCACCAAAGCGCATGTAAAGGTACCTATGCCTGCTTCCCCAGGCGCCAAGCGGCGACGAGGTCGTAGGTCGGCGTCGCGCCCAGATGGCTCTCCCAGAGCCGGACCTCGGTCACCGGCCACACCGGCCCGCGGTAGGCGGCGAGCCGGTCGGTCAGCGTTCCGTCCGCCGGCTGCCGGGGACGCCACCGGCCCAGCGTGAGGTGCGGGCGGAACGGCCGGTCCTCGACCGGCAGCCGCAGGCCCCGGGCGGCGTCCGCGAGCCGGGCGGCGAGCGCCACGAGGGGGTCGACGTCGCCGTCGAGCCCCGCCCAGGCCACCTGCGGACGACGCACCGACCCGAACCGTCCGCCACCGGCGAGCCGCAGCGTCATCGATGACGTGCCCTCGACCGCACGCGTCGCCGCGGAGACCAGCGACGGCACTCGCTCCGACGGCACCGCCCCGAGGAAGAGCAGGGTGAGGTGCCAGCGGTCCGGTGCGGTCCAGCGCGGCGCCCCGGGGAGGTCCCCCAGGCCGGCCACCGTCACGGCCAGGTCGGCGCGCGCGTCTTCCGGCGGGTCGACGGCGAAGAACAGCCGCCGTCCGGCCGGGCTCAGCCCTGCACCGCCAGCCCGGCGCCCTCCAGGGCGGCGAGCAACCGCAGCCGCTCCACGTCCCGCGCCGGACCATCGGGCGTCGTGCGCAGCTCGTGCGGGATCTCCAGCAGGGTCGCGGCCTCGACGAGCACGTCGTCGTACGCGGCGGCGAGCGCTCGACGGCGGGCCATCGGCGCCCCGGTCGGGACGAGGGAGATCGACCGGGCGAGCCGGCGGACGTCGGCGGCGACCACCTGGAGCGGCCGACGGCCGGGCGTCGGATACCGGGCCGTCCGGCGGCGCTCCGCCTTCCGGCGCGCCCAGCGGAAGACGGGCCCCGTCCAGGCGATGAGGGCGGCGATCACGGCGACGGTGCCGCCGATCTGCAGCAGCGGGACGTGCATCTCGCCTCCCTGGCCCGGAAAGGATGCCGGCGACGGTACTCCGCGCGCCGCCGTCGGACGCGGTCAGCCGCCCAGGGACTGCTGCCCCGGCACCTTCCCGGCTGCGGCCTCCTCGGCGGCGCGCAGCCGCGCCGACGGGACCCGCGTGCCTGGGGCGCCGATGCGCATCCGCAGCCGGAGCGGGTTGGGCCCGCCCTCGAGCCGCACCCGTCGTCCCCGCGCCAGCCAGGCGGCTGCGCCGATACCGGCGACCACGCACACCGCGCCGCCCAGGATGAGCCCCCAGGGCGCACCGAGGTGCTCGGAGATCCAGCCGATCAGCGGTGCCCCCACGGGCGTGCCCCCCATGAAGCACATGAAGTACAGCGCCATCACGCGGCCGCGCATCTGCGGGTCGACGCCCAGCTGCACGAAGCTGTTGTTCGCGACGCTGAACACCAGGGCCGCGGCCCCCGTCGGCACCAGCAGGACGGCGAAGGAGACGTAGCCCGGCATCAGGCCCGCGATCACCGTGAGCAGCCCGAAGACGACGGCGGAGATCACCAGGAACCGCTGTCGCGGGCGGGTGCTGCGCCGGGTCGACAGCAGCGCACCGGTCAGCGAGCCGACGGCGAAGGTGGTGGAGAGCAGCCCGAACGCCTCGGCGCCGAGCTCGAACTCCTCGCGGGCCATCAGAGCGATGGTCACCTGGTAGTTGAAGCCGAACGTCCCGATGACGAAGGCGAGGCCCATGGCGAGCACGAGGTCGGGATGGGCCCAGGTGTAGCTCAGTCCCGCCCGCAACTGGCCCCTCGCCCGGGTCACCGGGGGGCTCGGCTGCAGCTCGGCTGCCCGCATGCCGGCCAGCGCGGCGATGGTGAACGCGAAGCTCGCGGCGTTGACGAAGAAGGCCGGCGCGGTGTCCCCGCCCGACCAGCCGATGAGCAGACCGGCCACCGCGGGCCCGATCAGGCGGGCGCCGTTGAAGATCGTCGAGTTCAGGCTCACCGCGTTGGCCAGCAGGGTCGGCCCGACCATCTCGGAGACGAACGCCTGCCGCACCGGCGCGTCGATCGCGGAGACCGCACCCAGCCCGCCGGCGAGCACGAAGACGTGCCACAGTGCCACCGCGTCGGTGGCCACCAGGATCGCGAGCACCAGGGCGAGTGCACCCATGAGCGCCTGGGTGACCAGGAGCACCCGGCGCTTGTCGTAGCGGTCGGCGAGGACGCCGCCGTACATGCTCAGCAGCAGGCTGGGGCCGAACTGCAGGGCGGTGATCAGCCCGAGGGCGATGCCGCTGTCGCCGGAGAGCTGCAGGACCAGCCAGTCCTGGCCGATGCGCTGCATCCACGTGCCGGTGAGGCTGACCAGGTTGGCCGAGGCGTAGATGCGGAAGTTCCGGACGCGCAGCGCACGGAAGGAGCCCGTCCCCGCGTCCGACGGGGTCGACCGATCAGCGCTCGTGCGGGTCACCCACCGGCGAGCTTCTCCATGATCGCCGCGGCTTCGCGGAGCACCGTCCGCTCCTCCGGGGTCAATTCCTGCAGCCGTCCGGACAGCCACGCCTCCCGGGCACGCGCCTCCTCGTTGAGCAGGTCGTCCGCCGCCGGCGTCAGGCCGATGATGACCTGCCGGCCGTCGGTGGGGTGCGGCGTGCGGGTGACCAGCCCCATGCCCTCGAGCGCGACGACGACGCGGGTCATCGACGGCGGCTGCACCCGCTCCTGCCCGGCCAGCTCTCCCGGGCTCATCGGGCCGATGCGCTTGAGCGTGGACAGGGCCGCCAGGTGGGTGAGCGTGACCGAGCTGTCCACCCGCTGGTTGCGCAGCCGCCGCGAGAAGCGCATCACGGCCAGCCGGAGGTCGTGAGCCAGCCCCGCGGTGTCCAGCGTCGTACGACTCACGATCCCCAGCCTAGTCCGGGATGCTTAGCCGGCCTCAGCAGCCGCTCACAGCAGTTGCTGCAGCGGCTCGAGGGCGAAGTACACGAGGAACATCACCGCGATGACCCACATCAGCGGATGCACGTCCGTGCGCCGGCCGACCGCGAGGCGCAGCAGCACGAAGCTGATGACGCCGGCGCCGATGCCGTTGGTGATCGAGAAGGTGAACGGCATCAGCGCGATCGTGAAGAACGCCGGGATCACCAGCGACATGTCGTCCCAGGTCAGATACCTGATCTGGCTGATCATCAGCGCGCCGACGATGACCAGCGCCGGGGCGGCCGCCTCCGACGGCACCACGGCCACCAGCGGGGTGAAGAACACGGCCACCAGGAACAGCAGGCCGGTGACGATGCTGGCCAGGCCGGTCCGGGCGCCGTCGGCCACACCGGCGGTGCTCTCGATGTAGGTCGTGTTCGACGAGACGCTGCCCGCGCCGCCCGCGGCGGCGGCCAGCGAGTCGACCAGCAGGACCGGCTGGGACTTCGGCAGGTTGCGCTTCTCGTTGAGCAGTTCACCTTCGGCGCCGACGGCGGTGACGGTGCCGACGGTGTCGAAGAAGTCCGCGATCATGATGGAGAAGACGATGAGCAGGGCGGCGAGGACGCCGATCCGCTCGAACGCGCCGAAGAGCGAGAAGTTGCCGAGCAGCGAGAAGTCAGGGGTGCCGACGACGTCGTCGGGCAGCGCGGGCACCTGCAGCGCCCAGCCGCGGTCGTTCACCGCTCCGTCGGCCCCGAAGCGCGGACCGACCTCGGCGATCGCCTCGATGACGATCGCGATGAGCGTCGTGACCACGATGCCGATGAGCAACGCGCCCTTCACGCGGCGGACCACCAGCACGCTCATGAGGAGCAGGCCGACGACGAAGACCAGCATCGGCCAGCCGGCGAGCTGGCCGCCGACGCCGAAGCTGATCAGCGGGTTCCCCGGCCTGATGATCCCGGCGTCGACCAGCCCGATGATGGTCAGGAAGAAGCCGATGCCCACCGCGATCGCGGTCTTCAGCTGTGCCGGGATCGCCTCGAAGACGGCCTTCCGGAAGCCGGTGAGCACCAGCACCGTGATGAGCAGGCCCTCCAGCACGACCAGGCCCATGATCTCCGGCCAGGACAGCTGCGTGGCCGCGAAGACCGCGACGATCGCATTGATGCCCAGCCCGGTGGCCAGGGCGAAGGGGTACCGGCCGACGACCCCCATGAGGATGGTCAGGGCCCCGGCGAGCAGCGCGGTGACCGCGGCGATCGAGCCGAACGGGAGCACCGTGCCGTCGACGTCGGCCCCCGGCACGTCGCCGGGTCCCGCGATGCTGGTCAGGATGATCGGGTTGAGCACCACGATGTAGGCCATCGTGAAGAAGGTGGTCAGGCCACCGCGCAGCTCACGGCTCATCGTCGAGCGCCGGGCGCTGATCTCGAAGTAGCGGTCGAGGCCGTTCTTCGGCCGCACGTGCGGCCCGTCGGTGCGGCGGTGTGCGCTCGGCGCGCCGGCCACCACGTCCGCGGGGGTGCCCTCGTCGGCACCCGCGTCGGCGGACCCCGTGGCGGGGCTGGACTTCTCGGGCATGGGGACTCCCCGGAACGACGGCTGCTGGCGACGAGCGGCGACAGCGTGCCACACGATCGTTGCGCCGGGATCACGCGCCGCCCCACCCGTCCCGAGGGGTTCTGCGATCGGAACGGGCGGTGCGTCCTAAGGTCGCACCGTGCCCGGACCGACCAAGCAGGCCCCGCCTCCGCTGAGGGTGGACACCGCCCGCGTCGTGCTCGTCGGCATCGCGCTCTGGGCGGTCGCGCTCGTCGTGCTGTTGCTCCTGGGTGACCGGGTCGACCGGATGTGGACCTGGACCTGTCTCGCGGCGATGGCCCTCGGGACGCTCGGCCTCTGGATCATGAAGCTGCAGGGCCAACGGTGAGCTGATGGAACGGCCCCCTTCCAGGGGCCCGCCCTGAGCATGCGAAGGGTGGGGAGGAAGGGGGTCCTTCTTCAGTCCGCCAGGACGTCGTAGGTCCCCGTGTCGTAGCGCGCGGTACGCACCACTTCGGTGGCCTCGTCGACGACGAGGGTCGCCTGGCTGTGCGCCCCGCAGCCGTAGTCGGCGGCGACCACGCGGCCGTCGGCGGGGGCATAGGCGTTGCCGCAGGCGCCGACCATCCGGCGCAGCGAACCGGCCAGCGGCAGGTAGAAGCCGCACGTCGTGCACGGGCCGGGAGCCTGGCGCGCCATCGGGGACGACGGGCCGAACTCACCGGCCACCCAGCGCCCGACCGCCTCGCTGCGGCCCTCGGCGGACATGACCCGTTCGCGGCCCAGCCCCAGCTCCTCGGCGACGACCCGGCCCTCCGGGTCCTCGGCCGAGTCGTCGTCGACCAGGTAGGCCGGCACCAGGCGCGGGTCGTCCTCGGTCGACGGCAGCACGTCACCGACGGAGAGGTCGCCCGGGCGCAGCCGCTCCTGCCACGGCACCCAGGCGGGGGCGAGCAGCGCCGAGTCGCCGGGGAGCAGCACGACCTCGTCGACGGTCACCGCGTCCTCGCCCGGGATCAGGGCGACGGTGACCGCCCAGTGCCAGCCGACGTAGCCGGGGAGCCGGCTGGCGAACGTGTGGGTCAGGACCTCGCCGAGGGCGTCGGCCGGCACCTCGTCGGTCGCGGGGCTCACCGGCTCGGGCGTCGCCCCCAGGTGGTCGCCGACCAGGGCGGCGTCACCGGCGGTCTCGACGGCGGCGGCGCGGGCCTGCTCGACCGCGGCGGCCAGGACATCGGCTGGGGACTGGGTCACCGGCCCATTGTCCCTGACGCGTCCACCTCCGCGGAGGACCACCCGAACTGTTGGTGCGGCACGATGGGGGCGTGTCCGCGTCTCGTCGTCCGCCCGGTGCCGGCCGGCGCCTGCGCAGGAGCGGTCGCACCGGTCCGGACCGGATGGACACCACTCCCCTCGACGTGCCCTCCCGGCCGATGCCCTCGGCGGGCGGGTTCCCGGCGGAGGACGATCGCCCTCCGCCGGCGCTGCCGGGCGGCGGCGCCGGCCCGGCGAAGCTGACGGTGACCCGCGTGGCCGCCGCCCGGTCCCGCGAGCTCACGACCGCGGCGGCGCGCCGGGTCCGCGCCGCCAGCCGGGCCGACGGCGCCGGGGAGAGCGGCCTGACCCAGCTGCTCTGGGTCAACGCCCTGCACATGGCCGGCGACGCGATGATCGCCGTCTCCCTCGCCGGAACCCTGTTCTTCGCCGCCACGACCGACGCCCAGCGCGGCAACGTGGCCCTCTACCTGCTGGTGACGATGGCTCCGTTCGCGGTCCTCGCCCCGGTCATCGGTCCGTTGCTGGACCGGCTGCAGCGGGGCCGGCGGTGGGCGATGGCGGGCAGCCATCTGGGGCGGGCCGTGCTCGCGCTGGTGATGATGCGGCACTTCGACGACTTCTGGCTCTATCCGGCGGCCCTCGGCGTCCTGGTGCTCTCCAAGGCCCACAACGTCCTGCGGGCCGCCGTCGTCCCCCGGATGATGCCCGCGGCCATGTCGCTGACCTCGGCCAACGCCCGGCTCTCGGTGTTCGGGCTGGCGACGGCGGGCGTCGCCGGCGCGATCGCCGCCGGGATCGCCTCGGTGCTCGGGTTCGACTGGGAGCTGGGCGCGACGGCGATCGTCTTCGCCGTCGCCGGCGTGCTGGCTGTCCGGCTCCCCCCGCACGTCGACGTGCCGACCGGAGAGTTCGCCGCCGACGTCCTCACCACCGCGGAGATCCCGGTGGGCAACGGGCGGCGCCGGGTCAGCCCGCACGTGGTCCTGGCGCTGCGGGCCAACGCGGCGCTGCGCGGGCTCGGAGGCTTCCTCACGATCTTCAGCGCCTTCCTGGTGCAGGCCACCTTCGACGACGGGTGGGCGGCGACCCTGGCCCTGGGGGCCATCGCGGCCGCCGCGGGGTTGGGCAGCTTCACGGGCACGGCGATCGGCTCGCGCATGCACACCGCCGCACCGGACCGCCTCGTGCTGATCTCGGCCGCGTCGGCCGCGGCGATCACCCTGCTGGCCGCGATCTTCTACAGCTTCGCGATGGCCGCCGTCGTCGCGGGGGTCGCCGCGGTGACCAACGCGCTGGGCAAGGTGTCCCTCGACGCGATCATCCAGCGCGAGGTGCCCGACAGCCTCCGCGCCTCGGCGTTCGCCCGCTCGGAGACGTGGCTGCAGATGTCCTGGGTGGTCGGCGGCGGGCTGGGGATCGCGCTGCCGCCCACCGGCTGGCTCGGGTTCACCGTGGCCGCCGCGCTGCTGGGGCTGGCGGTCGGGCTGGTCCTGTGGAGCCTGTACCGCGGGAGCCGGCCGGTCCGTCCGGCAGGGGTCTCCCCCGATGCGCCGACGACGCCCGTGGGACGCTCGTGGTCGTGAGCAGGGGCGTGCACGGGTTTCTGTCCGCCGTGCTCCTGCTCGTCCTGGCCGGCTGCGGGGCCGAGCCTGCCGGGCCGCCGGACGTCGAGGTCGAGGTCGGCGCCCAGCAGCTGACCATCCGGCCCGTCCAGTACTGCCTGGACGGCGAGGGGCAGCGCTACGACACCGCGGCGCCGATCCTCGAGGTCTCCCCCGGCGCCACCATCAGCCTGGCGGTGCCCGACGCGGTGGCCGAGCAGGGCTGGAGCGTGCAGGTCTTCGACGACCAGCTCGAGGAGCTCCTCGGCGAGGTCGACGTGCCGGCCGGCGAGCGCGTCTTCGAGGAGATCGGCACCGACGACGTCGTCCCCCCGGCCTTCTACCTCGTGGTCGTGGAGGACAAGGGCGGGACCTGCGGCGAGTTCTCCGGCGCCTGGCCGGTCGGCTTCATCCGCGCCGGCGGCGACCTCGGCGAGACGTCCAGTCCCTAGCCCTCCAGGTCGGCGGCCACCGCGCGCAGCACCGAGGCGACCTTCCGCGACTCGGCGCGGTCGGGGTGCCGGCCGTGGCGCAGCCCCTCGCCGACGTCGTCGAGCAGCTTGATCAGGTCCTCGATGATCGGCACCAGCTCGTCGGGCTTCTTCCGGGTCTTCGCGGCGGCGGTGGCGGCCACCGAGGGCAGCGGGTCCAGGATGCGCACCTGGAGCGCCTGGTCACCGCGTCGTCCGGCGACGATGCCGAACTCCACCCGCTGGCCCGGCTTGAGCTCCGCCGTCCCGGCCGGGAGGGCGTCCTTGTGCACGAAGACGTCGGGGCCGTCCTCGCGCGCGAGGAAGCCGAAACCCTTCTCCGGGTTGAACCACTTGACCTTGCCGGTGGGCACGTTGGATCCCTCGTCCTGCTCGCTTCCGGTCCGGCACGCAGGCCGGGGGGTGACGGCGGCGCGAGGCCGCTCGCCGACAGGTTAGCCGTCCCACCTCCGGCCCGGACCTGGTATTCCACGCCCGGGCCCTAGCCTGATCCGGTGCGCCCGCCCCTCGACCCCAGCGCCCACCCCGACTACCGGTTCACCCTGGCCAACGAGCGCACGTTGCTGGCCTGGCTGCGCACCGGGTTGGCGCTGGTCGCCGGTGGGGTCGCCGTGGCGACCTACGCCCCCGACCTCGGGGTCCGCTGGGGCAGTGCGGCGGTGGCGCTGGGGCTGGTCCTCATCGGGCTCGGCACCGCCCTCGCGGGCTACCGGCGCTGGCGGGCCAACGAGGCAGCCATCACCGCCGGCCGGCCGTTGCCGTCGAGCTGGCTGATGCCGGCGGTGGCCGCCGCGGTCGCCGCCGTCATCGTCGTGGTGGCCGTCCTGGTCGGGGTCGAGGTGATGGGCCGGTGAGCTCGCCGGTGGAGACCCAGCCGGAACGGACGGCGCTGGCCTGGCAGCGCACCGGGCTCGGTGTCCTGGCCGTGGCCGCGCTGATCGCCCACGGGGCGGTGCGGGAGAGCCGGCCGGCGGCGCTGATCGCCGCGGGGATCGCTGCCCTGCTCGGGCTCGGTGTCCTGGGCGGCCTCGGGCCTCTCCGCTACCGCCGGCTGGTGGCCGGGCCGCGGACCGCCGTCCCGGGCCTGGTGCGCACGGCCACCGGCGCCACCGTGCTGGTCGCGGTAGTCGCGGCCGTCGTGGTCGTCACGCAGCGCTGACCTTCGGCACCACGCCGAGCCGGTCGAGCAGCTGCAGGAACACGACCGCGAAGTCGTTGTCGGCGACGGCCTCCTCGACGGCCGCCCAGTCGACCTGCTCGCGCAGCGCGCGAGCGACCGGGAGCATCCGGGCGAAGTCGCAGTAGTGCTCGTCCAGCGTCATGAGCTTGGTGACGACGATGTCGGTCGCCGTCAGCACCGGCATGTGCACCGAGAGAACCGGGAGCACCTCCGCGCGCTCGATGAGGTCGGTCTCCACGGGCCGCCCGCAGGTACGCCACAGGACGTCGACGAACGAGCCCCCGCTCACGACCTTGGTCAGCCAGTCCTCGGGCGGGTCCTGGACCTGCAGGCCGGCATCGGCCAGCACCTTCGCCGCCCGGTCCGCCTCCGCCTCCGGCACCAGGAAGTCGGCGTCGTGGTCGGGTTCGGGCGCGCCGCGCATCCACGCGGCGTAGCCGCCGCAGAGGGCGAAGGGCACGTCGCCCTGCTTGAGCGCGACGGCGGTCCGCTTCAGGAGGTCGCGGATCTCGTCCCGTTCCGATGGCTGCACGGCGGTGCTGCTACCCGCAACGGCGGCCCGCACGCACGAGGGCGGTAGAACCGGCGCTCGCGGGGCACAGGGAACGCGTGCGCATCGCCACCTTCAACATCCTGCACGGACGCTCCCTGGACGACGGCCGGGTCGACGTCGACCGGCTGGCCGATGCGGTCAAGAGCCTGGACGCCGACGTCCTCGGCCTGCAGGAGGTCGATCGCGACCAGCCCCGGTCGCTGGGCGCGGACCTCACCGCGGTGGCCGCCGAGGCGATGGGCGCCGACGAGCACCAGTTCGTCGCCGCCCTCGCCGGCACCCCGGGGGGCACCTGGATGGCGGCGACGGGCGACGAGCAGCCCGGCTCGGCCACCTACGGCATCGCGCTGATCTCGCGCTACCCGGTGGTCTCGTGGCGCGTGGTGCGCCTGCCGGCGCTGCGCGCCAGCGTGCCGATGTGGTTCAAGGGCTCCCGGAAGCCGGTCTGGGTGAGCGACGAGCCACGGGTCGCCGTCGCCGCCGTGCTGGACGGCCCGTTCGGCCAGATGACGGTGTGCAACACCCACCTGTCGTTCATCCCCGGGTGGAGCGCACTGCAGCTGAGCCGGCTGGTCCGGTCGCTCACCGGCACCCGGGAACCGCTGGCCCTCGTCGGTGACCTCAACATGGAACAGCGCCAGGCGAACCGCGTCAGCGGACTGCGGCCGATCGCGTCGGCAGCGACGTTCCCGGTGGGCGTGCCCAGGCGGCAGCTCGACCACGTGCTGGTGCGCGGCGGCCTGCGGGCGACCGGCCCGGCCGAGGCGGTGCAGCTGCCGCTGTCGGACCACCGCGCCCTCGTCGTCCCCTGCGGACCGGTCTGACTGTTACCCGACGACTCGCGCACTCCGCGCCGCTGCGCCACGATGCGATCATGGCCAGCTCCGGTGCAGCCCGCGTCTTCTCGCTCGTCGCCACGATCGTGCGGGTCGTGTGCTCGGTGATCGCCGCGCTGATCGTCGTCTACGCGGTCTTCGTCCTGTTCGAGGCCAACCCGGCGAACGTGCTGGTCGAGTTCACCGCCGAGGCGCGGAGGACCTTCGGCTGGTTCACCGAGAACCTGTTCACGATGGACGACCCGAAGATCGCCGAGGCGATCAATGCCGGCCTGGCGGCGCTGATCTGGGTGGTCGCGGGCAACCTGCTCTCGAAACTGATCCTGCGCCTGACCCCCGCGTCGAAGGCGAAGACCTGAGCCAGGCATAGGAACCTTTACCTGCGTTCTCCGGCCGAGAACGCACGTAAAGGTTCCTATGCCTACGCGCAGACGCGGGCGGTCTCAGGCGTTGTGGACCGACGCCGCGGACTGCAGGCCGAGCTCCTCGACCGACACCTGCCGCATCTCGACCTTCCGGATCTTCCCGGTGACGGTCATCGGGAACTCGTCGACGACCTTGACGTAGCGCGGCACCTTGTAGTGGGCGAGCTTGCCGGCGCAGAAGTCGCGCAGCGCCTCGGCGGTCAGCGGCTCGGCGCCCTCGCGCAGCCGCACCCAGGCCATGAGCTCCTCGCCGAACCGCTCGTCGGGCACCCCGATCACCTGGGCGTCGACGACGTCGGGGTGGCTGTAGAGGAACTCCTCGATCTCCCGCGGGTACACGTTCTCCCCGCCGCGGATCACCATGTCCTTGATCCGGCCGACGATGTTCAGGTAGCCCTCGTCGTCCATGACCGCGAGGTCGCCGGTGTGCATCCACCGTGCCGCGTCGATGACCTCCGCCGTCTTCTCCGGCTCGTTCCAGTAGCCGAGCATCACCGAGTAGCCGCGGGTGCAGAACTCCCCGGGCTCTCCCCGGGGCACGGTCAGTCCGGTGACCGGGTCGACGACCTTGACCTCCAGGTGCGGGTGCACCCGCCCGACGGTGGAGGTGCGCCGGTCGATGTCGTCGTCCGCGCCGGTCTGGGTGGACACCGGTGAGGTCTCGGTCATGCCGTAGCAGATGGTCACCTCGGTCATGCCCATCTCGCTGACCACCCGCTTCATCACCTCCACCGGACACGGCGAGCCGGCCATGATGCCGGTGCGCAGGCTGGAGAGGTCGTAGTCGGCGAAGTCGGGCAGCCCGAGCTCGGCGATGAACATCGTCGGGACGCCGTACAGCGAGGTGCAGCGCTCGTCCTGCACGGCCGTCAGCGTGAGCGCGGGGTCGAACCCGGGCGCCGGGATGACCATCGTCGCGCCGTGGCTGGTCGCTCCGAGGTTGCCCATGCCCATGCCGAAGCAGTGGTAGTAGGGCACCGGGATGCAGACGCGGTCGGCCTCGGTGTAGCCGCAGCCCTCGCCCACGAAGAACCCGTTGTTGAGCAGGTTGTGGTGGGTGAGCGTCGCGCCCTTCGGGAAGCCCGTCGTCCCGGAGGTGTACTGGATGTTGATCGGGTCGTCGGCCGACAGCTCGGCCGCACGGCGGGCCAGCAGCTCGCGGTCGCCGACCCGGCCGGTCTCGAGCAACCGCTCCCACTCGGGGCTGCCGAGGAACAGCACCTCGCGCAGTTCGGGACAGTCGCCGCGGACCTCGGCGACCATGGCCCGGTAGTCGCTGGTCTTGAACTCCGGCGCACTGACCAGCACCGAGATCCCGGCCTGCTTCAGAACGTACGACAGCTCGTGGGTGCGGTAGGCCGGGTTGATGTTGACCAGGATCGCGCCGAGCTTCGCCGTCCCGTACTGCACGAACACCCACTCGGCGCAGTTCGGCGCCCAGATGCCGACCCGGTCGCCCTTGCGCACGCCCACCGCGTCGAGGCCCAGCGCGCACGCGTCGACCTCGGCGACGAGCTCCGGATAGCTGAACCGGCGCCCCGTGGCGCACTCGACCAGCGCCTCATGGTCGCCCACCCGCGCCGCCGTCCGATCCAGGTTGGCCCCGATCGTGTCGCCCAGCAGGGGGACCGTGGAGGTCCCGCTGCTGTAGGACGGCAGCGCGGGCGAGTTCACCGCTTGCGGCCCTCGGCCGTCTGGACCCCGGCCCGGTTGGGCTTGTCCGTCGGGTGGGCGTACCGGAGGCTCTCCACCGGCAGCGGGAAGCTGTGGTCCTCACCGAATGGCGAGAGCGGACCGGCCGACACGCTGGTCAGCTCGGTCAGCGGCGGGCCGCCGTCGTCGGACTCCCCCCAGGTGGGCTCCACCAGGTGCGCGTGCTTCTCGTTGCGCTTGGCCATGTCGCCTCCGTGTCCAGGTGCACCGCTCGGCGCACGTCAGGGGTCATCCTCTCGCGACCCGTACCCACGTGCACGCACGCTCCCCCTCAGCTTGTCGTTTAACCCCTGATCTGGTGGTCGCCCGGGCTGGTGGTGTCCCGTCTGACGGTCTTGCCGACGTCATGACGGGTGGCTTGGCGCCGGTTTTTCACTCCGGGAGGGCGTCCCGGTCCCGGGCGGGAGGGTTTCGGCGCGCTGGCCGGGTGGCCGGTCTTCGCGCGCAGGTGGCGAAACCCCCGGCGCACCCGCGCCGGGGTCAGCCGCTCGGGAGGTAGCGGCTTCTCCCAGGGCCGCCGGAGATCGACGGCGAGGTGGCGGGCCAGGCGCAGCTGGGTGTGGGCGGCGATGACCAGCCAGGTCCAGCGGTCGCCGGCCTCCGGTGAGCGGATCTTCGGGGCGGTCCAGCCCAGGGTCTGCTTGAACAGGCGGAAGGTGTGCTCCAGGTCGAAGCGGCGCAGGTAGGCCTGCCAGCAGCGGGCCACCTCCTCGACCAGGTCGTCGATGTCGACATCGTCGGGGCCGGTCACCGATGACCACAGCCAGACCGGCTTGGCCTCGCGCTGTCCGGGCAGGTGCTCGACCTGCAGCCGAATCACGGTGCCTTCCACGATCGGCAGCGGGCCGTCGTGGTCGGCCCAGGGGCCGCGGTGAGCCAGCCGCGGATGCATGCGATCCCAGGAGCACACCTGCGCCGTTCCGTAGCGCGCGGTGGGTGAGCTGGCCTGCGTGGTCGGTACCGGCCAGGTGGCCTCATCGGCCAGGGCCATCACGGCGCCGTGCTTGCGGGGGCGTCCGCCGCGGGAGTCATGGCCCCGCGGCGGCGTGGCGGCCAGCATCACCCGGTCGGCGCGGATCCGCCCGACCAGGTGCACGGGCAGGTCGGCGAGCACGAACGCCAGCCGGGCCACGTCGTACCCGGAGTCCATCACCACCATGATCGCCGGGTCACCGGGGCGCCAGTGCCCGGCGCCGGTCAGCCGACCCACGACCGCGCGCAGCTGGGCGGCGGTGACCGCGGTCGCGTCATCTGCCGGGCCCAGCCGCACCGCATCCAAGATCGCCGTCCAGCTGGTGGGCCCGCTCTCCAGGGCGGCCACGACCTGATAGGGCCAGCCCGGAATCCGCTGATCGGCGTTCCGCCCGCGCCCGTAGACATGGCAGAACAGCCGGTCGGGACAGGTCGCGGCGTCCGGGCGCAGCCACGGGGAGACGTCGACGGCCAGCACGATCCGCCCACCGAACATCCGCGGCAGCGGCAACGCGGCCAGCGCGACGCGCAGCCGGTCGGCGTCGACTCGTCCGCTGTTGAGCGCGTCGTACAGCGCGCCGTGACCACGGCGATGCTCCGGAGCAAGGCACAGCCCCACCAGGGATTTCACCGGTCCCTCGGCGCACAGCAGTGCGTCGGTGAGCTCGAACAGCTCATCGCCACGCCGGCCCAGGCACTGGTACACCTCGCCGCGGAACTCCCGCAGCCGCGTCAACCCTGCCGCGGCTGAGCTCTGGTCAACCGCACCGGCTGGGTCCAGACTGTCCATCGCGGCCACCGCCGTTTCCTTCGAAGCGTCGCAACTTCAAAGGATCACGCGGTGGCCGCCCTCACGACCAGACCCTGAACCACATCCGTGTAACTCACCGGCATCAGGGGTTAAACGACAAGCTCAGGGCGGATCGCGTCGGCCTAGCGCCGGGTGGCGCGTGCGCCGTAGAGCGTGGGCAGGCCCTCGGCGGTGAGCACCCACTCCTCGCCTCCCACGGGCGCGGCGTGCACCTCGCCGTCGTGGAGCCCCTGCACCGCGCGGGTCCGCCAGATCGCGGTGCTCAGCAACCGGAGCCGCACGGGCTCCGCCGCCGGGTCCAGCTCGTCGAACCCCTCGGGCTCGAAGGAGATGGCGGCGGGACCGGCGATCCGGAGCCGGCCGGTCCGCCACGGCGTGCTCGCCAGCGCCCGCTGCCAGCGGCGGGCGCGCACGAGGGCGCCGGTCCCGGCGGCGACGGCGACCACCCCCAGCAGCACGAGGACCAGGACGGCGATGCCGAGCCCGGGCACCCGCCGTCCGCCGTCGGAGAGGGAGACAGCGGCGGCGCCCAACAGGACCCCGAGGACGACGGCCATGACGCCGCCACCGAGCCACCGGAGGGCACCGGCCTGGTAGGCGGCCAGCGCCGTGCGGGTGTGCGGGTCGTCGGCGGCGGCTGGCATCCGGTCATGGTGTCAGGAGCTCGCTTGCGCCGACGACGTAGCGTGGACCGGATGCCCACGGACCCCCCTGCGACGCTCGCCGGCTGGCTGCGCACCCGCAGCGACGAGCAGTTGAGCGCGTTGCTGGCGGCCCGTCCCGACGTGGCGCGCCCCGCTCCCTCCGACCTCGTCGCCCTCGCCAGCCGGCTCGCGGTCCCGGTCGCGGTCGACCGCGCGCTCGACGAGCTGGATGCCGCGACCCTCCAGGTGCTCGACGTCGTCCTGCTCGCGCCCACCGACGGCATGGCGCCCGACGAGCTGTTCGCCGCGCTGCCCGACGTGCCCGACGACGTCCTCGCCGCCGGACTCGAGCGGCTCACCACCCGGGCGCTGCTCTGGGGCGACGACGTCCTGCACGCGCCGGACCCGGTGCGGCGTGCCGTCCGGCACCCGGCGGGTCTCGGCCGGCGGTCCACCGAGTTGCGCGTGCAATTGCCCGGCGACCTGACGGCCGCGATCGGCGAGCTGGTCCCGGAGGAGCGCGAGGTGCTGGAGCGCCTCGCCACCGAGCGGCCCGTCGGCCACCTGCCCGACTCCCCGTCCGACGCGAGGACGCCGGCCCGTCGCCTCCTCCAGCGCGGCCTGCTCGCCCGGATCGACGCGCTCAACGTGGAGCTCCCCCGCGAGATCGGCCTGCACCTGCGCGGCGACCGGCCCTACGGCCCGCCGCGGCTGCGCCCGAAGCCCGCGGCGGCCGCCCACGAGCAGTCGTCGGTGGACCGGCGGGCGGCCGGGGCGGCGCTGGAGAGCGTGGGCAAGGTCGGCGAGCTGCTCACCCTGCTCGAGGAGGAACCGGCCGGCCTGCTGCGCAGCGGCGGGGTCGGCGTCCGTGACCAGAAGCGGCTGGCCCGCGTGCTGCACCTCGGCGAGCCGGAGGCCGCCTGGCTACTGGAGCTCGCCTACGCCGCCGGGCTGCTCGACGTCGGAGGCCCGCACCGCGACGAGTGGCTGCCCACGCGCGCCTACGACATCTGGCGGGAGCAGGACCTGGCCGACCGCTGGGCCGTGCTGGCGGCCGGCTGGCTGGGCGGGGTCCGGCTGCCGTCGCTGGTCGGGCAGCGGGACGTCGCCGGCAAGGCGGTGAATCCGCTCTCGCCGGACCTGACCCGGCACACCGCCCCGGCGATCCGGCGGTCGGCGCTCACCGTGCTGGCGGAGTACCCGCCCGGCTCCGGGTTGGCGGCTCCCGACCTGGTCGCCCTGCTCCGCTGGCGCACCCCGCGCCGGGCAGACCGGCTCGCCCCCGTGCCCGGGATGCTCGAGGAGGCCGCCCGGCTGGGCGTGCTGGTCGGGGGCGTGCTGTCGACGGCGGGCCGCGGCCTGCTGACCCGCGGTGAGGACGGCGCGGCGATGAGCATGCGCGGGCTGCTGCCCGAGCCGGTCGACCACGTGCTGGCCCAGCCCGACCTCTCGCTGATCGCCCCGGGCCCGCTGGTGGCCGAGTTGGCTGACACGCTCGCCGTCGTCGCCGACGTGGAGTCCTCCGGTGGCGCCACGGTCTTCCGGGTCTCGGAGTCCAGCGTCCGCCGCGCGCTGGACTCCGGCTGGTCGGCGTCGGACCTGCACGACTTCTTCGCCCGCGCCTCCCGCACGCCCGTGCCGCAGGCGCTGGACTACCTGATCGACGACGTCGCCCGGCAGCACGGACGCCTGCGGGTCGGGTCGATCGAGTCCTACGTGCGGTCCGACGACCACGGGCTGCTCTCGCAGGTGCTCAACGACCGCCGGACCGCCGCCGCCGAGCTGCGCCGGCTGGCCCCCGGCGTCCTGGTCAGCGGTCTCGGGGCGGACGAGGTGCTCACCGTGCTGCGGGAGGCCGGCTACGCACCGGCCGGCGAGCAGGCCGGTGGCGCCGTCCTCACCCGTCCGCCGGCCCGTCCGCGGGCGATGGGCCGACGGACCGGCACGGAGTCCGCGCCCGCGCCCCGCCGGCTGACGGCCGACGAGGTCGGCGCCACGGTGCGGCAGATGCGCGCCGGGGACGCGGCCCTGTCGGCCCGTCGCGGCGAGGCCGTGCGACAGGTTCCCGGCGTGACCACCGCGACGACGCTGGAGCTGCTCTCCCGCGCGGTCCGCGAGGGCGCGGCGGTGTGGCTCGGCTACGTCGATGCCCAGGGCAGCGGCAGCCAGCGCGTGGTGCGCCCGGTGTCGCTGGTCGGTGGTTTCCTCCAGGGGTACGACGAGCGCCGCGGCGAGAACAGCACCTTCGCGGTGCACCGGATCACCTCGGTGGCCCTCGTCGAGGAGGAAGCACCGGCCGCCGAGAGCGGTTGACCAAGGTAGTCCCCCTGCATCCGGCGTCTGCCGGCTGCCGTTTCGCGGAAGGTAGTGCCCGTTGAGTGACGGCCCCCTGATCGTCCAGTCGGACAAGACCCTGCTCCTGGAGGTCGATCACCCGCTGGCGAAGGAATGCCGCGCGGCCATCGCGCCGTTCGCCGAGCTGGAGCGCTCCCCCGAGCACGTGCACACCTACCGGGTGACGCCGCTCGCGCTGTGGAATGCCCGCGCCGCCGGGCACGACGCCGAGCAGGTCGTCGACGCGCTGGTGCGGTTCTCCCGCTACCCGGTGCCGCACGCGCTGCTGGTCGACGTCGCCGACACGATGGACCGCTTCGGCCGGCTGACGCTGGCCAACCACCCGGTGCACGGGCTGGTGCTCACGTCGTCGGACCGGGCCGTCCTCGAGGAGATCGTCCGCTCGAAGCGGGTTGCCCCGATGCTCGGCGCCCGCATCGACGAGGACTCCGTCGTCGTCCACCCCTCGGAGCGGGGCAGGCTGAAACAGGCGCTGCTCAAGGTCGGCTGGCCCGCCGAGGACCTGGCCGGCTACGTCGACGGCCAGGCGCACCCGATCGAGCTCGACCAGTCGAACTGGCACCTGCGCGACTACCAGCAGGAGGCGGTCGAGGGCTTCTGGGCGGGTGGCTCGGGCGTCGTCGTCCTGCCGTGTGGCGCCGGGAAGACCCTGGTCGGCGCCGCGGCGATGGCCGAGGCCAAGGCGACCACGCTCATCCTGGTCACCAACACGGTCGCCGGGCGGCAGTGGAAGCGCGAGCTGATCGCGCGCACGTCGCTCACCGAGGAGGAGATCGGCGAGTACTCCGGCGAGCGCAAGGAGATCCGCCCGGTCACCATCGCGACCTACCAGGTGATCACCACCCGCCGGAAGGGCGAGTACCGGCACCTGGACCTCTTCGACGCCCAGGACTGGGGCCTGATCGTCTACGACGAGGTGCACCTGCTCCCGGCGCCGATCTTCCGGCTGACCGCCGACCTGCAGTCCCGCCGCCGGCTCGGCCTCACCGCCACGCTGGTGCGCGAGGACGGGCGGGAGGACGACGTCTTCTCGCTCATCGGACCGAAGCGCTACGACGCCCCCTGGCGGGACATCGAGGCGCAGGGCTACATCGCGCCGGCCGAGTGCATCGAGGTGCGGGTCTCGCTCGACGACGAGGAGCGCATGACCTACGCGGTGGCCGAGCCCGAGGAGCGGTACCGGATCGCGGCGACCGCCCAGTCGAAGCTGCCGGTCATCCGGCGGGTGCTGGAGCGACACCCCGACGAGCCGTCGCTGGTGATCGGCGCCTACCTCGACCAGCTCGAGGAGCTCGGTGCAGCGCTGGACGCCCCGGTGATCCAGGGATCGACGACTAACCGGGAGCGCGAGAAGCTGTTCGACGCCTTCCGCTCGGGCGAGATCCGGACGCTGGTGGTCTCCAAGGTCGCGAACTTCTCGATCGACCTGCCCGAGGCCGCCGTCGCGGTCCAGGTCTCGGGCACGTTCGGCTCCCGCCAGGAGGAGGCCCAGCGGCTCGGCCGGGTGCTGCGCCCGAAGGCCGACGGCCGCCAGGCGCACTTCTACACGGTGGTCAGCCGCGACACCCTCGACAGCGAGTACGCCGCCCACCGGCAGCGGTTCCTGGCGGAGCAGGGCTACGCGTACACGATCGTCGACGCCGCCGACCTCGCCGGGCCGGGCGAGGTCAACGGCCCGGACTGGGTGGACGAGCCCGCCGACTGATCACGGCGGCCCATGATGATCAGGTTCGCTGATCGAACTGGGTCCTCCCTCATCGTCGACGATCCTGCTGGCCAATTCGTCAGGCGGCCAGGGCGAGGTCGAGGCGGGTCAGGTGGCTGGTGCGGGTTCGGTCCAGAGGGTGTCCGTTCCAGTAGGCGCTCAGGCGGATCAGATTGAGCGCGACGGCGGAGAACACGTGTTGCAGCCTGGTTTTGGGCAGGCCGCGGTAGCGGGCGTAGCGCAGGTTGGTGACCGCCAGGCCTTGACCGATGGTGCCCTCGATGCCGGCTCGGGCGGCGTAGCGGGTTCGCCAGTCGAAGGTGCTCTGTTCGGCTCGGGCGGCCTGCTGGGCCTGGTAGACCTCGCGGGGTGGCACGGCGAGCTGGCGGCCGATCCCGTGGGACAGCGTCGAACGGGTGCACTGCTGTCGGACCGGGCAGGGGCGGCAGGTGTCGGCGGTGAATCCAATCTTGATCTTTTCGGTGCCGCGCTGGGCGCGGGTCGGGGTCCACCAGGTGCTGGTCTGACCCTGGGGGCAGCGGGCCTGCCGGGCGTCGAAGTCGAGGGTGAACGCGGTTCGGTCGTAGCCGGTCCCGTCGCGGGCCTGCCGGGACTGGTCGGCGCGCAGCGGACTGACCAGCGTGACGTCCCACCGGCGGGCGGTCTGGAGCACTGCTGCGACCGAGGGATAACCGGAATCGAGCAGATGCTCGCCGGGCAGCAGAGTCCGCTGCGCGAGCGTGGCATGGATCGGCTCGACCATCGCCGAGTCCGGCACCGACGCGTCGGTGGTGGTCACCGAGACGATGAGGTTCGGCCGCTGCCCGACCGTCTCCTCGGGCGGGTGCTGGGCCGGGTGCTGGGCTGGCGGGTCGCAGGTCTCGGTCAGGTGCACCTTGTAGCCGTTCCAGATCAGGTCTGCGCCCTTGGCCGCCCATCGGGCGTCAGGGTCATACGGCGAGCTGATCCGCACTCTGCCCGGCGGGAGACCGTCGGCCGCCTCCCGCATCCTGATCACCTCCCGCCCGCTGGTGTCGGTGCCGAGCACATAGTTCTGCACCAGCACCCGGCGCAGCACATCCACGGCGGGCAGCTCGCGCAGCCAGCCCGGTGCCTGCTCGGCGTACACCGCGCGCAGCAGCCTCAGCGCATCCCGGCCGAAGTCGCCGGCCAGGTCGGCCCGCTTGGCCTTGGAGGCCGGCAGCCGCCAGCTGTCGACCCGGGCGCCGTAGCGGTGCGCCCAGTCGGCGACGTCCACGACGCCGGCCAACCAGCCCGGTGCCGCCGCCGCCAGCGCCTCGACGGCCGCGCGCACGCTCTCCCCGGCCAGCTCCAGCCGGTTGAGGTCGCGCACCGCCGAGATCACGTGCGTGGAGTCGGTGCGCTGACGCCCGCGGGGGGTCACCAGCCCCTCGGCCTTCAACACCTCCAGCAGCAACTCCAACACGCGCTGCTCCAGGTTGTGCGCGAGCACCCGGGCTCGGAACTCCGCCAGCACCGAGGCGTCGAACCCCTCCTCATCCAGCCCCAGCCCCAACGCGTACTTCCACGAGATCTTGTCCCGCACCGCCTCGGCGGCCTGCCGATCGGTCAGGTTCTCAGCCATCTGCAACACCGTGATCAGCGCCAGCCGACCCGGTGACCACCCCGGCCGGCCGCGCACGCCGAACGCCTCGGTGAACTCTCGGTCCGGGAACAACTCACCGAGCCGATCCCGAATCGTCACCGGCAACGGCGACTCCCGCCGCCGATAGGCCGCTCGCACCGCGGCGGCCACCTCCGGTGCCGGCTCCGGCCATGACTGCGGCTGCACACACATCAGCACCACCCCACGGCCGGGAGAACGGGGGAAGACCGGCCGCCGGACCATCAAACCCCGGCCACCTGGCAACACAACACGCCAACCAAGATCACTAGGCCGCGCTGAATTGGCCAGCAGGATCGTCGACTGCGAGGGAGGACCCGGAACGGTGAGGTAGGACGCCGGCAGCCAACGAGTGACAGCATCCGTTGCTAGCATTGCGTCATGGCACGGACGATCACGCTGCGGCTCTCCGATGAGGCGTACGAGTCGGTCAAGCGGCACGCAGAAGCCGATCGTCAGTCCATGAACACGTGGATCGAGAGCGTGCTGGACATCGAGGACATGCGGCGGCGCTGCGTCGCACACGAGCGGTGGCTCTCCGCCCACCCCGACGCCGTCGCCTTCGCCGACAGCTGGGCCGATCGCAATCTCGACGAGCTGGCACAGCGTTGAGCGCTCCCCGGCGAGGCGAGCTCTGGGTCACCGACGCCGGGGTGCCCGTACTGGTCGTCTCCTCGACGGTCTACAACGAGATCCCCTCCGAGCCCACGGTCATCGTGGTGCCGGTGTTCGGCACCGAGCCGGATACCGGATTCGGTGTCGATCTCGGCGAGGGGTGGGCAGCGCCCGGGCTGATCACGAGTCTGCGCAAGGCGCGGCTCCAGCGCCTGCTTCGGCACGTCGACGTCCAGAAGCTGACGGACGTGAACAACATGCTCTTCCGGATCCTGGCCACCCCGGACCGCTGAGGGCTCACCCCGACCTTGCCGCCTCCCGGATGGCTGGACGGCGTCCGCGGGAACGCTGAGCCCGATGGGGACGCCGGGACCGGCGGGGCGTGACGTTCCGGTCCCTCACGGCATGATGATCACCACACGGCTGGACTCCTGACGTGCATCTACGCAGGTCAGCGGCATGTGTGCAGGCCCTATACGTCGCGATCGCCGGGGCGCGCGGCAGGTCCCCGGTTGGGCGTGTTGCCCCTCGGACAGCGAAGATGGACCCCGACATGGGGAGCGCAGCACGAGCGGAGGCCTTGAGCCCGCAGACGAACAGCCGGCCGCTCCGAGCGTGGCAGCAGGCCGCTCTCGCGCAGTACGAGGAGCAGTCGCCGAAGGACTTCCTGGTGACGGCGACCCCGGGCGCGGGCAAGACCACCTTCGCCCTGACCCTGGCCGCCCGACTGCTCGCCCGGCGCGAGGTCGCCCGTGTCGTGGTGGTCTGCCCGACCGATCACCTGCGCATGCAGTGGGCCGACGCCGCCGACGCCATGGGCATCATCCTGGACCCCGGCCTCACCAACGCCGTCGGCCCCGTGCGCGCCGGCACGCAGGGCTACGTCACGACCTACGCGCAGGTCGCCGGCAAGCCGATGCTGCACGCCGCCCGCGCCACCGCCGTCAAGAGCCTGGTGATCCTCGACGAGGTGCACCACGCCGGTGACGGCCTCTCCTGGGGCGAGGCGGTGGAGGAGGCCTACTCCTTCGCCGCCCGCCGGCTCTGCCTCACCGGGACGCCGTTCCGCACCAAGCCCGACGAGCGCATCCCCTTCGTCCGCTACGAGGAGGACACCTTCGAGGGCGACGACGGGGAGCGCGGCGTCGGCCTGGTCAGCCGCGCCGACTACACCTACGGCTACAAGGAGGCGCTGGCCGACAGCGTCGTCCGGCCGGTCGTCTTCGCCGCCTACACCGGGACGTCGCGCTGGCGGAACTCCGCCGGTGAGGTGGTGGCCGCGTCACTGTCGGACGCCGGCACCAAGTCCGTCGAGATGCAGGCCTGGCGAACCGCACTGGACCCCAAGGGCCAGTGGGTGCCGCACGTGATCGCCGCGATGGACGACCGGATCACCCACCTGCGCGAAGACGGCGGCATGCCCGACGCCGCCGGGCTGATCCTCGCCAGCGACCAGGACGACGCCCGCGCCTACGCCAAGATCGTCCGCCGGGTGACCGGCAAGGCGGCCGAGCTGATCCTCTCCGACGACCCGAAGGCCTCGAAGAAGATCGAGCGCTTCGCCACCGGGTCGGCCCGGATCGCCGTCTGCGTGCGGATGATCTCCGAGGGCGTCGACGTCCCGCGGGCCGCCGTCCTGGCCTGGATGACCTCCTACCGGACGCCGCTGTTCTTCGCCCAGGCCGTCGGCCGCGTCGTCCGCTCCCGCGCTGTCCACGAGTCGGCGACGGTGTTCCTGCCCGCGGTGCGGCCGCTGCTGTCGCTGGCCGCCTCCATGGAGGAGGAACGCAACCACGTCATGCCCCCACCGAAGACGGTGCAGGGCGACGAACTGGACCTCGAGCCGCTCCCGCCCAAGGAGAAGGACGAGGAGGGGCTGAAGCAGTGGGAGGCCCTGGAGGCCGACGCCCGCTTCGCCCACATCCTCCACAGCGGGACCGCGCACACCGGTGAGGGCTCGGGTCCGACGGTGGTCGTCGACGCCGAGGACGAGGAGTTCCTCGGGATCCCCGGCCTGCTGACGCCTGCACAGACCGCCGAGCTGCTGTCCAAGCGGGACGACGAGCTGCGCCTGCGTATCGCCGCGAGCCACCGCACCGACGGGGACGACGTCATGCTCGTCGAGGACCACCCGGATGAGGACGACGCCGGCCGCTCGTGGCGCGACGCCGCCGAGCTGCGGCGGGAGATCAACCGCCTCGTCAACCGGGTGGCGGCGAGGACGTCCCAGCCGCAGGCGGTGGTGCACACCCAGCTGCGGCAGTCGGTGCCCGGCCCGCCGTCGGCGTCCGCCTCGGTCGACGTCCTCCGCGCCCGCCGGGAACGCCTCCGCACGATGCTCTGACGCGGTCGACGGCGAGCGGTGGACCTCTGCGACCCAGACCGAAGGGATTCTTGGGCCGATGCGGTCCAACGGTCACGAGCGAAGCGGCGACGCGCCCGTCAGACGAGCATGCCGCGCTGGGCGGCGATGGCGACGGCTTCGGTGCGGCCGTTCGCGCCGAGCTTGGCGAGGATGTTGCTGACGTGCACGCTCGCGGTCTTCTCGCTGATGTAGAGCTCGGCACCGATCTGGCGATTGGTCCGGCCCTGCGCCAGCAGCCGCAGCACCTCGGCCTCGCGCGGCGTCATGACGGCGGAGACGTCGACGGTCCGCACTCCCCCGACGTCCAGCCGCCCACGACGACTCAGCGCTTCGAGCGCGGTGCGCAGCGGCACCGCTCCCAGCCGGACGGCGACCTCATGGGCGAGCCCCGCTTGCTCCGCCGCCCCGGCGCGGTCGTCGCAGGCCAGCAGCGCCTCCGCCAGCCGCCAGCGGGACCGGGCCTCCTCGTAGACGTGCCCGAAGCCGAACGCCTCGACCGCGGCGCGCCACAGCTCGGTCGTCGCGTCCCCGCGCAATCGCGCTGTCTCGGCCTCCACCCGGGCCAACCACGCCGTCCCCTCGACGCCCATCTCGCCGACCTGCTCCCGGAAGCCCGCCACGGCAGACCGCGCGATGTCCACCAGCGGCTCCCCCGTCGCCGTCCACCGCCTGGCGGCGCCGGTATCGCCGAGCAGCCGCGCAGCCACCGCCGCGTCGGCCACCGGGTGCAGCGCCGAGGCGACCAGCCTGAGCACGCCCAGGTGGTCGGACTCCCAGAGCAGCTGCAGCCGGCGCGAGGTGTCAGTGGCGATCCTGACCGCGGCCTCTGCGTCCCCGGCCCACGCAGCCAGATCGATCTCCGCGGCGGCGGTCACGAGGGAGAGCAGCACGTGCGCGTTCAACCGCGGAATCAGTTCTCTCGCCCACGCCAGCCGCTGCTGCGCCTCGGCGTCTCCCCGCCCCACCTGCACGAGCAGGCCCGCAGCGCGGACGTGCGCTGCCATTTCCGGTACGCGGGCCAGCAGATCGGCCTCGGCCAGGCTCTCGTCCCAGTGCCCCAGCATGTAGAGCGCGGTCACCTGCAGGTGGCGTAGTTCCGCTGGGTAGAACGACCACTCCATACCGAGCTCTCGAGCGCGCGACGTAGCTCGCCGCGTCCAGTCCAGGGACTCCGCGATCCGCCCGTCCTCGAAGGCGAAGGTCGCGCGGTTGAACAGGACGCGCATCTCGACGTCCACGTCGCCCGACCGGCTGGCGCGCATCAGCGCCTCGTCCAGCCGGCGCTGCACCGCGGCCGCGTCCGTGTCCTGCCGTGAACGCACCTGGGACACCGCGGTATCGGACCAGGCGCTGTCCAGCCCCAGCGCGTCGGCGGCGGTCAGCGCCTCCTCGGCCGCCGCGTCGCCCTCGTCCACGAGCATCAGCGAGTAAGCCATCCGGGCGTGCGTGGCGGCCGCCCAGGTGCGCACCTCCGACGGCGGGTCAGCCGGTACCAGCGCCATGGCGGCGCTGCTCTCCCGGTGCGCCCCGGTGAGGTCCTCGACGCGCACCATGGCCTGGGCCAACGTGTAGTGCACCCGAGCTCGGGTGACCGGGTCGGCGTCGGTGCCGAGGAGGTCCAGCGCCGACCTCAGGAGCGCGACGGCACGGTGCAGCTCCCCCACCATCCGCGCGGCGGCCGCGGTCTCCAGCAGCAGAGCCACCTGGTCACGGCCGGCGCGCTCAGCGGCGTCAGGCACCGCCGACCACAGCGCCAGCACCGCCTCCAGGTACTGCAACTGCTCGGCGGGGGCGCCTACGCAGCAGGCCGCGGTCGCGGCCTCCAGGGAGGCGCTCAGGGCACCGGGGAGGTCGTTGCTCTCCCGCGCGTGGTGGGCCCGCTCCGCCGCCGTCCCGGCGCCCGGCTCCCGAGCCAGGTAGGTCGCGATGGCCGCGTGCAAGCGCACCCGCTCCCCCGGTAGCAGGTCGGCCAGGACCGCCTCCCGTAGCAGCGCGTGCCGGAAGCGGTAGCCGTCGTCGGAGACGACCAGCAGGTGGTGGTGCACGGCCTCGGCCAGCGCCTCCTCGAGCTCGCCGCCACCCAGTTCCCCGACGGCGGCCACCAGCTCGTGCCGCACGCGGCGGCCGGCGACCGCCGCGGTGCGCAGCACCTGCTGAGCGGCCGGTGAGCGCTGCTCCACCCGGGCCAGCAGGACGTCGGTCAGCCCCAGCGGCAGCGCCTCCCCGTGGAGACCGGCGGCCAGCAACTCCTCGGCGTAGAAGGCGTTGCCCTCCGCCCGCGCCACCACGTCCTCCACCGTGGACTCGGGCAGCGACCCGGCGCCGGCAGCCAGCCGGCGGACCAGGGTGCCCACCTCGGAGTCGGGCAGCGGCGCGAGTTCGAGGCGCTCCACCCCGGGCAGCCGCACCAGCTCGGCGAGCAGCGGGCGGAGCGGGTGACGGCGGTGCAGGTCGTCGGCGCGGTAGGAGGCCACCACCGCCACCGGCACGTCGACCAGACGGGCCAGCAGGTACCGCAGCAGGTCACGGCTGGACCTGTCGGCCCAGTGCACGTCCTCCAGGACGATCAACAGCGGGGTGCTCGAGGCCAGCTCGCAGATCAGCCCGGCCACGGATTCGAACAGCTGCAGCCGACCGTCGTCGACCGGCTGGGGGGCCGCCCGGTGCGGCAGCGGCCGGCTCAGGTCGCGGCCCTCGGTGACCGGCAGCACCGGGAGGGAGGACACGGGCTGCCCAGCCAGCAAGGCGGCGAGCACGGGGTTCGACGCCGCGGCGGGAACCAGCTCCGGGTCGGCCGCCACCGGGCGCAGCAGGTCGACGAACGGCAGGTACGGAAGTCCCACGTCACCGAGGTCGACGCAGTGCCCGAGCAGCACCCGGACCCCGCGCGCTGCCGCACGGGCGGTGAGTTCGTCGAGCAGGCGGGTCTTGCCGACCCCGGCGTCGCCGGCCAGGACGACGCTGCTCGTCCTCCCCGAGGCGGCCCGGTCGAGACGCGCCAGTAGATGGGCGAGCTCGGAGGCCCGTCCCACCATCGGCGCGTCGTCCCAACGTGGCACGACGTCGATCGTGGCACGGACCTCCGACAGGTCCGAGCCGGTTCCCACCATGAAGGAGCCGGTCAGCGTGAGCGCCGGCGGTTGCGGAACCACGAGCCGCGCGGGGTGCGCGTCCCGCGGCCGGACGCCATCAGCACCTCCCGCCGGTACGCGAGCTCGGCGTCGAGCGCCGGATTGCCGTAGTGGAGCGTCATGGTCGTGCCTTCCGTCGTCCCTGGTGTGGATGACGGCAACGTTCGCCCTGAGGGGTGCCCGCCGGCATCGGTCGATCACGCATGACCTGAGGCCCTACGACGGCGGCAGACCGTCTGAGGCCCTCAGACCGAGGACCTGTGGGCCTCAGGACGGCGGTGCTGGTCCAGGCGCTCCCGGTGGACCTCGCGCAGCGCCGCCCGACCCCGCTCCAGGACGGCACGCTCGAACCGCAGGTCGGCCTGGCCGCCGTCCAGGAGCAGGCTGGTGAGGGTGTTGCCGTAGACGGGACCGGTCGTCACCTGCCACTCGGCCTCGGGGGACGGCAGGCGCACCGAGCGGGCCAGCCCTCGGCCGATCAGTCGCGCGAACGGCGTCGAGCTGAATCGGAAGGCGCGCTGGAGCCGCCGCGGGAACGCGTTGCGCAAGGGCGAGCTGACCACCTGCACGACGGCGCTGCGGACCTCGCGGGCGGACGGATAACGAATTGAGGCCACGTAGGAGTGGTGCACGTCGCCGGAGAGCACCAGCACGCTGGCCGGCGCCGTCCCCCGCCGGCCGGCGCCCACCTCGGCCAGCCGGTGCGCGAGCCGATCGAAGGAGCTCCGGAAGGCTGCCCAGTGCTCCAGGTCCAGCGCCTGCCGGATCCGCTCGCCCCACTGCGCCGCCCGGCGGCCCCAGGCCCCGCCGCACACCGCCTCGCTCCAGCTCTCCAGGTCGTGCACGGCACGCTCCATGAACACCGGCAGCGAGCTGGCGACGAGCAGGTGAGTGCAGTCGCCCCGCAGTTGCCCCTCGACGCCTTGCCATTCCGGCTCGCTGAGCATGCTCCGCCGGCCCTGCTCGAGGACCCGGCCCGACCGGGTGTCCACCACCACGAGGCGGGTGGTGCCGAGGTCGCGCACGTAGCTCCACCACGACAGCTTGCGGCCGTCGACCTCGTCGTCGGCCCGCCGCGCCCGATCGCGCAGTGGACCCCCGCGGGCACCGGGAGCCTGCAGCGCCGGCAGCAGCCCGTCCTCGGCCAGTTCGGCCGGCGAGACGTTGCCGAGGTGCTGGTAGACCCAGTACGACATGTAGGCGCCGGTGATCCGCTCCGACCACCACGGCAGCCGCTGGATCTGGTGCCGCCACGCCTCCGAGGTGTTCCAGTCGTCGTGGACGTCGTGGTCGTCGAAGACCATGGCCGTGGGCACCGTGGACAGCAACCAACGCACGTCGGCGTCCGACCACGAGTCCCGGTAGAGCCAGGTGTACTCCTCGAAGTCGGCCACGCCGTGCCGCGGCTCGCTCTCGGGGCCGCGGCGCTCCACCTGCCACTCGCGGACGCGCGGCGCCAGCCCCTCGTCCGCGTACACCTGATCTCCCAGCATGAGGAGCAGGTCGGGCAACGGGCGCTCGCCGCGGGCACAGGACACCGACAGGGCGCGGAGGGCATCCACGCCCACCCCGCGCACGTCCCGCTCCGGCTCCAGGTCCCACGGCTCCCGGTGCGGACGGTCCACGCGGCAGGAGCCGAGGACCACGTGCAGGTCCCCGGACGGCGGCGTCGTCCGCAGGCGGCTCGGCGGCCGCTGCGCACCGGCGGCAGGCCAGACGACACGGCCGTCGAGAGCCACCGTGTAGGGCAGGTCCGTGCCGGGCGCCAACCCCTCGATGACGACCAGTGCGTAGTGGTGTCCCTCCACCTCGAAGGTGTGGTCCCGGCAGGTCATCGGCCCGGCCCGGACCTCGACCTCGCACGAACCCGTGGCCTCCAGCCAGAGTGTCACCGCCGTCGCGTCGGCGTATCGGGGCATCGGCCCCAGGACGAGGTCGACGCCGTCCCGGACCGGGGTCTCCCACGAGGCTCTCTCCACCGGCATCGTGCTACCCGGCGATCCGTTGACGAAGGCGGGACCCCGCGAGGGTCATCGCTCACCTCCGGGGTCGGGGCCGCCCGTCAGGATCGGCATGGCGTCCCCGCACCTACCCGCAACCGGCGGATCAACCCGGTCCTGTCGGACCGATCACGCAGCAGGCACGGCACTCTTTCAGGGGACACCACCCGGACCCTCCGGTTCGCGACGCGGTCGCCGGGGAACCCGGGGTGCGCGGCGACCGCCGCCGGTCCGCTCTGCCGTGAGTCTGCGCGCACGCGGATCGCGACGAAGGGAGTCAGCATGCGGCTCGGAACCGCGATCGTCCTGCTCGCACTGGGCGCGATCCTCACGTTCGCCGTGCGGGTCGACCTCAGCGGCGTCGACCTGCAGATCGTCGGCTGGATCTTGATGGCGGTCGGCGCGCTCGGCATCGTGGTGGAGCTCGCCGTGTGGGGTCCCCGCCGGCGACAGGTCACCCGGACCGACGCCTACGGGGCGCCCGGCGACGGCGCGCCCCGGCGCACCACGACGGAGGAGACCTACTGACCGCCGTCCGGACATGACGAGAGCCCCCACCCGGCTGGGCGGGGGCTCTCGTGCGTTCGGGGTCCGGACCGGATGACGGCCGCCTCGCGGCGAGATGCACAACGCGGCTCCAGCCCCCGACCGAGGCCGGGGCGGTAGTCCGTGAAGGCGTAACCAAATGGCACCCGGGGGCACGTGGCACCCGGCCCGGACGGCTTCGACGCTACCCCCGAACGCCGGAT
Source organism: Blastococcus colisei (assembly GCF_006717095.1). Lineage (NCBI taxonomy): Bacteria > Bacillati > Actinomycetota > Actinomycetes > Geodermatophilales > Geodermatophilaceae > Blastococcus > Blastococcus colisei. The sequence continues at coordinate 400,712 of NZ_VFQE01000002.1, forward strand.
CTTGTCGTGCCGAGTGGGACCCGGAGGGTTCCGCGCAGGCGCGACGCAGCGGCTCCATGCAGGTCGGGACGGCACCTGGCCGCGGTGCGCTCCGGAGGAGCGCAGTGTCATGGACCCGGAGGGTTCCGCGCAGGCGCGACGCAGCGGCTCCATGCAGGTCGGGACGGCACCTGGCCGCGGTGCGCTCCGGAGGAGCGCAGTGTCATGGACCCGGAGGGTTCCGCGCAGGCGCGACGCAGCGGCTCCATGCAGGTCGGGACGGCACTTGGCCGCGGTGCGCTCCGGAGGAGCGCGACCTAATTGAAGCCGCGGTCGTCCTGCTTCAGCGCGGTGTCCACGGTCAGGGCCGAGGCGATCACCATGCTGGCCAGCGGTTCCGGCAGCCGGTAGTGCACCAGGACGACGTAGCGGTCGGCGGTGGTGAACATCGTCCGGGCCAGGCCCTCCCACTTCTTCGTGATGCGGGCGACCTCCACCCCGGCAGCGTCGATGATCGCGAAGTCCCAGGCACGCCAGTTCTCGGCCTGGATCGCACCGACCACCGCCCCGTTCGCCACCAGGTCGAAGCGGATCTTCCCGAACACGTTGGCCTGGACGATCTCGCCGATCCGGGCGCCGTCCGGGCGCTGCACGACGACCCGCGACTTCATGAGCTTCGCCGGTCGGGTCAGCACGAGCACCGGCCCACGAGCGTCGCGGACCTCGAGCGTGTGGGTGAGGAACTGGTCGAGGTTGGAGACGAACCGGACGGCCTTCTTGAGGCCGCTCTGCCCCACCTGGACGACGGCGCCGATCTGCTGGCCCTGTCCGTCGAGGACGGCGTACTCGTTGGTGAGCTCGATCAGCTTGGTCTTCTGGCTGACCAGCAGCACCGGTTGCTCGTAGAGCGACGGACCGCTGCCGTACCCGGTCGGCGGCGCGGGTGGTGGCGGTGCGGCGTGCTGGACGTGGTCGGTCCATCCCTGGCCGTCCCACCATCGGGTCCCGCCCCCACCGGCGGGGTCGGGGTACCAGCCGGGCGGCGGAGGAGGCTGCGTCACGGCGGTCAAGCTAACGCCCGCGACGGGTCCCGGCCGAGACGGACGGCCCGGCGGCGCGTGCCAGACTCCGGCCATGACTCTGGCCACGTCCCCTGGCAGGGCCCACCTGAGCGACGTCGAGGCCCGCGTCGTCGATGCCGTGGACGAGCAGTGGGTGGTCGACCGGCTCTCCGCGATGGTCGCCGTTCCCTCCGTCGGCGGCACCGCCGCCGAGAGCGAGGTCCAGCACCAGCTGGCCGGCTGGCTCGACGAGCTCGGCTGCGACGTCGACACCTGGCAGATCGACCTCGCCGAGGCGGCCGGCACCGCGGACGCCCCCGGCCAGGAGGTCGAGCGGACCGAGGCGTGGGGCGTCGTCGGCACGGCGCCCGCGGCCGAGGGGGGCGTTCCCGCCCTGGTCCTCTCCGGTCACACCGACGTCGTCCCGCCCGGCGACCGCGCCCGCTGGGACGGCGACCCGTTCGTGCCCCGCATCCTCGGTGGCGACATGCACGGCCGCGGCGCCTGCGACATGAAGGCCGGCGTCATCTCCTCCCTTGCCGCGCTCGCCGCCGTCCGGACGGCGGGCGTGCGCCTGGTGCGGCCGGTGGCCCTGCACGGGGTGATCGGCGAGGAGGACGGCGGCCTGGGGGCCTGGGCGACGCTGCGCCGGGGGCACCTCGGTGACGTGTGCGTCATCCCTGAGCCGACCGCCGGTGCGGTGGTGACCGCCAACGCCGGGGCGCTCACCTTCCGGCTCGAGGTCGAGGGCCACGCCGCGCACGCCGCCATGCGGGACCGCGGCGTGAGTGCGGTGGAGAAGTTCGCTCATCTGCACGCCGGTCTGCGGGAGTTCGAGGCCGAGCGCCAGCAGGACGCCGACCCCCGCTTCACGAGCACGAGCTACCCCTACGGGCTCTCCATAGGGCGTGTGCAGGCCGGCGACTGGGCGAGCTCGGTCCCCGACCGGCTCGTGGCCGAGGGCCGCTACGGCGTCCGGCTGGGCGAGCCGGTGCCCGTCGCGCAGCAGGCGTTCGAGGCCCGGGTCGCCGCCATCTGCGCCGGTGACCCGTGGCTGGCCGAGCACCCGGTGCGGGTCACCTGGACCGGCGGCGCCTTCGCCAGCGGTCAGCTGCCCGCGGGGCATCCGCTGCTGCCGGCCGTGCAGTCCGCGGTCGCCGACGCGGGGGGCGGGTCGACGGAGGAGCGCGCGATCGCCGCCGGCAGCGATCTGCGGCAGTACGTGGCCGCCGGGATCCCGACGCTGCACTACGGCCCGGGCGACCTGAACCTGGCGCACGGACCGCTGGAGAAGGTGCCGCTGGCCGAGGTGGTCACCGCCGCCCGTGCGTTCGCACTGCTCACGGTGCGGCTCTGCGGGGTCCGGTGAGCGGGCTCGTCGGGTTCGACGCCTGGGCCGGGCTGGCCGGCGACTCCGGCACGTCGCGGACCGAGTGGGCGGCCCTGGTCGCCGCCTGGAGCGAGCCGCACCGGCGCTATCACGACCTCGCCCACCTGGCCGCCGTCCTCGGATTGGTCGGTGAGCTCGGCGAGAGCGCCGACCCGGACGCCGTCCGGCTGGCGGCCTGGTACCACGACGTCGTCTACGACCCGGAGCGCGCCGACAACGAGGACGTCAGCGCGCAGCGCGCCCGGGCCGGGCTCCGGGGCCTCGTGCCGGAGGAACGCCTGACCGAGGTCGAGCGCCTGGTGCTCCTGACCGCCGGGCACGACCCCGAGCCGGGTGACGCGAACGGCGCGGTGCTCTGCGATGCCGATCTGGCCGTCCTGGCCTCCGTGCCTTCGGCCTACGCCGCCTACGCCTCGGCGATCCGCGCGGAGTACGCGCACCTCTCCGACGAGGAGTTCACCGCCGGGCGGGCCTCCGTCCTGGAGCATCTGCTCTCGCTGGAGTCGCTGTACCGCACCCCGGTGGCACAGCCGTGGACGGCGACCGCACGCGCCAACCTGAGCGCCGAACTCGTGCTGCTCAGGCGCCGAACCGCGGCTTCTTGACACGCAGCCCCGCGGCCATCAGCCGGGCGAGGAGCTCCCGCGCCCCCACCGGCTGCGCGCCGGCCGCGACGGCGATGTCGTAGAGGTCCTCGGGGACGTCGTAGTGGTCGCCCTGGAACGCCCGCCGTGGGATGCCGAGCTCGGTCTCGACGAAAACGTGCAGCTCGTCGTAGGAGACGTCGCTGACCAGGTGCGACCAGAGCCGGCCCCGCCACGGCCACACGGGGGTGTCGATCAGGACGGCCACGGAACGCAGTCTGCCCGCCACGGCTAGTACCGCGGCCGGCAACGTTCGCCTCGTCGTCGTGTCGGTGGTGTGGGGCAGCGTGCGGGCGTACCTCGTCGTCGGGAGTCGTCCGCGCCGCCGGTGGTGTACCGGACGGCGCGGGTGGCGCTGCGGGTGACGGTCGGTCAGCGGCGGCGGTTGTTCGGGTTGCTGCGGTCGGGTGGGGATGTGTGGGCGGCGGTGCTGCTGCTCAACCGCTGGCGCCGGCAGCGTGGTGACCGGCCGATCGTGGGCTATCAGGAGCTGTGCCGGGAGCTGGCCGCCGCCGGGGAGGGCACCTTCGGTGAACTGTCGAGTGTGGGCGCCCGGTCGGTGCTGCGGGCTTACTCGGATGCGTGGATGAGCGCGGCCCGACGCCGTCGGGCCGGCGACGAGACGGCGCGGTTTCCGCGGCGGCGGCGGGGGCTGGTGCCGGTCCGCTTCTACGCCGGCACCTTCACCGTGACCGGCGGGCGGGTGCGGCTGCCGGTGGCTCGCGGCCGCCCGCCGTTGTGGGTGCGGCTGGCCCGCCCGCTCCCGTACCCCGCGGAACAGGTGCGCTCGGTGCGGCTGACGTGTGCTGGGCGGCGGCTGTGCCTGGAGGTCACCGCCGAGATCCCGGTCGCGGTCTACCCGGCGGGGGCGGGCCCGGATCCGGACCGGGCCGCCGGCGTGGATCTGGGCATCATCCATCCCTACGCCGTTCTCGCTCCCGGCGGCGGCGAGGGGCCGGATGCGGCGCTGCTGGTGTCGGGGCGGGCGCTGCGGGCCGAGCACCGGCTGCACCTGGCCGAGGCCAAGGCCCGCGCCCGCGCCGCCGCCCGACGCGCCCCGGCCCGGGGGCAGCGCGGCTCCCGGCGGTGGAAGCAGTTCCGCCGGCGCAGCCGTGCGCTGGAGGGCCGGCACCGCCGGCGACTCGGTCAGGCCCGGCACGAAGCCGCCAAGGCGGTCGTGTCCTGGGCCGTCGGGCAGCGGGTCGGCACCCTGGCCGTCGGCGATCCGCGCGGCGTGCTGGCCCGCGACGCCGGGCGGCGGCAGAACAAGGCCGTCCGCGACTGGGCCGTCGGTGACCTGCTGCGGGCGCTGGCCGACAAGGCCGCACAGGCCGGCATCGCCGTCGAGCTGGTCGACGAGCGGGGCACCTCCTCCTCCACCTGCCCGTCCTGCGCCGCCCGCGTGGCCAAGCCGCGGGGGCGGGTCTTTGACTGCCGGCACTGCCGGTTCACCGGGCACCGCGATCTGGTCGGTGCCGCCAACATCGCCACCCGCACCACCGCCGTCGCCGGTGGCGGCACCGGTGGTGGACCTGTCGTCGGCGGTTCGTCGCCGGTGACCACGCACCGCCGGGACCGGCCGGCACCTGCCCGGTGCCGGCCGGTCCCGGCGTGATCCCCGCCGCGGACTGATCAGCCGGCCCCCCGGCCGGCCGATCCCCACCGATCCGGTGGTCCGCGGCGGCGGGTCCATCTGGCCCGCCGTGGCCCGCCCCGGAACCGGTCCCGGTTCCGGGGAGTCGCTCGCCGGCACCCGCCGCGAGGATCAGGCACCGCCCCACCGGGGCGAACCTTGCCTGACACGGCACTAGCGTTCTCCCGGTGAGCAGAGAGATCCGCTGGGGAATCGTCGGGCCGGGCCGGATCGCGGACAAGGTGGTGCAGGACTTCGCGCACGTCGAGGGGGCGCGGCCCGTGGCCGCCGCCTCCCGTTCGCTGGACCGGGCGCGCGCCTTCGCCGACCGTCATGGGCTCGAGCGTGCCTACGGTTCCTACGCCGAGATCATCGACGACCCGGACGTCGACGTCCTCTACGTGGCCACCACCCATGCTCAGCATCACGCCGTCGCCCTGGCCGCGCTGCGGGCCGGCAAGGCGCTGCTCGTCGAGAAGTCGTTCACCGCCACCACGGCCGGCGCTGCGGAGGTCATCGGACTCGCGCGAGAACGGGGCGTCTTCGTCATGGAGGCGATGTGGACCCGTTTCATGCCGGCCGTCGTCGCGCTGCGCCGGCTGATCGACGACGGCGCCATCGGCGAGGTCCGGCTGGTCCAGGCGGAGCTGGGCAGTCTGTGGGAGTTCGATCCGTCGCACCGGCTGTTCGATCCCGCCGTCGGCGGCGGCGCGCTCCTCGACATGGGCGTCTATCCCCTGTCCTTCGCGCAGATGCTGCTGGGGACGCCGGAGTCTCTCGCGGTGCACGGCTCCACGTTCCCGAACGGCGTCGATGCCGAGGCCGGGATGCTGCTGCGCTACGCCGGCGGCCGCTCGGCGTTGCTGACGACGTCGCTCGTCTACCGGCTCCCCGGCGAGGCCCGCATCGCCGGGACGCGTGGCTGGATCGACGTCCATCCGCGCTTCCACCAGCCGGACGGCTTCGTGCTGCACCGGGAGGGCGCCGACCCGGAGACGGTCGAACCAGGCGGGCTGGGGTGGGGGTATGCCCACGAGCTCATCGAGGTCACCGAGTGCGTGCGTGCCGGCCGCACCGAGAGCGCGGTCATGCCGCTCGCCGACACCCTCGCCGTCCAGACGCTGCTCGGTGAGGCCGCCGAGCAGCTCGGCGTCCGGCACGCGGAGGCGCCGGCACTCGGTTAGACGACCGGCACACCCGGCGTCGTCTGCCCCTCGGCCCAGGCGTGCCCGAGCGCCTGGTCGGCTGTGGGCACGCGGGTCGGTGTCCCCCCGGCCCGGCGGACGGCGTCGGCGAAGTGGACGGCGTCGATCGTCGCCGCTCCCCCGGGGTCGTTGTTGAAGTAGACGAGCACGTCCTCGTCCCCGTAGGTCCCCGCCAGCCGGTCCGCCCAGAGCTGCAGGGTCTCCGGCCGGTACCGCCACGCCTCGAAGCCGTGGTGGAAGCGGAGATAACCCCAGTCGGCGGTGCGCCAGAGCGGGGCGACGGGCTGCTCGTCACGGTCGGCCCAGCACAGCGCGGCGCCGTAGCGCTCCAGCAGCGCGCGTATGTCGTCGGTCCACCAGCTCTCGTGCCGGGGCTCGACGGCGACGCGGGTACCCCCCGGGAACTGGGCGAGGCACCCGCGGAGGAGGTCGGCGTCCGCCTTCAGCGTGGGGGGCAGCTGGAGGAGGATCGTGTCGAGCCGGTGCTCCAACCCCTCCGCCCGCCCCATCAGCCGCGCGACGGGTTCCTCGGGTTCGCGCAGCCGCTTGATGTGGGTGAGGAAGCGGCTGGCCTTGACCGCCCACCGGAAGTCGGGCGGGGTGCGCTCACGCCACTTCACGAACGTCTCGCGCTCGGGCAGCCGGTAGAAGGCGTTGTTGCTCTCGACCGTCGCGAAGAACTCGGCGTAGTGCTCGAGCCACAGCCGCTGGGGCAGCTTGGCCGGGTAGAACAGCCCGCGCCAGTCGCGGTACTGCCACCCCGAGGTCCCGATGATCACGGCCACGGGGAGCCGCCTACCCTCCGCAGTCATGGCTGACGCACCCGCCCGGTTCAAGGACCTCTGCCTCGACGCCCGCGACCACCACGCGCTCGCCGACTGGTGGTGCAGCGCCATCGGCTACGTGCGGCGCGACCAGCTCGAGGACGCGCAGACCCCCGAGGACGACGAGCCTCGCCCGCACGACTGGCCGGTTCCGATCGTCGACCCGACCGGCGAAGGACCGCTGATGTGGATCGTCCCGGTGACCGAGCCGAAGATCGTCAAGAACCGGATGCACTTCGACGTCGTCGGCGACACCTGGCCCCTCCTGGCGGCCGGCGCCACGATGGTGCGGGAGCAGGACGACGAGATCGAGTGGAACGTCCTCGCCGACCCCGAGGGGAACGAGTTCTGCGTCTTCGCCCCCGAGTGACGCGCCCTCACCCGGGTTGACCCGCCTGGTGAGGGGTGGAGCCGGGCCAGGACGCGGGTCGACTCCCACCGGCGAGGGTTGACCCGCGCCGGGGCAGAGGACGTCGTCTCCACCAACGCCGACAGGGGCGGCCCGCCGAAGCGGACCGCCCCTGCCGGGCAGTGCTGGTGTTACGGGAGAGCCGGACTCAGAAGTCCATGCCGCCCATGCCGCCGTCGCCGCCGGGCATGGCCGGAGCGTTCTTCTCCGGCTTGTCCGCGATGACGGCCTCGGTGGTGAGGAAGAGCGCCGCGATGGAGGCGGCGTTCTGCAGCGCCGAGCGGGTCACCTTGGCGGGGTCGATGATCCCGCTGGCGACGAGGTCCACGTACTCGCCGGTGGCGGCGTTGAGGCCCCAGCCGGTGTCGGAGTTGCGGACCTTCTCCGCGACGACGCCACCCTCGAGGCCGGCGTTGATCGCGATCTGCTTCAGCGGCGCCTCGAGCGCGACGCGCACGATGTTGGCACCGGTCGCCTCGTCACCCTCGAGCTCGAGCTTGTCGAACGCGACGGCCGTGGCCTGCGCGAGAGCGACGCCACCACCGGCGACGATGCCCTCCTCGACGGCGGCCTTGGCGTTGCGCACCGCGTCCTCGATGCGGTGCTTGCGCTCCTTCAGCTCGACCTCGGTCGCGGCGCCGGCCTTGATGACGGCGACGCCACCGGCCAGCTTGGCCAGGCGCTCCTGCAGCTTCTCGCGGTCGTAGTCGGAGTCCGACTTCTCGATCTCGGCGCGGATCTGGTTGACGCGACCCTGGATCTGGTCGGCGTCACCCGCACCCTCGATGATCGTCGTCTCGTCCTTGGTGGTGACGAACTTGCGCGCGCGGCCCAGCAGGGAGACGTCGGCGTTGTCGAGCTTGAGGCCGACCTCCTCGCTGATGACCTGGCCACCGGTGAGGATGGCGATGTCGGCGAGCATGGCCTTGCGGCGGTCACCGAAGCCCGGGGCCTTGACGGCGACGGACTTGAAGGTGCCACGGATCTTGTTCACGACCAGGGTCGCGAGGGCCTCGCCCTCGACGTCCTCGGCGATGATGGCCAGCGGCTTGCCCGACTGCATGACCTTCTCGAGCAGCGGGAGCAGGTCCTTGACCGAGCTGATCTTGCCGTTGACGACCAGGATGTACGGGTCGTCGAGCACGGTCTCCATGCGCTCGGAGTCGGTGACGAAGTACGCCGACAGGTGACCCTTGTCGAAGCGCATGCCCTCGGTGAGCTCGAGCTCGAGACCGAAGGTGTTGCTCTCCTCGACGGTGATGACACCTTCCTTGCCGACCTTGTCCATCGCCTCGGCGATGAGCTCGCCGATGGCGGGGTCAGCGGCGGAGATCGAGGCGGTGGCGGCGATCTGCTCCTTGGTCTCGACGTCCTTGGCGGTCGAGAGGAGGTACTCGCTGACGGCCTCGACGGCCTTCTCGATGCCCTTCTTCAGGGCCATCGGGTTCGCGCCGGCGGCGACGTTGCGCAGACCCTCGCGCACGAGCGCCTGGGCCAGCACGGTGGCGGTCGTGGTGCCGTCACCCGCGACGTCGTCGGTCTTCTTCGCGACCTCCTTGACGAGCTCGGCCCCGATCTTCTCGTACGGGTCCTCGAGCTCGATCTCCTTGGCGATGCTCACACCATCGTTGGTGATGGTGGGGGCACCCCACTTCTTCTCGAGTACGACGTTGCGGCCCTTGGGGCCGAGCGTCACCTTCACGGCGTCGGCGAGGGTGTTCATACCCCGCTCGAGGCCACGGCGCGCCTCTTCGTCGAACGCGATCATCTTGGCCATGTGGTGATGTCCTCCATGCATTGATCGCTGCACGGCCGGGTTCGGCGCCCGCGACGGACGACACCAGTGACGTGGACTCCCTTGCGGCCCACACGCCGGTGCCTCACCGTTCCGACCTGGTTGGCACTCGGGAGCCCCGAGTGCCAGAAACGAGTCTGGCACTCGACCCCTGCGAGTGCAAGGAGGGGTCCCCCGGACGACGCCGAACGCCCTCCCCGCCGCCGAGGTATAGGAACCTTTACCTGCGGGTTGAGCCCCCGATTCGTAGGTAGAGGTTCCTATACCTGCGTCGGGCGCCTGCGTCGGGGCGGGGTGGGCTCCGCACGCAGCGAGGCCCGGCCCCCATACGGGGACCGGGCCTCGGTGAAGTGCCGGGATCAGGCGGCGGTGACGCCGTCCGCCTGCGGGCCCTTGGCGCCCTGGACGACCTCGAAGCTGACCCGCTGGCCCTCCTCGAGGCTCTTGTACCCGTCCATCTGGATGGCCGAGTAGTGGACGAAGACGTCCTGGCCGCCGTCGACGGCGATGAAGCCGAAGCCCTTCTCGGCGTTGAACCACTTCACGGTGCCCTGTGCCACGTGTGCTCCCACGTTCGTGCGTACGGACGGTCCCTCTGGATCGGGGAACCGGGTCTAGCTCTTCCGCCCGTTCGAACACGAACATGGAACTGGAACCGCGCGAGAACGTACATCAGGAAATGCCTGGTGACGGTACATCGACGCCATTCCGTTGCCGGATCGGGCGACGTGTCGGCCGCCCGATCCGGTTCGGCGACGCTCAGCCGATGAGGCCGGCCGACCGGAGCGACCGGAGCGACGGCTCGACGCGGTGCGTCGGGCCGACCACCGGCTCGAGCGGATCGAGGGTCTTGAGGCCCTCCCCCGTGTTGAGGACGACGGTCTCCTTGGCCGGGTCCAGCCGCCCGTCCTCGACGAGCTGGCGCAGCACCGCCACCGTCACGCCGCCGGCCGTCTCGGCGAACACGCCGGTGGTGCGGGCGAGGTCGCGGATGCCCTGGACGATCTCGTCGTCCCCGACGCGGCCCACCGAGCCGCCGGTCCGGCGGATCGCGTCGAGCGCGTAGGGACCGTCGGCCGGGTTGCCGATGTTGAGCGACTTCGCGATGCCCGTGGGCTTCACCGGCTTGACGACGTCCCAACCCTGCTCGAACGCGGTGGCGATCGGGTCGCACCCGGCCGACTGGGCGCCGAAGATCGTCCACTCGGTGGCCTCGACGATGCCCGCGGCGACCAGCTCCCGGAACGCCTTGTCGACCTTGGTCAGCAGCGAGCCCGACGCCATCGGGATGACGACCTGGGCCGGGATCCGCCAGCCGAGCTGCTCGGCGATCTCGTAGCCCATCGTCTTGGAGCCCTCGGCGTAGTAGGGCCGCACGTTCTGGTTGACGAAGGCGGTGTCCTCGAACTCGTCCGTCTCGGCGAGTTCACTGGTCAGCCGGTTGACGTCGTCGTAGGAGCCGTCGACGGCGACCAGAGTCTGGCCGTAGACCGCGGACTGCACGACCTTGCCCGGCTCGAGGTCGCTCGGGATGAAGACGAAGGACGGGATGCCCACCCGGGCCGCGTGCGCGGCCACCGAGTTGGCCAGGTTGCCCGTCGAGGCGGCGGCGATCTTGCGGTACCCCAGCCCCTTCGCCGCGGTGGCGGCCAGCGACACGACGCGGTCCTTGAAGGAGTGCGTCGGGTTGGCCGAGTCGTCCTTCACCCACAGCCCGCCCGTGAGGCCGAGCTCGGCGGCGAGCCGGTCCGCGCGCACCAGCGGGGTCAGACCGGGGTCGAGGCTGACCCGGTCGGCCGGGTCCTGGCCCACCGGGAGCAGGCCCGCGTAGCGCCAGATGTTCTGCGGCCCGGCTTCGATCTGCTCGCGGGTGACGGACTTCATGAGCTCGGGGTCGTAGTCGACCTCCAGCGGGCCGAAGCACTCCGCGCAGGCGTGCTCGGCGATGAGGCCGAAGGTGGCCCCGCAGTTGCGGCACACCAGGCCGCGGGCGGGACACGGGGCAACGGGGCCACCGGCAGACGAGTCGGCCTGGACAGAACCGGGAGCGGTCAGGGTCATGCGACGACTACCTCCTCATCTTCCCCGCACCGGGCCGTCGAGCCGTGCGGGACGGAATTGGCACCTTCCGTCCCGCGCATGCGCGCGGGCGGCGGTTGCCGGGGCTTCGTCGGGCCGTGTCCCTCTGCCCCTCTGGATGAGTGGAACGGCGAGAACTGTACCCAGTACCGGCGGGGTTCCGGACGACGGTCAGGATGTGAGATGTGACCGCCCGCATCGTCTACACCGATCTCGACGGCACGATGGTCGGTCCGCGGGGGTCGTTCTGGCACGCCGCCGACCGCGGGCTCACCGCCGACCCGGCCGCCGCGCTGCTGGCTCTCCACCGGGCCGGGGTCCCGTTGGTGCTGGTCAGCGGCCGGACGTTCGAGCAGGTCATCGAGGCCGCGCGGATCTTCGCCGCCGACGGCGCCATCGCCGAGCTCGGTGCGACGATCGCCTGGGACGCCGGCCGGAGCACCCACCGGCTCACCGGCGAGCTGCCCGCCGAGTACGCCGGACGCGCGCCCATGGAGGTCATGGCCCAACTCGGCGTCGTCGAGCAGGTGATCGCCGAGAACCCGGGCCGACTGGAGTGGCACGCGCCCTGGCACGCCACGCACTCGACCGACGCCCTGCTGCGGGGGCGGGTCGACCCGGTGGCGGTCGACGCCTGGCTGGCCGAGAAGGGCGCGGGCTGGCTGACGCTCAAGGACAACGGCGCGATCCCGGCGACGTCCCGGTTCGGGCTGGACGACGACCCGCTGCCGCCGCGGGTCTACCACCTCATGCCGCGTGGCATCTCCAAGGGTGCGGCCATCGCCTGGGACCTCGAGCGGCGTGGCCTCTCGCCCGCCGACGCCGTCGCGATCGGCGACAGCGTCAGCGACCTGGACATGGCCCCGGCGGTCGACCGGCTCTGGATCACCCGGAACGGCGCGTCCGTCGACGGCATGGGCAGGCTCATGGACGCCGTCCCCAACGTGACGGTCACCGCCGCGCCCATGGGCGAGGGCTGGGCGCAGGCGGTCCTGGCCAGCCTGTAGCGGCATTTATGGCCATAAATGCCGCTACGTCGTCCTAGGAGGTGACGTCGCGGCGGGCGAAGTGCCGGAAGGCCAACGCGGTGAAGATCGCCGCGTAGACCAGCGACTGAATGATGCCCCGGAACATGTCCCCGGAGTCGACCGGCGTCTGCAGCAGGTCGGTCCAGGCGAACTCCTCCGCCGTCGGGAACCAGTCGCGGATCGCCCCGAGTTGCTCGACCTGGTCGAGGATCGCGAAGACGAACATCGTGAACACCGCGCCACCGACGGCGGCCAGCGGCGCGTCGGTGATGGTGGAGAACCAGAAGGCCAGGGAGCCGACGACCAGCAGGTGGACGGCGAGATAGCCCAGCATCCCGGCCAGGCGCAGCATCCCCTCCCCCTGGTCGAGGGTCACGCCGACCGGCGTCTGGATGTCCTCGAAGCCGAAGGCGATCCCGCCCGCCACCACCGCGACCGTGGCCAGCACGAGCAGTGCGCCGACCGACTGCACCAACGCGGCGTAGAACTTCTGCCGGAGCAGCCGCATCCGTGGCACCGGCGTCGCCAGCGCGTAGCGCAGCGATCCCCATTGGGCCTCGCTGGCCACGGTGTCGCCGAAGCACAGCGCGTACACGACGACGAGGAAGAACCCGGTCGTCGCGAACAGGACGAACAGCGTGAAGTTCAGGCCGCTCGACGTCGCGACGTCGACCAGGTTGATGCGGTTGTTCTCCGCCGCCTCCTCGCTGGCACCCAACTGCAGCGCGGCGATGAGGATGAGCGGCAGGGCGACCATCAGCGCGAAGACCCCGATGGTGCGCCGGCGCTTGAACTGCCTGCGGAGCTCGACCGAGAGCCGCAGCGTCCGTTCCGGCCGATATCCGGCGACGGCACCCGTCGGCTGGACGTGCTCTCCACCCGGCGAGGCAGAAATGGCCATTTCTGTCGCTCGTTGCGTGGTCATCAGTTCTCCCCCACCAGCGCCAGGAACGCGTCCTCGAGCCGCCGGCGCGGCGTGAACTCGTCGACCTCGATGTCGGCCGCCACCAGCGCCTGCAGCGCCGCGGCCCGGCTGTAGCCGTCCAGGTCCGCGACCAGGCCCTCGTCGGTGCGCCCGGCACTGACGCCCGGCAGCCCCTCGAGGACGGCGATCGCCCGGTCGGTGTCGGCGTCGTCGACCAGACCGACGAGCACCGCGCCACCGGTGCCGACGATCTCCTCCACCGTGCCCTGGGCGATCTTCTGCCCCTTCGCCATGACGACGACGTGGCTGCAGGTCTGCTCGATCTCGCTCAGCAGGTGGCTGGAGACGATGACCGTGCGCCCGGTCGCGGCGTAGGAGCGCAGCACCTCCCGCATGGCATGGATCTGCGGCGGGTCCAGCCCGTTGGTCGGCTCGTCGAGCACCAGCAGGTCGGGCAGCCCCAGCATCGCCTGCGCGATCGCCACCCGCTGCCGCATGCCCTGGCTGTAGCGACGCACCGGGCGGTCCAGGGCGGCGCCGAGGCCGGCCACCTCGATCGCCTCCTCCATGTGCGCGTCCTCGGCCGGGCGCCCGGTGGCCGCCCAGTAGAGCCGCAGGTTGTCGCGGCCGGACAGGTGCGGCTGCAGGCCGGTGCCCTCGACGAACGACCCCAACCGGGAGAGCACCGGTGCACCGGGGCCGGCCGCGTGGCCGAAGATGCTGATCCGCCCCTCCGTGGGCCTGATCAGGCCCATCAGCATTCGCAGCGAGGTGGTCTTGCCCGCCCCGTTCGGCCCCAGCAGGCCGAGGACCTGACCGCGCCGGACCTCGAAGGAGAGGTCCCGGACGGCGACGAAGCCGTCCTTGTAGGCCTTGGTCACGCCCTCGAAGCGCAGCGGCACGTCCTCGCCGTCCGGCTCCACGTGCGAGACCTGACGCCGGCGATGACGGCCCCAGAGCAGGGCCACCGCCCACGCGAGCAGCCCGAGCCCGATGACGGCGGCGAGCAGCACCCACCACCGCGACGTGCCGCTGTCGGTCTGGGTGGCGCCGTCGACCTGCGGCACCGCGAGATCGGTCCCGCCGTCCGCGAGGGCCACCGAGTAGACGGCCGCCTCGGCCGGGAGGGCGAACGCCTGGTCGGTGGAGGACACGACCAGCCGCATCGTGTGGCCGGCCTCGAACCGGTGCACGATCCCGGGCAGGGTCACCTGCACCGTCGTGGGCCGGGTCGGGTCCGACGACAGCCCGGTCAGCGCGAGCGGCGCCACGAGCCCGGCCGGCAGGGTCGTCGTCCCGCCGGGTCCGACGTCGTACAGCTTGGCGAACAGGGTGGCCGAACCGCCCGGGGCCGCCACGGCGACGTCGACGGTCGGCGCCCCGACGACCTCGACGGCGGTCTCGAGCGGCTCGCTCTCGAAGGCGGCGAACTGGCCGGGGATCTCCAGCGTCGTGCCGCCGAGGGCGGCGGTCAGCGCGCCGAGCCCCGGAACGGTGGTCAGGGCGGCAGGGGTGCCGCCCGCCGGGGTCACGACGGGCTGGAGAGGCCCGCTGAGCGCGATCTGCCGGCGCTCGGCGGACTCGGCATCCACCAGCCCCGGGTAGGCGTCGGCGAGGACGGTCTGGTCGCCGCCCTGGACCCGGCCGAGTCCGGTCGCGCCCAGACCGGTGGGGGCCGGGTACTCGAAGCCGGTGCCCGGGTCGGCGCCTCGTCCCCGCAGGTGGAAGTCGAACCAGCCCGCCACCTGCTCCCGCAGGTCGGCCGTGACCCGGTCCGACGTCGACGAGTCGTGCCCGCCCGCGAACCAGACCACCTTGACCGGGGTGCCGTTGGCGGCGATGCCGCGGGCGTTGGCATCGGCCTGGCCGAGTCCGAAGAGGGAGTCCTGGGTGCCCTGGATCAGGAGGGTGGGCGCCTCGATGCGGTCGAGCACACCGGCCGGGCTGCCCCGTTCGAGCACGGCCGCGATCTCCGGGGTCAGCGTCCCGGTGGACGCCGCTGCCTGGTAGGCCGCGCAGACGTCGGCCCGGAAGCGACCGCAGATCAGCGCCTGCTCGACCTCATCGGGTTCCACGGAGGCGGGATCCGGCAGGCTCGATTCTCCGAGGGCCGGCCGCGCATCGGCGCCGTCCCCGTTCTCCGTTCCGCCGGCCCCGCCGCCGAGGGCGTCGAGCAACCCACCGCTCGGCGCCGAGCCGATGCCGAAGAACAGCCCGGCCCACAGCCGCTTGTAGACGCCGGCGTCCCCGTCCTGCGGGACGGCGGCGACCGTGTCCGCGTCCACGGCGCCGACCTGGGAGGGAAAGAGCGCCGCGGTCAGGGAGCTCCAGGTGATCTGCGGGGCGATGGCGTCGATCCGCTCGTCATAGGCAGCACCGAGTAGCGCGACCCCGCCGCCGTAGGACCCGCCGGTGACGCCCACCCGCGGGTCGCCGTCGCCATCGAGCTCGACCTCGTCGCGCTCGGCGAGGAGGTCGATCAGCGTGGACAGGTCGGCGATCTCGTACCGGGGGTCGTTGAGCCCGATCTCGCCGGTGCTGCTGCCGAATCCCCGCGCGGAATAGGCGAGGACGACGTATCCGCGCTCGGCGAGGTCCTGCGCGTCGGCGGCGACCGACTGCTTGCTGCCGCCGAACCCGTGCGCGAGCACCACGGCGGGGGCAGGCTCGCTCCCGGCCGGTAGGTAGAGGGTGGTGTCCAGCTCGACGGCGTCCGCGCCGGTGCCGGAAGGCACCCGGGCCTCCTCGGTCCGGACCTCCTGGGCGGCCGACGCCGCGGGGGCGAGGAACAGCAGACCGGTGGACAGCAGCAGGAGGACCAGGACTGCGGACGTCGCGCGGGCGCCGGAGCGCGGGCGGGGACGCACGAGCCCGCGGAGGGAACGCACGAAGCGGCCAACGGACGGCGAACGGCTCGTGTTCCGCCCGTCGCACCCGATCACCGGGAGGGGCGGTACGCCCGTCCCGGAGACCGCGATCAGGGCTGCCAGTCGCCCGTCGTGACGACGACGAGAGCCGGCGCCTGGACGTCGGCCGGGAGCTCGAAGAAACGCGGCGTGGGGCCCTGGAGCAGCGGGAACATCTCGACCAGCTGCAGGGCGGCCTGCCGCTGGTTCTCGTCGCCCTCGGTGAAGAACACCGTGCTGGCGGCCACGTCGTCGGCCAGGTAGGCGCCGACGGCGGGGGTCTCCCACCCGCCACCGGCGATGGTCGCCGCGACCTTGGCGGCCAGGCCGTTGATGTCGGTCGAGTTCAGCACCGTGACCGGCACGCGCACCGGCGTGGCGACGACCGGGTCGACCTCGATCGGGTCGGTGGGCAGGGCCGGCAGCGAGTCGACGTCGGGGAGGGCGGGGGCCGAGGCGCTCGGGGTCGCGGGCGTCTGCGCTGCCGTCTCCTGGGTCTCGGGAGACACGAAGGTGTAGACGCCGAGCACCGCCAGCGCCACCACGGTCATGGCCAGCAGGCCCGTGAGCACCCGGCGGGGCTTGCGGGGCTCGTCCTCCTCGAGGACGGCGACGGCCGACCCCTTGCGGCCTTCTGCCTTGCGTCGGGCGGCGTCGGCCGCCTGGCGCTCGGCCCGCATCGCCGCGCGGCCCCCGACCGGGCCGGTGCCGTGCCCGCGGACGGGCGTCGGCGCGTCGTCGAGGGAATCGACGACGTCAGCGTCCTCCGAGCGACGGCGGACCGACCGTTCGGGGATCGCGGTGGTGCCGGGCGCGCTCGCGACGGGCGCATCGTCGTAGACCTCGGGGTCCGCGGCGACCACGCTGTCACGGGAGGGCTTGGTCCAGTCGCCGTAGGCGGGCGAGGACGAGCCGGACGCCGTGGTCTGCGACGGCACCCGGGGAAGCCGGCCGGAGGACCGCAGTCCGGAGGGCCCGGTGGACCGCAGACCGGACGGGCCGGTGGAGCTGAGGGACGGCTCGGCGTCGGGCCAGCTGCGGCTGGGCCGCGCGGGCGCCGGGGCGGGCTGCACGCGAGCGGGGCGCTCGAGCAGGTCGCCGCGCAGGCCGGCGGCGGGAGCCGCGGGCACGAAGGAGTCGTCGGCCGACAGCTCGAGACGCGGCTCCGGTGCGGGGACGGCCTGGAACGGGGCGACGGATGTGAGGGGCGCCGCGGGACGGGCCGGCGTCGCGGGGCGCGCGCCGCCGCGGGACGCCGCAGCGGGGACGGGCGGCAGTGGTAGCCGCGAACGCGACATCTGGCGCGGCCCCGCGGGCGTGCGGGCATCCGCGCCCGGGACGGGGCGTGACACGGGCCGGCGGGCGCCGTCGGACCGGTCACGGCCAGGCGCCGTCGGATGATCGCTCAGCGCCGGGGCAGCGCCGCGCCACAGCCCATCGGGTACGTCCGTACGCCGACGACCGGGCGCCACAGGGGCGCGCCCCTGGTCCCGTCCGTCACTGCCTGATTCGGCGTGCCTGCCCACGGTGAGCAAATCTAACCGCTGTAACTCTCATTGCACAGGACCTTGGGACGAACGTGTTCGTTGCCGCGCGAGTCGCAGCCGGCGGAGCCGCCGGACGAGCAGCGGGTCTGCGGCCAGGGCGGCGGGTCGGTCGACCAGCGCGTTGAGCACCTGGTAGTAGCGCGTCGGTGTCACTCCGAACCGGTCGCGGATCGCCGTCTCCTTGGCCCCCGGACGACGCCACCACTGGCGCTCGAAGGTGAGCATCTCGTGCTCCTTGCGGGACAGACCCACGCCCGGGACCTGCGCAGGAACCACCCCCAGGCCCTCGGGCCGGTGCGGGGAGACCACCGGGGTCGGGTCGTCGGTCATCGCTCGTCATCTCCTGCTTCCTCGGCCCCGCCGGCACCCGGTCGGGCCAACGCCTGCGACGGTAGCGCCGGGCTCCGACAGTTCCGGGGCGCACGGCGCCGTGCCTCGCGAACGGCACCGACTGGTCGTCAGAGGCGCGCGGGGATCACCTCGGCCGCCGCCCGGCGGCTGCCCGCCCGGGCGTGTCGCAGCAGGTCGACGGTGAAGACGGCCAGGGCCACCCACACGACGGCGAAACCGGCCAGGCGCGCGGCGGGCATGGGCTCGTCGTAGACGAAGACGCCGATCGCCAGCTGCATCGAGGGGGTGATGTACTGCAGCAACCCCACGGTCGACAGCGGGATGCGGCGGGCGGCGGCCGCGAACAGCAGCAGCGGGACCGCGGTGGCCACCCCGGAGCTCACCAGGAGGAGAGCGTGCCCGGTGCCCGCGTTGGCGAACGTGCCGTCCCCCGCGGAGTGAGCCAGCCCCAGCACCGCGGCCGCCGGCACGGCGACCAGCGCGGTCTCCACGAACAGGCCGGGCGCGGCCTCGGTGCGGACCAGCTTCTTCATCAGCCCGTACAGGCCGAACGTGATCGCCAGAGCCAGCGCGATCCACGGTGGCCGCCCGTAGTCGACGGTCAGCACGATGACGGCGACGGTGGCGATGGCCACGGCCGCCCACTGGAGCGGGCGCAGCCGTTCGCTGAAGACGACGACGCCGAGCAGCACGCTCACCAGCGGGTTGATGAAGTAGCCGAGCGAGGTCTCGACCACGTGGCCGGAGTTCACGCCGTAGACGAAGACCAGCCAGTTGGCGGCGATGAGGACGGCCGCACCCAGGAGGACCAGCGACCGGCGCCGGTCGGTCACCAGCGCCCGCACCTGCGCCCAGCGGCGGAGCACGGTCAGCAGGACCCCGACGAACAGCAGGGACCACAGCACCCGGTGGGCGACGATCTCCAGCCCTCCGGCGGGCTCCAGCAGCGGGAAGTAGAGGGGGAACAGGCCCCACAGCGAGTAGGCGGCCAGCCCGGAGACCACCCCCAGGCGACGCTCGTCCACGGGCGCACCGTACGCCGGGGCATCGCCGGGTCATGAGCCGCGCTCAGGACCCGGCAGCCGTCAGGGGGTCTGGATGTAGTCGACCAGCTGCCTGCGCTCCTCCTCCAGCTCGTCGAGCCGGGCCTTGACGACGTCGCCGATGGAGACGATGCCGACCAGGTCGCCGTCGGCGACGACGGGGACGTGCCGGACGCGCTTGTCGGTCATGGTCCGGGCGAGGTCGTGCACGCTCGCGGTGGGCGGACAGGTGTGCACCTGTGCGGTCATCACGCTGGACACGGGGTCGGCCAGGAGACCCGCCCCTCGGTCGTGCAGCCCGCGGGCGACGTCCCGCTCGGACACGATGCCGTCGATCCGGCGGCCGTCGGAGGACACGACGAGCGCGCCGATGCCCTTCTCCGCCAGCCGGGCGAGCGCGGTCCGGACGCTCTCCGCCCCGTCGATGGTGGCGACCTCGGAGCCCTTGTGCCGGAGCAGCTGGCTGATCTGCACGGTTCCTCCTCTGGAAACGGTGCGGGGAGTGTCCACCCGGCGCCGCCCAGGAGCAATGGCACGCCGGCGCGGCCTACCGTCGTGGCATGGCACGGCAGCGGCCCAATCCCGCGCAGTGGGTCTGGTACGCGCTCGGCGGCGGACTCCCGCGCGAGCTCTCGCCGTGGGTGCTGGCCGACACCACCGGGCCCACCTGGATCTGGCGGCACCTGGCCCGCGCGGTGGTCCAGCTGCTCCCGCTGCTCGCCCTCTGCCTGGTCGTCGTCCCCGTGCCGCTGGCCTACCGGCTGTCCGCGGCGGCGGGCGGGCTGTTCCTCGGCCTGCTGTTCTCGATCGCGTTCATGACCGAGACCATCGAGCACCGCGTCGCCAAGGCCGGGTACCCGCCGGGCACGGCGGGCCGGCTGCGCGCCGAACGGACCGAACGGGCCCGCGTGGAGCGCCACTCCCCCTACCGCCAGGGCGGCGCGGGCAGCTTCGACTGAAGCTCAGTCGACGCGGAAGCCGATCTTCACGCTGACCTGGAAGTGGGCGACCCCGCCGTCCACGACCTGGCCCCGGATCTCCTGGGCCTCGAACCACTCGATGTTGCGGACGGTCTCCGACGCCTTGGCGA
Organism: Blastococcus colisei; assembly: GCF_006717095.1. NCBI lineage: Bacteria > Bacillati > Actinomycetota > Actinomycetes > Geodermatophilales > Geodermatophilaceae > Blastococcus > Blastococcus colisei. The sequence goes on from NZ_VFQE01000002.1 coordinate 420,621, forward strand.
TCGCGTTCCGGATCGCCTCGTCGACGCTCACCGGACTGCTGCCCACGATCTCGCTCAGCCTGTACACGTGGTCGCTCACGGTTCCTCCTGACGTATGCCGGACGGACCCCCGCACCCTGGCACGACGCCGGCGTGTGCGCCTACGTACGTAGTTCCGGTGGCCGTGAATACGTCGTCCGACAGATCCCGCGCCGCTCCGTCGTCACGAGTCTTCGAGTCGTTCCCGGACGACCTCGAAGGAGCCCCCGATGACCGCTCTGGCCTACGCCGAAGCCCCCGCGATCCCCGCCCCCCGGCGCGCCGACCGGGCCGACGTCCCGGTCGTGGACCGCCGGCACCTGCAGGCCCTCGCGGCCGGCGACGACGCGGCGTGGCAGACGACGGTCCGGCGCTACGAGGGCCTGCTGCGGTCCGCGGCGCGCGTCGTCCTGCGCAGCGACTCCGACGTCGACGAGGCCGTGCAGCGCACCTGGGTGCTGCTGCTGCGCAACGCCGCGCGCATCAACGACCCGCAGTGCCTGCCGGGCTGGCTGTCCACCACCGCCCGGCGGGAGGCGCTGGCCATCCTCCGCGCGCAGCAGCGGGCCGTGCCGAGCGAGGACGTCGCGGACCGCGTCGCCCCCGACGACCGGGACATGGCGACGGCGCTGATGGAGGAGGAGCTGCGCCTGGCCCTGGACCGGGCGGTCGAGACGCTGCCGGAGACCCAGCGCCGGATCGTGCGGGCGCTGCTCCGGGAGCCGGAGTCCTACGACGCGCTCAGCCAGGAGCTGGGTATCCCGCGGGGCAGCCTCGGGCCCCTGCGGGGCCGGGCGGTCAAGGCCCTCCGGGCGCAGCTGGAGCCGAGCCTGCGCTGACGGCTACTGCTGGCCGCCACCCCGCCGCCGCTTGGCGACCACGTGCTGGATGCCCTCGCGCAGCGCGCCCTCGAAGGTGAGGTCCGGCGTGGCGTCCACGACCTCCCGGAGCTCCCCGACGAGGTCGTCGTCGTCGAACTCGACGTTGTCCTCCCGGTCGTCACCGGGCTTGGTCAGCGAGAACTTCACGGGCGACATCGGGGTCCTTCCGCAGGGGTGACCGGTGGCTACCGCGTCACTCTTGCGGCGAGTGCCGCTGCTTGTCCACGGTTGCTGACCTGGAGCTTGTGCAGGACACGGGACACGTGGACGCCGACCGTGCGCTCGCTGATGAACAGACTGCGGGCGATCTGCCGGTTGGTCGCGCCGGTGCCGAGCAGTTCCAGCACCTCGCGCTCCCGCTCGGTGAGTCCGTAGGGGCGGTCCTCGGCCGGCGTGCGTGGCGTAGGCGCCGGGGACAGCCGCGAGCGACCGAGCAGCGCGTCGATCTCACCGAGCAGGGGCGCCGCACCGAGCCGCTCGGCGATCCCGCGTGCGGACGACGCCGCGGCGGACGCACGGTCGCGCCGCTTCTCGGCCACGTGGCACTCGGCCTGGCGAAACAGGCAGTACGCCTCCTCCAGGGGCCGGTCGGCTGCACGCCAGAGATCCACCGCCGCGGCCCACTCCTCCGCCGTCGCCTCGCCCCGGGCCCTGGCGAGCTCGTTCCTGGCCGTCCGGTGGTCGGCCGCGTGCCCCATGTCCTCGTCGGTCGCCGGCGCGACACGGTCGAGCTCGGCGGCCAGCTCCGCGAGCCGCGACTCGGCAGCTGCATCGGTCCGCCCAGGGACCGGTCCGCGCCGGTCGGCCTCGTTGCGCAGCCCGATGACCAGGAGCTCGGTCCGGAAGGCCTTGTCCTGCGTGTGCGCCAGTCGCTCGAGCGCCTGCACCACGACCCGGTGGCATCCCGCACGATCGTCCTCCTGCGCGAGCAGCGCCGCGGTGACGGTGCCGATGGCCGCGATGACGGTGGGTTCGTCCACGTCGCGCAACGGGTCGGCGGCGGCCAGGCTGGCCCGCGCACCCGCGGTGTCACCCAGGGCCAGGCGCAGCTCGGCGCGTTCGAGATGCAGGTGCAGCCCCTGCCCCTGGACGACCCGTCCGTCGAGGAGCTCGGCGAGGACCTCCTCGCAGCGCCGGTACTGGCCGCGCCGGCGGAGCATGTTGGTCGCGTTGCAGGCGAGGGCGGAGCCCACGGCCAGCTCCAGTCCGTACTCCGGCAGGATGCGGAGCCCCTCCAGGGCGGCGGCGCACGCCTCCGCCGGCATCCCCGAGTACTCGTAGGCGATGACCAGGTTCGCGTAGCTGCGGCAGAGGACGGCCCGGTCGTCGACGTCGCGCGCCAGCCGCACCCCTTCCCGGAGCACGTCGAGACCCGAGGCGTCCCCCCGGAACGTCGCGGCGGCTCCGCGGGTCGTGAGCGCGTCCGCCAGGACCGCCGTCGTCCCCTTGTCCCGCGCGGCGGCGACCGACCGCTCCGCGTACCGGACGGCGTCGTCGAACTCGGCCATGATGAAGGCCGCCCGGGCCTGGGCTCCCCACACCTGGGCGTGGCAGGCCGTCACCTCCGGGCCGAGCGCCGAGGCCGCTTCGGCGTAGGCGGCCTGGCTGCGGCTCGTCTGACCGGCCTCCCACAGGAAGCAGCCCAGCCGCTCGAGGGCGCTCGCCCGCTCGGTGGCCGGGATGCCCCTGTCCTCCAGCGCTCTCTCGAGGAGGGCGACGGCCGCGGTGGGGTCGCCGGCCAGCCGTGCGACACCGGCCGCCTCGAGGGCCAGCTCCAGGTCGCCGTCCCCGCCCGGCCCGAACTCGAGGGTCCGCCGATAGTGGGCCCAGGACTCGGCGTAGGCGTTGAGCCGTCGCGTGGCGCGGGCCGCCCGCAGGCTCCACTCCGCGGCCTGCCCGGAGGCGCCGGCCGCCTCCCAGTGCACGCTCACGGCCGCCGCCGTCACGACGTCGTCGGCGCGGTCCTGAGCCAGGGCCCGGGCGGCCTTCCCGTGCAGGTCGCGCCGCTCGAACGGGAGGAGCTGGGCGAGCACCGCCTCGCACATCAGGCTGTGCCGGAACGCGTAGTCCGCCCCCTGGACGACGAGCACGCCGGCGTGGACCGCCTCGCGGACGGCGGCCCCGTAGCGCTCGGGTGCCAGGTCCGATGCCCGGTACAGGTGCTCGTCGGACACCCACAGCCCGAAGACGGCGGCCGCCCGGACCAGCACGGACGCGTCGGGTCCCAGCGTGCGCACCCTCGCCAGCAGCATGTCCGTGACCCGACGCGAGCCAGGGTCCTTCACCAGCTCACCCAGGAGGTAGGGATGGCCCTGGGTCTGCTCGTACCAGGCGTCGGCGTCCACGGTCTCGTTCCCGGTCAGCGCGGCGACCAGCTGCCGGGTCTCCTCGCGGTCGAGCCGCTGCAGCTCCATGCAGGTGGCACCCGGGAGCCGGGTCAGTTCGGCGACGGCCTCCTGCACCCGCCCCACGTGCGGGTTCTCGTCGTCGCGGAGGGTGAGCACCAGGCTGAGCCCCCGGCGTCGCGCCGTGCACGCGAGGTAGACGAGGAAGTCGCACGTCGTCTCGTCGGCCCACTGCAGGTCGTCGATCACGAGCGTGGTCGCCGACGCGGACCCGGCAGGCGCCAGGGCGTCGGCCCAGCGCCGGATGGCCCGCAGCCGTTCCTCGGCCGACTGCTCCGCCACGTCCGGCGCGTCGGGCCAGCCGCCCCGCGCGTCGAAGATCATCTCGAGGGCCGCCAGCGGCAGGGGCTGACCGGCCAGCTGGAGGCAGGCGCCCTCGATGACCTCGGTGACCGCACCGGGTCGCTCAGCCGCCACGAGGGAGGACTTGCCGACGCCGGCCTCGCCGCAGATCACCACGATGTGCCCCGGCTCGGCGAACGCCGCAGCGACGGTCGCCCGATGGTCCGCCCGCCCGATGTAGGGGACCCCCACCCCGATCACCGGGACATCCTGCCCTCACCGACCGGCGGCGTCCAGGCTCTTCCGGACGGGCGCGGACCGCTGTTGCACAGCGTCCGGTCCGCTGCTGGAGCCGACGAGGGGACTTGAACCCCTAACCGCCCGATTACAAGTCGGGTGCGCTACCAATTGCGCCACGTCGGCGGGACATGGGAACAGGTCCCGGAGACAAGGATAGGGACAACGCAGCAGACAACTTCGCGGCCCCGTCCCGGCGGCAACCACGGCCGCCGGCTCACTTCGTGGTGCACGACCGCCCCTCCATCGCGCGTTCCGTCACTTCGCGGAAAGCGCGACGAGCGCGGTGTCCGGTCGGGCCGGCCGGTTCTCGGACCCCAGCCATGTGCGGCAGCGTCCATCCACGTCATGCGCGACCGAGCAGACGAGGTCGGGTGCGTGTGGTCCCGCTCGGACTCGCTCCCGCAAGCGGAGGAGGGGGACGTACTGCGGCTCGCCGACGAGGTAGCGCTCCCGGTGACCACCAAGAGGAGGCGAAGTCGCCGGGGAATGTCGCCATGGGATGTCGAGAACCGACGGGCGGTTCCGTCCCTGGACTGGACGCGGCCACAATGGGCCGCACTTCACCAGGGAGACCACCATGGCCAAGTACCTGCTGCTCAAGCACTACCGGGGGGCACCGGCGGCGGTCAACGACGTGCCGATGGACCAGTGGACGCCGGACGAGGTCTCGGCCCACGTGCAGTACATGCAGGACTTCGCCGCCCGGCTCGAGGACACCGGTGAGTTCGTCGACGGTCAGGCGCTCTCCCCGGAGGGCACGTTCGTCCGCTACGACGGCGAGGGGCGGCCGCCGGTCACCGACGGCCCGTTCGCCGAGACCAAGGACCTGATCGCCGGCTGGATGGTGATCGACGTCGAGACCTACGACCGGGCGCTCGAGCTGGCCGGCGAGCTGTCCGCGGCTCCCGGTGCGGGCGGCAAGCCCATCCACGAGTGGCTCGAGGTGCGCCCGTTCCTGGGCGCGCCGCCGACCATCACGGAGTGACACCCATGGTGGACGAGGACCTGCTGCGGACCCTCACCCCCACCGTGATCGGGATCCTCGGCCGCCGCGGAGCCTCCTGGACTGCGGCCGAGGACGCCGTGCAGGACGCCCTGGTCGAGGCCGTCCGGGTGTGGCGTGACGCCCCACCGCGGGACCCGAAGGGGTGGCTCGTCACCGTGGCATGGCGCAAGTACCTCGACGCCGTCCGCGCCGACACCTCGCGACGACGGCGTGAGGTCCTCGTCGACGAGGAGCCGGAGCCCGGGCCGGCCGAGGTGGTGGACGACACGCTCCAGCTCTACTTCCTGTGCGCCCACCCCTCCCTGACGCCGGCCTCGGCGGTCGCGCTCACGCTGCGTGCCGTCGGTGGCCTGACCACGCGGCAGATCGCGCAGGCCTACCTCGTGCCGGAGGCGACCATGGCCCAGCGCATCAGCCGGGCGAAGCGGACCGTCTCCGATGTCCGGTTCGACCAGCCCGGCAACGTCGGCACGGTGCTGCGCGTCCTGTACCTGGTCTTCAACGAGGGCTACTCCGGCGACGTCGACCTCGCCGCCGAGGCGATCCGGCTCACCCGGGAGCTGGCGGCCAGGACCGACTCCGAGGAGGTGGCCGGCCTACTCGCCCTCATGCTGCTCCACCACGCGCGGCGCCCGGCACGAACCCGTCCGGACGGCGGCCTCGTGCCCCTCGCCGAGCAGGACCGCGCCCGGTGGGACACCCGGCTGATCGCCGAGGGCGTCGACGTCCTCCAGGCCGCCCTCGCCCGCGACCGCCTGGGCGAGTTCCAGGCCCAGGCGGCCATCGCCGCGCTCCACGCCGACGCCCGGACCGCCGAGGAGACCGACTGGGTGCAGATCGTCGAGTGGTACGACGAGCTGGTGCGCCTCACCGACAGCCCGGTGGCCCGCCTCAACCGGGCCGTCGCGGTCGGCGAGGCCGACGGCCCGCGGGTCGGTCTGGCCGCCCTGGCGGATCTCGACCCCGCCCTGCCACGCCACGCCGCCGTCGCCGCGTACCTGCACGAGCGGAACGGCGACCCGGTGACCGCAGCGCGGCTCTACGCCGAAGCCGCCCGATCGGCACCCAACCTTCCCGAACGCGACCATCTGACGCGGCAGGCCGCACGGCTCAACGCGGAACTGCGCTCATGCCCGTGACGACGGTGGCCGCGGGCTTCGCCGACTCCCCGACGCACGTGGAGATCAGCTCTCACTTCGCAGGCGTGAGCTGCGCGCACTCTGGCAGGGGCCCTACGTCGTGCAGTTCAGCTGCTCACTGTCGACGAGCGAGCACGAGTTGCTCCGACCCTGGTGCCCGGCTCCGTCAGGCGGCGTCGCTCTCCGCCGTCGGGTCGCCGTGGACGGACCTGCCCCGCACGTAGGCGGCCGGGTCACTGCCCGGCGCAGGTCCGTCGGCGAGCCAGCGCGCGAAACCGGCGGGGTTCCGTCGTTCCAGCTCGTCCAGCGTCTCCGCGCGCCGCCGGACCAGCGCCTGGCGGTCGGCGGGTCCGAGCCGTCCGGCCAGGGCAGCGGAGGTGCGGAGCCACTCCCGACCCAGGGCCGGCGTCGGCAGCCCCGAGACGGACGACGTCCGGTCCGCCGCCGTGGACGACGTGCCCGCCTCCGGCGGGGGCACGGGCAGGAGCAGCACCTCCACACCGGCGGCCGGCCACGTCGGGCCGGCAGTCGGCGAGCTGGGGCGGGTGGCCGACCGCCGCGACGTCCGTGCGGCATGGACCGCCAGCCACGTGATGGCCCCGATCCCGCCGGTCAGCAGGGCGACGAGCCCCCCGGCCAGCGCCGCGAGACCGACCAGCGCCAGCAGGAGACCGACCGTCCACGCCCCGGCCTGTACCGCGGATTCCGTCAGCGAACGGCCGCCGTGCCCGGTCGCGTCCCGGGCCAGGCCCACCGCGGTGCTGGCCGCGAGCAACCCGGCCAGGCCGACGGCGATCAGCCCGGGCCCCTGGAGCCCGAGCCCCCCGACGACGGCGAGGACGCCCCCGCAGAGCGCACCGGTCCAGCACAGCAGCCGGACAAGGGGACGGCGGACGGGCACGGTCGGCCTCCAATGGCGACGCCTGATCGGTGTGCCCCTGACTACCCGCACCGCGGCACGGATGCACACGACGGTTCGAGGTCTTCCCTCCGGCCGCGGTGGCGAGGAAGCTCAGGACCGGGACGGAACCACCTGACTTCCCGGAGGTACACCGTGACGACCTCGACCCCCATCACCCCACTCGGCCGGCCCGCTCCGGGAACCCCGGGAAACAGCGAGAACCGCGAGGTGCTGGTCGGGGTGGACGGGTCGGAGATCGGACTTGGTGCCGTCCGCTGGGCGGTGCGCGAGGCTGCCCGGCGCGGCGCGCCGCTGCGGATCGTGCACGCCGCCCCCTACCTGAGCTCCCCGGGCAGCGGCGGCGCCCCGCCGCCCGAGCTCCACCGGGCCCGGCGCATCACTGCTCAGGCCTACACCGTGGCGCGACACACCGATCCCGGCGTCCCGACGTCCACGGAAGTCGTGCCCGGAGACCCCACCAGCGCGCTGCTCCGCGGGGCAGCGGCGGGTCAGCTCGTCGTCCTCGGCAGCTCGACGACCGGCGCTGCCGACGAGCTCGTGCTCGCCTCCGTCGCCGTCCGCGTCGCCGCCCGGTCGCCGCAGCCGGTGGTCGTGGTCCCCCGCCGCCGATCCGACGACGCCGGGCACCGCCCCGTCGTCGCGGTCCTGGGCGTGGGCGACCGGGACGACGACGAGGCCGTGGCCGCCTTCGCCGCCGACGCCGCCCAGCGCGCCGGCGGCGGCCTGACCGTGCTCCAGACGCGATCTCCGAAACGCCCCGCGGTGGCCAGCTGGGTCGACGACGACGAGGAGTGGCAGCGGCGGTACCCGGAACTGCACATCTCCCGCAGCGACCTGCCCGCGCCCCGCGCCGACCAGCTCCTCGGCGCCACCTGCCCGGCACCGCTCCTGGTCATCAGCGCGGGCAGCGGCAGCCTGCTGCACCGCAACCTGGACGGCCCGCACCGCTGGCTGCTGCGGCACTGCACGTCGCCGATGGCGCTGGTCCCCCCGGTCCACCGCCCGAGTGAGGAGCCGCGCGAGGAGATCATCGCGCTCGGCTGACCGCTCCGGTCCACCGGCGGAGTTCGCGGACCGCCCCGGCATGATCACGCCCCGTGGGTTCCTCCGTGGTGGACCTCGGCCCCCGGCTGGCCGTCGTCCTGGTCGCTCTCACGGCGCTGGCCGCAGTCGGTGGCCGGCTCTCGGGTCTCGGCCAGGACCGGCCGGTGGTCGTCGCCGCGGTCCGGGCCACGGTGCAGCTGGCCGCCGTCTCGGCCGTCCTGCTCGCCGTCGTCCGCTCACTGTGGCTCTCCACGGCTTTCGTGCTGCTGATGCTGGCCGTGGCGTCGGTGACCTCCGCCGAACGGATCACGGGGAAGGGTGTGCGGGAAGGCCGCCCGACCGCCCGCATCCTCACCGTCGCCCTGCCGATCGTCCTCGGGACGGTGCCCGTCGTGGCGCTGGTGCTGGCCAGCGGCGCGGTGCCGCTGCGCGGTGAGGCGGTCATCCCGGTCGCCGGGATCCTGATCGGCGGGGCGATGACGGCGACGTCCCTGGCCGGACGGCGGCTGCGTGAGGAGCTGACCGACCGCCGCGGCGAGGTCGAGGCCGCCCTCGCCCTCGGCCTCCTCCCCCGGGACGCCGTCCTGCTGATCGCCCGGCCCGTCGGGGCGACCGCACTCATCCCGCCCCTGGACCAGACCCGCACGGTCGGGCTGGTCACCCTGCCCGGCGCCTTCGTGGGCGTCCTGCTCGGCGGTGGCAGCCCACTGGAGGCAGGTGCGGCCCAGCTGCTGGTGCTGGTGGGTCTGCTGGCCACCGAGGTCCTGGCCGTGTGGGCGGTCACCGAGCTGATCGCAAGGGGCGCCGTGCTCGACTCGGTACCGAATTGATCCGTCCAGGAATCTCACAGGGTGCCCACAGCGCTGAACCAGAGCGCGGCCCGACAGTGGAGCCAACCGCAGCCGCTCGGGCTGCCCGCAAGGAGGACACGACGTGACTGAGCACGGACAGCCCACCGTTCCCGGGGCCGGCCCCCGACCTGGCGCCGAGTCGCGCCCCGGTGAGCCGGAGACCCGCACCGCGACGACGCAGTTCCCGTCCTACTCCTACGGCGCCTCCCCGTGGGCACCGCCGCACGCCACGGCACCGCACGGCACGGCACCGCAGCCGCCGTCCTACCCGGGCTACGGCGGCTATCCGGCGCCCGCCGCGACCGAGACGCCCGCTGCCGCCACCCCCGCGTCCCGGAGCGCCGGGCGACTCCGCGTCGGTCTCGCCGGCCTGGTGGCCGGCGCCCTCATCGGCGGCGGTGCCGGGGCGGGCGTGGCAGTCCTGGTCGACGACCCGGCCCGCCCGTCGAGCACGGGTGCCGCCGCCGAGAGCGTCGTCATCGAGAACCCCGAGACCGCCACGACCGCCTCGGCAGCGGCCGCGAAGGCGGCCCCGAGCGTGGTGACGGTGTACGTGGCCAGCAATGCCGGTTCCGGCAGCGGCTCCGGCGTCGTCCTCACCGAGGACGGCTACGTCCTCACCAACAACCACGTCGTGGCCGGCGGCGGCGGATCGGCCGCCGTCCAGGTGCGCACTGCCGACGGCACGCTGTACGACGCCACGGTCGTCGGGACCGAACCCGCGGCCGACCTGGCCGTCCTCCGGCTCGAGGGTGCCCAGAACCTCACGCCGGCGACGTTCGCCGACTCCGACGACGTGCAGGTCGGGGACGTCGCGGTGGCCATCGGCGCCCCGCTCGGCCTGTCGAACACCGTGACCGACGGGATCATCAGCGCCACCGACCGGGCTGTCGCCACCGGCTCGACGCAGGACGACGCGACCGTGCTCGACGCCATCCAGACCGACGCCGCGATCAACCCGGGCAACTCCGGCGGTGCGCTGGTGAACGGAGCGGGCGAGGTGATCGGCATCAACACCGCCATCGCGACCGTCGCCTCCGGAGTGCCGGGCTCGCAGTCGCAGAGCGGCAACATCGGCGTCGGCTTCGCCATCCCGAGCAACACCGCCGAGCGCATCGCGAAGGAGATCATCGAGACCGGTGCCGCGACCCAGGCCCTGCTCGGCGTGCGGGCCTTCACCGCCGCCGACGACACCAACGGCGAGGTCGGGACCGGTGCCGAGATCGACTCGGTGGAGCCGGGCAGCGCCGCCGCCGAGGCCGGTCTCCAGCCCGGCGACGTCGTCACCGCCGTCGGCGACCGCCCGGTGACCACGTCCACGGAGCTGACGGCGGCCATCCGCAGCAAGGCACCCGGTGAGGCGGTCGAGCTGACCGTCCGGAGGGGGAACCAGGAGCGGTCGGCCGAGGTCACGCTCGGCTCCACGGGCTGAGCCCCCGCGGGGAGGAGCGATCGGGCCCGGTCCCTAGGCTCGTGCGGGTGCCGGCTTCCCCGATCGCTCCCCTCGCGGGCTCGCTCGACGATCCGGAGCGGGCCCGCGACCTCGCGCGGATGAAGCGGCTGGCGACCGGGCTCTTCCTGGTCGCCGCCGCCGTCTTCCTCGCCTGCGTGCTGGTGGGCGAGGACGCCGGCGCCTGGGTGGGCTACGTCCGCGCGACGGCCGAGGCCTCCATGGTCGGCGCACTCGCCGACTGGTTCGCCGTCACCGCGCTGTTCCGGCACCCGCTGCGGCTGCCGATCCCGCACACGGCGATCATCCCGCGCAAGAAGGACCAGATCGGCGAGAGCCTGGGCACCTTCGTCCAGGAGAACTTCCTGACCCGTGCCGTGGTCGAGGAGAAGCTCACCACCGTCGACGTCCCCGGCCGCCTGGGCGGATTCCTGGCCGCACCCGGCCGGCCCGAGCGCCTCGCCGGCGACGCGTCCGCCGTCCTCACGGCGCTCACCTCGCTCCTGCGCGACGAGGACCTCGAGCCTGCGGTCGCGTCGCTCGTCGACCGCAAGCTGCACGAGACGCCCGCGGCGCCGGTACTGGCCCGGGTCCTGGAACTCGTCGTGGAAGGCGACCGCCACCAGGAGGTGCTGTCGGCCGCGCTGCGGCTGCTGGCCCGATTCCTGCACGAGAACCGCCTGGTCTTCCGCGCGCAGCTGGGCGACGCCTCCCCCGCCTGGGTCCCCGACTGGGTCGACGACCGCGTCTTCGACAAGGTCTTCGCCGGCCTGCAGGCCTTCCTCGACGAGGTGGGCGACGACCCGCGGCACGAGCTGCGGCGCTCCTACGACGCGCGGCTGCGGGCCTACGTGCACGCCCTCCGCACCGACCCGGACACCGCCGCCCACATCGAGGAGCTGAAGAAGGAGCTGCTCGAGCATCCCGCGGTGCGCACCTGGTCGGGGTCGCTGTGGCGGAACGCGAAGAACGCCGTCCTCGCCGCCGCCGCCGATCCGGACTCGGAGCTGCGAGCCCGGATCGCCGGTCTGATCACCGACGGCGCCCGCCTGCTGCAGACCGACCCCACGGTCCGCGAGCTCGTGCAGCGGCACACGCACCGGATCGCCGGGGCCCTGGTCGACCGGTTCTCCGGAGACCTGGCGGAGCTGGTCAGCAGCACCGTCGCCCGCTGGGACACCGAGGAGACCAGCCGGCGGATCGAGCTCCAGGTCGGCCGCGACCTCCAGTGGATCCGGGTCAACGGCACCGTCGTCGGCGGCCTCGCCGGCCTGGTCATCTACACCGTGGCGCAGTTGCTCGGCTGACGCCCGCCCCCGGCCGTCGGTGATCAGGTTCCCTGATCGACAGGGGTCCTACCTCAGCGTCGACCGTGAGGTAGGACCCTTCGTGATCGAGCCTGTCGCGCGAACGGTGGCGGATGAGCCGCCGCGGTGCATCGCTGGGTGATGTTGCGCTGTGAGTCGGGGGGCGGGCGCCGGTTGATGGTGGTCGGGAGCGGGGATAGTGGCCCGGTCAGCGCTGTCGGCGGTGCCGGCCGCCCCCGGATCAGGCGGTGGCCAGCCGGTGGGCGTGGATCTTGCGCAGGTTGTGCACGGTGCAGGCCAGCGACCACTCGGTCTTGGCGTTCTGCAGGCCGCGGCGGAGGAGCTGGCGTAGTCCCTGCCGGTCTTTGATCTGGCCGAAGACCGGTTCGACCGTGCGTCCTCGGAGGGCGTATTTCTCCGTGCCTTCGGGGGTGCGCAGCCTGTCCTGGGCGCGGGCGGTGGCCGGGCGGGAGGTCAGCGGTTTGTCCCCGGCGGGGTCCTCGCCGGCGGCGCGGCGTTCGTCGCTGATCATCGGGGCCAGCAGGCGCAGGCCGCGGGTCTCGGCCTCGGTGAAGGTCTCCTCGTTGGCGTAGCCGGCGTCGGCGACCCAGGTGTCGGGCGTCTCCTCGATGCCGGCCTGGTTCAGCTGCTCGGCGGCGTCATCGAGGACGGGAAACAGCTGATGGGCGTCGGTGGCCGCCTGGGTCAGCGTCTGGCCGACGATGAGCTGGTCTTCGGTGACCGCGGCCTGGGCGTTGTAGCCCTGCACCAGCCCCCGCCCGCCCCGCATCGTCCGCGAGTCCGGATCGGTGGCGTTGGCCCGCGGCGGCTTGTCCTTGTCCGGATTGCGGCCCGGTGGATGCTCGCCCGGTTGGGCGCCGCGGCGGGTGCCGGCGTCCTTGCGGCGCTGCCACTCGGCCTTCCTCACCTCCTGCTCGGCCACGGCCGCGGCCTGCTCGTCGTCCAGGCGCTGCTTGGCCTCCTTCAGTCGAGCCAACCGCTCGGCCCGCCGGCGCAGCGGCGGTGGCAGCTCATCCCCGCGGTCGTCGCCGTGTTCGGCGTCCTCGGCCGCGTCGATGCGCGTCTGTTCGTCGAGCAGCTCGGCGGCCAGCTGGTCGTAGCGGGCCTGCTCCTCGGCGACCTGGTGGGCCAGCGACGCCGAGGTGTGGTTCTTCGACCAGGAGGCGTTCGCGGCGATCTTCGTCCCGTCCACCGCGATCACGCCCAGCCGCACCATCCCGGCCTCGTGACACACCCGCAGCACCTGCGCGAACAGCTCCTGCAGCGGCTGGCGGTGACGCGTGACGAACCGGGCGATCGTGGCGTGATCGGGCACCCGATTGCCGGCCAGCACCCGGAACGCCACATCGCGGACACAGTGCCGCTCGATCGCCCGCGACGAGCGCACCCCGACCGCGTGCGCGTACAGCAGCACCGCCACCATCAGCGCCGGGTCGAACGCCGCCGCGCCCTGCCCGTTGGCCCGATACGAGCGCTTGAACCCCGACAGGTCGAACGAGTCCACCGCATCCTTGACCGTCCAGGCCAGCTCCCCGTCGGGCAGCCAATCCCGCACATCCGGCGGCAGCAGGAACCCCTGATCGACATCCCCGCGGATGAAGTTCTGCGGCATACCCCAGTCTCCCGCCGCCCAGGATGATCATCAATCAGGCGCGCTTTGTGCGACAGGCTCGATCAGGTCACCTGATCATCAGCGTCGGGCGGCTGCGGCGGCGTACAACGCGATCCCCGCCGCCACGCTGACGTTGAGGGACTCGGTGTCGCGGTCGATGGGGATGCGGACGACGACGTCGCAGCGCTCCCGCACCAGTCGCGACAGCCCCGTGCCCTCGGCGCCGACGACGAGCGCGACGGGGTCGGCGAACCCGTCGAACTCGTGCAGGTCGACGTCCCCGTCACCCGCCAGGCCGACGGTCATGAGTCCGGCGTCCTGGTAGGACCCGAGCGTGCGGGCCAGGTTGACCGCCCGGGCGACCGGGATACGGGCCGCGGCGCCGGCGCTCGTGCGCCAGGCCGATGCGGTCATCCCGACCGCCCGGCGCTGCGGGACCACGACGCCGTGCGCGTCGAAGGCGGCCGCGGACCGGACGACGGCGCCGAGGTTGCGCGGATCGGTGACCCCGTCCAGCGCGACGATCAGTGGCGGGCGGCCGGAGTTGCGCGCCACGTCGACCAGGTCGTCGGGATGCGCGTAGTCGTAGGGCGGGACCTGCAGACCGATGCCCTGGTGCAGCGCTCCCTGCGACATCCGGTCGAACTCGGCCTTGCCCACCTCGAGCAGCGGCAGTCCCCGGTCGGCCGCGAGCCCGAGAGCCTCGGCGATCCGCTCGTCGGTGGTGCGGTGCGTGTCGCCGGTGACGACGTAGAGCGCGGTGGCGGGGATCCTCGCCCGCAGCGCCTCGACGACCGGGTTGCGGCCGAGCAGCAGCTCCGGCTGCTCCTCGGCTCGCGCCCGGGCGCGGGCCCGGTCGGCCCGCTGCCGCTGTTCGGCGGCGGCCCGGCGCTGGGCCGGGTGGCCGGGCCGCGCCTCGGCCGGCGGGGTCGCGCCCCGGCCGGCCAGGGAGCGGCGGTTCTTCCCGCCGGTCCCGGCGGTCGCGCGCTTCTTGCCCGCGCCGTCGCTACGGCCGCGGCGCTGGCTGTTCCCGGCCATCAGCGGGTCAGCTCCCATCGGGGTCCATCAGGGGTGTCTTCGACGGAGACGCCGAGGCTGGTGAGCTGGTCGCGGATCGCGTCGGCGGCGGGGAAGTCCTTGCGGGCACGCGCGGCCTGCCGCTGCTCCAGCGCCAGCGAGACGAGACCGTCGGTCACCCGGGTCAGCCGCTCGTCGCCGCCGCCGCCGGCCGACCATCGCGGGTCGAGCGGGTCCAGGCCGAGCACGCCGAGCATGGCGCGCACCGAGCCGAGTGTGCCGGCGACGGCGCGGTCGTTCCCGTCCGCCAGCGCGGTATTGCCTTCGCGCACCATCTCGTGGATGGCGGCCACGGCGGCGGGAGTGCCCAGGTCGTCGTCCATGGCGTTGCTGAAATCGGCGCACAGCACGGGCGCGCCGCTGTCGGCGCCGACCCGCTCGGCGGCCCGCTTCACGAACGACTCGATGCGGCGGTAGGCCACGCCGGCTTCGGCCAGCGCCTCGTCGGTGAACTCGACCGCCGACCGGTAGTGCGGCGCGACCAGGTAGTAGCGCAGCTCGACCGGGCGGACCCGCTGCACCACTTCGTCGACCAGCGCGGTGTTCCCCAGCGACTTGCTCATCTTCTCGCCGCCGAGGGTGACCCAGCCGTTGTGCAGCCAGTACTGCGCGAAGGCGTCGCCGGCCGCCCGCGACTGGGCCTGCTCGTTCTCGTGGTGCGGGAAGCGGAGGTCGAGGCCACCGCCGTGGATGTCGAACTCCGGCCCCAGGTAGCGCTCGGCCATGGCCGAGCACTCCAGGTGCCAGCCCGGCCGCCCGCGCCCCCACGGGGTCGTCCAGGAGGCGGACGCGGGCTCGCCGTCCTTCGCCGCCTTCCAGAGGGCGAAGTCGCGGGGGTCCCGCTTGCGGTCGTCGGAGTCGGTGTCGGCGGCCGGCTGCAGGTCGTCCGGCTTCTGGCCGGTGAGTGCGCCGTACTCCGGGAACGACCGGACGTCGAAGTACACGTCGCCGTCGACGGCGTAGGCGTGCCCCCGCTCGATCAGCCGCTCCATGAGGCCCACCATGTCCGGGATGTGCCCGGTGGCCCGCGGCTCGTAGGTCGGCGGCAGGACGCCCAGCACGTCGTAGGCGCGGGTGACGGCCAGCTCGTTCTCGTACGCCCACGCCCACCACGGCACGCCGTGGCCCGCGGCCTTCGCCAGGATCTTGTCGTCGATGTCGGTGACGTTGCGGACCACGGTGACCTCGAGCCCGCGGGCGATCAGCCAGCGGCGCAGCACGTCGAAGACGAGGGCCGAACGGACGTGACCGACGTGCGGCGGGCCCTGGACGGTGAGCCCGCAGACGTAGAGCGACGCCTGACCGGCACGCAGGGGCGTGAAGTCGCGGACCGCGCGGGCGGCCGTGTCGTACAGGCGGAGGCTCACTGCTGGGAGTCTACGGAGCGACGTCCGCGGCCGTGAGCAGCGGAAGCTCGCCGTCCCCCTCAGGGATGCCACCGGCCGGGCCGTGGGAGACGGCCCGGCCGGTGGTCGGCGGATCAGTACCCGGCGACGCTCAGCAGCGTCTCCTTGACCGGATCACGGTCGTCGCCGTTGTCCCAGTCGAGGTCGCCCCCGGCCACGAGCGCCGTCCTGACGCCGTCAGGGGTGGCCGTGGGCGTGGCGGCCTTGATCAGCGCAGCTGCTCCGGCGACGTGCGGCGAGGCCATCGACGTCCCACTGATGGTGTCGTAGCCGCCGCCCATCCAGGTGGAGTGGATGCAGACCCCAGGAGCGATCAGGTCGACGTCGGCGCCGAAGTTGGAGAAGTCGGCGAACGTGTCATCGACGTCGGCGCGGCACGTGGATGCCCCCAGAGCCCCCGGCTTGCCGTCGAAGTCAGCCAGCGCCGACACGGTGACGACCTCGTCGTAGGCGGCCGGCACGGCGGTCGCGGCGTCGGCACTCGAATTCCCTGCCGCGACGACGTAGGTCACGCCGCCGGCGACCGACCGGCAGATGGCGTCGTGGTACGAGTCGCCCGTCGAGCAGCCCTCTGCAGTCGGCTCGGTCCCGCTTCCGCCGAGGCTCATGTTCGCGACCTCGATGGTGCTCCGGTTGGCGCTGACCCAGTCGACGCCGCAGATGATCCCCGACCGGGTGCCGCTGCCCTGGTTGTTGAGCACCCGGACCGCCCAGAGCCGCGCGCCGGGCGCGACGCCGACGACCCCGTTGGCGTCGTCCTTGGCCGCGATCGTGCCGGCGACGTGCGTGCCGTGGCCGTTGCCGTCGTCGTAGGAGCGGCCGCCGGTGACGCAGTTCTTGCCTCCGACGACGTTCAGGTCCGGGTGGTCGACGTCGATGCCGGTGTCGATGACGGCGACGTCCACGTCCACCGCCTCCTTGCCGTCGCCGGACAGCGTGTCCGACAGGTCGCCGTCGATCCGGTCGATGCCGGTCGGCAGCGTCTGAGCGACGGGGGTGACCACTGTCTTGTTCCTCGGGGCGAAGGCGGTGACGATCTGGTCCCGTTCGACCGACGCGACTCGCGGGTCCTGGGCGACGCGCGCCGCCGCCTGGTCGGACATCCGCGCCGCGTAGCCCGTGAGCGCGTGCCGGTAGAGGTGGTCGACCTGGGCGCCGTGCCGCCGCCCGTGTTCGGCAGAGACACGATCCGGCGCCTGTCCCGGCTCCAGCGTGACGATCCATGCCCCCGGGATGCTGTGCGGTGTGGGGGGCGGCGGGGCGGCGCTCGCCGTGGGGGCGAACGCCGCGAGGGCCGTGAACGACAGCGCTGCCGCGGCGAGCAGCCGAGAGCCGCGACGACTTACTGCGGAATGGGACATGGGCCTCTTCTGTCAGTGGGTCCGCACACCATGGCGGGACGTGGGCACGCAGTGTGACCGCGCGCACCCCTGCAGAGAAGCAACCGCGCCGGAGTGCTCCGGCTCGGCGGTCAGCCGGCCCGCACGACCAGGGCGGTCGCCACGGCCGCCCGGCCCTCCCCCCGGCCGGTCAACCCCAGGCCGTCGGTGGTGGTGGCGGCGACGCTGACCGGGGCGCCGAGTGCCGCGGACAGCGCGGCCTCGGCCTCGGCCCGCCGGGGAGCCAGCTTCGGGGTGTTCGCGACCAGCTGGACCGACGCGTTGCCGACCTGCCAGCCCAGCGCGTCGAGCACCTCGCGGACGTACTGCAGGACCGCGATCCCCGCAGCCCCCGCCCAGCGCGGGTCGTCGGTGCCCAGCAGTCCCCCGATGTCGCCCAGGCCGGCCGCGGAGAGCACCGCGTCGGCCAGGGCGTGCGCGACGACGTCGCCGTCGGAGTGCCCGGCACAGCCGTAGACACCGGGCCAGTCGAGCCCGGCCAGCCGGCAGGCCCGTCCGGATTCGATCGGGTGCACGTCGGTGCCGATGCCGACCCGCGGCAGCTCGGTGCTCACCGGCGCACCTGCCGCTCGGCCACGGCCAGATCGTGCGGAACAGTCACCTTGGCCGCACGCTCGTCGCCCTCGACGGTGACGACCGGGACGCCGGCAGCCCGGACCACGGCCGCGTCGTCCGTCAGATCGGCGTCCGGGGCCAGCCGCGCGTAGGCGGCGGCCAGGATGGCGCGGTCGAAGCCCTGCGGGGTCTGCACGCGGCGCAGGGCCGCACGCGGCGGCGCATCGCGGATCACGCCGGCATCGTCCACGACCACCGTGGTGTCGACGACGGGCAGGACCGGGACGGCGGCCGGATGGCCCGCGGCCAGTGCCGCCAGCACCCGGCGGACGACGTCGGGTGGGGTCAGCGGCCGGGCGGCGTCGTGCACGAGGACGACGTCGGCGGTGACGCTCGCCGCGTCCAGTCCGACCCGGACCGACGCCGTACGGGTGGCTCCACCATCGAGCAGCCGGACGTCGGCGGGGAGCACGGCGGCGAAGGCGTCGCGCTGGCCGGGGGGAACGGTCACCACCAACTCCGCCACCCCGCCGGCGCGCAGGGCGTCGACCGACCAGGCGACCAGCGGCCGACCGGCGAGCGGGACGAGTGCCTTCGGCAGATCGGCCCCCAGACGCAGACCACTCCCGGCCGCTGCGACGATACCGACAGCGTGCACGGGAGTGGTCCGGGTGTCTCTGTGGAGCGGGTGCTCGTGATGCCTGTGCGCAGCGAGCCCGGGCTCAGCTGGCGAGGACCTCGTCGAGCAGGACCTCGGCCTTGTCCTCGTTGGTGCCCTCGGCGAGCGCGAGCTCGCTGACCAGGATCTGGCGGGCCTTGGAGAGCATGCGCTTCTCGCCGGCCGAGAGGCCGCGGTCCTTGTCGCGGCGCCAGAGGTCACGCACGACCTCGGCCACCTTGTTCACGTCACCGGAGGCCAGCTTCTCGAGGTTGGCCTTGTAGCGGCGCGACCAGTTGGTCGGCTCCTCGGTGTGCGGGGCGCGCAGCACCTCGAAGACCCGGTTGAGACCTTCCTGGCCCACGACGTCGCGCACGCCGACGATCTCTGCGTTGTCGGCCGGCACACGCACGGTCAGGTCGCCCTGGGCGACCTTCAGCACGAGGTAGGCCTTCTCGACGCCCTTGATGGTCCGCTGCTCGATCGCCTCGATCAGCGCGGCACCGTGATGCGGATAGACGACGGTCTCGCCGACAGTGAAGCCCATGTGGATGTGACCCCTTTCGCTGTCCCCAGGCTACCACGGCAGACTGACCAACGGATCGGAGTCGGGCAGTAAATCTGCAGGTCAGGGGCCTGGCCAGGTGTCGGAGAGGGGTTGACAGAGCGTGGTCGATGTGCCTGCGCGCCGCCCCGGGAGGGCTCCGGAGCTGCGCGCCCTGGTGCTCGCGACCCACGCCGGGCCGACCGTCGCGGTGACCACCGCAGCCACGCTCCTGGCCGTCGCGGCCGGGATGTCGGCGGGCCGCGCGGTGCTCCTCTGCGCGGCCGTCCTCGCAGGTCAGGCGTCCATCGGGTGGAGCAACGACTGGCTCGACGCCGACCGCGACCGGGCCGTCGCGCGGACCGACAAGCCCGTCGTCCAGGGAGCGGTGGCGCCCTCGCTCCTGCGCTCCGCTGCGCTCGTCGCCGTCGTCCTGGCGACCGTCCTGTCGCTGCTCCTCGGCCTCGTGCCCGGAGCGCTGCTCCTCGTCCTCGTGGCCAGCGGATGGGCCTACAACGCCGGCCTGAAGCGGACGGCGGCGTCCGTGGTCCCCTACGTGACGGGCTTCGGTGCGCTCCCGGCGGGAGTGGTCGCCGCCGCACCGGGCACCCCCACCGCTCCGTGGTGGCTGGTCGCGGCCGGCGGGGCGCTGGGCGCCGCCGCCCACCTGGCGAACGTCGCGCCCGACCTGGAGGACGACCTCGCGACGGGGGTACGAGGGCTCCCCCACCGCCTCGGAGCGCAGATCTCGGCCGGAACGGGCGCCCTGCTCCTGGGCGGGGCGTCGCTGGTGCTGGTCCTGGGGCCCGACGGACCCCCGACGGCGACTGGCTGGTCGTGCCTCGTCCTGACGGCGCCCGCGGTGGTCGTCGCCGCCCTGGCGGGCACCGCACGGTTCCGTCGGCTGGCCTTCCCGGCGGTGATGCTGCTGACGGTGCTCGACGTGGCCCTGCTCGTCGCGGGCGGCGCGGCGCTCGCGTGACCGGGGCGGCGGCCGACCTGTCGTCGGCCGCCGCCCTGTCGATCAGTTGCGGCCGTTCCCCTTGGCGTTGCCGCTGCCGTTCCCGCTCCTGTCGGCGTTGCCGCTGCCCTGGCCGTCGGCAGGCTTTCCGGCGTTGCCCCGGCCGCCGCCCCGCTGGGTCGGCGCGGTCGCACCGGCGGCCGGGCTCTCCGCGGCGACCTCGGGGGCGGGGGCCGTCGTCTCGTCGGCCGGGTCCTCCAGGTCGGCGCCGTCGAGGCCCAGGGCCGCGAGGTCCACGCCTTCTGCCTCGAGGTCTGCGGCGTCCATGCCCTTGTCGCGGGCGCGGGCGCTGACGAGCTCGCCGAAACGGACGCCGAGCACCTCGGCCATGTCGTGCTCGGCCCCCGCGCTGACCCACGCCCCGAAGGAGGAGTAGGCGTCCGGCCCCTGCGTCGCCCACGCTTCCGCACTGAAGGCGGTCTCCCCGGCGGGGACCTCCTCGGCGCCCTCGTCGGTGGCCGGCTCGTCGGTGGCGGGCTCGTCCGCGACCGGCTCCTCCGCGACGGGCTCCTCGATCGTGGGCTCCTCGACGGGCTCGCCCTCCCCGCCCTCGGGGAGCTCGAGCGGCGTCACGGTCTCGACTGCGGCCGCGACCGTGTTCTGCAGCGGGTCGGGGAGGACTCCGGCGGCGCCGGCGCCGGTCACGACGACGAGAGCGACACCTGCGCCCGTGGCCGCCTGCGCGACGGCGCCGGCGGAGAGCAACTTGGCGATCAGAGCTGGGAGGATCATGGCGAAACGTCTCCGGTTCCGGATCCGGGGTCCGCGCGGCGGCGGGCTCCCGGCCGATCGGGCCGTCCTGGCGGACGGACTCGGCTGGTCGGTGAGAAGACCGGTGGCCAGCAGTTCGGCGAGGGCCGAGTTCGGGCGACCCGATCGGGTCGCCGTGGCCCGGACCGCCCCGGCGAAGGAGGCCAGGTCGGCTCCCTCCTCAGGAACGGGCCGGCCGGCGAGGTACGCCTCGAAGGCGTCCTCGACGGCGCGGTCGTCGGCTGCTGTGGTCATCTCACCTCCGTCATCGCCGGGCGGCCGCAAAAGGGTGCGCGGCCGACCCCACCCGTTCGGAGGAGTTCCCGAGCTCGTCGCGGAGCGCGCGCAATCCGCGGCGCTGCAGGGCCTTCACGGAACCCACCGAGCGGCCCATGACCTGGGCGGCCTGCTCCACTGTGAGGTCGCCCAGCACGCGCAGGAGCACCACGGCGCGCTGGTCGTCCGGCAGCAGGGCGCAGAGTCGATGGACGTCCTGGGCACCGAGCTGCGTGAGGGCGTCGTCCTCGACGTCGCCTCCCGGGTGCCGGGCGAGGTCGGCGTCGTCGTCCGCGACCTGGGGGCGACGACTGCGCCGTCGCCAGTCGTCCACCAGCCGCCGGTGGGCGATGGTGAACACCCACGCGCGCAGCGCGTCCTCGTCCCCCCGGAAACCGGCCAGCCCGGTGAACACCCCGAGGAAGGTCTCGCTGGCGAGATCGTCCGGATCGGCCGCGCGGTGCAGGCGCAGATACCCGGTGACGGCCGGTGAGAGGTCCCGGTAGAGGGTCTCGAAGGCCCAGGCGGCTCCGGCCTGCGCCGCGGCCAGGACGTCGTCGAAGGGCACGCCGGTGGCCATCGGTCCCCCCTCGGTCGGCTGTTCCTCCTCCACCTGATCGGCAGCCGGGCGAGCCGGCTGGACGTCGCTGCGCCCTGGAGGGCGACTCGCAGGCCTCGGGGCTTCCCTCCGGGCGGAGCACCAGCAGTGCCCGTTAGGCTCCGGTCGACCCCGCGTCACCGATCCCGCGGTGACCGGCTGGTGTTTGCTGGAGGTCGACGGCTGTGAACCGCGCGCTGCGCGCCGCCACTGTGGGCGTGCTGCTTCTGTCCCCCGTCGCGCTCTCCGCGTGCAGCGCGGGGCAGGTCACGCAGACCGCCACGCAGGAACGCGACAAGGTCGGCGCCATGGCGCAGGTCGGCGACATCACCCTGCGCGCGGCCGAGCTCGAGTATCCGCGCGGAGGCAGCTACGAGGCCGGCGACGACGCCGAGCTGATGCTCGCCATCGTGAACGGCGGCCAGGAGGGCGACACCCTGCTCGAGGTCGACGGCGAGGGCTTCGGCGGCGTCGAGATCGAGACCGCGGGGACCGCCACGACCGTGGGTTCGGCATCCGGCGGCGCTGCGGACTCCGAGGAGATCGAGATCCCGGCCGACGGCACCGTGTTCGTCGACGGTGACGACACGTCGATCACCCTCACCGATCTCGACGACTCCCTGACGGTCGGGGAGTACCTCGAGCTGACCCTGACCTTCGAGGACGCCGGCGAGGTGACCCTGCCGGTGACGGTGGCGAACCCGGACGAGGCTCAGGACCGCGGCGAGGCGTTCGACTTCCACCACGAGGAAGAGGCTGAGGAGGAGAGCGGCGAGGAAGCGGCGCGCGAGCGGGAGTCCGCCGGGGAGTCCGCCGACGACTCCGGCGCGGGCAACGAAGGCGGCGAGTAGTCCCGCCGCTGCCGCCGTCCTCCCCGCAACTGTCGTCCCCCGGGGTTAGCGTCGCGGCGTGCCGCCCGCTGGAGTGAAGTCCGCCCGTCCCGTCCACCGCTGCACCGAGTGCGGCTACGCCTCGGCCAAGTGGGTGGGCCGCTGTCCCGAATGCCAGGCCTGGGGCAGCATCCAGGAGGTCGGCGCCCCGGCCGCTGCCCTGCGCGCGGTCTCGGCGGGCCCGGTCACTGCGCCCGCCCGGCCGATCGCACAGGTCGAGCTGGCCGGTGCGCGAGCGATCCCCACCGGCATCGCCGAGTTCGACCGGGTGCTGGGCGGCGGGCTGGTCCCCGGAGCCGTCCTCCTGGTCGCCGGGGAACCCGGCGTCGGCAAGTCCACCCTGCTGCTCGAGGTCGCCCACCGGGTCGCCGAGCGGAACGGGCCCGCACTGGTGGTCTCCGGGGAGGAGTCGGCCGGCCAGGTGCGGTTGCGCGCCGAGCGGATCGGCGCCCTGCACGAGCAGCTCTACCTGGCCGCTGAGACGGAGCTGTCGGCGGTTCTCGCGCACGTCGAGCAGGTGAACCCCTCCCTGCTCATCCTCGACAGCGTCCAGACCGTCCGCTCCCCCGCAGTCGACGGCACCGACGGCGGGGCCAGCCAGGTCCGGGCCGTGGCCGGTGCGCTCACCGCGGTCGCGAAGAGCCGGGGCATGACCACGATCCTCGTCGGCCACGTCACGAAGGACGGCGCAATCGCCGGGCCGCGCACGTTGGAGCACCTGGTCGACGTCGTGGTTTCCTTCGACGGCGAACGGCACTCGACGCTGCGCCTCGTCCGCGCCACCAAGAACCGGTTCGGCCCGGCTGACGAGATCGGGTGCTTCGAGATCGGCGACGCCGGCGTCGTCGGCGTGCCCGATCCGTCGGCGTTGTTCGTCTCCCGCCGGACGGCGCCGGTCCCCGGCAGTTGCGTCACGGTGACCATGGAGGGCAGCCGCCCCCTGCTGGCCGAGGTCCAGGCGCTCGTCGCCGGCACCGGCGGCGGAGGCTCGCCGCGGCGCGCCGTCAGCGGGCTGGACGCCCAGCGGGTCGCCATGGTCAACGCCGTCGTCGAGCGCCGCGGCGGGGTCAAGCTCGCCGAGGCCGACGTCTTCGCCGCCTCCGTGGGCGGTGTCCGGATCGCCGAGCCGGCGGCCGATCTCGCGCTGGCCCTGGCGATCGCCTCCGCCGCGCGCGATCGCGCCCTGCCCGAAGGCATGGTGGCCCTCGGCGAGGTCGGCCTGTCCGGGGAGATCCGCCGGGTCGGGGGCGCCGGCCGGAGGCTCGCCGAGGCCGCGCGGCAGGGCTATACCGCCGCCCTGGTCCCCGTGGACGCCGGCGCAGCACCTCCCGGGATGCGGCTGATCGAGGTGCCCGATCTGGGCGCCGCCTTCCACCGCTTGTTCTAGCTCTCTAGAGTCTCGTTAGGACGTCGCACCGAGCTCCGCCCGGAAGCCCCGAGCGGCGACCTCGGTCGGCCCCGACACGTAGACTCAGCCGCCGTACCACTCGACCGTCAGGAGCGCTCGTGCCCACCGAGGTGGATCCCGAGGTCGCGTTGCGCGAGCTTCTCGGCCGCATCGCCCCGGGAACCGCGCTGCGCGACGGGCTGGAGCGCATCCTCGCCGGCCGCACCGGCGCGCTGATCGTCCTCGGCTACGACCGCGTGGTCGAGTCGCTCTGCACCGGCGGCTTCGCCCTCGACGTCGCCCTGTCGGCCACCCGTCTGCGGGAACTGGCCAAGATGGACGGCGCGGTGATCGTCTCCTACGACGGCACCCGCATCGTGCGGGCCGGCGTGCATTTGATGCCCGACCCGACCATCCCCACCGAGGAGTCGGGCACCCGGCACCGGACCGCCGAGCGGGTGGCCCTCCAGACCGGCTTCCCGGTCATCTCGGTCAGCCAGTCGATGCACATCATCAGCGTGTACGTCGCCGGCCGCAGGTACACCCTCGAGCACCCGACGACGATCCTGGCGCGGGCCAACCAGGCCCTGGCCGCGCTGGAGCGCTACAAGCTCCGCCTCGACGAGGTGGCGAGCACGTTGTCCGCGCTCGAGATCGAGGACCTCGTGACCGTGCGCGACGCGATGAGCGTGAGCCAGCGGCTGGAGATGGTCCGACGCATCGCCGACGAGATCGAGGGCTTTGTCGTCGAGCTGGGTACCGACGGCCGTCTGCTGGCCCTCCAGCTCGACGAGATGCTCGCCGGGGTGGAGGAGGACCGCGGGCTCCTCGTCCGCGACTATCTGCCGGGCGGCGGCCGCCGTCCCAGGACGATCGACCAGGTGCTCACCGATCTGCGGGCATTGACCGCGACCGAGTTGCTGGACCTGTCGGCCGTCGCCCGCTGCTACGGGCTGCCCACCTCGCCCGACGCCCTCGACTCCCCCGTGAGTCCGCGCGGCTACCGCCTGCTCAATCGGGTGCCGCGGCTGCCCTCGGGGATCATCGATCGGCTGGTCGACCATTTCGGCGGGCTCCAGAAGCTGCTGGCCGCCACCATCGAGGACCTGCTGGCCGTCGAAGGCGTGGGCGAGGCACGCGCTCGCGGCATCCGCGAGGGCCTCTCCCGGCTGGCCGAGACCTCGATCCTCGACCGCTACAGCTGAGCCGGCTCGCCCGGCGTCACACGAGGGTGATCGAGGCGTCCGGCGAGACCTTGGTGTCCAGCCGGGCGCGCAGCAGGTAGCTCCCCGGCGCCGGATTCACGCGGGGTGCACTGCACGTCGGCTCGCTGGTCAGGCCGCCCCAGACGAGCGGGATGGTCACGACCTCCCCGGGTCCGAGGGTGCGGAGATCGCTGCTGGCCTCGGGGAAGCAGTCGTTGCTCCCCCACACCCGGTTGCCCGCCGAGTCGACCATCACGATCTCCTGCAGTCCCTTGTCGAGGGCTCGCACGCACGGCACCGCGGAGACGTTCGCGACCGCGATCTCGAAGGTCGGCTTGCTGCCGACCGGGACGCTGCCCGGCGTCCGCACCTCGAGAGCGATCATGTCGTCGGTGCACGGCCCCCCGGCCAGCGGCTCGGGGGCGGCCACCTGCGGCTCTGCCGCGGCCTCCGCGACCGGCGGCGGGTCGGGTGTGGCGACGGCGGCCAGCGACGGGACCACCCGCGCCAGAGCGGGCTCCGGCACGGCCTCATACCGGTCCGAGGCCGCCGCGTCCCCGCCGCCACGTGCGGAGAGCAGCGAGAAGGCCAGCCAGCCGAGGCCGCCCAGGAGGGCCAGCAGCACGACCAGCACCACGACCCGCCGGCGCCAGTAGACGCGCGCGGGCAGCTCGCCGACCGGGTGCCACACGCGGGGAACGGTAGTGGGCGCCGACGAGGCGGGTCGGGTCGGCACGCCGCTCCGCCGGCACGGCAGACTCGTCTCCCGTGACCAGCACCCCGTCGACGGCCACCACGGCGATGGCAGCCGGGGAGGCGATCGTCGACTGGTACGTCACCGCCGCGCGCGATCTCCCCTGGCGGCGTCCCGGCGTGGATGCGTGGGCGGTCCTCGTCAGCGAGGTGATGCTGCAGCAGACGCCCGTTGCGAGGGTCGAGCCGATCTGGCGGGAGTGGATGGCGCGCTGGCCCACCCCCGCCGACCTGGCGGCCGTGCCGCCCGCCGACGTCATCCGCGCCTGGGGCAAGCTCGGCTACCCGCGGCGGGCGCTGCGGCTTCGCGAGGCCGCCGTCGCCGTCGTCGAACGCCACGGGGGCGTCGTCCCGGCCGACGTGCCGGCCCTGGAAGCCCTTCCGGGCGTCGGGACGTACACCGCCCGCGCAGTGGCCTGCTTCGGCTACGGGCAGCCGCAGCCGGTGGTGGACACCAACGTCCGGCGGGTGATGGCGCGAGTACTGCACGGGCGAGCCGAGGCGGGGAACGCCCGAGCCGCCGATCTGACCGACGTCGCGTCGCTGACGCCGACCGACACCGACCGGGCCACGCGGTTCTCCGTCGCCGTCATGGAACTGGGCGCGCTGGTCTGCGTGGCCCGGGTCCCCCGCTGCGCGGTCTGCCCGGTCAGGGACCGCTGCGCCTGGCGGCTGGCCGGCTCCCCCGCGCACGACGGGCCGCCGCGGCGCGTGCAGAAGTTCGCCGGCACGGACCGACAGGTGAGGGGGCGGCTGCTCGACGTGCTCCGGGCCGCCCCCGAGCCGGTGGACTCCGCGGCCCTCGAGCCCGCCTGGGACGACGCCGTCCAGCGAAGCCGCTGCCTGGATTCCCTGCTCACCGACGGCCTGGTCGAGCAGACCGCCGACGGCCTGTTCACCCTGCCCGCCTGAAAGTGTTGATCAGGTCTCCTGATCGTTCGGGGTCCTACCTCACTGTCGACCACGAGGTAGGACCCATGATGACCAGGAGACCTGATCACCATGGCGGCCGGCTTCGACGTGCGACAGGGCCGCCTCCCTCGCGGGAGACGGCCCTGTCGTTGGTACTACGAGGTCACTCGGCCTGGGCCGCGGGACCTTCCTCGTCACCCTCGGCGCCCGAGAGGGCCACCGGCGGGGTGTCGGGGAGGTCGATCGGCTTGGCCTCGCCGCGGAAGGTGAACTTCTGCGCCGGGCCCTCCGCGTCGTCGACGTCCACCACGATGATCTGACCCGCGGTCAGCTCGCCGTAGAGGATCTTCTCGCTCAGCGCGTCCTCGATCTCCCGCTGGATGGTCCGGCGCAGCGGCCGGGCACCCAGCACCGGGTCGAACCCGCGCTGGGCGAGCAGCTTCTTCGCCGCCGGGGTGATCTCCAGCGACATGTCCTTGTTCGCCAACTGGGTCTCGACCCGAGCGATCAGGAGATCGACGATCCGGGTGATCTCCTCCTCGGTCAGCTGGTGGAACACGACGATGTCGTCGATGCGGTTGAGGAACTCGGGCCGGAAGTGCTGCTTGAGCTCCTCGTTGACCTTCAGCTTCATCCGCTCGTAGTTGCTCTGGGTGTCATTCCCGACCTGGAATCCGAGACCCACGGCCTTCGAGATGTCCCGCGTACCGAGGTTGGTCGTGAGGATCAGGATCGTGTTCTTGAAGTCCACGACCCGGCCCTGACCGTCGGTGAGCCGACCGTCCTCGAGAACCTGCAGCAGCGTGTTGAACACGTCCGCGTGCGCCTTCTCGATCTCGTCGAAAAGGACCACCGAGAACGGCTTGCGCCGCACCTTCTCGGTCAGCTGGCCACCTTCGTCGTAACCGACGTAACCGGGAGGGGCACCGACGAGCCGCGACACGGTGAATCGGTCGTGGAACTCGCCCATGTCGATCTGGATGAGCGCGTCGTCCTCACCGAACAGGAACTGCGCCAGAGCCTTTGCCAGCTCGGTCTTACCGACACCCGAGGGGCCGGCGAAGATGAAGGAACCACCGGGACGGCGCGGGTCCTTGAGGCCCGCCCGCGTGCGCCGAATGGCCTGGCTGACGCTCTTGATGGCCTCTTCCTGGCCGATGATCCGCTTGTGGAGCTCGTCCTCCATGCGGAGCAGACGTGTGGTCTCCTCCTCGGTGAGCTTGAAGACGGGGATGCCGGTCCAGTTGGCCAGCACCTCGGCGATCTGCTCGTCGTCGACCTCCGCGACGACGTCCATGTCGCCGGCCTTCCACTGCTTCTCGCGCTCGGCCTTCTCGGAGAGGAGAGTCTTCTCCTTGTCGCGGAGCGAGGCGGCCTTCTCGAAGTCCTGCGCGTCGATCGCCGACTCCTTCTCGCGGCGGATGCCGGCGATCCGGTCGTCGAACTCGCGCAGGTCGGGCGGGGCGGTCATCCGCTTGATCCGCATCCGGGCGCCTGCCTCGTCGATCAGGTCGATCGCCTTGTCCGGGAGGAAGCGGTCGGAGATGTACCGGTCGGCCAGCGTCGCGGCCGCCACGAGTGCGGCGTCGGTGATGCTGATCCGGTGGTGCGCCTCGTAGCGGTCGCGCAGCCCCTTGAGGATCTCGATGGTGTGCTGCAGCGTCGGCTCACCGACCTGGATGGGCTGGAAGCGGCGCTCGAGAGCGGCGTCCTTCTCCAGGTGCTTGCGGTACTCGTCGAGCGTGGTGGCGCCGATGGTCTGCAGCTCACCGCGGGCCAGCATCGGCTTGAGGATGCTGGCGGCGTCGATCGCGCCCTCAGCGGCACCCGCTCCGACGAGGGTGTGGATCTCGTCGATGAACAGGATGATGTCGCCGCGGGTGCGGATCTCCTTGAGGACCTTCTTCAGCCGCTCCTCGAAGTCACCGCGGTAGCGGGAACCGGCGACGAGGGCGCCGAGGTCCAGCGTGTAGAGCTGCTTGTCCTTCAGCGTCTCGGGCACCTCGCCCTTGACGATGGCCTGCGCGAGGCCCTCGACGACGGCGGTCTTGCCGACGCCGGGCTCGCCGATGAGGACGGGGTTGTTCTTGGTCCGCCGCGACAGGACCTGCATGACCCGCTCGATCTCCTTGGCCCGCCCGATGACCGGGTCGAGCTTGGAGTCGCGCGCGGCCTGGGTCAGGTTGCGGCCGAACTGGTCGAGGACCAGCGAGGTCGACGGGGTGCCCTCGGCGGGGCCGCCGGCCGCGGCCGGCTCCTTGCCCTGGTAGCCGGAGAGCAGCTGGATGACCTGCTGGCGGACGCGGTTGAGGTCGGCGCCGAGCTTCACGAGGACCTGGGCGGCGACGCCCTCGCCCTCGCGGATCAGGCCGAGCAGGATGTGCTCGGTGCCGATGTAGTTGTGGCCGAGCTGCAGGGCCTCGCGCAGCGAGAGCTCCAGCACCTTCTTCGCCCGCGGGGTGAAGGGGATGTGGCCGGACGGGGCCTGCTGACCCTGGCCGATGATCTCCTCGACCTGCTGGCGGACGCCCTCGAGCGAGATGCCGAGGGACTCCAGTGCCTTGGCAGCGACGCCTTCACCCTCGTGGATCAGGCCCAGGAGGATGTGCTCGGTGCCGATGTAGTTGTGGTTGAGCATCCGGGCCTCTTCCTGGGCCAGGACAACAACGCGGCGGGCTCGGTCGGTGAACCGTTCGAACATCTGCTGCTTCTCCTTCGACCGGCTGGTCCGGCACTGCCCTTCCCTGGTCTGGGGAAGGGGCACCCGACATCCGTCGGCGCTGGGGGCACCGGTCATTCCACTGTAGTCGCGGACCACGCCGTCCTGTCGTGCGTGCACGGGGACGGTGGGTGGCTGTCTGGTCCAACCGCTACCGGCCGGCGCCTGTTCCGGTCCGGTTACGCCGTCAGCGGACGCGCGACGGTCGGCTCGCGTCCACGCAGGTGGGCGCGGGCACTCGGGGAGCCGCGTGTGGGCGAGCAGACCCGGAGACGACGACGGCCCGGTCCCCATACAGGGAACCGGGCCGGTCGGCGCGCAGACACGCGCGGGCATCACAGACGTCACAACCGCCCCGTCCGGAGGGCGGCGGAAGGGACCCCGCCCCTCTCAGCCCTTGCAAGCTCGACAGGGGGCCTCAGTGATCAGTGAGCGGCCTCGTAGGCGTCGACGACGCTGGCCGGGATGCGACCGCGGTCGCTGACCGCGTGACCGTTCTTGCGAGCCCAGTCCCGGATGGCGCCGGCCTGCTCGCGGTCCATGCGGCCACCGGTGGAACGGCCTCGACCACCACCGGTCGCACGGGTGCCGCGCCCCACCTTGCGGGCGGCCGAGACATAACGGGAGAAGGCGTCGCGCATCTCCTTGGCGTTCTTCTCCGCCAGGTCGATCTCGTACGAGGTGCCGTCGAGAGAAAAGCTCACCGTCTCGTCGGCCGACAGGTTCTCGTCGAGGTCGTCGCTCAGGATGACCTGAACCTTGCGCGCCATTTATGTTCCTCACTCTTCCGCAGCGGCCCGGGAGCCGAACTCAATTGACGCCCGGTAGGACGACATGAGCCATTACATCACACTCGGCACCATTTAGTGAACACACTGCACACACTGCCCGCGGGTGCGAATCGGTCCGGTCCGGTTCCACCTTCGCGCTACTGCGGAGAAATAGGCCTGACCAGTGGGAACAGGATGGTCTCCCGGATTCCGAGGCCCGTGAGCGTCATCATCAACCGGTCCATGCCCATACCCATACCGCCGGTGGGCGGCATGCCGTACTCCAATGCCTCGAGGAAATCCTCGTCGAGCGCCATGGCCTCGGGGTCGCCGGCCGCGGCGAGGGCTCCTTGAGCGGTGAACCGTTCCCGCTGCACCACCGGGTCGACGAGTTCGGAATACGCAGTCGCCCGCTCGATCCCGCCGATGTAGAGGTCCCACTTCTCGGCCACCCCGGGCCGGGAACGGTGCGCCCGGGTCAGCGGCGAGGTGTCCAACGGGTAGTCGATGACGAAGGTGGGCGCCTGCAGCGTGTGCTGCACCAGGGCCTCGAACAACTCCTCCACGACCTTCCCGGGCAGCCAGGCGGGATCGATCCCGACGTCGTGCCGCTCGGCGATCGCGCGCAGCTTCTCCACCGGCGTCTCCGGGGTGACGGCCTCACCCACGGCGTCGGACACCACGGAGTAGAGCGGCACCTGCGGCCACTCCCCCGAGAGGTCGACCTCCGTGCCGTCGTGATGACGGGCGACGTGGTCGCCGAAGAGCGCCAGGCAGCATTCCTGGATCAGCTCGCGGGTGAGGGTCGCCATCACCTGGTAGTCGGCGTAGGCCTGATAGGTCTCCAGCATCGCGAACTCCGGGGAGTGCGAGCTGTCGGCACCCTCGTTGCGGAAGTTCCGGTTGATCTCGAAGACCCGGTCCAGCCCGCCCACGATGCACCGCTTGAGGAACAGCTCGGGTGCGATGCGCAGGTAGAGGTCGAGGTCGAAGGCGTTCATGTGGGTGCGGAACGGCCGCGCGGCGGCACCGCCGTGCACCGTCTGCAGCATCGGGGTCTCGACCTCGAGGAACCCGCGAGAGCCCAGCCCCGCGCGCAGGGTGGACATCACCGTGGCCCGCTGGCGCACCGTCCGCCGCGCCTCGTCGCGCACGATGAGGTCGACGTAGCGACGACGGACCCGCAACTCCTCGCTCATCGGCTTGTGCGCGACCGGCAGCGGCCGCAGCGACTTCGACGTCAGCTGCCAGGAGTCGGCGAAGACCGACAGCTCCCCGCGGCGCGACGTCCCGACCTCGCCGGTGACCAGCACGTGGTCGCCGAGGTCGACGTCGGCCTTCCAGGCGGCGAGGGAGTCCTCGCCCACGCGGTCGCGGGAGAGCATGACCTGCAGCTCGGCGTCGCCCTCGCGCAAGGTGGCGAAGCACAGCTTGCCGGTGTTGCGGAAGAAGATGACCCGGCCGGTGACGCCGACGGTCTCCCCCGTCATGGTGTCCGGCTCGAGGTCGGGCTGCGCGGCGCGGACGGCGGCCAGAGTCGTCGTCCGCGCGACGGTCACCGGGTAGGGGTCGACGCCGCTCTCGCGGAGCCGGTCGAGCTTCGCCCGGCGGACGCGCATCTGCTCGGGAAGCTCGTCCTCCGGTGGACCAGGGGGTTGCTCGCTCACGGTTCTCCTCGCTGGCGCTCGTCGATCCGTTCGCGAGCGCTGCTCTGTCCATTCGCCGAGCTCGCAAGCTCGCCCGGGCAGCACGGAGCCTACGGGGAGCTTGTCCGGCGATTCGCCGCCTGCTGCCGTTCGAAGGCCAGCCGGAGGCCGTGGACGGTGAGGTCCGGTTCCCGCTCGCCGATCGAACGGCAGCTGTCGACGACGAGCGGAGCGAGGCCCCCGGTGGCCACCACGATGGGCGCGGCACCGAACTGGGCGACGATCTCCGCTGCGATCCGTCCCACGAGGCCGTCGACGAGGCCGGCGAACCCGAGAACCAGGCCCGACTGGAGCGCCGCGACGGTGTTCTTCCCGATGGCGTGGGTCGGCACGGTCAGCTCGACCGACCGCAGCTGGGCGGCCCGGGTCGCCAGCGCCTCCAGGCTGACCTCCACGCCGGGTGCCAGCGCACCGCCCAGGAACTGCCCGTCGGGCCCGACGGCGTCGACGTTGGTCGACGTCCCGAAGTCCACGACGACGACGGGCCGACCGCGCCCGTCGGGCCAGCGGCCGAACAGCTCGTGCGCCGCCAGGGCCGTCACGACGCGGTCGGCGCCGACCTCGCGCGGGTTGTCCACGTGCAGCGGGACGCCGGTCCGCACGCCGGGGCCGATGAGGACGACCGGGACCTCGAGGGAGTCCAGCAGCTGGCGCAGGGCCGGCAGCAGCGCGGGCACCGTGGAGCAGGCGGCCACCCCGGTCACCTCGGCGTCGCGCAGCAGCCCGCGCCAGAGCATCCGCAGCTCGTCGGACGTGGCCCTCGGTGAGGTGGTCACCCGCCAGCAGCCGACCCGCTGCTCGCCGTCGAACGTGGCGAGGACGGTCTGGCTGTTGCCGATGTCGACGGTCAGCAGCACGGCCGCGACCCGCCCGGCCGGGTGGTCACCTGACGGGGACGCCGAGGTCGCTGCGCTGCTGGTCGGAAGCGCCGGGGACCGGGGCCGACGGGTCACCGCCCAGCTCGACGATCCGGTTGGCGGCGTCGACGTGGACGACGTTCGGGATGTAGCTCTTCGCCTCGGTCTCGTCCATGACGCCGTAGCTGATCATGATCACCAGGTCGCCGGGGTGGACCAGGTGGGCGGCCGCTCCGTTGATCCCGATGACACCGCTGCCGCGTTCGCCGGGGATCACGTAGGTCTCCAGGCGGGCGCCGTTGGTGACGTCGACGATTGCGACCTGCTCGCCGGGGAGCAGGTCGGCGGCGTCGAGGAGGTCCTCGTCGATCGTCACCGAGCCGACGTAGTGCAGGTCGGCCTGGGTGACCGTCGCACGGTGGATCTTGGACTTGAGCATCGTGCGCATCATGAGAGGTCTCCCAGTTCGACTGCGATGTTGTCGAGGAGTCGGGTCGTGCCGGCGCGGACGGCGACCAGCAGGCGGGCGGGGCCGACGGCAGGTGCCGGCCCCAGGTCGGTATCGGTGAGCGCGAGGTAGTCCTGGAGCAGTTCCGGGCGTTCGGCGAGCACTCCGCGGGCGGCGGTGAGGACGGCGTCGGCACCCCGGGGACCGGCGGCGGCACCAGCGCGCAGGGCAGCCGAGACGGTCGCGGCGGTCGCCCGCTGCTGCGGGTCCAGGTAGCGGTTGCGGCTGGACAGCGCCAGGCCGTCGTCCTCGCGGACGGTCGGCACGCCGACCACCTCCACGCCCAGCGCGAGTTTCCGCGCCATGGCCCGGATCAGGGTGAGCTGCTGGTAGTCCTTCTCGCCGAAGAGCGCGAGGTCGGGGCGCACCAGACCGAAGAGCTTGGCGACCACGGTCAGGACGCCGGCGAAGTGCCCGGGGCGGATGGCACCCTCGAGGACGGTGCCCAGCGGCCCGGGCTCGACGGTCACTCCCACCGCGCCAGGCGGGTAGACCTCGTCGACCGGCGGGTGGAAGACGACGTCGGCGCCCTCCTCGGCCAGCGCCG
Organism: Blastococcus colisei; assembly: GCF_006717095.1. Classification (NCBI taxonomy): domain Bacteria; kingdom Bacillati; phylum Actinomycetota; class Actinomycetes; order Geodermatophilales; family Geodermatophilaceae; genus Blastococcus; species Blastococcus colisei. The sequence goes on from NZ_VFQE01000002.1 coordinate 454,398, forward strand.
CGAGGTCGGCGTCCCAGGTGCGGGGGTAGCGGTCGAAGTCCTCGCCGGGGCCGAACTGGGTGGGGTTCACGAACACCGAGACGACGACGGTGGCGGCGCGCTCGCGGGCGGCGCGGACCAGCGTCCGGTGCCCCTCGTGCAGCGCCCCCATGGTCGGGACGAGCGCCACCGGCCCGGGGAGTTCCACCAGGAGCCCACGGAGGTCAGCCGCCGTCTCGGCGACGGCGGGACCGGTGCGCACGGCGGTCACCAGGAGGACGCCTCGTCGCGCGCGCTCTCGAGCAGGCCGAGCAGCGGCGCGCCCTCGTGCCGCTTCAGCCGACCCGCGGCCAGCGCGCGCTCGGTGGTGCGCCGTGCCATGGCGACGTAGGCCGCGACCGAGTCGGGCGCCCGCTCGGTGAGCGTCTGCAGGTGGTCGCGGACGGTGCCGACGTCCCCCCGGCTGACCGGACCGGTGAGCCCCCGGTCGCCGCGGCGCAGCCCGTTGTCCAACGCCGCGGTGAGCAGCGGCGCCAGGACGCGCGCCGGGTCGCCGATGCCCGCCGTCCGCAGCAGGTCGGCGGCCTCGGCGACGAGGGTGACCAGGTGGTTGGCGCCGGTGACCAGGGCCGCGTGGTAGAGCCGCCGGTCCTCCTCGGCCACGAAGAAGGGCTCACCACCCATCTCGAGCACCAGGGTCTCGGCGACCGCGCGGTACTCGGGGCGGCTCGTGACACCGAAGGGGGCGCCGCTCAGCCGGTCGGCGTCCTCGGGGGCGCCGGAGAAGGTCATGGCCGGGTGCAGGGCCAACGGCAGGACGCCGGCGCGCTCCGCGGGGGCGAGCACGGCGAGCCCGTGGGCGCCGGAGGTGTGGAAGGTGAGCTGGCCGGGCCGCCAGGCGCCGGTCTCGGCCAGGCCGGCGACCAGGCCGGCGAGGGTGTCGTCCGGGACGGCCAGCACGACCAGGTCGGAGGCGGCGACCACCTCGTCCGCCGGGACGAGCGGGGCCCCGGGGAGCAGCCGGGCGGCGCGTTCGGCGGAGGCGGTGGACAGACCCGAGGCGGCGACCACGTCGTGTCCGGCGGCGGTGAGCGCGGCTCCCAGGACGGCGCCGACGCGGCCGGCGCCGATGACGCCCACGCGGAGGCGGGCCGGCGCGGCAGAGGCCGGGGGGAGCCCGGCAACGCGATGGGTCCTGCGGGCAGCAGGCATCGGTGCACCCTCTCGTTCCAGTCCCTGACGGGTACCGGACGTCGGTGGCCTCCACGTTGGAGACCGCTCGGGGGTCGTGCGGTTCGAGCGCGTCGTGCTCGGTGGTGCCGCCTGCTGCAACCGGATGTGTCGCGCAGGTGGACCGCCGAAGGCGAGTGTGGAACCGGTTCCCGCGCCCCGCAACGTCTGGCGGCTGTGTCCTGCCTCACCCGGCGTCCCCGGGGCACCCGATCGGGTGGGGCGGCGGAGAGGCCGGCCACAGCCCCTAGCGTGGGCGCCGTCAGCAGAGCGGACGACAGGAGGACGGCGTGGGCACGATGGACGGGCGGACAGCGCTGGTGACCGGCGGCAGCCGGGGTATCGGACTGGCGATCGCACGGAGCCTGGTCGACCGGGGCGCCCGCGTCGTGCTCACCGCGCGCAAGCCCGAGGCGCTCGCCGAGGCGGTCGAGAGCCTCGGTGGGCCGGAGGTCGCCGTCGCCGTCCCCGGTCACGCCGGGGATGCCGAGCACCGGGCCGGGGCGGTCCGGACGGCGGTCGAGACCTTCGGCAGCCTGGACATGCTGGTCGGCAACGTCGGGGTGAACCCGGTCTACGGGCCGATGGTGGATCTGGACCTCGATGCCTTCCGCAAGATCCTCGACACCAACGTGGTCTCCTCGCTGGGGCTGGTGCAGGAGGCGTGGCGGGCCTGGATGGCCGAGCACGGCGGATCGGTCCTGTTCGTCGCATCGGTGGCCGGGCTTCGGTCGTCGGAGAACATCGGCGCCTACGGGGTCAGCAAGGCCGCGGTGATCAACCTGACCACCCAGCTGGCCGTCGAGCTCGGGCCGACGGTGCGGGTCAACGCGGTGGCCCCGGCCGTGGTGAAGACCCGCTTCGCCGGCGCGCTGTACGAGGGCCGGGAGGCCGAGGTGGCCGCCGAGTACCCGGCCGGCCGGCTCGGCGTCCCCGAGGACGTCGGTGAGGCAGCCGCCTACCTGCTGGGCGAGGGCGCCGGCTGGGTCACCGGCCAGACGCTGGTGCTGGACGGCGGGCGGCTGTCGCGCGGGCGGTAAGAGGACCCCCTTGCCCCCCCACCGCTCGCAGGCTCGCGGCGGGCCCCTGCAAGGGGCCGTCAGTTGGTGCGGAGCACGCGGGCCAGCACGTCGTCGGGCTCGTCCTCGTCGCGGTAGCGGCGCCGGCGGCGCCCGCCGGTCGCGGTCCCACCGTTCTCGGCCAGGATGTCGGCCAGCCGCTTCTCCTGCCCAGGCGGCCCGGACCGCTCGGGCTCGACGCGGATCGCCGGGTTGGCGGGCACGGCGGGGCGCTGCGCCGTGGGGACCACGGCGGGGTCCGCGAGCGGCTCGTCCCCGCGACGACGGCGCGGCGGCACCTCCGGCCGGAACGAGGTCGGCTCTGCGTCGAGGGGCCCGGCGTCGATGAGCGAGCGCGCGGCCAGCCACTCCAGCGGGGACGGCAGCGGCTCCGGCGCGGCCACCGGCGGCGGGGCGACCGGGTGCGCCGTCGTCGGCGGAAGGGTGCCGGCGTCGGAGCCCCACGGCGGGGCCGCCAACGGGAAGGCTGCGGTCGGGGGCCACGGCTCGGCCGTGCCGTGGCGGGCGTGCTCTGGGGTGTCGGCCCGCGCGGCCGACCACAGCGGCGTGTCCTCGTCGACGTCGCCGTGAGTGTGGCCGGACGCCGACCAGCGGTCGTCCGGCGACGGTGACGCGGGCGTCTCCCAGGAGCGCCCCGAGAGCGTCTCCCAGGTGGCGGTCGGTGGCGTCTCCCAGGATCGGGGGCGGTCCGGCTCGGACTCCCAGCTGGGGCGCCAGGACGGCGACGGGACGGGCCGGGACGGCGGCGGCCCGGAGGGCAGCGGAGATACCGGTGCACGCTCCACACGCACCTGGTCGAACTGGCGGGTCTCGCGCGACTCGTCGAGCCGGACGGCGGGCCACCCGCCCGTGAGTTCACGCGGCGGGGCGTCGTCGGTCCACCGCGTCGCGGCGTCGAGCGCCCGCCCGGGGACGTCCTGCACGTCGGAGGTCAGCCGGCTGGCCTGGGTGCGCATCACGATGCGCTCGATGAGCATCTCGCTGGACAGCTGCTCGGTGAACTCCTGGCGCAGCCGGCCCATGTCGTCGCGCAGCTCGGCCAGCTGACCCAGCTCCTGCCGGAGCGAGGTCAGCGCGGCGACGTCGTCCCGGAGCGCGGCGACCCGCGCCACCTCCTCGCGCAGCGACGAGAGCGCCGCGATGTCGGTGCGCAGCTCGGCGACCCGGGCCACCTCGTCGCGCAGCTCGGTCAGGCCGGCGAGGTCCTCGCGCAGCCCGTCCAGCTCGGTCCGCATGGACTCCTCGGCCTCGCGACGGAGTTCGGCCTCCAGGCCCAGCTCGTACTCGCGGCGGGCCGCGACCTCGCGGTCGAGCTCGTACTCGTAGGCGTGGCGGAGCTCGGCCTCGCGCGCCTTCGCCGCCACCCGCTCGGTCGACCGGGACGCCGCTGCGAACGTCGCGAGGACGAACGCCCAGGCCACGCCCACGACGGCCAGCTTCAGGACCTGCGGGTTGTCGGTGAGGAACACCGCGAGGGTCGCCCCGACGGCGAGCAGGAAACCGCCGGCCTGCAGCAGGATCCGGCGGTCGGCGACGCCGGTGCGCGGACCGACGCCGGTGCGCGGACCGACGCCGGTGCGCGGAGCGACGTCGTCCTCGCGCAGCGGCATGGCCCCAGCGTAGCGGCGGAACGCGCCGTCCTCCGGGCAGGAAACGACGTCGTGACCGAGCCGTCGCCGACGTCGGCTGCGAGAGTGGCGCGGTGACCCTCAGCCTGCTCGGATGGCGCCGCCAGGTGGCCGCGCTGTACGCCGCCGCACGGTCGGCGAAGGACCCGGAGACCGGCTGGCGGAGCTGGCGGGACGGCCGCGACGAACTCTTCGCCGCCCACCCCGACTCACCGCTGGACGAGGCCGCGCGAGCGGCGTTCACCGGGCTGCCCTACGCCGGCTACGACCCGGCGCTGCGGTTCGAGGCGGTGCTGGAACCGGCTCCCGCTGCGCGGCTGGAGGTGCCGACGGCGGCGGACGGCACGGTGCTGCTGGACCGGATCGGCACCGCGGCGCTCGGCGCGGTGGGCCGCGTCGACGTCTGGTGGCTGGGCGGCTACGGCGGCGGGGTCTTCCTCCCGTTGCGCGACGGGACGGCCGGGAACACCACCTACGGCGGCGGCCGCTACCTGCTGGACACCGTCAAGGGCGCCGACCTCGGCGGGAACGACGCCAGGCTGGTGGTCGACCTCAACTTCGCCTACCACCCGTCGTGCACCTACGACCCGCGCTGGTCCTGCCCGCTGGCGCCGGAGGGCAACCGGACGCCGGCCCCGGTGGCCGCCGGGGAGCAGCTGCCCCGCGGCGGCTGGTACTGAGAACGATCAGGTTCGCTGATCGAGCCTGTCGCGCGAACGGTGGCGGATGAGCCGCCGCGGTGCATCGCTGGGTGATGTTGCGCTGTGAGTCGGGGGGCGGGCGCCGGTTGATGGTGGTCGGGAGCGGGGATAGTGGCCCGGTCAGCGCTGTCGGCGGTGCCGGCCGCCCCCGGATCAGGCGGTGGCCAGCCGGTGGGCGTGGATCTTGCGCAGGTTGTGCACGGTGCAGGCCAGCGACCACTCGGTCTTGGCGTTCTGCAGGCCGCGGCGGAGGAGCTGGCGTAGTCCCTGCCGGTCTTTGATCTGGCCGAAGACCGGTTCGACCGTGCGTCCTCGGAGGGCGTATTTCTCCGTGCCTTCGGGGGTGCGCAGCCTGTCCTGGGCGCGGGCGGTGGCCGGGCGGGAGGTCAGCGGTTTGTCCCCGGCGGGGTCCTCGCCGGCGGCGCGGCGTTCGTCGCTGATCATCGGGGCCAGCAGGCGCAGGCCGCGGGTCTCGGCCTCGGTGAAGGTCTCCTCGTTGGCGTAGCCGGCGTCGGCGACCCAGGTGTCGGGCGTCTCCTCGATGCCGGCCTGGTTCAGCTGCTCGGCGGCGTCATCGAGGACGGGAAACAGCTGATGGGCGTCGGTGGCCGCCTGGGTCAGCGTCTGGCCGACGATGAGCTGGTCTTCGGTGACCGCGGCCTGGGCGTTGTAGCCCTGCACCAGCCCCCGCCCGCCCCGCATCGTCCGCGAGTCCGGATCGGTGGCGTTGGCCCGCGGCGGCTTGTCCTTGTCCGGATTGCGGCCCGGTGGATGCTCGCCCGGTTGGGCGCCGCGGCGGGTGCCGGCGTCCTTGCGGCGCTGCCACTCGGCCTTCCTCACCTCCTGCTCGGCCACGGCCGCGGCCTGCTCGTCGTCCAGGCGCTGCTTGGCCTCCTTCAGTCGAGCCAACCGCTCGGCCCGCCGGCGCAGCGGCGGTGGCAGCTCATCCCCGCGGTCGTCGCCGTGTTCGGCGTCCTCGGCCGCGTCGATGCGCGTCTGTTCGTCGAGCAGCTCGGCGGCCAGCTGGTCGTAGCGGGCCTGCTCCTCGGCGACCTGGTGGGCCAGCGACGCCGAGGTGTGGTTCTTCGACCAGGAGGCGTTCGCGGCGATCTTCGTCCCGTCCACCGCGATCACGCCCAGCCGCACCATCCCGGCCTCGTGACACACCCGCAGCACCTGCGCGAACAGCTCCTGCAGCGGCTGGCGGTGACGCGTGACGAACCGGGCGATCGTGGCGTGATCGGGCACCCGATTGCCGGCCAGCACCCGGAACGCCACATCGCGGACACAGTGCCGCTCGATCGCCCGCGACGAGCGCACCCCGACCGCGTGCGCGTACAGCAGCACCGCCACCATCAGCGCCGGGTCGAACGCCGCCGCGCCCTGCCCGTTGGCCCGATACGAGCGCTTGAACCCCGACAGGTCGAACGAGTCCACCGCATCCTTGACCGTCCAGGCCAGCTCCCCGTCGGGCAGCCAATCCCGCACATCCGGCGGCAGCAGGAACCCCTGATCGACATCCCCGCGGATGAAGTTCTGCGGCATACCCCAGTCTCCCGCCGCCCAGGATGATCATCAATCAGGCGCGCTTTGTGCGACAGGCTCGATCGTCAGGGGTCCTCCCTCGCCACCGGTCGTGAGGGAGGACCCAGAACGGTGAGGTGGGTGGCCGATCAGCCCTGAGCCAGCGCGCCGTCGGAGCTGAAGACCAGACCGAGGGAGACCTCGCCCTGCTGGATCGCGGCCTTGGTCAACGGGCCGCCGGCGTCGAGCTCCTGGAAGCCGGCGAACTCCAGCCCGTAGGTCTCCTCCAGACCCGGCTGGCAGAACGGCCGCTCCGGGCACTCGCCAGGTCCGCCCAGCACCAGGGATCCGTCGCCGCACGCCTCGGCCAGCTCCGACAGGGTGCTCACGCCGAGCTCGTCGGCGAAGGCCTGGGTGACGGCGAAGGCGTTCTGGTCGGCGGCCTCGGACGGCTCGCCGAACACCAGCCCGGCCTCCTCGGCCAGGGGCATCAGCGCCTCGACCGTGGCCTCGACGTCCCCGGAGGCCACCTGGTTGGCCTCGTCGCCCTCGATGAACTCGGTGACGGTGGACAGGTACTCGGGGAAGACCTGGATCTCGCCGCGCTGCAGCGCCGGCAGGTAGAGCTCGCGGTTGCCGACCTCCTGCACCGTGGCATCGAAGCCGGCGGCAGCGAGCACGTCGGCGTAGATGTTGGCGAGAACGGTCGACTCGGTGAAGTTGGCACCGCCGACCGCGATCGTCCCGCTGCCCTGCTCGAGGCTGCCGGTGTCGATGTTGTCCTCGACCCAGGCGGCCGCGACGTCCTCGGCGCTCTGCCGTTCGACGTCGACGGCGGCATTCATCTCGACCAGCTCGTCGGTGGTCAGCTCGGCCGACACCGCGTCGAGGGCCGGCAGCAGCGCCGGGTTCGCCTGGGCGGCGGCGGCGTTGACCGCCGGGATGATGTTGTCGGCGTTCTGCAGGCTCTGGTCGTCCTCGAGGACGACCAGCTGGTCCCCGGCGATCGGGGCGCAGGCCTCGCCCGACGCCGCGGTTCCGCCGCCCCCGCCGTCCCCGCCTCCGGTGCCGGAGGACCCGGACTCCCCGCAGGCCGCCGTCAGGGCCACCGCCAGTGCGAGTGGGGCGAATGTCCGGATACGCGTGCGCATGCTGCCCGCCTTCTGTGTCCCGTGACCGCCCTGGTGCGGTCACGCGTGTCTGGCGGGAGGTGCTCCCGCGCACCCCATCGAACCCCTGCGTTGCACACAACGCAAACGTCGTTCCCGTTCTGTTACAGGGGGACGCCGGACGCGGTCGGTTCCGGCGTCCCGGCCGCCGACCGGGACGCCGGCCGGAGGAAGGGCAGCCGCTTCGGACCCGGGGTCGCGGCCCACGACACCGCGGCGAGCACGACCTCGGTGAGCACCGCCAGCAGGGCCACCAGGGCGGCGCCGGCCAGGACCACGCCGTAGTTCTGCTGGGCGAAGCCGAGGGTGATGATTCGACCCAGTCCGCCGCCGGCGACCAGCGCGGCCAGCGTCGCGGTGGCGACGACCTGCACCGCAGCGGTCCGCACGCCGGTCATCAGCAGCGGCGCGGCCAGGGGCAGCTCGGCCCGGAGGATCACCTGCCGGCCGCTCATCCCCATCGCCCGGGAGGCCTCGACGACGTCGCGGTCCACTCCACGGAAGCCGACGTAGGTGTTGGTCAGGATCGGCGGGACGGCGAACACCGCCAGCGCGATCGTCGTCGCGGTCGGCCCGAAGCCGATCGGGGTGACCGCGAAGAGGGTGAGCAGGGCCAGCGTCGGGACGGCGCGCGACACGTTGGACAGGGCCACCGTGAAGCCCCCGCCCCGACCGGTGTGCCCGAGGACCATGCCCACCGGTACGGCGATCACCACCGCCGCCAGCACCGCCAGCGCGGAGATGCGCAGGTGTTCGGCGAGGAGGTCGAGGATGCCGCCGCGGCGGGTCCAGTTGAACGGATCGTTGAGGTAGACCAGCGCCTCCTGCCACAGGCTCATGTCCGTCCCCCGCGCGCCCACGGGGTCAGCAGACGCTCGGCGCCGGCCAGCAGCAGGTCGGCCAGGAGCGCCAGCAGCACGCACCCGAGCGCGCCGGTGACGATCTCGGCACGGTAGAAGTTCGCGTTGAAGCCGCCGGTGATCAGCTGTCCCAGTCCGCCGTGGCCGACGATGACGCCGACGGTGGTGAGCGCCACCGTGGACACCGTGGCGATCCGCAGACCGGCCATGAACGCCGGCAGCGCCAGCGGCAGCTCCACCTGCCAGAACAGCCGGGCGGGGCCGTAGCCCATGCCGCGCGCCGCCTCCTGCACGTCGGGCGGGACGGCCTGGAGGCCGGCGAGGAAGTTGCGCACCAGGATCACCAGTGAGTACAGGACCAGCCCGACGAGCACGGTGGTCGCGGTGAGCCCGGTGATCGGCGCGACGAAGGCGAACATCGCCAGGGAGGGGATCGTGTAGATCAAGGTCGACAGGCCCAGCACCGGCCCGGACAGCCAGCGGCTCCGCCGGGCCAGCAGCGCCAGGGGCAGCGCGATCAGCGCTCCGACCACGACCGCGCCGACCGTCAGCCTGACGTGCTCGCCGAGGTAGCCCAGAATGGACTCCCAGTTCCGGGTCACGTAGGACGGGTCGAACCAGGGGTTCGGCGCCGCATCGACCGCGAGTGCGTCACGGCTCGCCGCGCTCAGCACCGGGCGCCTCTCAGAAGGGCCACCTCGTGGACGCTACTGCTCCGACCACCTCCCCCGCAGCGGCGGGCGGAGCCGAGGAGATCCGGCTGGAAGGGGTCAGCAAGGTCTACGGCGACGGCACCGTGGGGGTGCAGGAGCTGGACCTGGTCTTCGCGGCCGGCGAGCTCACCGTGCTGGTGGGCCCCTCCGGATGCGGCAAGACGACGACGATGAAGATGATCAACCGGATCATCGAACCGACGACCGGGCGGATCCTGCTGGGTGCCGACGACGTCACCCGGGTGGACCCGGTCAAGCTGCGCCGCCGGATCGGCTACGTGATCCAGAACGTCGGGCTGTTCCCCCACCAGACCATCCGCACCAACGTGGGCACCGTGCCCCGCCTGCTCGACTGGGACAAGCGACGGACCCGCGACCGGGTCGAGGAGTTGCTGAGCCTGGTCGGCCTCGACCCGGCGCTGCACGGCGACCGGTACCCCCACCAGCTCTCCGGTGGGCAGCGACAGCGGGCGGGCGTGGCCCGGGCACTCGCCGCCGACCCCAGCGTGCTGCTGATGGACGAGCCGTTCTCCGCCGTGGACCCGATCGTGCGGGAGCGGCTGCAGTCGGAGTTCCTGCGCCTGCAGGAGCAGGTGCGCAAGACCATCGTCTTCGTCACCCACGACATCGAGGAGGCCGTCCGCCTCGGCGACCGGATCGCCGTGATGAGCGAGGGCGGCCGCGTCGAGCAGTTCGCCACCCCGGCCGAGCTCCTCGGCCGGCCGGTGAACGCATTCGTCGCCGACTTCGTCGGGGCCGACCGCGGGCTCAAGCGGCTGGCCGTGACGGGCATCGACCCGGACGACCTGGAGCAACCGCCGGTCGTACACGTCGCCGACGGGCTGGCCGACGCCCGCGCCGCACTGGAGGGGGCCGGTGCCCGCTGGGCCGTCGTCCTCGACGACGACGGCCAGCTGCACGGGTGGCTGTCGGTGGAGCGGGCCGTCGGCGCGGGCACGGTCGGGTCGGCGGCCCGCCGGATGGAGGCGTGGATCCCGACGGGCGCCTCGCTCAAGGCGGCGTTCGCCACGATGCTGCAGCACGAGGCCGGCTGGGTGGCGGTGCTCGACGGCGACCGCTTCCTGGGGGTCCTGACCCCGGAGTCGCTGCACGCCGCCCTGCGGCGCTCGGTCGAGGGCGCGGTGCCGGAGACCGCAGGCAGCACGCTGGCCTAGGCCGACACTCCCGGCACGGGGTCGTCGTCGGTGGACGACGGCGGCACGCGGCACACCGACTCCAGCCACAGCGCCGCGGCCACCAGGGCTCCGGAACCGACGACGCCGATCACTGCCGTGACGGTGTCGCTCTCGGCGGCCTGGATGCGGCCCACCGCCGGGCCCACGTGCGCCAGCACCCCCGCCCAGATGCCCGCGAAGACGGCACCGACGTACGCGCTGGCCTGCGCCAGGACCGCGAGCCGGGCGACGAGCATCGGCTCGACCGGCCGCACCGGGGTGTTGCGGGATGCCGAGGTCGGCGTCCCCGGGCGGGTGCGCGCCTCGCGCAGCGCCGCGAGGCGCGCCTTCAGCGTGCGCGCGCCCAGCGCCTCGGCCAGCGCGAGCACCGCCAGCGGGACCGGCAACCACCAGTCGAGCGCCGGCAGCTCCCCGTAGAGCGCGCGGACCAGCAGCCAGGCGGCAACGGCCAGGCCGCCGGCCAGGACGGCGAGGTCGCGGCGGCGGACGGGAGTCACGCGACCTCCTCGCTGGCGCTCGTCGGGCCCGTGCCTCGGCTCCCTCTGTCCCTGCGTGAGCTCGCGAGCTCGCTCACCGAAGGTGGTCCCAGCGGACGACCGCCGCGACGTCGTCGGGCGGGAGCGCGGCCACCAGGTCGGCAACCCGTCCACGGCCGGGGATGACCGCGCCGGGATCCAGGGTCAGCCACGGCACCAGCACGAACGCCCGCTCGTGCGCGCGGGGATGGGGCAGGGTGAGCTCCGGGGCGTCGGAGAGCACGGGCGTGCCGTCGTCCTCGGTGACCACGATGACGTCGACGTCGAGGGTGCGCGGCCCGAACCGGACGTCGCGGGTCCGCCCCGCGGCCTGCTCCAGCTCCCCGGCGCGGTCCAGCCAGCCGCGGGCGTCGCGCGGCCCGCGCACCACGACGACCGCGTTCAGGTACGGCGGCTGCTCGACCGGCCCCCAGGGCGGGGTCTCGTAGAGCGTGGAGCGGGCCACCAGGCCGTCGTCCTTGAGCGCGGTGATCGCCGTCCGGAGTGCCCGTGCCCGGTCCCCCAGGTTGGCGCCCAGCGAGAGGACGGCCCTAGTCATCTGCCCGCGACCGCCGGATGGTGACGGTGACGTCGTCGAAGGGCACGCCGAGCTCGGCCTGCGGCTTGTGCACGGTGATCTCCACCGCGTCGACCAGCGGGTCGGCCAGGCAGACGTCGGCGAGGCGCTGGGCGAGGGTCTCGATCAGGTTCACCGGCTCGCCGGTCACCACGGCGTAGAGCTGGTGCGCCAGCTCCGCATAGTTCACCGTGCGCCCGAGGTCGTCACCTGCCGCCGCGGCGACGGTGTCGAGCTCCAGAACGGCGTCGACGACGAACACCTGCCCGCGTTCGCGCTCGAACGCGTAGACGCCGTGGTGCCCCTGCGCACGCAGGCCGCGGATCGCGATCCGGTCCGGGAACGACTCAGCCACGGTCGGCGCTCCGTGCCGCGCGGACGGCCTGCACGGTGCGGACGGCGTCGACCGAGGCGGCCGCGTCGTGCACGCGGACCCCCCACACGCCGGCCTCGGCGGCCATCACCGTGGTGGCCAGCGTGGCGTCGTCCCGGAGGTCGGCGGGGCGGGGGGCGCCGTCGGGGCCGGCGAGCAGCTTCCCCAGGAACGTCTTGCGCGAGGCGCCGACCAGGACCGGCAGGCCGAGGCCGACGAGTCGGTCGAGGCCGGCCAGGAGCGCCCAGTTGTGCTCGGCGTTCTTGGCGAAACCGAGACCGGGGTCGAGGACGAGTTGCTCGGGGGCGACCCCGGCGGCGACGACGTCCTCGACGCGGGCGGTGAGCTCGGCGCAGACCTCGGTGACGACGTCGCCGTACCGCGCCGCCGCGTACATCTCGCGGCTGTGCCCCCGCCAGTGCATGAGCACCCACGGGATGCCGGCCTCGGCGACGAGGTCGGCCATGTTCTTGTCGGCGAGCCCGCCGCTGACGTCGTTGACCAGGGTCGCGCCGGCAACGATGGCCGCCTCGGCGACCTCGGCCCGGGTGGTGTCGACGCTGGTACGCACACCGGCGGCGCTCAGCTCGCCGATCACCGGAAGGACTCTCCGGCCCTCCTCGGTGGCGTCCACGCGGTCGGCGCCGGGGCGGGTGGACTCACCGCCGACGTCGACGAAGTCCGCGCCCGCGGCATGCATCTCCAGGCCGCGCGCGATGGCCGAGGCCGCGTCGGCGAAGCACCCGCCGTCGGAGAAGGAGTCCGGGGTGACGTTCAGGACGCCCATGACCACGCACCGGCCCGGGCGCGGGAGGGGGACCATCACCTGTGGAGCACGAGGCTCATCGCCTCGCTCCGGGTCGCCGGATTGTCGCGGAAGATGCCACGGACGGCCGAGGTGACCGTCGTCGACCCGGGCTTGCGGATGCCGCGCATCGCCATGCAGAGATGCTCGGCCTCGATGATCACCAGCACCCCGCGCGGCTTGAGCACATCGCTCAAGGCGTCGGCGATCTGGCTGGTCATCCGCTCCTGCACCTGCGGACGGCGCGCGTAGACCTCGACGAGGCGGGCCAGCTTGGACAGCCCGGTGACCCGTCCGTCCTCGCCCGGGACGTAGCCGATGTGCGCGACCCCGTGGAAGGGCACCAGGTGGTGCTCGCAGGTCGAGTACATCGGGATGTCCTTGACCAGCACGAGCTCGTCGTGGTCCTCGTCGAAGGTGGTGGCGAGGACGTCGTAGGGGTCCTGCCACAGGCCGGCGAAGGTCTCCGCGTAGGCCCGGGCCACCCGCTGCGGGGTGTCCTGCAGCCCCGGGCGGTCGGGGTCCTCCCCCACCGCCAGCAACAGCTCGCGGACGGCGGCGGCCGCGCGCTCCTGGTCGACACCGCGTGGCGCCGTCAGCAGCTGGTCCTCGCGCTCGGCCGGCACCTCGCTCATGGCTGGGCGGGCGCTCCGACGTCGCCCACCGGCAGGGTGTCCTCGGCCGGCCGGCCGTTGCCGTTCTGGGCGGCCAGCTCGGCGGGGGTGAGCACCGGCGGCTGGTCGGACGGCGTCCGCTTGCCGAACCCGTTGTAGGGCGCCAGCGACGGCCGCTTGGTGACCGGCTCGCAGATGCGCGCCATGTCCTCCTTGGAGAGGGTCTCCTTCTCCATCAGCTCGAGGACGAGCTGATCGAGGACGTGCCGGTACTCGACCAGGATCTCCCAGGCCTCGTCGTGGGCGGCCTCGATCAGCGCGCGGATCTCCGCGTCGATGTCGGCCGCCACGGCCTCGGAGTAGTCCGGCCGGGAGTGCATGTCCCGCCCCATGAACGGCTCGGCGTCACCGGTGCCGTACTTGACCGCGCCGAGCTTGGCGCTCATGCCGTACTGGGTGACCATCGACCGAGCCATCGCGGTGGCCTTCTCGATGTCGTTCCCGGCGCCGGTGGTCGGCTCGTGGAACACCAGTTCCTCGGCCGCCCGCCCGCCGAGGGCGTAGGCCAGGGTGTCGATCATCTCCGACCGGGTCTGGGTGTACTTGTCCTCGGTCGGGAGCACCAGCGTGTGCCCCAGTGATCGGCCGCGCGGCAGGATCGTCACCTTGTGCACCGGGTCCAGGTTCGGCAGTGCGTGCGCCACCAGGGCGTGCCCGCCCTCGTGGTAGGCGGTGACCTTCTTCTCCTTCTCGCTCATCGCCCGGGTCTTCCGCTCGGGGCCGGCGATGACCCGGTCGATCGCCTCCTCGAGGGTCTCGTCGGTGATCAGCGAGCCGTCGTTGCGGGCGGTCAGCAGCGCGGCCTCGTTGAGCACGTTGGCGAGGTCGGCGCCGGTGAAGCCGGGGGTCCGGCGGGCGACGGTCTCCAGGTCGACGTCGGGGGCGAGGGGCTTGCCCTTCGCGTGCACCTCGAGGATCCTCTTGCGGCCCAGCAGGTCGGGCCGGTCGACGGCGATCTGGCGGTCGAAGCGGCCCGGGCGCAGCAGGGCCGGGTCGAGGATGTCGGGCCGGTTCGTGGCGGCGATCATGATGACGCCGCCCTTGACGTCGAAGCCGTCCATCTCGACGAGCATCTGGTTCAGGGTCTGCTCGCGCTCGTCGTGCCCGCCGCCCATGCCGGCCCCGCGGTGGCGGCCGACGGCGTCGATCTCGTCGACGAAGATGATCGCCGGGGCGTTCTCCTTGGCCTGGGTGAACAGGTCGCGGACGCGGCTGGCGCCAACGCCGACGAACATCTCGACGAAGTCCGAGCCGGAGATCGAGAAGAAGGGCACGCCGGCCTCACCGGCCACGGCGCGGGCCAGCAGGGTCTTGCCGGTTCCGGGTGGGCCGAACAGCAGCACGCCCTTCGGGATCTTCGCGCCCACGGCCTGGAACTTGACCGGGTTCTGCAGGAAGTCCTTGATCTCGTGCAGTTCCTCGATGGCCTCGTCGGCACCGGCCACGTCGGAGAACGTCGTCTTCGGGGTGTCCTTGGTGACCTGCTTGGCCTTGGACTTGCCGAAGGCCATGACGCCGCGGCCGCCACCCTGCATGGAGTTGAACAGCCAGAACAGCAGGAGCAGGAGGATCAGGAACGGCAGGAAGCTGACCAGCAGGCTGACCAGGAGGCTCTGCTGGGTGACGTTGGTGTCGAACTGGACGGCGTCGGCGTCGGCCTCGCCGGTGACCAGGTCGTAGACGTCGTCGGCGGCGCCGAGCGGGTAGGACGCGGTGATCCGGTCGCTGCCCTCGACCTCGTCCCGGAGCTCCAGCTCGAGGGTCTGTTCCTTGTCGTTGATCGTGACGGACTCGACGTTGCCCTCGTCGAACTGGTCGAGGGCCACCGACGTCCGAACCTCTTGGTAGCCGTCGTTCCCACTGAAGACGGACGAGAACGTGAGGGCGACCAGGACGACGAGGACGACCCAGAACCACACGGAGCGGAAGATCTTCTTACGTTCCATACACCGATGCCGGGCGCCGGAAGACCGGTCGGCCCGTCGACCCTCCTGATCGTCCGGGGACGCCGCCTGCGATCCGGGCGAGGACCCCGGCGCTGGGAGCAGCGTCGTCGGAATCGACGGTACACCGGGCAGGCTGTCAATCCGCTGGCCGCAAGCTGAAAGCCCCCCGTGGTGGGGTGGCCCGGTCGCGGGCCCGAAGGGTCCCGACCGGGCCACCCCGGAGCCGCCGCGCAGAAGCGGGGAAGGGCACTGGGTTGCGGTACGGAGACGAGCCGCCCCGCGAGGGTCGTGCTGGGAGGCGGGGCCGGAGGCTCCCCGAGCAGCGCGACGGAGGGGCTCAGCGCAGCAGGGGGACGGCACCTGGCCGCGGTGTCGGCCGGAGGCCGACAGATGTCACGCATACACCTCGGGCTTCAGAGTCGCGATGTAGGGCAGGTCTCGGTAGCGCTCGGCGTAGTCCAGGCCGTAGCCGATGACGAACTCGTTGGGGATGTCGAACCCGATGTACTTCACCGGGACCTCGACCTTCACCGCGTCGGGCTTGCGCAGCAGCGCGCACACCTCGAGCGAGGCCGGCGCCCGGCCGCCCAGGTTCTTCAGCAGCCAGGAGAGCGTGAGCCCGGAGTCGATGATGTCCTCGAGCACCAGCACGTGCTTGTCGGTGATGTCGCGGTCGAGGTCCTTGAGGATGCGGACCACGCCGGAGGAGCTGGTGGCCGAGCCGTAGGACGAGACGGCCATGAACTCCATCTGCGTGGGCAGTTGGAGGGCTCGGGCGAAGTCGCTCATGAACAGCACCGCGCCCTTGAGGACGCCGACGAGGAGGACTTCCTTGCCGGCGTAGTCGGCGGCGATCTGCGCGGCGAGCTCCCCGATCTTGGCCTGGATCTGTTCCTCGCTGAGGAGGACGTGGGAGATGTCCGGGCCGTAGCCGTGGTCGGGGCCCAGTGCCCCAGGAGTGCTGACGGCGTCGCTCACGGAAAGGACTCCTCGGAGTGCGGGGATGTGTCGTGGAGGCGGCCGGCCCGGTCTCCCAGGGGCTGCAGGGCCAGCGTGCCAGACGTCCGGACGACACCCGCGCCACCCGGTAGGTCCACCCTCCCCTGCCCGTGCCACCGGACGAGCAGCGCGTCGACGGCCACGAGGTGCACCGCCTGCAGGTCCGGCACGCCGCCGGCCCGCAGCCAGCCGCGCAGCACCCGCCGCCGCAGGGCCGTCGGCAGGCCGGCCACCTCCTGGGCCGGGAGGCCGTCGGTGCGGGACAGCCGGGCGAGGTGCGCACCGGCCAGCTCGTCGAGCGCGTCCAGGTCGTCGCGGAGCAGCTCCGCGGTGCGGGCCAGCGCCGGGGCCACCCCGCCTCCGAGGACCTCCTCGAGCAGCGGCAGCACCTCGGCGCGCAACCGAGCCCGCGTGTAGGCGGGGTCGGCGTTCCACGGGTCGTCCCAGACCGGGAGGCCCTGGCTGGCGCAGGCCTCGCGGGCGGTGGCGCGGCGGACGGCGAGCAGCGGGCGCCACCAGCAGACCCCGTCGGTCTGGCGGACCGCGACCATCCCGGCCACCGACCGCGGCCCCGAGCCCCGGCCCAGACCCAGGAGAACCGTCTCGGCCTGGTCGTCCAGGGTGTGCCCGAGGGCGATCCGGGCGCCGTGCTCGTCGGCGGCCCGGGCGAGGGCGGCGTACCGGGCGGCGCGGGCCGCGCCCTCGGGGCCGCCGTCGTCGCCGACGTCCGCGGGAGCCACCAGCACGGGGTCCAGACCGAGCTCGCGCAGGAGCGCGGCGGTCCGGTCGGCGCGCTCCGCCGACCCGGCCTGGAGTCCGTGGTCGACGGTGACCCCGCCGACGGGCACACCGGCGTCCCGGGCCTCGAAGGCGAGCGCTGCGGCGAGCGCCAGGGAGTCGGCACCGCCGCTGCACGCCACGAGGACCGGCTGCGGAGAGCTGCGCAGCCCCGGACGGACCGCATGGCGGAGGGCCGCCACCGCCCGGGGAGGACCGGCCATGACTTGCGGCGCCGGGGTCAGGCGGGGATGGCCGGGCGGCCGTGCACCCGCTCGACCCACCGCTCCGGGGCGGTGAGCTCCTCGGTCCGCGGCAGGTTCTCCGGGCCCTCCCACACGCGGTTGAAGCCCTCCATGCCGACGAGGTCGATGACGCCGCCGACGAAGACGCGCCCCTCGGCGTACTGCTTCATCTTCTGCTCGAGGCCGAGTAGCCGCCGCAGCACTCGGTCCAGCGGACCGCGGCCCTTGCGGCGCTGGGCGAACCGCTTCCGCAGCGTGCGCACCGACGGGACGACGTCCGGGCCGACGCCGTCCATGACGTACTCGGCGTGCCCCTCGACCAGGCTCATCACCGCGGTGACCCGGTCGAGGACGGCGCGCTGCTCCGGGTCGCGCACCAGGGCCATCAGCCCCTCGGAGTCGCCGTCCGTGCCGCGGACGGCGTCGGTGATGCTGCGCAGGACGTCCTGCAGCCGCTCACGGAGAACGTCGGCGGTGAGGTCGGTGGCCTCGACGAACCGGGCGATCTCCGCCTCGAGGTGGCCCTTCAGCCACGGCACGGCGGTGAACTGCAGCTGGTGGGTGACCTCGTGCAGGCAGACCCACAGCCGGAAGTCGGCGGGGTCGACGCCCAGCTTCCGTTCGGTCGCGACGATGTTGGGGGCGACCAGCAGCAGGCGGCCGCCGGTGCCGAAGACCTCGTACTGGCCGAGGACCCGCGAGGCGAGGAACGCCAGGATGCCCCCGGCCTGGACGCCGGTGGCCCGGGAGCCGATGGCGGTGGCGAGTGCGCCCGGACGGGAGTCCTGCTTGGCGGCGAGCGCCTCGACGAGCGGGTCGAGGAGCACGGCCATCCCGCGCGCGTTGGCGTCGGCCCAGCCGGGTCGGTCGACGACGACGACCTCGGGCACCGGCCCGCCGGGGACCGGGCTCATGCCGGTCAGCTTCTCCACGTGCGCGACGGCCACGGCAGCGGCCTCGTGCAGGTCACGGACGACGCCGGCTGCCTCCTCGCGGGTCGTCGACGGCCCCGCGCTCATCAGCTTGCGGGCCGTGCGTCCGGCGAGGTCCCAGTCGACCATCGAGGAGGCGCTGCTCATCGCCTCACCGTACGCGGGCGAGCGCTCGGAACGCCCGGGTCAGCGGCAGCCGCAGCCGGCCAGCGCCGCGGCGACGGCGTCCAGGGCGCTCTCAGCGGCGAGCTCGCTGCCCGAACCGTCGGCGACGACGGCGAAGGAGAGCAGTCGCCCGTCGGTGGTGACCACCGTCCCGGCGAGGGCGTGCACGCCCAGCAGCGTCCCGGTCTTGGCCCGGACCGTGCCCGGCGCCGCGCCGGCATCCCCCCGGTCGAGGAGCGTGCCGTCGTAGCCGGCGACCGGGAGGCCGGACAGCAGCGCCGAGACGTCGTCGAGGCTGCCGTCGGCGGCACTCGTCACGACGTCGGTGAGCACACCGGCCGGGACCCGGTTGCTCTGGGACAGGCCACTGCCGTCGGCCAGCGAGGCCCCCGTGACGTCGATGCCCGCATCGGCCAGGACCTCGGTCACCGCCTGCGCTCCGCCCTCGAAGGTGGCCGGGAGGTCGTTGGCGATCGCAACGTGGCGGGCCAGGGCCTCGGCCAGCATGTTGTCCGACATCGACAGCATCTGCTCCACCAGGCGGGCGACCGGCGCCGACTCGACGGTCGCGAGGGTCTCGGCGCCGGCCGGGGCCTCCCCGAGGACCACCGTGGCGCGGGGGACGCCGAGGGCCTCGGCCAACGCGGAACCGGCGTCGATGCCGGGCTGTCCGCTGCGCGCCTGGGAGCCGGGGCTCACGCGGGCGCCGTCGACGGCGGTGGCCGTCACCGGCGCGGCGTAGGTGGAGGGCGCGTCGCCGCTGCCCCAGCCCGGCGCGGTGAGTGCGCCGCCGAACAGCGAGCTGTCGACGACGATCCGGCTGACCGGGGTGCCGGCCGGCATCGCGGCGACGACCTGGGTGGCGAGGTCGGCCACGGTGGCGGCGCCGGGATAGGTCTGGGAGGGCGAGGTGCGCGACAGCGTGGGGTCGCCGCCGCCGACCAGGACGACTTCCCCCGGCGTCGAACCGGCGACGACCGTCGTCGTCAGGGTCTCGGCCGGGTCCAGCGAGAGCAGCGCCGCGGCAGCGGTGAGCAGCTTGGCCGTCGACGCCGGAACGGCGGGGTCGCCGGCGTCCAGATCCAGCAGCACCTCGCCGGTCGCCACGTCGACGACCTCGGCCGAGACGCCGGTGCCCAGGCCGGCCGCGGTCAGCAGCGGGGTCAGCTGACTGCTGAGGACGGTGGGGTCGGGCACCGGTGCGTCGGTGCCGAGCGAGGCCAGGACGGGGGCTGCCTCACCGAGGTCGGGCAGCTCGGCATCGGGGACGGCGACCGCCTCGGTGCCGTCCCCCTCTCCCCCACCGGTGAGCAGCAGGCCGACGCCGACACCGCCACCGATGAGGAGCAGGACGAGACCGACGACGCCCATCGCGATCCGCCGGCGGAAGCGTCCGGTCTTCGCTGTGACGATCGTCGAACCACTCGACGCGATGGTGCCCACCCCCTGGAAGGGACCTCCGCGGATTACGCGGGGTCGCCGTGGGTCACACTAAGCGCGTGCAGTTCGACGTGACGGTAGAAATCCCGAAGGGCCAGCGGAACAAGTACGAGCTGGACCATGCCACCGGACGCATCCGCTTGGACCGGATGCTGTTCACCTCAACCCGCTATCCGGCGGACTACGGGTACATCGAGAACACCCTGGGCCAGGACGGCGACCCGCTCGACGCCCTGGTGCTGCTCGAGGAGCCGACGTTCCCCGGGTGCCTGATCACCTGCCGGGCCATCGGCATGTTCCGCATGACCGACGAGGCTGGCGGGGACGACAAGGTCCTCACCGTGCCGGCGACCGACCCCCGGATGTCGCACCTCATGGACATCACGGACGTGTCGGAGTTCGACCGCCTGGAGATCCAGCACTTCTTCGAGACCTACAAGGACCTCGAGCCCGGCAAGTCCGTCGAGGGCGCCGAGTGGGTCGGTCGCGAAGAGGCCGAGGCGGAGATCCTGGCCTCGCTCGAGCGCGCGAAGACCGAGGCGCCCCACCACTGACCCGGGTCCGCCCAGGTCCTCCGGGTCGCCGAAAGCATCGACGGCGGCACACCTCTCCATGAGGTGTGCCGCCGTCAGGCGTTCCCGGCCACGCCACCATCGCGCGTTCATCGGCGCCACGTGGAGGCGGCGAGCGACCCGTGGAACGACACAGCCGGCCCGTCCTGGTGGACGAACCGACTGGTGGAGGCTGAGCCGCCTGTCGGAATCGAACCGACGACCTTCTCATTACGAGTGAGATGCTCTACCGACTGAGCTAAGGCGGCGGACTGCCCGGACAGCCTACGACACCGCCGCGACCGTTCCGCGCAGGGCCACCGCGGTTCAGGCGGGTAGCCGCAGCGCGACCGTGAGCGCCTCCAGGGCGATCCGCGGCTTCACGTTCTGCTCCAGGGCCAGCCGGCAGTCCAGGACGGCGTCGATGCGGCGCAGCGCCCCCTCGGCGCCGATCCGGCGGCTGAGCTCGGCCGCGTCGGCGCGGCGGTCGGGGTGTAGCAGCTGCGGGGGGTCCTCGGCTGCCGCGTCGAGCACGAGGGCGTCGCGGTACAACCCGGCGAGGTCGACCAGCGCCCGGTCGAGGGAGTCGCGGCCGAGGCGGGTCGCCCGCGACTTCTGCCGCTTCTCCAGCTCCTTGAGCTGCCCCGCGCCGCGGCTGGCGGCGGCCACCCCGGGGCCGCGGGCGCCCACCCCCAGGCTGGCCTTCACGGCCTCGGTCTCCGCTCCGTCGAGGACGGCCGAGGCCTCGTCGGCCTCCTCCTGCGCGGCGCCGACCAGGTCGTCGGCGGCGTCGAGGCAGGCGGCGAGCGAGACGAGCTTCAGCGGGACGTCGAGGACGGCCTTGCGCGCCATCCGGGCGGCCTCGTCGCGGGCCAGCCGGCGGGCCCGCCCGACGTGCCCGGCGGCGGCCGCCGCCGACCACGCCGCGAGTGCCGGGTCGATGCCGTCCCGCTGGACGAGGACGTCAGCGACTGCCTCCACCGGCGGAGTCCGCAGCGCGACGACCCGGCACCGCGAGCGGATGGTCACCGGCACGTCGTCGGGGTGCAGGCTGGGCGCGCACAGCAGGAACACCGTGCGTGCCGGGGGCTCCTCGAGCATCTTCAGGACCGTGTTGGACGCCTGCTCGGTCATCCGGTCCGCGTCCTCCACCAGGACGACCTGCCACCTGCCCTGGGACGGGGCGCGGCCGGCGATCCGGACGATCTCGCGGACCTCGGCGACACCGATCGACAGACCTTCGGGGACGACGGTCTGCACGTCGGCGTGGGTGCCGGCCAGCACCGTCCGGCAGGCGTGGCAGGTGCCGTCACCGCCGTCCGGGCACTGCAGCGCGGCCGCGAACGCCCGGGCGGCCACCGATCGACCCGAGCCGGGCGGTCCGGTGAAGAGCCAGGCGTGGGTCATCGCCGCCGGGTCGGTCACGGCCGAGCGCAGCTCCGCGACGACGGCGCCCTGGCCGACGACCTGCGACCAGACGCCCTCGGCAGCGATGCTGTGGCTCATGCGTGAGCTCGCAAGCTCGCTCACGGGTGCAGCTGGGGGGTCGGCCCGGTCTGGGCGTGCGGACGGTGCGCCCCCGACTCGGCGAGCTCCTCGCGCGCCGCCGTGGAGCCGTTGACGCGCGGCGACGGCCGCTCGCCCTGGGCCAGCTGCTGCAGCGGCAGGCCGGAGAGCAGCTCGGCGACCTGGATCCGGATGGCCGCGGCGATCTGGTCCGGCGACTGCCGGGCGTCGAGCACCAGGTAGCGGTCGGGGGCGGCCTCGGCGAGGGCCCTGAACGTCTGGCGGACCCGCTGGTGGAAGTCCAGTGACTCCGACTCGAGCCGGTCGGCGACGGCCCGTCCGCGGGCACGGGCCAGCCCCACCTCGGGCGGGAGGTCGAGCAGGATCGTGAGGTCGGGACCCAGGCCCTCGGTCGCCCAGCGCGAGAGCATGCGGACCTCGTCCAGCGGGATCGTGCGGCCGGCGCCCTGGTAGGCCAGGGAGCTGTCGACGAACCGGTCGGTGATGACCACCTCGCCCGCGTCGAGCGCCGGCCGCAGGACGTCGTGCACGTGCTGGGCGCGGTCGGCGGCGTAGAGCAGTGCCTCCGAGCGCGGGCTGATCCCCACGTGCGCCCGGTCCAGCACGATGGACCGGATCCCGGCGCCCGACGGCGTCGCCCCCGGCTCGAAGGTGGCCCGCGTGACCAGCCCCTCGTTCGTCAGCCACTCCTGCAGGCGACGCACCTGGGTGGACTTCCCGGCGCCCTCGCCCCCTTCGAACGCGATGAGGACACCGCCACCGGCCAGTCGACGTCGGGCGGTGGTGTCGCGGCGCAGCGCGGTGACGACGTCGGCCAGCAGCGGGACGGGCCGGCCGTCGTCCATCTGGCGGTAGGCGAGCACCCCGACACCCACGGCCAGCAGCCCGGCGACGAACAGCATGATCCGCTCGCCGCTCAGCGGAACCGTGACGACGCCGAGATCGAGCTGGTGCCGACCGATCAGGCCGACCCCGAAGGGGACGACGGCCAGGGAGAGGATCAGCGCCGCCCGCACCAGGGACTGCACGATCGCGAACGTCCGGCCGCGGATCTCGTCCTCGACCTCGGTGCCCAGCAGGGTGAAGCCGGCCAGGTACGCGATGCCGGCGAAGAAGCCCATGAGGACGACCAGCAGGAGCGCGATCCACAGCGTGAAGGTCCACGACATCAGCAGCACCATCACGCCGGCGACGGCGACCGCGAGACCGAAGATGCGCTCGCGGGCGAGGTCGCGGGCGATGCTGGGGCCGAACGCGATGCCGACCCCGAGGCCGACGAAGACCGCGCCGAACAGCAATCCGTAGGCGGCCTCGCCACCGCCGAGGGCGTTGGCGAAGGCCTGTCCGGTCGCGATGATCACGCCGGCCGCGGCCATGGCACCGGTGATGCCGATGACCAGCCCGCGGACCATCGGGGTGTGGCCGGCGAAGGAGAAGCCGTGCGTGAGGGAGCCGAGGAAGCTCTCCTGGGTGGTGACCGCGCCGGCCGCGCGCTTGCCGCTGATCGACGGCAGGTTCCAGATGACGACGGCGGCGACGAGGAAGGTCAGCGCGTTCACGAAGAGCGCCAGGTCGACCTCGTCGATCCCGGGGAGCAGTTGCGAGAGCGGACCCCCGAGGGTCGTGAGCACCGCGAAGACGATGGCCGCGAGGACCGGCGTCAGGCCGTAGGTGGTGACCAGGGAGAGCTGGTTGGCCGGCTCCAGCTGGTCCTTGCGCAGCATGTTCGGGACGGCGGCGTCCTTCGCCGGGATCCAGAACAGGCTGAAGGCCTCGATGAGGAACTGGGCCACGAACAACCAGACCAGGTTGTCGACGATCGGGATCGAGGCGAAGAGCCCGAACCGGATGATGTCGGTGATCACCATCGTCTTGCGCCGGTCGAACCGGTCGGCGAAGGCGCCGGCCAGCGGACCCAGGACGATCGCCGGGAGCAGCCGGAACAGCAGCACGCCGCCGAGCGCGAAGTTGGCGGCGGCGAACCCGTCGACCAGCGAGGTCGCGGTGGCGGTGATCGCGAGCAGCCCCAGCCAGTCGCCGAAGCTCGACAGGGACATCGACAGCCACAGCTTGCGGAAGTCGCGCACCCGCAGCACGGCCCGCAGCTTGGCGACCAGGCCGACCGAGCCGACCACGTCGGGGTGGGCGCCCTCGTCGGCGTGCCCGTCGTCCGCGCCGGCGGGGGCACCGGGGTCGAGTTCCGTCAGCGGCACCGCGGCATCCGCCGGGATCGGCGTGCTTGCAGGCGGCAGGCCGTCGGCCGGCACGGTCGTCCCCTCGGCCGGCAGCGCCTCGTCGGGCGGCGGCGTCGAGGACGTCGGGTCGGACGGAATCGGTGCTCCCGGGTCGGAGGAAGGGTGTGCGGAGCTGTCCCTGGGCGGCCCTCACGTTACCGGTGGGAGCGGACGATTTCGGCGACTCTCCGCCCAGAGGGTTGACGGACGGCGGCTTTCGCGCCACGGGATGTCCGCGGGATGACTAGGGTCGGAACCGGTAGTGGACCTTCGGCAGACAGCGGACGACGTGACGTCGCACGGCCCCACGCCCGCATGGGACCCGGCCGGCTACCTCCGCTTCGCCGGCGAGCGCGCGCGACCCTTCGCCGAGCTGGTCGCCTGGATCCATGCCGACGACCCCGCGACGGTGGTGGACCTCGGCTGCGGCGAGGGCAGCCTTGCGGCATCGCTGGTCCGGCGCACACGTCACCGGCGTCGACTCCTCCCCGGAGATGCTCGACCCGCAAGGCGCACCCGGGGCTGCTCACCGCGGACATCGACGGTGAGGCCGCATGCGAGGCCGCCGGGCACCCGGTGGAGTGGGACCCGCCCTTCCCCGGGCACCGGCGGCTCTACGTGGCCGATCCGGTCGGCAACCAGCTGGAGCTGCTCGAGCCGCTCAGCGAGGACTGAACGGGCCCGGCGATCAGCCCGCGGTGACCGGGTCCGCGGCCTTCTTCGCCGCTGCCTTCTTCGCCGGCGCCTTCTTGGCTCCGGTCTTCTTCGCCGCCGTCTTCTTGGCGGCCTTCTTCTTCGCCGGGCCCGCGGCCCGGCGGTCGGCGAGCAGCTCGGCGGCCCGCTCGATGGTGATCGTCTCGACGTCGTCGCCCTTGCGCAGGCTGGCGTTGGTCTCGCCGTCGGTGACGTACGGGCCGAACCGGCCCTCGCGGACCGTGACCTGGCCCTCGGTGACCGGGTCGGGGCCCAGCTCCTTCAGCGGGGCCTTCGCCGCCGCGCGACCCCGCTGCTTGGGCTGGGCGAAGATCGCCAGCGCCTCGTCGAGGGTGACCGTGAAGAGCTTCTCCTCGCCGTCGAGCGAGCGGGAGTCGGTGCCCTTCTTGATGTAGGGCCCGTAGCGGCCGTTGAGCGCCTGGATCTCCTCGCCGTCCGGCGCCGCCCCGACCGTGCGCGGCAGCGTGAGCAGCTTCAGCGCCTCCTCCAGGGTCAGCGTCTCCGGCGACATCGAGGCGAAGAGGCTGGCCGTGCGCGGCGCGTCCTTGCTGCCCTCGGGGACGACGGTCGTCACGTAGGGGCCGTAGCGGCCGGCCTTGACGACGACGGGGTGCCCGGACCCGGGATCGGTGCCGAGCTCGCGGTCGCCCGAGGGCGCTTCCAGCAGCTCCTGAACCTTCTCGTTCGTGAGCTCGTCCGGAGCGAGGTCCTCGGGGATGCTGACCCGCGCGCCGTCCTCGCCGCCTGCCTGCAGGTAGGGGCCGTAGCGGCCGACGCGGGCGACGACCGACTCGCCGTCGGGACCGGTGGCCTCCAGCGGGATCGAGTTCACCCCGCGGGCGTCGATCTCCTCGAGCCGCTGGCCGACGATCTGCTTGAGCCCGCCGGACTCGGCGATCCCGCCGTTGCCGCGGCCCCCGCCACCGAAGTAGAACTCCGTCAGCCAGTCCACGCGCTGCAGGTTCCCGCCCGCGATCTCGTCGAGCTCCTCCTCCAGGGATGCGGTGAAGTCGTAGTCGACGAGCTGCGCGAAGTGCTGCTCGAGCAGGTTCACCACGGCGAAGGCGACGAACGAGGGCACCAGGGAGTTGCCCTTCTTCCACACGTACCCGCGGTCCTGGATGGTCTGCATGATCGACGCGAAGGTCGACGGCCGGCCGATGCCCAGCTCCTCGAGCCGGGCGACCAGGCTCGGCTCGGTGTAGCGCGCCGGCGGGCTGGTGGTGTGGCCCTTCGCGTCCAGCTCCCGGGTGTCCAGCTGCTGGCCGCGCTCCAGGCGGGGCAGCCGCCGCTCGGCGTCGTCGCTGCCGTTCTCGTCGTCGCCGCCCGACGCCGGCCCCTCCTCCCGGGACTCGACGTAGGCCTTGAGGAAGCCGGGGAAGGTGATCGTGCGACCGCTCGCGGTGAACTCGACCGCCTCGTCGGTGGCGCTGCGCCCGGCCAGCCGGATGCTGACCGTCTGGCCGACCGCGTCGGCCATCTGCGAGGCGACCGTCCGCTGCCAGATGAGCTCGTAGAGCCGGAACTCGTCGCGGGCGAGCTGGGGGGCCAGCTGCCCCGGCGTCCGGAAGTTGTCACCGGCCGGCCGGATCGCCTCGTGCGCCTCCTGGGCGCCCTTGGCCTTGCTCTTGTAGCGGCGCGCCTCGGCGGGGACGTAGGCGTCGCCGTAGAGCTCGCGGGCCTGCTGGCGGGCGGCGTTGATCGCCTCCTGCGACAGGTTCGTGGAGTCGGTCCGCATGTAGGTGATGTGGCCGTTCTCGTACAGCCGCTGCGCCACCCGCATCGTCTGCGCCGACGACCAGCCGAGCTTGCGGCCGGCGTCCATCTGCAGCGTCGAGGTGGTGAACGGGGCGTACGGACGGCGCCGGTAGGGCTTCTCGTCGACCCGGCTCACGCTCACCTGGCGCCCCTCGAGGCGGGCGGCGAGCCCACGGGCGCCGGCCTCGTCGAGGTGCACGACGTCGCCGGTCACCCCGCCGGTGGCCGGGTCGAAGTCCTTGCCGGTGGCGACCCGGCTGTCGTCGACGCTGACCAGCTTGGCCCGGACCGTCGTCGGCTCACCCTGGTCGGTCGCGACGGCCGGCCGCGGGACGGCGAAGGTGCCCTCCAGCGACCAGTAGTCGGCGGCGTGGAAGGACATCCGCTCCCGCTCGCGCTCGACGACGATCCGGGTGGCAACCGACTGCACCCGGCCGGCCGAGAGCTTCGGCAGCACCTTCTTCCAGAGCACCGGCGAGACCTCGTAGCCGTAGAGGCGGTCGAGGATGCGGCGGGTCTCCTGGGCGTCGACCAGGTCGGTGTCCAGCTCCCGCGGGTTGGCCACCGCCCGGGCGATCGCCTCGGGGGTGATCTCGTGGAAGACCATCCGGTGCACCGGGACGCGCGGCTTGAGGGTGTCGACCAGGTGCCAGGCGATCGCCTCGCCCTCGCGGTCCTCGTCTGTCGCGAGGTAGACCTCGCTGGCCTGCTTCACCAGCTGCTTGAGCCGGCTGACCTGCTGCTTGCGGTCGGGGCTGACCACGTAGAGCGGCTCGAAGGAGTTGTCGACGTCGACGCCGAGCCGGGCCCACGCGGCGCCCTTGTGCTCGGCCGGCACGTCGGCGGCGTTGCGGGGCAGGTCGCGGATGTGCCCGACGCTGGCTTCGACGACGTAGCCGCTGCCCAGGTAGCCGGCGATCTTGTTCGCCTTGGTCGGCGACTCCACGATGACCAGCGGCTTGCCCCCGGACGCGGCGGTGCGCCGGCGCGCGGGGGTCTTCGTCCCGCCGTCGGCCGCGGTGCTCTCGCTTCCGGTCTGGCTGGTCTTCGTGGGCACGGTGCTCCTGTCGGTGGTACTGCGGTGGCGCTGCGGCAGTGCGCTGGGTGTCGAGTGCTCCCCCGACTCCGGCGGGCGCCGCCGCGGAAACGCCCCTCGGCGGGCCACGGTAAGCCACACACCGGACGAGGCGCCGGGGGCGACCTTCCGTGGGCGTGCCGTCACCCGGACCAACGTCGTCCGCGGGCACGTGTTCCCCGGCACCCGTGTCGCGGCCTCCCGACCGGGTCAACGGGGGTCCGGCATCCCTGTCATCACGCGCCCCACGGCGGCCAGCGTGGGCAGGTCGGCGTCGTAGTACCCGGAGTGCCCCGTGTCCGGGCCGACCGGCAGCTCGGTCGAGCCGAAGGAGTCGGAGGCGGTCGACCGGCCGAACCACCGCAGGGCGACGACCAGGTCGTCCGGGGATGCGGCGTCGTACACCTCGGGCGCCTCCAGACTCGCCGCGTCGTCCTCCATGCCGGGGCTGCCGAGGAGCACGACGGCATCGGCGTCCAGCGCCCCGGGCGCGTCAGCGGCCTCGTCGACCACCACCGTTCCGTAGCTGTGCGCCAGCACGGTCGCCCGCCCCTCCGGGGTGACGACGGCGTCCCGGCCGGCGCGCAGCCCGGTGAGGGAGGTGGCAAGTGCAGCACCGCCCTCCACGGCGTTCGTCCGCCCGAGGATCTGCGCGGCACCACTGGGGCTGTCGTACCCCAGCCACACCGCGGTCGCGACGGTCGTGCCGGGCGCCGCCTCCCGCGCGGCCCCGGCGACGGCCCGCGCGGCCCCGACCAGACCGCCGAGGTCGTCCCCGGGCGAGTTGTGGATGCCGGGCACCAGCAGCGCCACCGCATCCGCGGTGTCGAGGTCTCCCAGTGCCAGCACCAGGCGGTCGCCGGCCAGGTCGAGCAGCTGGAGCTGCACCTGCCGGCCGGCCGCCTCCTCGACCTCGATCCGGTGCGTCACGACCCGGGCGGTGAAGGCGGCGTACGGGTCGGTCCCCGGATCGGCGAGTGCGGCGGCCAGGAGCCGCCGGTTCGCCAGGTCGCGGGCCCAGGCCGGCAGCCCGTCGCGCCCGCCCAGGCCGGCCGGGTCCGCGCGCACTGCGGCGAGCTGGGCCGTGAGCGGCAGGGCCGCCCACCAGGCCGCCACCGCATCCGGCGGACCGGTCGGGCCACGTGGCACGCAGACCGGCTGCGCGACGGGCACCCAGGCCGCGAGCGCGGGAAAGTCCGCCGGGGCGAACGCGTCGCGCACCCCGACGCCGGCCAGGGCAGAACCCGCGTCCTCGGCGGCCGCCGCCGCTGCCGTCGCGTGGCGCAGGGCGGCCTCTGCCGCGGTGAGGGCCGGGGCGGGCGAGGGAAGTTCGGCCCCGGGCACGAGCGCGCCGACCGCGGCGGCCAGGCCGCTCCGATCCCCGAGCACGGCAGCCGGCCCACCGGCGAACGCCTCCGCGCGCACCAGCGCCTCCCGGGCCAGCTCCTGGGCCGCATCCGCCTCGGCGCTGAGCCGGTCGAGGGCGGACAACGACTCGCTCAGCGCCCGCTCGACCGCCCAGGTGACGGCCGAGAGTTCCCGGACGGCGGCGGCTGCGGTGCGCGCCGCCGGCCCCGCCCAGCTCTCCCCCGAATCCACCGCGCGCGCGACGCCTTCCAGCCGGGCCCGCCAGATCGGGAGCCGCCCGGCCACCGCGCCGAGCGTGCCGACCGCCCGGCGCAGCAGCGCGACGTCCCAGGCCGCGGCGGCCCGCAGACCCGACGTCATGTCGAGCACGGGCGCGGTCATCGGGGCGGCCGCCGGCCATCGCCGATGCGCCCGGCGATCCGGGCGTCCTCGTCCAGATAGGCCTCCACGGCGGCGGCGAGGGTGCGGGAGAGGGCGGTCGTCTGCTCTGCCAGCACCTCCTCCAGCCTGGCCCAGGCGGTGGCGGCCGCACCCGCCGTCCAGCCCTGGTTCCCCTCGAGCGCCGCCGAGAGCGACCCGGCCGCCTCGCGGCAGCCGTCGGCGTCGTCGAGCAGCTCGGCGGCCAGCCCGGTGAGCTCGACGGCGAGCGCCGTCACCGCGGCCGGCTGGACGACGACGACATCGGGGGGACTCGGCGACGTCATGGGAACTCCCTGGGTGGTCCGGTGCCCTGGGCGGGCGGCAGGCTCCGGACGCTAGGACCGGGGGCCCGGCCGTCGTGCGCCGTCGTCCACAGGCACCGGCCCGGTCCACATCCCGCGCACGGACCCTCCGGCCGGCGGTTGCCGGCCGGAGGATCCGCCCGGGGGTCAGGGAGCGGTGGCGGTGAGGGTGCTGCCGTCCGCCGTGGCGGTCGGAGCGCCGCCGACGACGACCGACCGGCGCTTGGAGACCACGACGGAGATCACGATGACCAGGACCGCGCCGAGGGCGATGAGCACGCGCAGCGTGGTGTTGGCGTCCTCACCGACCGACAGCCCGACGACGGCCGGGGCGATGATCAGCGCGACCAGGTTCATCACCTTGATCAGCGGGTTGATCGCCGGGCCGGCGGTGTCCTTGAACGGGTCGCCCACCGTGTCGCCGATGACGGTCGCGGCGTGCGCCTCGCTGCCCTTCCCCCCGTAGGCGCCGTCCTCGACCATCTTCTTGGCGTTGTCCCAGGCGCCGCCGGAGTTGGAGAGGAAGACCGCCATCAGGGTGCCGGCCGCGATGGCCCCGACGAGGTAGGCCGCCAACGGGCCGAAGCCGAGTCCGAAGCCGACCGCCACGGGCGCGAGGACGGCGAGCAGACCTGGCGTGGCCAGCTCGCGCAGCGAGTCCTTGGTGCAGATGTCGACGACGGCGCTGTAGTCCGGCCGCTCGGTGTAGTTCATGATCCCGGGCTTGGTGCGGAACTGCTCCCGGACCTCGAAGACCACCCGCCCGGCGGCGCGGGAGACCGCACTGATCGCCAGCCCGGAGAAGAAGAACACCACGGCGGCGCCCAGCACCGCGCCGACGACGTTGTTCGGGTTCACCAGGCTGAACGCGTCGCCGAGGGTGTCGCCCGCCTCGTCGAGGGCCACCCCGATCTGGGCGTTGTAGGAGCCGAAGAGGGCGGTGGCGGCGAGAACGGCCGTCGCGATGGCGATCCCCTTCGTGATCGCCTTCGTGGTGTTGCCGACGGCGTCGAGGTCGGTGAGCACGCGGGCGCCCTCCTCGTCGATGTCGCCGGACATCTCCGCGATGCCCTGCGCGTTGTCGCTGACCGGTCCGAAGGTGTCCATCGCGACGATGACGCCGGCCGTCGTGAGCAGGCCGCAGCCGGCGA
Organism: Blastococcus colisei; assembly: GCF_006717095.1. Taxonomy (NCBI): domain Bacteria; kingdom Bacillati; phylum Actinomycetota; class Actinomycetes; order Geodermatophilales; family Geodermatophilaceae; genus Blastococcus; species Blastococcus colisei. The sequence continues at coordinate 485,025 of NZ_VFQE01000002.1, forward strand.
GGGCGACGGCGTAGAGGGCCGCGCCACCCCCGACGAGGAAGGCGCCGTAGACGGCCCCGCCGATGAGCAGCGCGGCGTAGACCGCCGACTCGAGCCCGAGGGAGATCCCGGAGAGGATCACCGTGGCCGGGCCGGTCAGCGAGCTGCGGCCGATGTCCTTGACCGGCTTGCGGCTGGTCTCGGTGAAGTAGCCGGTGAGCTGCTGGATCGTTGCGGCGAGGACGACGCCGATGAACACCGAGACGAAGCCGAGAACCTGCGGGCTGACGGCCAGGTCGGCGCCGTCGGAGATGCTCGGCAGGTAGGTGAAGGACGCCGCGGCGACGAGCACGAGGGAGACCGCGGCCGAGGTGAAGAAACCGCGGTTGATCGGCGCCATCCCGCTGCTGTCGGTCTTGCCCGGTCTGGTCGCCAGGACACCGACGACCGAGGCGATGATTCCGATCGCGGCGACCAGGAGCGGGAACACCATGCCGACGGGACCGAAGAAGACCTGCCCGAGGATCAGGGCGGCGACCAACGTGACGGCGTAGGACTCGAAGAGGTCGGCCGCCATGCCGGCGCAGTCGCCGACGTTGTCGCCCACGTTGTCGGCGATTGTGGCGGCGTTGCGCGGGTCGTCCTCGGGGATGCCGGCCTCGACCTTGCCCACCAGGTCCGCGCCCACATCGGCGGCCTTGGTGAAGATGCCGCCGCCCACGCGCATGAACATGGCGAGCAGGGCACCGCCGAAGCCGAAGCCCTCGAGGACGATCGGGGCGGTCTCGTCGAAGAGCAGGAGCGCCAGCGCGGCGCCGGAGAGCCCCAGGCCGATGGTGATCATGCCGACGACCCCACCGGTGCGGTAGGCGATGCGGAAGGACGGCTGGTAGCCGCCCGCGTTGGCCGCCGCGGCGACGCGGACGTTGCCGCGCGTCGCCAGCGTCATGCCGATGAAGCCGACGGAGGCGGAGAACAGCGCGCCGATGAGGAAGAAGATGGCGCGTCCCACGCGGGTCTCCCAACCGCCGTCGGCGACGGGGAGCACCAGCAGGAGCACGAAGACGATCACGGCGAAGACGCCGAGCGTTCGGAACTGCCGTCTCAGGTAGGCCGCCGCGCCCTCCTGGACCGCCTGCGCGATCTCGCGCATCTTCACCGTGCCCTGATCGGCGGCCAGGACGGCCCGGACCAGGTAATAGGCGAACGCCAGGGCGGCCAGCGAGATGACGAGGACGATCCAGACCAGGACCGAGTCCCCGCCGGACAGCGAACTGTCGGGCATGTGTTCCTCCAATGCGGTCGGCAGCCGCCGGGAGGCGTCAGTGCTCCCCGGGTCGGCGGAGGTTCCGCCCGGCACATCGGGAGCCCCCGCGCACCGAACGCTGCCGGAGTGTAAGGGAGATCACACCCAGTGCGGACGTCCAGTATGTTCTGTTACCTGCATCACATGAATGACATTCGCCGCCGCCCTCCGTCGCCGGAAGGTGTGACAGTGGACGGGTGACGACGCTCCACCCGGTCCGGCCGCTCGGCCCTGCCGGCGCCGGGGACGCCTCCTCCGGCGTCCTGCCGGGCGCCGACCTCCTGGCCTCCGTCCTCGCCGGCACCGACGACGCCGAGCAGCCGGTCACCCACGTGCACCACGTCCCGGTGCGGGAGAGCAGCACCCTTCCCTGGCCGGGATGGGTGACCGCCGACCTGCGGTCCCGGCTCGAGGAGCGCGGGGTCCTGACCCCCTGGCGGCACCAGGTGGAGGCCGCCCAGCTGGCCCACGACGGGCGGCACGTCGTCGTGGCGACCGGGACGGCCTCGGGCAAGTCGCTGGCCTACCAGCTGCCCGCGCTGACCCGGCTGGCCGAGGACCCGCGCGCCTGCGTGCTCTACCTGGCGCCCACCAAGGCGCTGGCCCGCGACCAGTTGGCCTCGGTGGCCGCCCTGGCCGATCCCTCGGTGCGCCCCGCGGCCTACGACGGGGACACCCCGGGTGAGGAGCGGGACTGGGTCCGGCGCCACTCGCGCTGGATCGTGACCAACCCCGACATGCTGCATCGCGGGATCCTGCCGGCGCACCAGAAGTGGTCGAGCACGCTGCGGCGGGTGGCCTACGTGGTCATCGACGAGTGCCATGCCTACCGGGGCGTCTTCGGCTCCCACGTCGGGCACGTGCTGCGCCGGCTGCGGCGGATCTGCCGTCGCTACGGCGCCGAGCCGGTGTTCGTGCTCGCCTCGGCCACGGTGGCCGATCCGGCCGTCGCCGCGACCCGGCTGGTCGGCGCGCCCGTCGCGGCCGTCACCACCGACGGGTCCCCGCGGCCCGGCGCCACGTTCGCCCTCTGGGAACCGCCGCTGACCGAGCGCACCGGTGAGCACGGCGCCCCGCTCCGCCGGTCGGCGGCCGCGGACGCCGCCGGCCTCCTGGCGGACCTGGTGGAACGCGGGGCGCGGACGCTGGCCTTCGTCCGGTCGCGCCGCAGCGCGGAGTCGGTCGCGGAGCAGGCCCGCCGGCTGCTGCACGACCGGGGCCGCGACGACCTGGTCCGCCGGGTGGACTCCTACCGCGGTGGCTACCTGCCCGAGGAGCGACGCGAGCTGGAGCGGTCGCTGTCGTCCGGGGAGCTCCTGGGCGTGGCGACGACGAACGCGCTGGAGCTCGGCATCGACATCGCCGGGCTGGACGCTGTCGTGCTGGCCGGCTACCCGGGCACGCTCGCCTCGCTGTGGCAGCAGGCCGGACGCGCGGGACGTGCGCAGAAGGAGTCGCTGGTCGTCTTCGTGGCCCGCGACGACCCGCTGGACCACTACCTCGCCCACCATCCACGGGCGGTGTTCGGCCGGCCGATCGAGGCCACCGTCACCGATCCCGCCAACCCCTACGTGCTCGGCCCGCAGCTGTGCTGCGCCGCCGCCGAGCTGCCGCTGACCCCTGAGGACCTGCCCGACTTCGGCGGGCCCGTCGCCGAGGCCCGGCTCGACGAGCTCGTGGCCGCCGGATCGTTGCGACGCCGGCCGGCCGGCTGGTACTGGGCCGGGCGTGGCAGGCCCGACGTCGACATCCGGGGCAGCGGCGACGAACCGGTGTCGATCATCGAGACCGGCACCGGTCGACTGCTGGGCACCGTCGACGGCGGGGCGGCGCACGCAACCGTGCACGAGGGCGCGCTGTACGTGCACCGCGGCGAGACGTTCGTCGTCGACGAGTTCGACGTGGACGACGCCTGCGCGGTCGTGCACGCCGACAACCCCGAGTGGACGACGGTCGCCCGCGACGTCACCGACCTGTCGGTCGTCGCGGTGGAACAGACCCGCCCCCTCGGCACGGTGACGGCCTACACCGGCGTCGTCGACGTGACGAACCAGGTCGTCGCCTACCAGCGGCGGCGGCTGGGCAGCGGCGAGGTGCTCGCGGAGTTCCCCCTCGACCTGCCCCCGCGACAGCTGCGCACCCGCGCGGTCTGGTGGACCTTGGGCGACCGCGCGGTCGAGCGCGCCGAGGTGGACGACGTCGAGCTGCCGGGCTCGCTGCACGCCGCCGAGCACGCGGCGATCGGCATCCTGCCCCTGCTCGCGACCTGCGACCGGTGGGACCTCGGCGGACTGTCCACAGCCCTGCACCCCGACACCGGGGCGGCGACGATCTTCGTCTACGACGGGCACCCCGGCGGCGCCGGCTTCAGCGAGCGCGGTTTCGGCGTGCTGCGGCGCTGGCTCCAGGCCACCCGCGCGACGGTGGCCAGCTGCGAGTGCGAGAGCGGCTGCCCCTCCTGCGTGCAGTCGCCCAAGTGCGGCAACGGCAACGACCCCCTCGACAAGGCCGGCGCCGTCCGCGTCCTCGACGTGGTGCTCGACGAGCTCGCCGCCCGGGAGGGCATGCCCGGCGCCGATCGACGCCGCGTGGAGCGCAACGTCGCGGCCGACGTGCCCGCCGGGTCACCCGCACCCGTGACCGTCGATGAGGACGAGGACGAGATCGTCTTCTGACCGGCGCCCTCCGCGAGAGGGTCCGTCCCGACGGGCCCGGCGCGGGCGCGGGCGGTGGCCGAGACCACGCCCAGCAGGCCGAGCCGCACCGGCACCCTGACCGTCACCTCGACCACCGCGCCGTCGCGGACGGCGCAGGCGGCGAGCTCCGCGGCATTCTTCCGGGCCACGTCTGCGGCACCGCGGCAGGCATCGGCGCCCTGGACGGCCCGGACCGCGCCGGCCAGTGCGGCGAGATCGGCCGCCGCCGTCGCCCGGTGCCGCGCCACGACGGCGGCGCCGGTGAGCACCGCCGCCATCCCGATCACCGCGAGGACCCCGCCCAGCGCGAGCACCCACACGGTGGCGGAGCCACGTTCCCTGCCGGGTGCGGGGCGAGTCATCCGGCCGCACCCGGCTCCCGCAGGGCGACGGCCTCCGCCGACACGGTGAGCCGCAGCGGCACCGGCCCCAGCGGGGCGATCGCGGCGGTCACCGTCACGCGGACCTCCTCGCCCTCGGGTCGCACCGTCGTCACCGCGCCCTCCGGTGCCGCCCGGCCCGCCAGCGCGATCACCCTGGCGACCTCCTCACCCCGCGCCGCGGCACGGGCGCCCTCCCGAGCGGCGTCCACGCAGCGCAACTGGGCGCCGACCACGGTCACTGCGGCGACCACACCGGCGAGGACGAGGAGCAGGACCGGCAGGACGACCGCCGTCTCGGCGGTCACCATGCCGGCTTCCCGATGCCGCGGGGAGGCCGCGCGATGCCGCATCGGTCAGGAGAGGGTGGCGAGAGCGGACTCCACCAGGTCGGTCAGCCCGGTGACGATCGAGCCACCGGTCACCACCCGGTAGAGGACGGCGGCGAACGCGCACGCCGCCACCGTGCCCACGGCGTACTCCGCCGTGCTCATGCCGGCCTCGCCGGTGGCACGGACGGCGGCCCACCGCCGGGCCAGACGCCCGCGCGGGAACGCCGGGTCCTGCTCGGGTGGCTGGACGTCGCTCCGGTCCTCGACAGCGTTCGGGGTACTCACCACAGGGTCCTCCTCGGGTCGGGGCCCGCCATCCGGGCCGTGCCTCGACCCAACCGCTGGAACGGACGACGCCCGACGCTCGCCGCTGATCTGTGGACGGGCGTACGACCTGTGCACAGTCGTCAGCCGAAGAGGTCGCCGGCGAGGCCGAGCACCATCGGGACGACGCCCAGGCAGACGAATGCGGGGAGGAAGCAGAGCCCGAGGGGTGCGAGCACCCAGACCCCGGCCCGCCGGACAGCTGCCTCGGTGGCCGCGCGCGCGGACGCACGACTGTCCGCCGCCAGCGCCCGCAGCGCCGGCGCCGCAGCCGCGCCCGACTCCCCCGCCCGGACCAGGACGCGTCCCAGCGTCGCGAGTTCCACGGGCGCATCGGCCCACGCCCTCCGTGGTTCGGCACCCAGCCGGCCGAGGGCGGCCACGGCCGCCAGGTGCCGAGCCAGCGGTTGCGGCACCGCGGCGCTGACCGCGGCCAGCGCAGCGCCGACGGGAACACCGGCCGACAGGCAGACGCCCAGGAGGTCGCAGGCGCTCGGGAGCTCGCGGGACAGTGCGATCCGTTCGTCGGCCTCGACGTCGGCACCCCGCAGGCACCGCTCCGCCACCACCCCCACCCCCACGGCGACACCGGCCCCCACGAGCCCTCCCACGAGGAGACCCGCCGCCACCCCTGCGCATGCGGCGAGCAGCCACCGCCGACGCACGGAGGGGACGCGACCGTCCGCCGCCGGTTCCCGAGTCCTGCGCAGTGCCCGCGCCCGGACGGCCGCGAGCCGCGCCGACGGCGACCAGAGCAGGAGGGCAGCCGCGAGCGACAGCAGCGCAGGCCATGACGACGTCACCGGACGGCCCGCCGCACGAGGTGCCCGGACCAGGTCAGCCCCGCCAGCTCCAGCGCCACCCCGAGCACCAGCAGCACCTGCCCGGTCGCCGTCGTGGTCAGCACCCGCCAGGGGTCGGCACCCACGCCGTTCCCCATGGCCAGCCCCAGCACCGGCAACCCGGCCAGCAGCATCGCGCTGGCCCGGGGCCCGGCGGTCGCCGTCCTCAGCTCCTGCCGCATCCGCTCCCGCGCCCGCAGGTCGTCCTCCACCGCAGCCACCACGGCGGCGAGCGAGCACCCGGTCCGGGCGCTGAGCCGGACGCCGGCCGAGACCCGGTCCAGCGCGGCGGCGAAGTCCGCGTCCGGGACGGAGGGGACGGGCACGCCCGGCGCGCGCAACGCCCGGGCGAGGGCGGTGCCGCACTCCTCGTCGGCGCAGGCCGCCACCGCGGCGTCGGTCGCCGCGTCGACGGAGCGCCCGCTGCGCAGCTCGGCGCCGAGCGCGCCCAGCGCCTCCGTCAGGGACCGCAACCGGTCCTCCGCGCGGCGGGCCCGCTGCCGGACGACCCAGGATCTGCCGCCGACGATCCCCGCGAGAGCCGAGAGACCGGCGACCAGCGGCGTGCTGAGCAATGCCGCGACCGCTGTCGCCGCGACCCCGGCGATGACCGGGACCGGGAGGGACGGTGTTGCGGACCGGAGTAGCCCGCGGCCCGTTCCGACGCCCACCGTGCGCAGCCGCGCCCTCCGCAGGGCGCGCGGGTCCGGCCAGAGAAGCATCGCGAGGGCTGCGGCCAGCAGCGCCCCGGTCACGCCGCGCCCCCGCTCACGACGCGCCCTCGGTGAGCAGCGCCCGCAGCCGCTCGGCGGCCGGTACGTCGCGCCCGTCGGCCCGCCATCCGGGCTCGACGACGACGGCATCCCCCGATCTGTGCACCACGCCCACCTCTGTCACCCGGCGGCCTGCCGGGGTCCGCCGCAGGTGCACCACGAGGGCCAGTGCCGCGGCGGCCTGGCTGTGCACCGCGGCGCGGTCCAGGCCCGCGGCCACACCGAGGGCCTCCAGCCGGGCGGGCACCTCGGCCGGCCGGTTGGCGTGCAGCGTCCCGCACCCGCCGTCGTGCCCGGTGTTCAGCGCCGCGAGGAGGTCGGTCACCTCCGCGCCCCGGACCTCGCCCACCACCAGGCGGTCCGGGCGCATGCGCAGGGCCTGCCGCACCAGGTCCCGCAGCGTCACCGACCCCACTCCCTCGACGTTCGGTGGCCGGGTGACCAGGCGCACGACGTGCGGGTGCTCAGGAGCCAGTTCGGGTGCGTCCTCGCACAGGACGATCCGGTCGGCGGGATCGGCCGCCCCGAGCAGGGCCGACAGCAGGGTCGTCTTCCCGGAGCCGGTGCCCCCGGTCACGAGGAAGGCCAACCGGCGCGCCACCACCTCGCGCAGCAGGTCCTCGCTCCCGCCCGGCAGGGTGCCCAGAGCCGCCAACTCGGCCAGGGAGTGCGTGGTGCGGCGCAGCACCCGCAGCGACAGGCAGGTGCCGCTCCCCGACACGGGCGGGAGGACCGCGTGCAGCCGGGTGCCGTCGCCGAGTCCGACGTCCACCCAGGGCGACGCGTCGTCCAGCCGGCGCCCCACCGTCGCCGCGAGCCGGACGGCGAGCCGACGGACGGCGTCGTCGTCGGGGAACCGGACCGGCGTCGGCTGCAGGCCGGACCCGCGATCGACCCACACCTGTTCCGGGCCGTTCACGAGGACGTCGGTGACGCCGGGCGTCCGCAGGAGCGCTTCGAGCGGACCGGCTCCGGCGAGCTCGTCCACGGCTTCGCGGACGGCCAGGAGGACGTCGTCGTCCCCGAGCAGCCCGCCCGCCTCCTCCCGGACGAGCGCGGCGACCCCCGCCCGGGTGGGCGCACCGGGCTGCAGTGCCAGCCGGGCGCGGACCCGGTCGAGCAGCGGCGGGGCGTTCACGGGCGCACGGGCTGGGCCTGCAGGGCGCCGAGGATCCGCCGCGCCACCGTCCCCAGCGGGGAGCGGGCGGACACGAGGGGTGGCTCGCCGCGCTCGCCCCGGGGCACGGCGCTGCGGTCGTGGGCGAGCTCCGCGAGGACCGGTCGCCCCACGACGTCGGCCACCTCGTCACGGGACAGCCCCCCGGGAACGGAACGGATGACCACGTGCGCGCCCGCCCACACCGAATCCGGGGCCTCGACCAGCAACCGGGCGGCCGTGGCTGCCCGCAGCCGCGCGGGTACCACCAGCACCGCCAGATCGGCCTCCGCGGCGACCGACAGCGCGGCCTCCCCCGCGATCCGCGGTACATCGACGACGACCGGGCAGCCGACGGCGCGGGCGGCGTCCACCACGGCCGCGAGGGCGTCCGGGGGGATGCGCTGCGGCGACGACCGGGATGCGGCGACCACGGAGACGCCACCGACGTCGGGCAGGGCGGCCAGCAACGCGTCGCCCGCCACGCGCCCGCGCAGACCGGTCAGGTCGGGCCATCGCAGACCGTCGGCACGCTCGGCCCCCAGCAGGAGGTCCAGGCCGGCTCCCCAGGGATCGGCGTCGACCAGGGTCACACCCGGCGCGGCCGCCAGCGCCACGGCCGTCGCCAGCGTGCTCGCCCCGGCGCCGCCGCAGGACCCGCCCACGACGACCAGCCGCCCGCGCTCGACCGGATCACGCACCGCGGCGGTGCAGCGGGCGAGCAGCCACGACTCGTCATCGGGGAGCACCGCGACCCGCTCCGCGCCGATCTCCACCGCTCCGGCCCAGTCGGCCGCCGGCAGGTCGCGGCCGGCGACGACGACGACTCCGGGGCGACGCGGCAGGGCCCGGAGGGCACCGGCGGTGAGCGCGTCGGCGCCGACGAGGACGAGCGGGGCCTGCCGGTGCGCCCGGCGCAGCGCCGGCCCGCCCGTGGCCAGCTCCGCCTCGGCCCCGGCGGTGGCGAGGAGCCGGAGCAGGTCGTCGAGAAGGGAGTCGTCGGTGCTGACGACGAGGGGCCGGACGGACGCACGAGAGGTGGAGCGGGAGGTGGACACGCCCTGACCTCACGCCGTCGTGGGCAATCAGTGCCAGACGGGCGGGGCGAACTGTGGATGACCCGAACGGGTGTGGACGGCGAGCGGCCTCGGCCACGGGCATCGGCTCCACTTAGAGTCGTGCCTTGTGACCCGCGCAGCGGCGTTCTTCGACCTGGACAAGACGGTCATCGCCAAGTCCAGCACCCTGGCGTTCGGCCGTCCGTTCTTCAACGGTGGGCTGATCAACCGCCGCGCCGTGCTCAAGACCGCGTACGCGCAGCTCGTCTTCTCCCTCGCCGGCGCCGACGCGCAGCAGATGGAGCGCCTGCGCGCCCAGCTCACGTCGATGGTGACCGGCTGGGATGCCGCCACGGTGCACGACATCGTCCGGGAGACGCTGCACGAGATCGTCGACCCGCTCGTCTACGCCGAGGCCGCCGACCTGATCGAGGAGCACCGCGCAGCCGGCCGCGAGATCGTCATCGTGTCGAGCAGCGGCGCGGAGATGGTCGAGCCGATCGGCGAGATGCTCGGGGTCGACCGGGTCGTCGCCACCCGCATGGTGACCGAGGACGGGCACTACACCGGCACGATCGACTTCTACGCCTACGGCGAGAACAAGGCCGCCGCCATGCGGCAGCTGGCCGCGGACGGCGGCTACGACCTCGCCGACTGCTACGCCTACAGCGATTCCATCACCGACCTGCCGATGCTCTCGGCCGTCGGGCACCCGACCGCGGTGAACCCCGACCGAGGCCTGCGCAAGGCCGCCCTCGAGCACGGCTGGCCGGTCCTCCAGTTCACCCGCCCGGTCAGCATGCGGGCCCGGTTCTCCGCGCCCCCCGCCCCCGTGGTCACCGGTGCCGCCGTGGGCGTCGGCGCGGCCGTCGTCGGGCTGGCCTGGTACGCCCGGCACCGGGCGCTCCGGACGGGACTGCTCGCCGTCGACGAGCCGGGTCCGCTGACCGGCCGCCGGCGCCGCCGCGGGGCCTGACGCCCCGGGAGGGTCTCCGCTGGCGGCGGGGCACCTCCCTGGTTCAGGCGCGGTGGGACATCCTGCCGACGTGCTCACCGTGGTCCTCGCCTGGCTGGCCGTCCTGGCCGTCTGCGTCGCCGCGGTCCTGTTCGGTCAGTCCACCCGCGTCGCACCGCGCGGTCGCCGCCGATCGCGCGTCGGGCGGATCGGGTTGTTCCTCTCCCTGTCCGGACCGTGGCTGTCGGTCCTGGGCGCGGCTGCGGCCGACGCCGTCACGGGGGCCTGGCTGGCGGCTGCTGCCGTCGGCGCGTGCGCGGTGGTGCTCACCGCCGTCCTCGGGTTCGTCCTCTCCCCGCGCTGACCGACCGCCCACGAGATCAGCCGCCGAACCGCTCCGTCACCCGGTCGACCAGGGTCCGCCCGGCCGAGACCGGCCTGGAGGCGCGGGCCGACCGAGCCCGTCGACCCCGAGCTGGTCCATGCCTGCAGTCTTCGCGTCCGCCCCGACCCGCGCAGCTCACCCGCGAAGCAGGCTCTCGCAGATCGCCAGCCCTTCCAGGGCGCCGTGCTCGGTGGCGCGACAGCAGTGCACGAGCCAGCCGGCGACACCCGCCTCCGTTCCCGACGCATAGCCGGCGAGCGCCTGACCGTAGGCATCCCGGCCGAGCTCGGCGAACCCGACCTCGGGCACCGAGACCGCCTTCGGGTCCAGGCCGCGGGCGATCCCGGTGAGCCGCCCGGCGCCCCGCGCCACGACGCCGTCGGAGGTGCCGAACGGCGCGAGTGCGGCCAGCTCACCGTGCACCAGGGCGGCGACGAGAACGGCGGGAGCGGTCGTCGTGCCGGTGATCAGGGAGAACAGCCCGGACAGCCGCGCCCCCGCGTGCCCGGCCGGCCGGCCGAGCGCGGCGGCGTCGGCGAGGTCGGCCGCCGCGAGCACGTGCAGCCGGGCGAGGACCTGCCCGGGCGCCCGCGACCACGTCTCCACCATGGACCCCAGACCGGCCGAGACCCGGAGTGACCCCTGCACGACCGGGTCGGTGACGTCGCCGGACCGCAGTTCGGCGAGCGGCACGTCGACACCCTCCAGCGCGGCCGATGCCCGCGCGCCGCGGAGTGCGGACTCGGTGCTGACCCCGGCGGACTCCCGGCGGAGCACCTTGTGCCCGAGCAGCCGGTCGATGCCGGTGCGGGCGGCGTCCGCGGCCTCGCGCACCCCCGGCAGGTCCAGCAGCGGGGCCAGGGGGTCGGGCGCGGACGAACGGGGCGCGGCCGGGGCGGCTCCGGGACGGACGGGAAGACTCACGGGGACGACGGTACGAGGCGGCCGCGCGGTGCCGGCACGGCCCTCGCCTACTCTCCCCCTGCCATGTCCCGACCTCTCACGCTGCTGCTCGTCCGCCACGGACAGAGCGAGTGGAACGCCGCCGGACTGATGCAGGGCCAGACCGCGCACGTCCCGCTCACCGCCACCGGACATGCTCAGGCCGCCGCCGCCGCTACCGAACTGGCCCACCTCGCCCCGGGCGTCCTGATCTCCAGCGACCTCCTCCGCGCCGTGCAGACCGCCGAGCACTGCGCCGCGGCAACAGGGCTCCCGGTCGTGACCACCCCGGCCCTCCGCGAGCAGGGGTACGGCGAGCTGGAGGGCCGCCCCTCCCGTGAGCTGTGGGACGTCGTCGACTGGACCGACCCGCACTGGGCGGCGCCCGGCGGGGAGAGCCTGACCGAGCTGTACGGGCGGGTCGAGGCGTTCCTCAAGGACCTCGGCACCGAGCCGCCCGCCGACGTGATCGCCCTCGTCACCCATGGCGACACCATCCGCGCGGCCCAGGCGGTGGTGGCCGGCCTCGGCCCTGACGCGATGCCGGTGGTGACACCGCACAACGGCACGATCACGCGACTGGAGCTGATCGCGTGAGCCGGGCCCGATGAGGCTGAGCGGGCCCCTGGAATCGGCCGCCCTGCTCACCGTCCTGCCGGTCCCCGCACGCGCTGCGGGCGCCACCCGGGGTGTGCTGCCCTGGGCGCCGCTGGTCGGGCTGGTCCTCGGCGGCATCGCGTCGGGCCTGGCGGTCCTGGGCGACCGGTGGATCTCCCCCCTGGCGGGTGCCGTGCTCGCGGTTGCCGTCCTGGCGGCGCTCACGCGCGGGCTGCACCTGGACGGGCTGGCCGACACCGCGGACGGCCTCGGCCCGCTGCGCGGCCGGCAGCGCGCGCTGCAGGTGATGCACCAGAGCGACATCGGGCCCTTCGGCGTCGTCACGGTGGTGCTGACCCTGCTGCTGCAGGTCGCCTGCCTCACGGCCCTGCTGGAGACGCGGGAGGGCTGGCCGGCCCTCTGGGCCGCCGTCGTCGTCGCCCGGCTGGCGATGGCGCGCACGGGCCTCCCCGGCGTGGCGACGGCGGAAGGATCGGCGCTGGGCACGCTCGTCGCCGGCACCGTCTCGGTGCCCTGGTTCGTCGGGTGGATCGTCGTCGTGCTCGGTCTGCTGGTGGCGGGCACGGCCGCCGACCTGGAGCTGACCGCCCGCCTGGCGATCAGCGCACTGGCCGGCCTGCTCACGGCCGAACTCCTGTACCGCCGAGCCCGCAGGCGGCTGGGTGGCGTGACCGGCGACGTGATGGGCGCGATGGGCGAGACGGCGACCACGGCCACCCTGCTGGTGGGCGCGATCGCCCTCTAGGAGCCTGCTACCCCGGGGACCGCCGATCAACGGCGGCGCAGCATCCCCTGGACCAGGCGGCCGATCCCTCCGGACGAGGCGGGGGTCGCGGCGCGCCCGCGGCCCATGCCTCGGCCCATTCCCCGGCCCGCGGTGGGGCGGGCCACCCCCCGTGCCGGGCGTCCCGTCGCGCGGCCGCCACGAGCGGCGCCCCGGGCGGCGCTCTCTGCAGTTCCCATCAGCCTTCCGAGAATGCTCATGGACGCATGCGTGCCCGGGACGACGCCGTGCGATCCGTCCGTGCCGGCAGGCACCCGACCGGGTCGGCGTGGCGTGACGCGCTGCGCATCGGCCTGACCCGTGAGGCAGGACGTCCGTCTCGGGTCGCTGCGGCGACCCGGGCTGGATAGCTTTTCCCGCAACATCCGCGGCCTCCGGGAGATCCCGTGTCCTCGTCCATCCTCGTGGGGCTCGACGGCAGCGAGGCCAGCGTCCGCGCCGCGGACGCGGGGGCCGAGGCCGCCCGCCGGCACGACCTGAAGCTCGTCCTGGCGTGCGTCGTCCCCTGGTCGCCCTACGCCATCACCACGGCCGAGGACAACGAGCGGCGCTCGGTCGAGAAGGCCCGGGAGGTGGCAGCGGCGCACGAGCGCGTGCTCGACCCCGTCGTCGACCGGCTCTCGATTGACGGCGACCTCCCCGTCGAGGGGGTGGTCCGGCACGGCCATCCCGCCGAGACGCTGGTGAGGCTCGCCCGCGAGCACGACGCCGCGTGGATCACCGTCGGGCGGGTCGGCCAGAGCCGGGTGCGAACCCTGCTGTTCGGGTCCACTCCGAGCAGCCTCATCCAGCTCTCCCCCGTGCCCGTCCTGGTGGTGCCGTGATGAGCGCCGCACCGGGCACCGTGCTGGCCGCGTCGTTCGACGAGCAGGTCGACAGCTTCTTCGCCCCGGTCTCCGAGTTCATCACCTCGATCGTCTTCTTCGCCGTTCCACTGGACTTTCTCGGGGAGGGCGTCGAGCTGCCACTGATCGTCGTCTGGCTGGTGGTCGCGGGCTTCTTCTTCACCATCTACCTGCGCGGCTTCCAGTTCCGGGCGTTCACGCACGCCATCCGGCTCATCCGGGGCCACTACGACGACCCCGGGAATGCCGGGGAGGTCACCCACTTCCAGGCGCTGGCCACCGCGGTGTCAGGCACCGTCGGCCTGGGCAACATCGCCGGCGTCGCCGTGGCGATCTCGCTCGGCGGGCCGGGCGCGACGCTCTGGATGATCATCGCCGGGCTGGTCGGCATGTGCACCAAGGGCGTCGAGTGCACCCTCGGCGTGAAGTACCGCAACGTCTACCCCGACGGGCGGGTCTCCGGTGGGCCGATGTACTACCTCAGCCGGGGGCTGGCCGAGAAGGGCATGGGCACGCTCGGCAAGGTCCTCGCCGTCCTGTTCTGCATCTTCACCCTCGGCGGGGCCGTCGGCGGCGGCAACATGTTCCAGGCCAACCAGGCCTTCAGCCAGGCGCAGTCGGTGACCGGCGGGGACGACGGGCCGCTGGGCGGCGGTGCGGCGGGAGCGATCTTCGGCCTGGTGCTGGCCCTGCTCGTGGGTGCGGTGATCATCGGCGGCATCCGCAGCATCGCCCGGGTCACCGACAAGCTCGTGCCTTTCATGGCGGTCTTCTACGTGATCGCCTGTCTGACGGTGGTGTTCGCCAATCTCTCGGAGGTGCCCCAGGCGCTCTGGGCGATCGTCTCCCAGGCCTTCACCCCCGAGGCCGGGTACGGCGGCATCATCGGCGTGCTCATCCAGGGCTTCCGGCGGGCCGCGTTCAGCAACGAGGCCGGGCTGGGGTCCGCGGCGATCGCCCACTCCGCGGTGAAGACCGACGAGCCGGCGACCGAGGGCCATGTCGCCGTCCTCGAGCCCTTCATCGACACCGTCGTCATCTGCACCATGACCGCGCTGGCCATCGTCATCACGGGCACCTACGCGGACGAGTCGAGCGCGCCCGGCGTGCAGACCACCTCCGCGGCGTTCGAGACCGTCGTCAGCTGGTTCCCGATCGTGCTCGCCGTGGCGGTGATCCTCTTCGCCTACTCCACGATGCTGGCCTGGAGCTACTACGGGCTGAAGGCGGCGACCTACCTGTTCGGCGAGTCGATGGTGGTCGACCGCACCTGGAAGTCGATCTTCTGCCTGTTCGTCGTCATCGGCGCCTCGTCGGCGCTGGACGCGGTGATCGGGTTCTCCGACAGCATGATCTTCCTCATGGCGCTGCCCAACATCCTGGGCCTCTACCTCATGGCCGGGGTGGTCAAGGCGGAGCTCTTCGGCTACCGGAAGCGCCTGGCGAACGGTGAGCTCCCGACGATGGCCGAGCGGCGGGGCTGACCCCGCCGCTCGGCCACGCTCACTTCGCGCCGAGCGCGTCCGCCATCCGGTGGTGGGAGACGGCCTCGGAGCCGCGGCTCTGCCGCTCCAGCGTCCGGGCCAGCGCCCGCCGTGCCCACCCGTTGGCAGGGGCCAGCTCGACCAGCCGGGTCAGCGCGTCCTCGGACTTCGCCAGCTGGGCCGATCCGAAGTAGGAGCGCGCGAGCATCTCCAGCGCCGCCTCGTTGGCCGGCTCGGCCTCGACGAGGCGCTCGAGGATGCGGACCGCCTCCGTGGGCCGGCCCATGGCGAGGAAGAGGTCGGCCCGCAGGAACTCCGAGTGCATGTCGATCTCGAATCGCTGCGTCACGACCCGTGCAACCACCGTCCCCCGCCCAGGCTTCCCGGGGGCCGGGGCCGCCGCATCCGGATGCCCGCGACGGGAGGAAGAGCAGTCATCACCCCCTCCCGCGAGGAGCTCCGATGCAACTGCGCCACTTCCCCCACCGCCGGACGACGGGCAATTCCGAGCCCGCCCCGACCGGGGACGGCGCCCCGGCGTACGACGCCCGCATCTTCATCGTGCAGCGGATCGGGGCACTCGCCGTCGCCGCGGTGATCCTGCTCTTCGGCCTGCTGGGGTTCGCCGGCGGCCTGGACTTCTTCTCCACCGACGGCGAGCCGATCCTCGGGATGTCGTCGAACGGGCTCCTGTCGACGATCTCCGTGCTCACCGCGGTGGTGCTGGTCGTCGCCGCGCTGCGGAGCCCCCGCGTCGCCTCGACGGTGATGATCGTCGTCGGCACGCTGTTCCTGCTCTCCGCGCTGGCGAACCTCGCCGCCCTGCGGACGTCGTTCAACGTGCTGGCCTTCGAGATGGAGAACGTCGTCTTCTCCGTCGTCGCCGGCCTGGTGCTCCTGCTCCTGGGCGCCTACGGCCGGGTGAGCGGCAACCTGCCGGCCGACAGCCCCTACGCCCGCCCCGTTCCCGACGACGTCGACCCGCCGGAGTCCTTCCCTTCGACGCCCGCGGAGTTCGCCGCCGAGCGGGCCATGCGCGAGGCCGAGCTCGCCATGGTCAACCACGTGGCCACCGAGGACCAGCGCCGCCGGGTCGCGGCCATGGCCGAGGTGCACAGCCGGGGCGACCGCCGCCGCGTCTGGATGGAGTTCGACGGTCCGTCCTCCTGACCGGAGGCGCCCGGCTCAGTCGTCCTCGGGATCGGGCAACCGGGCTCCGGCGGCCAGCTCGCTGCCGGCATCGACCCGCGCCCGCCGCCCGACCAGCGTGACGTCGCCGTCCCCACCGACCACCGCCCGCTCCCCCACCTCCACCGCGTCGTCGAGGACCGCGCGGACCACCCGGGCGCCGGCCCGCACGTGGACGCCGGGCAGGAGCACCGAGTCCACGACGGTCGCCCCCTTCTCCACCACCACGCCGGGCGAGAGCACCGACCCACTGACCTCGCCCCCGACACGGGTCCCTCCGGAGACCAGGCTCTCGTCGACCACCGCGCCGGGCAGGATGCGCGCCGCGCTGTGCCGGCCGCCACGGGTGTGCAGCGGCCAGGCCGGGTCGTCCAGGTCGATCGGCGGTTCCGCGGCGAGGAAGTCACGGTGGGCCTGCCAGTACGCCGGCACGGTGCCGACGTCCCGCCAGTACCCCTGGAGCGGGTACGCCCGGGCCTGGCCGTCACGGGTCTGGGCGGGCAGCAGGTGGCTGCCGAGATCCTGGAGCTCCTCCTCCCCCAGCTCGTCGTCGAGCGCGTCGAGCCGGTCGAGCGTGGCGCCCGGGGTGAAGACGAAGACCTCGTTCGTCGCCGTCGTCGTCGCCGGCTCGTCCGGCTTGTACGCGTAGTCGGTCACCCGCTCGCCGTCGACCTGCACGATCCCGTACCGAGGGGCGTCGTCGGCGGCGACCTCGGTGGTCACCATCGTCACCTCCGCGCCGGAGCCGAGGTGGGACTCCACCACCTCCCGGTAGTCGAGCTTGTAGACGGCGTCGGAGCTGACGACGACGAGCGCGTCGGCGTCGTACTGACGGATCAGGTCCGCCTGCCGCCACAGCAGGTTGGCCGTGCCGCTCACCCAGCCGCCGCGCTCGGTGCCCTGGAACGGCGGCAGCATCATCAGCCCGCCGAAGATGCGGTCGAGGTCCCACGGACGGCCGTTGGCGAGGTGGTCCGACAGCGACATCGGGTGGTGCTGCACCGACACCCAGACGTCGGCGATGGCGGAGTGCTGGCAGTTGCTGAGCGGAAAGTCGAGGAGCCGGTACACACCGGCGAAGGGGACGGCGGGCTTCGCGCGTCGCTCGGTGAGCAGCTCGAGCCGCCCTCCCGCGCCGCCGGCCAGCACGAGGACGAGGATCCGGGGAAGGGCCATGGCTGCGCCCTACCCGGGGGTGAACACGCCACGCCCCGTCCGACACGCGCAGGCGGGGAATCAGTCGGAGAGCGCGCGGCTTGCTGCCTGTCGTGCCCGTCTCCCGCCGTCTGCCGCGGGCCGCCGCCTTCTGGTCGGTGGCCGTCTTCCTGGTGCTGATGCTGGCCGCGTCGGGCGTGCCCTCCCCGCTGTACCGGGTGTACCAGGAGCGCTTCGGGTTCAGCGCCGGCGTGCTGACGACTGTCTTCGGCATCTACTGCTTCGCCCTGCTCGCCTCGCTGCTGGTGGTCGGCGCGCTGTCCGACCATGTCGGACGGCGCCCCGTGCTCGTCGCCGCCTTCGTGCTCGAGGCCGCCGCGATGGCCCTGTTCCTGTTCGCCGACGGCGTCGGCTGGCTCCTGACCGCGCGGGTCGTCCAGGGTCTGGCGACCGGTGCGCTCACCAGCACGCTCGGGGCGTCCCTGCTCGACCTGCAGCACCGCGACCGGCCGCTGGGGGCGTTCATCAACAGCGCCTCCCCCGGGCTGGGCCTCTCGATCGGCGCGGCCGGCGCGGGTCTGCTCGTCCAGTTCGTCCCCTCGCCGACCGACTGGGTGTTCGGCGTCCTGACGGTGGTGTTCCTGCTGGCCGCCGTCGGCACGGTCCTGCTGCCGGAGAGCTCGCCGCGGCTGCCCGGGGCGCTGGCCTCCCTGCGCCCGCGGGTCCACGTCCCGCCCGTGCACCGCCGCGCGTTCGTCGTCGCCCTGCCGATCCTGGTCGCGTGCTGGGCGCTGGGCGGCCTCTACGCCTCGCTCGGCCCGTCGCTGGTCGCCGACGTCTTCGCCATCGACAACCACCTGGTCGGGGGGCTGCTCATCCTGGCGCTCAACGGCACCGGCATCGCCGGCTCCGTCGCGCTGCGCACCTCGCCACCGGAGCGGGCGCTGCTGGTGGGCGCGCTGGTCTTCACCGTCGGGGTCGCCGGCACCATCGGCGCGCTGTTCGCCACGTCGGCCCCGCTGCTGTTCACCGCGGCGGTCGTCACCGGGTTCGGCTTCGGGGCCGCGTTCCTCGGCGCCGTTGCCACCATCACCCACGGCGTCGCGCCGGGTTCCCGGGCCGGGCTGCTGGCCAGCGTCTTCGTCGTCGGCTATCTGGCGTTCAGCCTCCCGGCGATCGCGGCGGGCATCGCCGTCGAGGAGTTCGGCCTGACCCGGACGACCGAGGTCTACGGCGCCGTCGTCGTCCTCCTCGCGCTGCTGGCCGTGGCCGGCCTGCTGCGGGCCCGCCGGAGCGTCGGCACGCTCGCCCCCGTCGAGCGTGCCGAGGTCTTCTCCGACGCCAGGAGTCCGGCTCAGCTCCCCGGGTAGGGGCTCGCCTTCAGCGCCCGGGCGAGATGGGCGGCGTTCGCCGCGAGGGTGGCGGTGGTGGAGGCGACCGCCTCCGGCGTCTCGTCGAGCTCCATGTAGTCGGTACCGCCCATGGCGTGGTCGTTCCAGTAGGTGCCGCCCTGCGACGGGATGGTGAACCCGATGTCGTCGAGGCCCTGGAACAGATCGGCGATGATCTTGTGCGCGCCGTCCTCGTTGCCGACGACGGCGGCCACGGCGACCTTGCCGGCGAGCAGCGGGCGCCCGGAATCGTCGGTCTCCGACAGTTCGCCGTCCAGGCGCTCCAGCACCCGCTGGGCGACGCTGCTCATGTGCCCGACCCAGGTCGGCGTCGAGACGATCAGGATGTCGGCGGCCATCATCTGCTCGCGGATCGCCGGCCAGGCGTCACCCTCGCCCATGTCCACCTCGACGCCGGGCTTCACGTCGTGGTCCACGACGCGGACGACGTCGCCGGTCACGCCGTGCTTGCCGAGCTCCTCCAGCACCTGACGGGCCATGAGGTCACTGCTGGACGGCGCGGGCGAGGGCTTGAGGCTGCAGACGAGGGCAAGGGCACGGAGCGCTGTCGATTCGGTCATGCACCGTCACATGCCCCGCGATCGACCGCCTCCACACATCAGCGGCGGACGGCGTCCACGAACCCCTGCACCCGTTTCCGCAGCTCGGCCGCCCGTTCGGCGATCACCTCGGCCGGGTTCGGGCCACCATCCTGCGCGACGACCGGCCGGCGGGTCACCCGATTCTCGCTCACGCGGGGGTCATGCCGGCAGGTCACCGCCCGGCCCCGCGGCCTCGGCGAGCAGCCGCTCACGGTGATCCGAGGGCAGCAGGTCGACGTACACGGTGCCGTTCAGGTGGTCCACCTCGTGCTGGAGGCAGCGCGCCGCCATGCCCGTCGCCTCGATCGACAGCGGCTCGCCCTTCACGTCGACGCCGTCCACGCGGGCGCGGAAGGCGCGGGGGAGGTCGGCGTAGGGACCGGGGACGGAGAGGCAGCCCTCCTCGGTCACCTCCTCGGCCGGCTCGTCGCCCACCGGTTCGAGGATCGTCAGCGTCGGGTTGACCACGTAACCGACGACGTCGCCACCGTCGGCGTCGGGGCAGTCGATGACGAAGACCCGGGCGTCGACGCCGATCTGGTTGGCGGCCAGCCCCACCCCGTCGGCCGCCTCCATGCTGGCGAACATGTCCAGGAGCAGGTGCCGGAGGTCGCGGTCGAACTCGGTCACCGGGGCGCACGGCCGGTGCAGGACCGGGTTGCTGCCGTAGGTGACGATCGGCCGGGCGACGCCGTCGTAACGGCCGGGCAGGCGCATGACGACCGATCCTAGGGACGGCGTCGGCGAGGCGGGTTGGCACGATGGCCCGCGTGACCGTCCCGACCGCCGTCGGGCTGGCCCTCGGCGCCGCCGCGGACCTGCTCCTGGCCGACCCACGGCGGCATCATCCGGTGGCCGGCTTCGGAACAGTGGCACTGGCGATGGAGCGGCGGACCTGGCGCGACTCCCGCGCGGCCGGGGCCGGGCACGTCCTCGTGCTCGCCGGTGCCGCCGCCGCCCTGGGGACGACCGCGGACAGGCTCGTGCGGGGACGACCGGTGACCGCCACCCTCCTGACCGCCGCAGCCACCTGGACGGTCCTCGGCGGCACCTCCCTCGGCCGGGCCGCGACGGCGATGCACTCCGCCCTCGCCGCCGGTGACCTCCCGGCCGCGCGGGCAGCGCTGCCCGCGCTCGCCGGCCGGGACCCCTCAGGGCTCGGGGAGGCGGAGCTGGCCCGGGCCACCGTGGAGTCGGTCGCGGAGAACACCTCCGACGCCGCCGTCGCGCCCCTGTTCTGGGGCGCGGTGGCAGGCGCGCCCGGGCTGCTGGCCTATCGGGCGGTCAACACCCTCGACGCGATGATCGGCCACCGCTCGCCGCGCTACGAACGTTTCGGCTGGGCCGCCGCCCGGCTGGACGACGTCGCCAACTGGCTGCCCGCGCGGATCACCGCCGCTCTGACGGTGGCCTGCGCCCCGGTGGCCGGCGGCTCCGCCCGCGGCGGGCTGCGCGTCTGGCTCCGGGACGGGGCGGCGCACCCCAGCCCGAACTCCGGCCGCTGCGAGGCGGCGACCGCCGGCGCGCTGGGGCTGCGACTCGGCGGCCGCAACGTCTACGGCAGCCGGGTGGAGGTGCGCCCTCCGCTCGGGGACGGGCGAATCCCGGCCGCGGACGACATCCGCCGGGCCGTACGGCTCTCCCGCGCGGTGTGGACCGCCGCGGCGATCCTGGCGAGCGCCGGCCGGCTGGCCCGCGCCCGCCGCCGCTGAGCCGGGTCGAACGCGGGCGGGAGAGGACCGCCAGGCCCGCGAAGTGGCGCTGACTCTGCTTGCCAGGCGCGGTCCACTTCGCCATGGTGGTCACATGCCACCGGGCGCCGACCAGTCCACCGCCCACGGACTGGCCACCCTGATCGGGCCGGTGCCGGGGTTGCCCGGACCTCTCTATGCCGGGCTGGCCCGGCGCATCCGCGACCTCGTGGCCTCCGGCTCGCTGCCGGTGGGCCACCGGCTGCCCGCCGAGCGGGAACTGGCCGCCGCGTGCGACGTGAGCCGGGTGACGGTCGCGTCGGCCTACCGGGTCCTCCGGGACGAGGGTTTCGCCAGCACGCGGCACGGCTCGGGCACGGTCACCGAGCTGCCGGAGGCCGTCTCCCGCTGGGGTCCGCCGAGCAGCTCTCCGGGGGTGCTGGACCTGGCCCACGCAGCGCCGGAGGCGGCTCCGCAACTGGCGGCCGCCTACGCAGAGGCGCTCACCGCCCTTCCCGCGCACCTGTCCGAGCACGGTTACGCCCCGAACGGCCTGCCGCAGCTGCGCGCGGCGATCGCCGACCGGTTCACCGCCCGCGGTCTGCCCACCGAACCCGACCAGGTGGTGGTCACCGCCGGCGTCGGCGACGCCACCGCCACCGTCCTCGAGACGCTGCTCCAGCCGGGCGACCGGGTGCTGGTCGAGCACCCCACCTATCCCGGCGTCCTCGGCATGGTGTCCGCCGCGGGGGGCCGGTGCACGCCGGTGCCGGTCGACCCCGCCGACCCCGACGGCCTCATCCGCGCGGCGCGCCTGGCCGCCCGGCAGAGCAGCCCCCGGCTGGCGTTCGTGATCCCGGACTTCTCCAACCCCACCGGTGCCCGCCTGTCGGCGACCGGGCGCCGCCGGCTGGCCGCCACCCTGTGGCAGCAGGGTGTCCTGACCGTCGTCGACGAGGTCGCCGCCGAGCTGCACCTGGACGGCGCCGGGCTGCCCCCCTTCGCCGCCGGGCTGCCGGACGCCGCGACGGTCACCGTCGGGGGCCTGTCGAAAGCGGTCTGGGGCGGGCTCCGGGTCGGCTGGTTGCGCACCGACGCGGCGCTGGCCGCCCAGCTCGGCGCCACCCTGGTCCGCCGGCAGCTGTCGGTCGGCATGCTCGACCAGTTGGCCGCGACCGTCCTGTTCGGACAGTTCGACGCGGTCCTCGACCAGCGGCGGGCACAGCTCCGCGAGCGCCGGGACGCGCTGGTGAGTGCGATCGGCGGCCTGCTGCCCGACTGGGAGGTGTCCTCCCCCGCCGGCGGGCTGTCCGTCTGGTGCCGGCTCCCGGCCGGGATCAGCTCCGCCGCCCTGGCCGCCGCGGCGGCTCCGCTGGGGCTCCTGCTCGCCGAGGGCCGCGCCTTCGGCACCGGGCACGCCTTCGACGACCATCTGCGGCTGCCCTTCACCCGCCCGGCCGACGAGCTGCGCCGAGCGGTCGAGGTGCTCGCCCGGGTGCAAGCGGGATTGCGCTCCGGCGCGGTGATCGGCGCCCCCGCGCGGCCGCTCGCCGTCGTCTGACGGGCGGCTCGTGCGCTGCACTGTTCAGCACGTCGCACCGCGACCACGGACGGTGACGGCACGACGCCGGCCGCGGACGCCGACCTGCGCCGCTCCGTCCCGTCCGGCCCTTCGACCCCTGCGAGGTGCCGCGCCCCGTCGTACCGTCTCCGCAGCGGAGCGGCCGACCCCTCACCGGGGCCGGGGAACCACAGGGTCGACAGGCGGCCCGTGGCGCCACGGGAGCAACGGCCCGGCTCTGACTAGGGGGAAAGACATGGCGTCACCGGCACTCTCACGTCATCGGTCGGTCACCCGACCGCCGTCTTCCACCACGGTCGCCGTCCCATGTCCCGGCCCCGAGGCGGCGGTCGAGCCGGGCGCGCCGGGCGGGCGCGTCGCAGGCCGCTACCGGTTCGACCGGCGCAGCGGCGGCTGGTGGTGGTCGCCGGAGATGTTCACCCTGCACGGTCTGCCCGCCGGCGGAGAACCGCCGGGCACCGAGGAGTACCTGCGCTTCCAGCACGCCGAGGACCGGACCCGCATCCTCGAGGCGCTCGCGCGGGCCTGCGCCGACGGGCGGGCCTTCGCGCTGGAGACGCGCATCGTCCGGGCCGACGGGCGCGATCGCACGGTCGTCCTCGTGGGCGAACCGCAGCGGGACGCGGCCGGTGAGGTCACCGTCATCGAGGGCATCTGCGTCGACATCACCGAGGGTCTCCCCCGCGGTCACGACCGCGGCGGCGTGGACCGTGCCAGCGCGCTGGAGGCCGAGGTCGAGCAGATGCGCGCCGCGATGGCCAGCCGCGCCGCCATCGAGCAGGCCAAGGGCATCCTGATGCTGCTGACCAACTGCGGGGACCAGGTCGCCTTCGACCTGCTGGCCCACATCTCCAGCCACACCCACCGGAAGGTGCGCGACGTCGCGGAGGTCATCACCCGGTCGGCGGCCGGGCAGAGCCGGCTCCCCGACGACGTCCGCGCGATCATCCGGGACGCCTGCCCACCCAGCCAGCCGCTGCGGTGATCGGGCCTGGGTGACCTCTCCTCCGGGCCGTTCGGGAGAATGCCGGAGCCACGCGCCGACGATCGTCGACGGCGTGCACCCCGACGGCCCGAGGAGGCAAGCGCGGCGTGGTCTACCTCATCTCGCGGCTGATCCTGCGACCCCTGTTCCTGCTCGTCTTCCGGCCGCACGTGGTCGGCCGGCAGAACGTTCCGGCCACCGGCCCCTTCATCATCGCCAGCAACCACCTGTCGTTCATCGACAGCATGGCCATCCCCCTCATGTCTCCCCGGCGGGTGGGCTACCTGGCGAAAGCGGAGTACTTCACCGGATCGGGCATCAAGGGCTGGTTCATCAAGACCTGGTTCACCGCACTCGGCGCCCTGCCGGTCGAGCGGCAGACCCACCGGGCCGCCCAGGAGGCGCTCGACACGGCGATGACCGTGCTCCGCGCCGGGGGCGGGTTCGGCATCTACCCCGAGGGGACCCGCTCGCGCGACGGCCGGCTGGCCCGCGGCAAGACCGGAGTGGCCTGGCTGGCGCTCACCGCCGACTGCCCCGTCGTCCCGGTGGCGATCATGGGCACCGACCGCATCCAGCCCATCGGTGCCGGGTGGCCGCGGCCGCACCGCTTCACCGTCGTCTTCGGCAAGCCCCTGACCTTCCCCGAGCACCAGGGCAAGGCCGGGAGCAACCGCTCCCGCCGAGAGGTGACCGACACGATCATGGAGGCGATCGCCGAGCTCTCCGGTCAGGAGAAGGCCGGCTGGTGAAAGGCGCCCTCCTGGTCGCGGGGACGACGTCGGACGCCGGGAAGTCCGTCGTCACCGCCGGGATCTGCCGCTGGCTGGTGCGCCAGGGCGTCTCCGTGGCGCCGTTCAAGGCGCAGAACATGAGCAACAACTCGATGGTCACCCCGGACGGCGCCGAGATCGGACGGGCGCAGGTGATGCAGGCCGCCGCCGCTCGGGTGCAGCCCGAGGCGGCCATGAACCCCGTCCTGCTCAAGCCCGGGGGCGCACACTCCAGCCAGGTCGTCGTCCTCGGCCGGCCGGTCGGCGAGGTGACCGCGCTGTCCTACGGCCCGATGAAGGCCGCGCTCCTGGAGCAGGCCCTCGCGAGCCTGGCCGATCTGCGGCGCCGGTTCGACGTCGTCGTGTGCGAGGGCGCGGGTTCCCCCACCGAGATCAACCTGCGCGCCGGTGACATCGTCAACATGGGGCTGGCCACCGCCGCGGACCTGCCGGTGGTCGTCGTGGGCGACATCGACCGCGGCGGCGTCTTCCCCGCGCTGTACGGCACCGTCGCGCTCATGCCGCCCGGGGACCAGCGGCTGGTCGCCGGCTTCCTGGTGAACAAGTTCCGCGGCGACGTCCGCCTGCTCACCCCGGGACTGACCGAGCTCACCCGGCTCACCGGCCGGCCGACCCTGGGGGTCCTCCCCTGGCTGGACGGCCCCGCCATGGACGTCGAGGACTCCCTCGGCCTGCCGACCGGCGTGGTGCCCGGGCTCCCGCCCCGCGGGGAGGACGTCCTGCGCGTGTCCGTGGCGCGGTTCCCGCGGCTGTCCAACGTCACCGACCTCGACGCACTGGCCGCCGAGCCCGGCGTCCTCGTCCGCTACGCCACCCGCCCCGAGGAGCTCGCCGACGCCGACCTCGTGGTGCTGCCGGGCACGCGCGCCACCGTGGCCGACCTCGGCTGGCTGCGGGAGACCGGACTGGACCGGGCGGTCCTCCGCCGGGCCGCCGACGGCTGCCCGGTGCTCGGCATCTGCGGCGGCGCCCAGATGCTGGCCCGGAGCATCACCGACGAGGTGGAGTCGGCGGCCGGCACGGTCGACGGGCTCGGGCTGCTGCCGACCGACGTCCGCTTCGCCCGGGAGAAGACGCTCGGCCGGCCGGTGGGGCAGGCGCTGGGCGAGCCGGTGCACGGTTACGAGATCCACCACGGCATCGCCGCGGTCGACGAGGGCGCCGAGCAGTTCCTGGACGGCGCCCGGGCCGGCGCGGTCTTCGGGACGACGTGGCACGGGGCGCTGGAGAACGACGGCTTCCGCCGGGCGTTCCTGACCGAGGTGGCCGCCATCAGCGGACGGCGGTTCGTGGCCGCACCGGACACGGACTTCGCCGCGCTCCGCGAGGCGCGGCTGGACCGGCTCGGCGACCTGGTGGCCGAGCACGCCGACACCGACGCCCTGTGGCGGCTGATCGAGGACGGCCCGCCCGGTGACCTGCCCCTGCTCCCGCCCGGCGTCAGCGGTCGGTGAGCAGCGCCCGGACGTCGTCCGGCCACGGAACGGCCCGGCCGTCGTCGACGGCCACGTAGGTGTTGCGGACGACGCAGCACGTCCGCCCGCCCACGCGCACGGTGTAGCGGACCGTCACGCTGGTGCGGCCGACCTTCTCCGTCTCGGCGTCGACGACGACCGTGTCGCCCCAGCGGGCCGACGACGTCCACTCCAGCGTGCTGGCCTTGACCACGGGATCGATCCGCCGCTCGACGAGGACGTCCCACGGCAGGCCGTGCGCGGCCCACCATGCGTTGGAGGCCTCGTCGGCCCAGGTCAGGTAGTGGGCGTTGAAGACGACCCCCTGCTGGTCGCACTCCACGTATCGGACGGGCGAACTCCACTGTGCCGGCACGGGGCAGCAGGCTATCGCCGGTCGCCGTCTACGGTCGGCGCGTGGATTCCGTCGCCGTCCCCGCTCCCGGCCCCCGCACCGGCCCGGGGGCCGGCTCTTCCGAGGTGCTGGCCGGCTACCGCACTCCTGGCGGACTGGTGCTGGACAAGGTGATCGACCGCCTCGACGTGCACTGCCGGGAGTTCATCGCCCACTCCCCGTTCGCCACGCTGGCCACCGCCGACGCCGAGGGCTGGCCGGACATCTCCCCGCGCGGCGGCGACCCGGGCTTCGTGCACGTCCTCGACGAGCACCGGCTGGCCCTGCCGGACCGCCCTGGCAACAACCGGGTGGACAGCCTGCGCAAGCTGACCGTCAACCCCCGGGCCGCGCTGATGTTCCTGGTCCCCGGCGTCGAGCAGACGCTGCGCGTCTACGGGACGACGACGCTGCTGCGGCCCGACGAGCTCGACATCGACCTCACCGAGTTCGGCCGGCCACCGCTGTCGGTCGTGCTGATGCACGTGCAGCGGGCCTACTTCCAGTGCCCGAAGTCGGTGATGCGCTCGGGCCTCTGGGATCCTGCCCGACAGGTCGCGCGGGGAACCCTGACGCCTTTCGGCCGGGTGCTCAAGGACCACTGCGCGCTGGAGACCGACCTGCCGGACGACGCGACGATCCGGGCGGACCTCGCGCAGGAGCTCTGAGGACTGCCGGACCGTCGGTGCCCTGTCCGGGAGGGCTTCAGCCGGCGCGCAGGTCCCGCTGCAGCTTCCGGTCGGCGACGGCGCGCTCGGCCATGACGCGCGACCGCCGCCGGCGGGGTCGACGGTCGCTGCCGAGGTAGCGGGCGTCCTCGACGAGCTGGAAGGCGGCGAGGACGCTCGCCCGCACCTCCCGCGCGCGGGGAACCGCCGGGCGCACCGGTTCGAACGTCGTCACTGCGAACCCCCGTCTCCCGGGGCTCCGCCGAGCACCCGTGGGTCCATGGTGCCCGGCTGTCGCCGGATCCAACCCCCTCCGTCACCATTCGGTACCGATGTGTCACACGTGACAGCCGGGGCGGATGGGACCAGCCACCGGGTCCGCCGGTCAGGCGGACGGCGACGTCGTACGGTGCCGGGATGGCGCGCGACGCAGGCATCCTCCGGCTCGTCGGCCGGGCCGCCGGCCTGGTCCGCGGCGCAGTCGGCACGGGAAGGGCAACGCGTCCGCCGCCCGGGCGTCGCGCTCGACGCAGCGCGGCCATGTCGGAGGCTCCCGACGTGGCGTACCGGCCGCACGCGGACGGCCGGCCCGACCCGGGCGAGATCGTGTGGACCTGGGTGCCCTACGACGAGGGCGACGGCCGCGGCAAGGACCGGCCTGTCCTCGTCATCGGCCGGCGCGGGGCGCACCTGCTGGGGCTGATGCTCACCAGCAGGGACCACGACCGCGACACCGCGGACGAGGCCCGGCACGGGCGGGTGTGGACCGACATCGGCACCGGCTCCTGGGACTCGCGGGGCCGGCCGAGCGAGGTCCGCCTGGACCGGCTCCTGGAGCTGGACCCGGCCGCCGTCCGCCGCGAAGGCGCCGCACTCGACCGGGCGCGGTTCGATCGCGTCGTGGCCGAGGCCCGGCGGGTCCAGGGCTGGTGAGGCTCAGGCAGCGACCGGCAGGGGCGCGGCCGCATGCAGCCGCCGCTTGGCGATCGCGATGGGGAGCTGACCGACGACCGCCGGGAACAGCCAGAAGATGGGGTTGCCCGTCCCGGCCACGAGGACGCCGGTCACGAGGGCGATGTAGGAGCCGCCGAGGAGGTGCGGCTGCCACGTCCGCCACCCGGGCCAGTTCCGCCTGCGGGCGAGTGAGCCCGTGACGAGCAGGACCTCGGTGAGCGCCCCGAAGGGCAGGAGCCACCACAGGCCCGGGGCGCTGACCGCCAGGTACGCCGAGCTCGCGACGACCACCGCGACCGCGCCGTGATACGCCCGGGCGGAGGTGCGACCTGGACTCCCGCGGCGTCGCGAGAGGAGCCAGGCGGGCCCGAGGAGCAGTCCTGCGGTCCCGGCGACGACGTGCAGGGCGAGGATCGTGTCACGCATGTCCGGTGCCTCCCTCCGGTGATCCGTAGAGCATTCCGGCCGCCCGTCGCGCGAGCTCCAGCAACGCCTCCCTGCCCGGCGGTGGCGCGAGGCCGGCGCCGGACAGGTTGCCGGTGGCGGCGAGGACGGCCAGACCGTGGACGAGGGACCACGCCGCGACGACGGCCGCCCGCGCATCCTCGATGCGCCCCTCGACGGCGAGGGCGTCCACACCCGCCGCCAGCACGCTGAACGTACGAGCCCGCGCCGCGGCGAGCTCGGGGTCGTCCTCGTCGAGTGCGTCCGGGGCGAACATCACGGCGAAGTGGCCGGGGTGGTCGTGGGCGAAGGCCACGTAGGCAACGCCGACGTCGAGGAAGGACGTGGTCGCCGCTTCCTCGAGAGCACCGGCGAGCATCCGGTGCCCCTCCGCGGCCAGGGCGGACAGGAGCCCGCTCCGGGAGGCGAAGTGGTAGCGGTGAGCCGCATGGGAGACACCCGCGGCCCGCGCCAGCGCCCGGACGGAGACCTCACCGACGCCCGACTCCGTCACCACCTCGGCGGCGACCCGCAGCAGCGTCGCCCTGAGGTCTCGTGCCGGAGCCGTCATGCGAGCATCTTGTCAGTGACAAGTTGTCACCGACAAGGGTCTTCGTACCCGCGAGATCTGGCGTCGCGGTCCACTCAGAACGGGACCTGCTGGCTCAGCAGGCCCGCCGCATCGCCGCGCCCGGAGAGCAACCGGCAGAACTCCACGGCATCCAGTTCCAGCTCCTCCCCACCCGCGCCGGACGACCAGCTGCCACCGGCCGGGCCGGTGAGCGCCAGCCGGTAGGGACGGCCGTGCCGGTCCGCCCACTCCGCGACGACGTCGGCGACCAGCACCGCGTCGTGCTCGGGCGCGAGGTGGGGCTGCCGTCCGGTGGCGCGGGCGATGTCCATGCGGTGCATCCAGACGTCCCGGGTCAGGACGACGTCGAAGAGGAAGCCGAACCGCCAGCGCTCGACCCGGCCTCCGACGTCCTGGTCCTCCGGCAGCGTCAGCCCCCCGATCACCCCCGAGAGCCGGCGACGTCCGCGCACCGCGCGGGGCGCGACCGCGGCGAAGCGCTCGACGAGCTCCTCCGCGGAGAGCGCCGCCGTCCGCCGCACCTGCACGGCGGTGAGGGCATCGATCCCCCCGCCGGCCCGGGAGGCGGCCGCGTTCTGTCCGACGACGCCGCGGACCGACGCCACCATCTCCGCCATCCCCAGCACGTGGCCGGCCATCGCGCGGACATCCCACGCCGGGCAGTCGGTGGGCCGGGCCCAGTCGGAGGGGTCCAGCGACCTCAGGAGCTCCTCGAAGCGGCCGTACTCCGTGGCCGCCAGCCGCACGGCGGTGGAGCGCTCCAGGGCACCCCTGCGGACGGCGGGACGGGCGGTGGTGCTGGCGGTCATCGGCGTGCCTCTCCGGTAGTCAGTCCGACGTTCGGTTCCGGGCCCCGCCGTGGTGCGCCAGCCACATGGCGACCACGTCGGGCAGCGTCGAGGTGAAGGACCCGCTCTCGAACGGGTCCTGTGGTGCGTTGGCCAGCTGCTGGGTGATGACGCCGCTGACCACCGCGGTCTGCGTGCGGTAGACCAGGTCGAGATCGGCGTCGGACGGCAACAGCCCGGCGTCGCGCAGCCGGGCCAGGAAGGCCCGGCTCTGCCGCTCCAGTTCGAGGGCCGGCGCATAGGCCTGCGACGACGGGACGAAACCCGGCACCGGGCGCCAGAACATGAGCGGGGCGTATGCGGGGTGCTCCACGGCCCAGCGCACGAACGCGGTTTCCATGACGAGCAGGTCCGCCGCCAGGTCGACGCCGTCGCAGGCCGCGTCCGTCTCTCGCATCACCGCGAGGAGTTCCCGCCAGCCGCGCTCGAAGAGTGCGTCGTACAGGGCGTTCTTGCCGTCGAAATAGCTGTAGAGCGACGGCGGTCGGATTCCCATCCTGCGGGCGACCTCGCCCAGGGTCAGCCCGGCGACGCCCTGGTCCGCCATGACCTCGACGGCGACGTCGAGCACCTGCTCGATCGTCTCCTGCCGCCGCCGCTGCCGACGGTCGAGCGGCACCGTCCCGGTCACGCCGGGCAGTGTTCTCCTAATACCGTTAGGAAGTCAAGCGGGTCGTAGGCGCCTAGTTCTCAGCCGGCGGCCGGCTCGTCCTTCGCCGCATCGCGGACGCGTGGGCGCAGGTTGTAGACGCCGACACCCGCCGTGAGCGGCTCGAGGTCGTAGCGGTGCACGACCTTCGGGCCGTCGTGCAGGTGCACGTGCGTCACCGTCGGCAGCGGCTCGCCGTGCCGCGCCGCGCGGATCTCCACCCGGCCGTCGAGGGGGCCGCCGACGAAGAGGAGCACGGCGTCGTCGTCCGTGCTCGTGCCGGTCGCGGCCCGTGCGTCCCCGGCCATCGCGTCCTCGGACAGTTCTGCCTCCCTGTGGTTCCGCCCGATCGCCAGGGTAGGCGCGCAGAGGCCTCCGGGTCAGCCCCCGGCCGGTCTGTGCAGCCATCGGGCGACCAGCGGTGCGCTCAGGAGCATCACGAACAGCCGCAGCACCTGGACCGACAGCACGAACGTGACGTCCGCGCCGATGTCGCTCGCCGTCGCCAGGACGGCGTACAGACCGCCCGGCGTCGTGGCGAGATAGCCGTCCAGCGCACTCGCGCCGGTCGTCGCCGCCAGTACGGCACCCAGTCCGGCCGAGGTCAGGATCAGTCCGAGGATGGCGCCGAGCGCCAGGGGCAGGGCACGGCCGACGGTCCGCAGGCTGTCCCGGGTGAAGCTGACGCCGACCTGGAGGCCGATCACCAGGAACGCGGCGCTCTCGACCAGGCCGGGCACCTCGGCGCCGCGCCCCATCCCGGTGAGGTCGACGACGGCGGCGGCCACCATCGGGCCGAGGAGTGCGGCCACGGGCAACCGCACGAGCCGCCCGACGACGACGCCGGCCAGCGAGCAGCCGGCCGTGAACAGCAGCCCGGCCGGCCAGCCGGGCCCGGCGTCCAGCGAATCCGGTGCGCCCCCACCGGACGCGGCGCCGTAGGCCACGGTCGCCACGACGGGCATGAGGATGACGATCAGCAACACCCGCAGGTACTGCAGGACCGCGACCATGCGCTCGTCGGCGCCCAGGTCGCGGGCCATCACGATGATTCCCGAGGCGCCCCCGGCGATCAACGCGAAGGCGCCGGTCACCGGGCTGATCCCGGGCTGGAGCCGCAGCAGCAGCCCCGCACCGAGGCTGAGGGCCAGCGTTCCGACGGTCACCAGCAGGACGGCCAGCCAGTTCTCGGCCACCGACCGGAGCGTCTCGAGGTCGACGAGCGACCCCATCGCGACACCGATGACGGTCTGGCCCGCCGT
Organism: Blastococcus colisei; assembly: GCF_006717095.1. Taxonomy (NCBI): domain Bacteria; kingdom Bacillati; phylum Actinomycetota; class Actinomycetes; order Geodermatophilales; family Geodermatophilaceae; genus Blastococcus; species Blastococcus colisei. The sequence goes on from NZ_VFQE01000002.1 coordinate 516,537, forward strand.
GGCGGCGACGCCGGGGACGGCTGCCGATCCCGGGAACCCCAGCGCGCGCACCAGCCCGGCGAGCAGACCACCGAACAACGCCGGCGAGGGCAGGCCCAGGACGGCGAACCCGTAGCTCGCCACCACCGCTGCGGCGACGACCGCGGCGAGGTCGAGCAGCTTCCGGCCCCGGTTCCCCACAGGGGCCACTCTGCCGGGCAGGCTCCCGTGATCCGCCGCAGTTCGGCGACGTGCGCGTCGAAGGCCGTGACGGCCGTGCTCTCATGCCTGTCGTGACCGACCTGCGCCACCACGGGGACGTCGAGCTCGCGCCCGGCCTCGCGGACCTCGCCGTCAACGTGCGGGCCGGCACCGGGCCGGCCTGGCTGCGGACCGTGCTGCACGAGGCGATCGACGACAGCGCCGCCTATCCCGACGCCGGGCCGGCCCGGGCCGCGGTGGCGGCGGCCCACGGACGGGACCCGGCCGAGGTGCTCCTCACCGCCGGCGCGGCGGAGGCCTTCACGCTGCTCGCGCGAGCCCTGCGTCCGCGCCGCGCCGTCGTCGTCCACCCGTCGTTCACCGAGCCGGAGGTCGCGCTGCGGGCGGCCGCCCACCCGGCGACCCGGCTGCTGCTCCGGCCCGAGGAGGGCTACCGGCTGGACCCGGCCGCGGTTCCGGAGGACGCCGACGACCGGCGGGCCCTGCTCGCTGCCCTTCCTCCCGGCGTCGAGCCGGTGGGCGAGCCCCGTTCCTCGTTCGTCCTGCTGCGGGTTCCCGACGGCGGCCGGGTGCCCGAGGCCCTGCGCGACCGGGGCTGGGCGGTGCGTCGCGCCGACACCTTCCCCGGCCTCTCCCGAGACCACCTGCGGGTCGCGGTGCGGGATCCGGAGACCTCCCGCGCGTTCACCGCGGCCCTCGCTGGGATCCTGTACGGAGGACCTGCTGCCGAGGAGACGCACTGAGCACCGACCCGAACCCGTTCGCCGGCACCCTGCTGGGAAGCACCATCGACGCCGTGATGCCCCGGGACGCCGCGGCCGAGCAGGCCGCCCGGGAGCGGCTGGACCGGATGACCAAGCCGCCGGGCTCCCTCGGCGTGCTCGAGGACGTCGCCGCGCAGCTGGCCGGCATCGCCGGCAGCTGCCCCGCTCCGCTGCCGGTCCCCGCGGTCGTCGCCGTCTTCGCCGGGGACCACGGGGTGCACGCCCAAGGGGTCACACCCTGGCCGCAGGAGGTGACCGCCCAGATGGTGGCCAACTTCCTGGCCGGCGGCGCGGTGGTCAACGCCTTCGCCGCCGAGCTGGGTGCCGAGGTGGTGGTGGTGGACGTCGGTGTGGTCGCGCCCCTGGATGCCGCGGACGGGCTGCTGGACCGGAAGATCCGCTCCGGCACGGCCGACCTCGCCGAGGGCCCGGCCATGACGCTCGACGAGGCCCGCCGGGCGGTGGAGGCCGGCATCGAGGTGGCCACCCGGCTGGCCACCGCCTCGCCCTGCCTGATCACCGGCGACATGGGGATCGCCAACACCACGGCGTCCGCCGCGCTGGTGTGCGCCTTCACCGGCGCCTCCCCCGTCGCCGCGACCGGGCGGGGAACCGGCGTGGACGACGCCACGCTGGCCCGCAAGGTGGATGTCGTCAGCCGCGCCGTCGGCCGGGTGCCGTCCCGGCCCGCGACGCCGGCCGCGGCGCTGGCCGTCCTGGCCGAGGTGGGCGGGCTCGAGCACGCGGCACTGGCCGGGTTCGTCCTCGGCGCCGCGGCCGCGCGCGTGCCGGTGCTGCTGGACGGCGCGATCGCCGGGTCCGCCGCACTGGTGGCCGCCGCACTGTGCCCCACCGCCGTGGAGTACGCGCTCGCCGGGCACGCGTCCGTCGAACCCGGGCACGCCATCGCCCTGGAGTCGCTGGGCCTGCGCCCGCTGCTCCGCCTCGACCTCCGGCTCGGCGAGGGCACCGGCGCCCTCCTGGCCCTGCCGCTGGTGGCGAGTGCAGCCCGGGCGCTCCGCGACGTCGCCACGTTCGACGCCGCCGGCGTGACCCAGAAATGAACGCCACCCCCGTCCCCCCCGAGAGCGGGGTCGTCTACCCCGTCGGGCTGCGGCTGCACGACCGCTCCGTCGTGGTGGTGGGCGGGGGGCAGGTGGCCCACCGGCGGGTGGCCGGCCTGCTGGCGGCGCGCGCCCGGGTCACCGTGGTCTCCCCGGCGGTCACCCCGGCACTGGAGGCCCTGGTCGAGCCGGGGTCGCTGACCTGGATACGACGCCGGTACGCGACCGGCGACCTCGACGGCGCCTGGTACGCGGTGGCCGCCACCGACGACCCCGCGGTGAACGCTGCCGTGGCCGAGGAGGCCGAACGCGCCCGGATCTTCTGCGCGCGCGCCGACGACCGGTCGGCCTCCAGCGTCTGGACCCCCGCCGTGGGTCGGCACGGCGAACTGGTCGTCGGTGTGCACGGGGGCGGGGATCCGCAGCGGGCGATCGGCGTGCGGGACGCCGTCGTCGCCGGGCTCACCGACGGCAGCATCGCCGACCGCGCCGCCCGCACACCCACGGTGGCCCGCCCGGGCAGCGTCGTCCTGGTCGGCGGCGGGCCCGGGGACCCCGGGCTGATCACCGTCCGCGGCCGGCAGGCGGTCGCCCAGGCCGACGTCGTCGTGGCCGATCACCTGGCACCGCTGACCCTGCTGGAGACCCTGCCTCCGCACGTGGAGGTCGTCGACGCCGCCAAGCTGCCCCGCGGGCGGTCGATGGCCCAGGAGCAGATCAACGCCCTGCTGGTCGAGCGCGCCCTCGCCGGGAAGCGCGTGGTGCGACTCAAGGGCGGGGACCCGTTCGTGTTCGGCCGCGGGATGGAGGAGCTCGAGGCCTGCACGGCGGCCGGCGTCCCGGTGGAGGTCGTGCCCGGCGTCACCAGCGCCATCGCCGTCCCGGGGCTGGCCGGGATCCCGGTCACCCACCGCGGGCTCACCCACGAGTTCGTCGTGGTGTCCGGGCACCTGCCGCCCGGGCATCCGAAGTCGCTCGTCGACTGGGCGGCGATCGCGCGGCTGCGCGGCACCGTCGTCGTCCTCATGGGCGTGGACACCGCGCCGGCCATCGCCGCCGCGCTCGTGGAGCACGGGCGGGCACCGGACACCCCGGTCGCGGTGGTCAGCGACGGCTCCACGCCGTCCCAGCGCACCCTCCGGACCACGCTCGCGGCGCTCCCGCGCACGGTGACCGAGGAGAACGTCCGCCCGCCCGCCGTCTGGGTGGTCGGCGCGGTGGTCGGGCTCGACGGACCCCATGACGACCCGCCGCCGGACGACGACGCCGATCTGGACTGAGCCGCCTCGAAAGCACGTGTACTGCTGATGCAGCACTCCTTCTATCCGCGGCATCGATCCAAGACCCTTCCCAGGGACGGTGTCGGCGGATGAGTCCGCAGCTCGAGCCGGTGGTCCGGGTCACCGGCCTCCGGATGACCTACGGCACGCACGACGTCTTCACCGGCGTCGACTTCGATGTCCACCCCGGCGAGGTGGTCCGCCTGCTCGGGCCCAACGGCGCCGGCAGGACGACGACGATCGAGATCGTGGAGGGCTTCCGGATGCGCTCGGGGGGCGACGATCGGGTCACGTGAGTACGGACCGCTCCGGCGACGCCGTCTACAACCGGATCGCGCTGCTCCGGGCTGCGCAGGGGGTGACCCGGCGGCAGCTCGCTGACGCCCTCGGCGTCCACTACCAGACCGTCGGTCTACCTGGAGCGGTACGAGTACAACCCGGGCCTGCGCCTCGCGCTGCGGACGCCGGCTTCTTCGGGCTGCCCGTGGAGACGATCTTCTCGACGGATCCCTTCCTGCGGATCCGCGACCTGCCGCGCGCCGCGGACCCGGACTAGGGCCAGCGGTCGAGCCGCACCGCCTGAGGAGGACGTGCACAACGACCACCGGAAGACCCTCGAGCACGACGACGAGGACCTCGCCCTGTCCTTCATGGACAGGACGGACGTGGAGCTCCCGTTCTCCCCCGACGCCGCCCTCGAGGTCGACGGCCGGAGCTGCACCGTCCGGCGGGTGTCGTTCTCGGCACACGACGCGGCCGCCGCCGTCGCCCTGCTCCGCGAACGGGTGGCGAGTGCGCGGGTGTGGCGTTCCCGCGGGAACGTCCCGCCGACGGCCGTGCCTCTGACGTGCAGTTTCTGTCGGTGGCCGCCGCTATTCTTCGAACACGCATTCGAAGGAGGTCCCGTGCCCGATCACCCGACTGCCCAGCACCGGCCCGGCGGTCCACTGCCCGAACTGGCGGCCGCCATCACTGCCGGAGCGGTCCGCCTCGCCGCCGCGACCGCGGCGTGGCTCCGTCTGATCGCCGAATTCGACGAGCGGGACGGTTGGCACGGCTACGGCATCGCGTCGTGCGCGCACTGGCTGTCGTGGCAGTGCGGGCTCTCCCCGGGGGCGGCCCGCGAGCACGTGCGGGTCGCACGAGCGCTGACATCGCTGCCGTTGATCGAGGCGGCGTTCGCGGCGGGTCGGCTGTCCTACTCGAAGGTGCGTGCGCTCACCCGGATCGCCGAGCCGGATAGCGAGGCAGCGCTGCTGGAGCTGGCCGTGGAGCTCACGGCCTCGCAGGTCGAGCGGACGGTCCGCCAGTGGCGCCGAGCGGACATCCTGAACGCCGGCGACCCGCCGCCGGAGGCGCGGCCGTCGTTCGACCACTGGTGGGACGAGTCAGGCATGTTGACGGTGAAGATCCGCATGGCCCCCGAGGAGGGCACCGGTTTCATGGCGGCGATCGACTCGGTGGCCGAGCGCACCGCCCGTCGGGAACGCGCCGAGGCGACCCGGACCGCGGGGGCGCCGAGGGCCGCCGAGGCCCCACCTGCCGACGACGAGGACGGTCCGGCGCCCGGCCGCCTCGCCGCCCGCCGGCTGGCAGCGCTGTCGGTCCTGGCGGAGGCCGCCGCGGACATCGGCCGCCGCGCGGGTGATCCGCCGCGCCGTGAGGTGGTGGTGCACGTCGACGCCGCCGTCCTGGCCGACGACGCCGCGGCCGGACGCGCCTACGTCGAGGGCGGCCCGGCGCTGACCCCGTCCGTCGTCCGCCGGATGCTCTGCGAGGCCTCGGTGGTCGGCATGATCGAGAGGGACCGCGAGCCCCTCGCCGTGGGCCGCCGGAAGCGGCGCGCCACCCGGGCACAGCGCACGGCACTGCTCCGCCGGGACGGCGGCTGCGCGCGTCCGGGCTGCCTGGAGTCCCGGGTCGAACGACTGCACGCCCATCACCTGCGGCACTGGCTCTTCGGTGGGCGGACGGACCTGTCGAACCTCGTGCTGCTGTGCGACCGCGACCACGGACTCGTGCACGAACTCGACCTGGTGATGAGCCGCGCCGACGGACGCCTCGTCGTCACAGCTCCGGACGGCCGTCGGGTGTGGGGAGTGGCGGACGCGGCCTTCACCGGAGGTCTCCCAGGGCTCTCCGACACATCGCCCGCCCGGGACGAGTGGGCCGGGGTGCATCCAGTTGACCTGCAGATGGAACGGCGCCCGAGCGCAGCGGATCCGGTCGCGACCGCAGCGTCCCGGCCGGTCCGTGCTCGCCCCGGGTCGCGGCGGCCGGGCAGACGCCGCGACCGGCACAACGCCAGCAAGCGGTTGCGGCCCACCTGCCCGGCCGTCCCCATCGGAGCCACGCTCTTCCCCGACGGAGAGCCGCCGCTTCCCGACGCCATGCCGACCGGCGGAGAGCGCATGGACGTCCGCTACGTCGTCGGGGTGCTCATGGGCAACCGCGATCTGGTCCGCCGCCTGGAGACCGAGGCCACCGGCGTTCCCGCGGGAACGTAGAGAGCCGGGCGATCAGATGTTGGCTCCGTCGGCCGGCGGGCCCTCGGGCAGGGGCGCGGCGAAGCCCGACCCGGACACCGCGGGCGCATCCATGCCGACCGTGTACGCCGTCATCGAGAGGGATCCATAGCTGTAGCCGTCCACGAGCACCTCTGCCGGCGTCCCCGTCGCCCCGGCCACGCCGGCGACGTAGAGCAGGGGCAGGAAATGGTCCGGGGTCGGCACGGCCAGGTCGTAGTCGCGGTGACCGTCGAGCCGGCCGACCTCGGTGGGATCGGTGAGCATCAGCTGCTTGGCCTCCTGGTCGAACCGCTGCGCCCAGTCGAACCCCGCGTCGGGCAGCGCGCGACTCACCCCGCCCAGGTTGTGCACCACGTTGCCGCTCCCGATCACCAGGACGCCGTCCTCCCGCAACGGGGCGAGCGCGGCGCCCAGTTGCAGGTGGTAGTCGAAGGACTTGAGCGCATTGATCGACAACTGGACGACGGGGATGTCGGCGTCGGGGAAGGCGTGCAGAAGCACCGACCAGGCCCCGTGGTCGATCCCCCAGCTGTCGAGGTCGGCGCCGACCCACGTCGGATGCACCACGTCAGCGACCTCCTCGTACAGCTCGGGCAGGCCTGGCGGCTGGTAGTCGACCTCGAAGAGCTCGCGCGGGAAGCCGAAGAAGTCGTGGATGGTGCGCGGTCGCGGCATGGCGGTGACCGCGGTGGCCTGCACGTACCAGTGGGCGGAGACGACGAGGATCGCCCGGGGACGCGGCACGGCCTGGCCGAACGCCCGCCAGGCCTCGGTGTACCGGTTCTTCTCGAGCGCGTTCATCGGGTTGCCATGACCGAAGAACGCGGCGGGCATGACGGGCATGCGGCTCTCCCTCTGTCGTCATCGACTCAGCCGATCATCGCCCCGCCCGCGACGGAGTGCGAGGCCGTCCGACCGGGCGCGGATCGCCGCCGCGGTACCGGACGCCGGTCACTCGCGCGAGCCCGCTCCCCTGACGCCACCCGTCAGGCGCTCCAGCAGGCGGCGGCGCTCGGCGGGCGGGCGGCGCGGGCACGACGTGCAGGTGGGCCCGCCGGGTGTCCGATCCAGCAGGCAGCAGGAGGCCCGCCGGACGAACCGCCGTCCCGCGACGTCCTCGTACCGCGGCGACGGGAGCGGCGGCCCCACGGACGCGGCCAGCGGCACCGCCAGCCCGGTGGCCCGGTCCGTCTTCCCCGTGGCCTGCCCGAGGGCGAGCAGCCGGTTGGCGAGCGAGTCGGTGGCGATGGCCCACAGCGGTCGCTCGCGCATCCGGCCGGCCTCGGCCACGGCGGCGATCACGGCCCCCAGCGAGTCGCGCAGGTCCGCTGCCAGATCGCCCGACCCCGCCGCGCCCGCCTCCGCCGCTGCCGGCAGGGGGCCCGGCAGCATCGCCACCGACAGGTCGGCGAGCCGGGCCGAGAGCGGGATGCCGGTGACCAGGCCCGCCAACGGCGGAGTGAGCAGCACCGAGGACGCCGAGTACCACCACACGGTGGCCAGGACGCGGCGGTCGGCGCTGCCGAACCGGCGGGCGCGACGCTCGAGCACCCCGGCGGTCCACTCGAGGTCGGCGAACGAAACCGCGGGGACGACGTCACCCGACGGCGGCAGCACCAACCCGAGCGCGTCGGCGCCGAGCAGCCGCGCGACCACCGCGTCGGAGTTCCCCGTCGCCACCTGGCCAGTCTCGCTCATCGACACCTTTGCACCGTTCGGCTCAGCATCCGTCCCGGGGCAGACGCTCAGGCCGCGTGGGCCATACGGTGTGGCGGGACCCACACTGCGTCGCCGCATTCCGCGACGCCGGAACCGGGAGGTAGTGCATGAGCGAGACCGCCAGCGGCACCAGCACGACGGAGGGCCGGAGCTTCGAGCCGCCTCAGCAGCTCGCCGCCCACGCCAACGTCGGCCCCGACGTCTACGACGAGGCGTCGGCCGACCGGCTCGCGTTCTGGGCGAAGCAGGCCCGCCGGCTGACCTGGACGCAGGAGTGGGACGAGGTGCTCGACTGGAGCAACCCGCCCTTCGCCAAGTGGTTCGTCGGCGGGAAGCTCAACGTCGCCTACAACTGCGTGGACCGGCACGTCGAGGACGGGCACGGTGACCAGGTCGCCTACCACTGGGAGGGCGAGCCGGCCGACGACACCCGGACGATCACCTACGCCCAGCTGAAGGACGAGGTCTGCAAGGCCGCGAACGCGCTGATCGAACTCGGCGTCCGAGCAGGCGACCGCGTCGCCATCTACATGCCGATGATCCCGGAGACGGTGATCTCGATGCTGGCCTGCGCCCGCATCGGCGCCGTCCACATGGTGGTCTTCGGCGGCTTCTCCGCCGACGCCCTCGCCAGCCGTCTCGACGACGCCGGCGCCGTCCTGGTCATCACCTCCGACGGTGGCTACCGCCGGGGCGCCCCCAGCGCCCTCAAGCCCGCGGTGGACGACGCCGTGGGCCGCAGCCCCGGCGTCCGCAACGTCGTCGTCGTGAAGCGCACCGGCCAGGACGTCGAGTGGACGGAGGGTCGCGACCTCTGGTGGGACGATGTCGTCGAGCGGCAGTCGACCGAGCACGAGCCGGAGTCCTTCGACGCCGAGCACCCGCTCTACATCATGTACACGTCCGGGACGACGGCGAAGCCCAAGGGCATCCTGCACACCACCGGCGGCTACCTCACCCAGGTCAGCTTCACGCACTGGGCGAGCTTCGACCTCAAGGCCGACGACGACGTGTTCTGGACCGCGGCCGACGTCGGCTGGGTCACCGGCCACAGCTACATCGTCTACGGCCCGCTCTCCAACCGGGCGACGTCGGTCATGTACGAGGGCACCCCGGAGACCCCGCACCGCGGCCGCTGGTGGGAGATCATCCAGAAGTACGGCGTGACGATCCTGTACACCGCGCCCACCGTGATCCGCACGTTCATGAAATGGGGCGAGGACGTCCCCGCCGGCTTCGACCTCTCCAGCCTCCGCGTGCTCGGCTCGGTCGGGGAGCCGATCAACCCCGAGGCCTGGCTCTGGTACCACAAGAACATCGGGGGCGGCCGCTGCCCGATCGTGGACACCTGGTGGCAGACCGAGACCGGCGGCCACATGATCAATCCCCTCCCGGGCGTGACCAGCCTGGTCCCCGGCTCGGCCCAGCACCCGTTCCCGGGCATCTCGGCCAAGGTCGTGGACGACGAGGGCAACGAGCTCACGAACGACTCCACCGGACTGCTGGTGCTCACCGAACCGTGGCCGTCGATGCTGCGCACCATCTGGGGCGACGACGACCGCTACGTCGACACGTACTGGTCGCGGTTCGGGAAGAACGTCTACTTCGCCGGCGACGGGGCGAAGAAGGACGCCGACGGCAACATCTGGCTGCTCGGCCGGGTGGACGACGTCATGAACGTGTCCGGGCACCGCATCTCCACCACCGAGGTCGAGTCCTCCCTCGTCGGGCACCCCGCGGTCGCCGAGGCGGCGGTCGTGGGCGCCAGCGACCCGACCACGGGGCAGGGCATCGTCGCGTTCGTCATCCTCCGCGAGAGCGGTACGGACTCCGGGGACGAGCTGGTGCAGACGCTGCGCAACCACGTGGCCCGAGACATCGGCCCCATCGCCAAGCCGCGTCAGATCATGGTCGTCCAGGAGCTGCCCAAGACCCGATCCGGGAAGATCATGCGCCGGCTGCTCCGCGACATCGCCGAGAACCGCGAGCTCGGCGATGTCACCACGCTGACCGACTCGTCCGTGATGAACCTGATCAAGGAGAAGTTGCCGGCCGCCCCGTCGGAGGACTGATCGAGCACCCCGTGCAGGCGCGCGGCCGACCTGCACGGGGTGGTCCGACGGGGGGCCGCAGCGCGCGGGCCGCCGTCGTGCGGCACGATTCCCCTGACCAGCCGAATCGAAGAGAAGGAGGAGCCCCGTGGCCCACAGTGTGTCGCCGGCCCACCGCGACGCGGCGACCGCCGCCGAGGAACCCTCCGTCGGGACTCTCGTCCAGAGCGCCATGGCCGACATGTCGACGCTGGTCCGTGCCGAGGTCGAGCTGGCCAAGGCGGAGATCGGCCGGGCGGCCAAGAAGGCCGGGATCAGCGTCGGCCTGTTCGGCGCCGCCGGCGTGCTGGCCGCTTTCGCCGGCATCTACCTGTTCGTCACGGTCGCCGAAGCGCTGACCGCCCTGGGCCTCCCTCGCTGGGTGTCCTACGGCATCGTCACGCTCTTCCTGCTCGTCCTCGCCGGCATCTGCGCACTCATCGGGAAGCGGATGATCTCGAAGATCGAGAAGCCGGAGCGGACGCTGGAGACCCTCTCCGACCTGCCCGAGGTGCTGCACCGCGAGGCGCCGGGCCAGCGCCGCCGCGCCGTGCCCGAGGTGAGCGACGGCCGGGTCGCCCTGCGCGGCAACGAGTCCTACAAGGTCTGAGCGGCCGGTGACCGTCCCCCCGGACGGCCCGCCCGACGCGACCAGCGTCCTCCTGCCCGGGCCCTGGACCCACCGGGACATCTCCGCCAACGGCGTCCGGCTGCACGCGGCCGAGGCCGGCCGCGGTCCGTTGGTCCTGCTGCTGCACGGCTTTCCCCAGTTCTGGTGGACGTGGCGCTCGCAGCTGACCGATCTGGCCGCCGCCGGTTTCCACGTCGTCGCTCCGGACCTCCGGGGTTACGGCGCCAGCGACAAGCCTCCCCGCGGCTACGACCTGCCCACGCTGTCGGCGGATGTCGCCGCGCTGGTGCGGGCGCTCGGCGAGCAGGACGCGGTGGTGGTCGGTCACGACTGGGGCGGGCTGCTCGGCTGGACCATGGCGGCGCTGCACCCGCGCTCGGTGCGCCGGCTCGTCGTCCTCTCCATGGCCCATCCACGGCGCCTGCGCGCCGGCATGGCGCACCCCGCCCAGCGGCGCGCGTCGCGGTACGCGCTGGGCTTCCAGGTCCCCCGCCTGCCCGAGCGCCGGCTGACGCGGGCCGACGACGACCCGGTGGCCGACCTGATGCAGCGGTGGTCGGGGCCCGCCTGGTCGCGCACCCCCGACTTCGCGGCGGCCGTCGACCGGTACCGCGCGGCCGCCCGGATCCCCCAGGCGGCGTACGGGGCCATGGAGTACCACCGCTGGGCCGCCCGCTCGCAGCTGCGGCCGGACGGGCTGCGCTACGCGCGGCGGATGTCTGCTCCCGTGACCGCCCCCACGCTGCAACTGCACGGCACCCTGGACTCCTGCGTGCTCGTCGACACCGCGCGGGGCTCGGCACGCTACGTCGCCGGCGCCTACGAGTTCCGCGAGCTCCCCGGGATCGGGCACTTCCCCCAGGAGGAGGCCCCGGCCGAAATCAGCCAGGCGATCGCCGACTTCGCAGCTCCGCTGGGGTGACGGACCGGCTCCGCCGGGCTGTCAGGCACTCCGAGGATGGCCTTCGGCCCACCCCGACCGAATGCGCGTCGCGGATTCGTCGGGGTCACTCGCAGGGGCCGGTGCCGACCTCGGTCGTCGCGGTGCTGCCCACGTTCGCGGCCTGCGCGACCTGGGGCCCGGTGAGTGCGTAGCCGGTGTCGGGGTCGTCGATCGCGGAGGCGAACACCACGCCGAGGACGCTGCCGTCCGGCCCGAACAGCGGCCCGCCGGAGTTCCCCGCACGGACGGTCCCGTACAGCGCATAGACGTCGCGGACGACGGTCTGCGTGTTCCGGAAGTCCGGTCCGCTGATCTCCCCGCGGTCGCGCACGCGCGCCGGGCCCACGAAGAACGGGCCGCCACCGGGATAGCCCATGATCAGCGCGTCGTCGCCCGCCTCGGCCGGCGTCTGCGCGAACGACAGCGGCAGGGTCTCCAGCCCCGGGACGGCGAGCACCGCGACGTCGAGTTCCTCGTCCACGTAGACCGAGGTGGCGTCGTACTCCTCGCCCTCGGCCAGCACGACCGGATCGGTGACGCCGGCAAGCACGTGCGCGTTGGTCATCACCCGTTCCGGAGCGTAGACGAAGCCCGAGCCGTCGATCTGCCGCGAGCAGGACGGCGCGACGCCGCTGATCTTCACCACCGATCCCTGCACCGACGCGACCACCGGGCTGTTCAGCAGCGCCGGGTCGGGCGCTGCGACCTCCGGCACCTGAGTGGGAGTGAGCGGGTCGAGGACGTCGGGCAGGCCGCGGCGGTCGATGGCGTCGCGGAGGTTGTCGTAGACCGTGCGCACCCCGTCGGGCACCGCCCGGTCGACGGCCTGCACGAGCGCGGACTGCCGCACCTGGCTGGCGACCTGCGGGAACGGCGAACTCGCCAGCGGGGAGGCCACCATCCAGGCCACCAGCAGGACCGCCGTCGCCGAGACCACCGCCCCGGCCACCGAGTCGACCATCTTGGCCGGCTCCCACGTGACCTGTCCGCGGACCGCGCGACCGATCGCACCCGCGAGGATCTGCCCGAGCAGCGCCCCCGCGAGCACGACGACCAGCGCCGCGAACACCCGGGTGACGCTGGAGCCGTCGATCCGCTCGGCGACCGGCTCGGACAGCTGCGCACCCACGACGGCGCCGCCGAGGAAGCCGAAGAGCGAGGCCGACGAGACCAGCAGGCCCTGCCGGAAACCCGACAGCGCGAACACCAGGGCCAAGACGATCAGCACCACGTCGACGAGGGACATCGGTCAGTAACCTCGCTCGACTCCGGGCGCGATCCGCTCCTCGGTCGCTGGCGCTCCCTGCGATGCTCCCGCACCTGTCGTCATCGGCCGCGCACCGTCATCGTGCCGACCTGGCCGAGCTGGGTGTGGAAGGTGCAGGTGAAGGGGTGGTCCCCGGGCACGGTCACCGTGAACTCGATCGTCTTCTGCTCACCCGGAGCCAGCAGCGAGATGCCCGCGTCGATCGGCTCGGGCCCCTCGCCGTCGTCGAACTCGAGGTTGTGGGTCATCTCCTCGGCCACGTTGACCACGGTCAACCGCACCGTTCCCGGGTCCACCGTGAAGCTGTCGGGCAGGAAGACGTAGTCGTCCTGGGTCTGCAGGGTGATCTCCTGGACGCCGTCGGGCGCCGTCGTCACCTCCCCCACGCCTGGCGCGGTGGACGGTGCGGCAGCGGAGCCGGAACCCGGGGACTCCTCGCCACCGCAGCCGGCAAGCAGGACCAGCGCGGCGGCGACCACAGCGGCCTTCTTGCAGGGGCCCCGGCCGCCTCCCCGGTTCCGCCCCGAGCCTGCGAGGAGCGGGGAGGAGGTGGTCCTTCTACGAGTGGTGGGGGGCAAGGAGGTCCTTCTGCCGTTCATCGGGGCGGAACCGTACGCGCCGGAGGGCCGTCGGGTGCGGGATCGGCCACCGTCGGCGCGGCGGCGTCCTCCTCGCCACCCGCGCCGACGGCGCCCGGCAGGGCGTACGGGCGCACGACGGACGTGGGCAGGGGGCGCACGTCGCGGGTGTCCCACGGCTGCGCGAGGCCGGCGGCGTCCAGGATCGCGTCCAGGAGGCCGGCGGTGAAGCCCCAGACCAGCATGTCGGCCACGGCGAAGGCCGGGCCGATGTACCCGGACGGATGGCTCACGCGGAACCGGTTGCCGGGATCGGTGAGCTCGGCCAGTGGCACCCGGGCGACCCGGGCGACCTCGTGCGGATCGCCGATGCTCACGTCCCGCGGGTCGTCCCACCAGGCGACCACGGGGACGACGAGGTTGTCCGAGGGCCCGAGGAAGAGCTCCTGCAGGGTGGCGAGCACCCGGACGCCGTCGGGGTCGATGCCGGCCTCCTCCTCCGCCTCGCGGAGCGCCGTCCCGATCGGGTAGTCGTCCGTCGGATCGGCCTGGCCCCCCGGGAAGGCCGGCTGACCGGCGTGGCTGCGCAGGTGCGCGGACTTCTCGATCAGGAGCACGTCGGGGCCCGCGGGGCCCTCGCCGAAGAGGATGAGCACGGCCGAGCGCCGCGCGGTCGCCGTCGCCCGGGGCATCCGGTGCCGCAGCGGCAGGTCGTCGGCGGCGTCCAGCAGCCGGTGCAGGTACCCGGGCAGTCCGTCGAGATCGCCGGCCCCGTCCCCGGCGGGGCTCACAGCTGGACCCCGAGGTGCTCGGCGGCCAGGGCACGGAGCTCGTCGACCGAGGCGACGTCGCCGACCTCGGTGTGCACCAGCGCGCCGTCGGCGTCCAGGAAGTAGGTGAACGGCAGCGCGTTGATGCCGAGCTCGGCCATGAGCGCACCCTCCCCGTCGAACGCCCCGGGAAACGTGACCTCGGCGTCGTCGGCGAAGGAGTCGGCCTGCGGGACGCCGTCCTTGCTGATGACGCCCACCACGCGCACCCGGTCACCCGCCACGTCCGCGAACTCCTGCAGGAGCGGCAGCTCGGCTCTGCACGGCGGGCACCAGCTGCCCCAGAGGTTGACCAGGGTCGGAACGCCGGGTGCCCGCGCGAGGTCCAGTACTCCGCCGCCGACGCAGTCGAACGACAGCGGCGGCAACGTCTGCGCGCCGGCCGCCGCCTGCTCCGGCTGCTCGGGGCAGGGCTCCAGGACGGTGTCGTACCCCTCGACGTCCAGGGACGGCGCTTCGGAATTCGTCGTCCCGGAGTTCGCCGTCCCGGAGTTCGTCGGCTCGGCTGTGCAGGCCGAGAGGAGGACGAGCGCCATCAGCCCGAGCAGCGACCGCCGCATCACTCGGTGTCCGACGCTGCGGGGGTCTTGACCAGCGTGAGGGCCACGTCCGGGTCGACCGGGCCGATGCCGAACGAGGGGCACCACCTGGCCAGCCCGCAGGCACCGCAGGCGGCCTTCTTGGCGTGGCAGACCCGGCGACCGTGGAAGATCACGCGGTGACTGAAGTCGGTCCACTCCTTCTTCGGGACCAGCGCGGCGATCTCGGCCTCGACCTTCACCGGGTCCTCCTCCGCCGTCCAGCCGAACCGGCGGACCAGCCGGCCGAAGTGCGTGTCGACGGTGAGGCCGGGCACTCCGAACGCGTTCCCGAGCACGACGTTGGCGGTCTTGCGGCCCACGCCGGGCAGCGTGACCAGATCGGCCATCCGGCCGGGCACGTCGCCGTCGAACCGCTCGACCAGCGCCTGGCTGAGCCCGAGCACCGAGTTGGCCTTGGCCCGGAAGAAGCCGGTGGGCTTGAGGATCGTCTCGAGCTCCTCGCGGTCGGCACCGGCGAGCGCGACCGCGTCGGGGTACCGGGCGAACAGCGTGGGCGTCACCTTGTTGACCATCTTGTCCGTCGTCTGCGCCGACAGGACCGTGGCGACCAGCAGCTCGAAGGCGTTGGTGAAGTCCAGCTCGCAGTGCGCGTCGGGGTGGATGAGCGCGAGCTCCCGGGCCATCCGCCGGGCCCGGCGGGTGCGCGACAGCGGCGTCTCACCGGGGTCGTAGGGGGAGGCGCCGGTGCGCGCCGCCTGCGTGGGACGGCGCGGCGGTGCGGGGCGGGCGTAGGCCGGCTCGGTCGCGAGCTCCGACTCGGGCAGGGACACGCGGTCGAGGGTAGGCGGCCAGGCTGACGACTTCCGGCCGTGTCATCCTTGAGCAGGGATGGGCTCCCGCGCCGCAGCGGTCCGGGGAACACGCAGGCGAGGCGAAGGAGGTCGACGTGGTCGCACTCAGCGTCATCTTGTTCCCACCCCTGCTGATCGCCTTCCTGCTGGTCATGGAGCGCGTCGAAGAGCCGCTGCGGCGGCCGGCCGGCCCACGGGAGGTCACCGAGTTCCTCAGCACGGCGACGCCGGGAGAGGTCGACACGCTCGCCTCCTCGGGCATCCGGCGAGCGCTGGCCCGCTGGCGGCGCCGCCGTCACACGGGCGGTCGCACATCCAACCCTCCGATGGTCTGAACTGCACGTCCGTGGGCGCTGTGGCCCGGACCACTCGCTCGGAGGGGGGACGCGGGCAACCACCGATCGGGTGACCGACGGCACAGCCGCCTAGACTCCCTCCGGACACGGACGCCTCTGCGTCCTATCGCGAACGGCAGTGAGAGGACGTGCAGTGGACGAGGTGCTGGCCCAGTCCGGGATCTTCCAGGGGCTCTCGGAGGACGCGGTGCACCCGGTCGCCAGTCGGTTGGAGATGATCACGCTGCCGCGCGGCCGGGTGATCTTCAACGAGGGCGAACCCGGCGACAGCCTGTACATCGTCGCCACCGGCAAGATCAAACTGTCCCGCCGGTCGCCCGACGGCCGGGAGAACGTGCTGGCCGTCATGGGCCCGTCCGACCAGTTCGGCGAGCTCTCGGTCTTCGACCCGGGCCCGCGGACGGCGACGGCGACCGCGGTGACCGACGTGAAGCTGGCCAAGATGCCGCAGTCGGTGCTGCGTCCCTGGATCGAGGCGCACCCCGAGATCGGGGAGCAGCTGCTGCGGGTCCTGGCCCGGCGACTGCGCCGTACCAACGACTCGGTCGCCGACCTGATCTTCACCGACGTCCCCGGCCGCGTGGCCAAGGCGCTGCTGCAGATGGCCGATCGCTTCGGCAGCCGCGAGAGCGACGGCCTGCGCGTCAAGCACGACCTCACGCAGGAGGAGCTGGCCCAGCTGGTCGGCGCCTCCCGCGAGACGGTGAACAAGGCCCTGGCCGACTTCGTGCACCGCGGCTGGATCCAGTTGCAGGGCAAGTCGGTCGTCGTCCTCGACGAGGACCGCCTCCGCCGCCGCGCCCGCTGACCCTCCCCGACGATCAGGGTTCCTGATCGAACCGGGTCCTCCCTCGGCGTCGACCGCGTGGGAGGACCCAGAACCGTGAGGTAGGACCGTTCAGGACGGCAGCGGCACGACCAGGCGGACGCGCGTCCCGTCCGGAAGGACCGCCCACTTTCCGTCGGGGGTCTCCTCGAACGTCGGGCTGATCGGGTGCAACGGCTCCGGCGGTGACCCGGCGAGCGCCGCCGCGACGTCGGGGAACACCCCCAGCTGGCCCAGCGTGTGAGTGGTCGGCGGCATCATCGGGCGCGCGCCCGAGGTGAGCTCGTCCAGCGCCGCCGAGGGGGTCAGCCAGGCCGCCTCGTCCGCCTCGCCCGAGACGTGCCGCGCCTCCTGGCCCACCGGCAACGCCGCGACGAAGAACTTGGTGTCGTAGCGCCGGGGCTCCACGGGCGGGGTGATCCAGTGCGCGAACGGACGCAGCAGGTCCGAGCGCAGCGCCAGCCCGCGGCCGGCCAGCAGCTCGGACAGCGAGAGCTCCCGCGCCAGCAGCGCCTGACGCTGCTCCTCCCAGTCGTCACCCGAGACGTCCGGCACGACGGCGCCGCCCTCCGGATCGCCGGCCAGCAGGACGCCGGCCTCCTCGAACGTCTCGCGCACCGCGGCGCAGACGAGCTCGCGGGCCATGCGCTCGTCGCAGCCGAACGCGCTCGCCCACTCGGCGGGCGCCGGGCCGTGCCAGGCGATCTCGGTGTCCCCGTCGCGCGGGTCGACGCCACCACCGGGATAGGCCGTCATGCCGCCGGCGAACGGCATGCCCCTGGTCCGCCGGAGCAGGTAGACCTCGAGGCCGGGCTCGCCGTCGCGCAGCAGCAGGACGGTGGCCGCCTGCTTGGGCGTGGCCGGCGTCACCGCAGCTCGACGGTCAGCTCGACCTCGACGGGTGCGCCCAGCGGCAGCTCGGCCACCCCGACGGCGCTGCGCGCGTGCTGCCCGGCCTCCCCGAAGATCTTGCCCAGGAGCTCGCTCGCGCCGTTCACCACCCGCGGCTGCCCGCTGAAGCCCTCGGCGCTGGCCACGTAGCCGACGACCCGCACGATCCGGGCCACCGAGTCCAGGCCGACGAGCTCGTCGATGGCCGCCAGCGCGTTGAGGGCGCACACCTTGGCGTCGGCCGCAGCGGCCTCGATGTCGACCGATCCCCCCACCTTGCCGGTACGGCGCAGCCCGCCGTCGACGAAGGGCAGCTGCCCGGAGGTGAAGACCAGGTTCCCGGTGCGGACGGCGGGGACGTAGGCGGCCACCGGCGCGGCGACCGACGGCAGGCGGATGCCCAGCTCGGCCAGGCGGGCGTGCCAGCTCATGCCGGGCGCTTGAGGTAGGCGACGAGCTGGTCGGAGCCGCCGGGACCGGGGAGGACGGTCACCAGCTCCCACCCGTCGACGCCCCAGGAGTCGAGGATCGCCTTGGTGTTGTGGATGAGCAGCGGGATGGTCGCGTACTCCCACTTCTGGCGGGCCGGTTGGGTCATGGCGAGGACGCTAGCCCCCCTGGTGACGTGCTGGAACGGCCACCCTGCAGGGGCCCGCGCCGAGCTTGCGAGGCGTGGGGGGCAGGGTGGTCCTTCGACTTCTACGCTGGTGCAGGTGAGCCCCGACCCGTCCCCCGTGCGCCTGCACGTCGTCACCGGCAAGGGCGGCACCGGCAAGACCACCGTCGCCGCCGCGCTGGCACTCGCCCTGGCCGTCGACGGCCGGTCGGTGTTGCTCGTCGAGACCGAGGGCCGGCAGGGGGTCGCCCAGCTCTTCGACACCCCGCCCCTCCCGTACGAGGAGCGCCGCGTCGCGGTCACCCGCGGTGGCGGCGAGGTGAAGGCGCTGGCGATCGACGTCGAGGAGGCCCTCCTCGACTACCTGGACATGTTCTACAACCTGCGGCGGGCCGGGCGGGCGCTGCGGAAGATGGGGGCCATCGACTTCGCCACGGCCATCGCGCCGGGTCTGCGCGACGTGCTGATCACGGGCAAGATCAAGGAGGCCGTGACCCGCCGTCACGACGGTCGGCAGGTCTACGACGCCGTCGTCGTGGACGCCCCGCCGACCGGCCGGATCACCCGCTTCCTCGGCGTGACCGCCGAGATGTCGCAGCTGGCCCGCTCCGGCCCGATCAAGACCCAGAGCGACGGCGTCATGGCCGTGCTCCGTTCGCCGCAGACCGCCGTGCACCTGGTCACGCTGCTCGAGGACATGCCGGTCCAGGAGACGGCCGACGCCATCGCCGAGCTGACCAAGGCGGGGCTCCCGGTCGGCTCCGTCGTGGTCAACATGGCCGCTGAGCAGGTACTGCCGGTCGACGGGCTGTCCCGAGCCGCCGCGGGCGGTCTCACCGGGGACGAGCTGGCGCCGGCCCTGGCCGCCGCCCACCTGCCCGGCGGTCCCGACCTCGCCGAGGCGCTGGCCGCCGAGGTCACCGAGCACGCCCGCCGGTGGGCCGGCCAGGACGCCCTGCGCGACGAGGTGGAGGCGCTGGGCAGGCCGACCGTGGAGCTGCCCCTGATGACCGGGACGATGGACCTCGGGTGCCTCTTCGAGCTGGCCGGCCGCCTCGAGGACCACCTGCGCAGCGAGGTAGAGGAGCGGACGGGGGCGTGAGCATCGCAGCGAGGAACGAGCGAGGAGCGGAGCGTCCCGCGGGAGCGACGGGGGACATCGCGTGAGTGCCGCCCCCCAGCCGGAGGAGCGCCCGGCCCGCCCCGCCCGCCCGTCCCGCCCGGGTCCGGTCGCCCTGCCGATGGACCTGCACGACCTGATCACCGATGCGCAGACGCGGATCGTCGTCTGCTGCGGCGCGGGTGGGGTGGGCAAGACGACGACGTCGGCGGCCCTGGCGCTCGCCGCGGCCGAGGCCGGCCGGACGGTCGTCGTCCTCACCATCGACCCGGCCCGGCGGCTCGCGCAGTCCCTCGGCCTGGTGGAGCTGGACAACGAGCCCCGGCGGGTGGACGTACCAGGGGCCGACGGCGAGCTGCACGCCATGATGCTGGACATGAAGCGCACGTTCGACGATGTCGTCGTCGCGCACTCCACGCCGGAGCGGGCCGAGCAGATCCTGGCCAACCCCTTCTACCAGTCGCTGTCGTCCTCCTTCGCCGGGACGCAGGAGTACATGGCGATGGAGAAGCTCGGCCAGCTGCGGGCCAGCGACCGGTGGGACCTGATCATCGTCGACACCCCGCCGTCCCGGTCGGCGCTGGACTTCCTGGACGCCCCGAACCGGATGAGCCGGTTCCTCGACGGCACGATGATCCGGCTGCTCACCGCCCCCAGCCGGACCGGCTTCAAGATCGCCAGCGCCGGCTTCGTGTTCTTCAGCCGGATCATCAGCAAGATCCTCGGTGGGCAGCTGCTACGGGACATCTCCGCGTTCGTCGCGGCACTGGACACCATGTTCGGCGGCTTCCGCGAGCGGGCGACGGCGACCTACGAGCTGCTCCGGCGCCCGGGCACCTGGTTCGTCGTCGTCGCGACGCCGGAGCCCGATGCCCTGCGCGAGGCCTCGTACTTCGTCGACCGGCTGTCGGCCGAGGAGATGCCGCTGGCCGGCCTGGTCGTGAACCGGACCCACCCGCCGGCGACGACGACGCTGTCGGCGACCCGGGCCGAGGGCGCGGCCGAGGAGGTCCTCGAGGCCGGTGCGCCGGGTGCCGAGCTCGCCGCGGCCGCCCTGCGCGTGCACGCCGAGCGGATGCTGCAGGCGACCCGCGAGCAGCACCTGGCCGACCGGTTCACCAGCGCCCACCCGGAGGTCGCCGTCCGGACGGTGCCGGCGGCCGCCGGTGACGTGCACGACCTCGACGGGCTCCGTGGGATGGCCGAGGAGCTCACCGGCCCGGACGCGGACACGCCGACCGGCACGCCCCGCACCCGGATCCTGCCCGCGCGCCGCGGCTGACCCCGGGCTCCGGGACATCCGGCCACGTACATTCGACGCCGATGTCGGAGAACGCTCAACTCAGGTCCAGAACACTCGCGAAGCTCGCCGCGACGGTCGTCGTCGCCGGGGCGCTGCTCGCCGGATTCCTCTTTCCCTGGGTCGGGGGCACCGGGCTGGTGGCGCGGAACTCCGCATCGCTGCTCGACGCGCTGCCCGTGGAGCTGACCGACAAGACCCCGGCCGGCAACACCCGGGTGCTCGCCGCCGACGGCTCGCTGATCACGAATCTCTACACCAACAACCGCACCCCGGTGACGCCCGACCAGATCTCGCCGATCATGAAGCAGGCGCTGGTCGACATCGAGGACTCCAGGTTCTACGACCACAACGGCCTGGACGTGCAGGGCACGGTGCGCGCGCTGGTCACCAACGTGGCGGCGGGCTCGGTCCAGGAGGGTGGCTCGACGCTCACCCAGCAGCTGGTCAAGCAGACGCTGCTGCAGACCGCGGAGACGCCGGAGGCCCGACAGGCGGCCACCGAGCAGAACGTGGGCCGCAAGCTGCGCGAGGCCCGGCTGGCGATGGCCCTGGAGGAGACCTACTCCAAGGACGAGATCCTCACCCGGTACCTGAACCTCGTGTACTTCGGTCAGGGCGCCTACGGCATCCAGTCCGCCGCCCAGAAGTACTTCAGCGTGAACGCCATCGACCTCACGCTGCCGCAGGCCGCGATGCTCGCCGGCCTGGTGCAGAGCCCGGCCAACGACGACCCGATCACCAACCCGGAGAACGCCCAGATCCGCCGCAACCAGGTGCTGCAGCGGATGTTCGACCTCGGGCACATCACCGAGCAGGAGTTCACCGAGATCTCGGCGCAGCCCGTGGCCGTCGCCCCGGGCCAGGACCCCGCGAACGGCTGCATCGACGCCACGATCGGCGGCTTCTTCTGCGCCTACGCGCTGCAGTACGTCACCGGCACGCTGGGCCTCTCGCAGCAGGAGATCGACAGCGGCGGCTACACCATCCAGACGACGCTGCGCCCCGACCTCCAGGCGTACGGCGACCAGGCGGTGCTCGACACCCTGCCCATGGGCGCTGACCTCGCGGGCATGTTCACCGCGGTGGAGCCGGGCACCGGGCACGTGCTGGCGATGAGCACCAACCGCCGGTACGGCTGCTCCGACCCCGACTGCGAGTCCGTCGTCCTCAACACCGTGGCCAGCAAGGGCGCGGGGTCGACCTACAAGGTCTTCACCGCCGCGGCCGCGCTCGATGCGGGCATCGGGGCCGGCACCACGATCAGCACGCCCGGCAACCGCTACACGTCACGGGTGTTCCGCGGCCCCTCGTGCGGTGACGACAGCCGGAGCGGTCGGAGCATGTACTGCGTCGAGAACGCCGGCAACTACCCCGACACCCTCGACATGGTCGGCGCGCTGGTCCGCTCCTCGAACACCTACTTCCTGGCGCTGGAGGACCGGCTCGGCAGCGTCGAGGGCCCGGTGCGCATGGCCGAGCGCATGGGCATGGAGTTCGACCAGCCCAACCAGACACCGGCGCAGCAGATCATCGACGAGAACCGGGGGTCGTTCACCCTCGGCGCCGAGGCGACGAGCCCCCTCGACCTCGCGAACGCCTACGCCACCCTCGGTGCCCAGGGCACCCGGTGCACCCCCACGCCGGTGGTGCAGGTGCTCGACCGTGCGGGTCAGCCGGTCACCGGCGAGGACGGCCAGCCCCTCGTGACCGGCGACAACTGCACCCCGGACGCCGTCCCTGCGGCGATCGCCAACACGCTGAGCCAGATCCTGGTCGGCGACATCGCCCGCCCGGATGGCACCGGCACCAGGGCCGCGATCGCCGGCCACGAGATCGCCGGCAAGACCGGAACCTCGCAGGGCCGGGACTCGGTCGCCTTCGTGGGCTTCATGCCCGAGTACGCGGCCAGCGTGATGGTGTTCAACCCGAAGACGAAGCAGGACGTCGGAGGCTTCGGCGGTAACATGCCGGCGACCATCTGGCGCAACGCGATGGCGCCGTTCCTGGCCGACAAGCCGACGTCCCCCTTCCCACCGGCCGACCAGGGGCTGCTGAACGGCGGCCGGCCCGCTCCGCGGCCTGAACCGCGGCCTGCACCGGCACCGGAACCTGCTCCGGCCCCGGCACCCGCCCCGGCGCCGGAGCCCGTACCGGCCCCCGCACCGGCGCCGGAGCCCGCACCGGCGCCGCCACCGCCAGCGCCCGGGGGCTGACGACGGGGAGATCAGCCGAGCTGCCGGCGGACCTCCGCCGCGACCCGGCCACCCTCGGCCCGGCCGGCGACCGCTCCCTGCACGGCACCCATGACCTTCCCCATGTCCTTCATGCCCGAGGCACCGGTGCGGGTGACGACGTCGGCGACGATCGCCACGAGGTCGGCGTCGTCGAGCTGGGCCGGCAGGTAGTCGGCCAGCACGCCGCCCTCGGCCTCCTCCCGCGCGGCCTGCTCGGCCCGGCCGGCCCCGGCGAAGGCCTCCGCGGCCTCCCGGCGCTTCTTCGCCTCCCGGCGCAGGACTCCCATCACCTCGTCGTCGGAGAGCTCCCGGGCCTCCTTGCCCGACACCTCCTCGGCGCTGACGGCGGAGAGCACCATGCGGAGCGTCGCCGTCCGCAGCTCGTCCCGGGCCTTCATGGCGGTGGTCAGGTCGTCGCGCAGACGGTTCTTCAGGGCAGCCACCCACCCAGCCTGGCACGGTGCCCGGCCGGTCGGCGCACGTAGGCTCTGCGACCGTGCGCTGGTACACCGCTCTCCCCACGGCCGTCGTCACCTCAGGTCTGGCGGGAACGGCCTACGCGAGCCTCTATGAACGCACTCGATGGACGCTGCGCCGCTTCGACGTCCCGGTGCTGGCCCCGGGGTCGGAACCGCTGACCGTGCTGCAGATCTCCGACCTGCACATGACCGCCGGGCAGCGCTCGAAGCAGCGGTGGGTCGCCGGGCTCGCCGCGCTCGAGCCCGACCTGGTGATCAACACCGGCGACAACCTGGCCGGCTTCGACGCCGTCCCCGGCACGCTGCGCGCGCTGGACCCGCTGATGGACCGTCCGGGCGCGTTCGTGCTGGCCAGCAACGACTACTACGCCCCGCGGCCGAAGAACCCGTTGAAGTACTTCTGGCCCGACCACAAGCGGGTGCACGGGAACGAGCTGCCCTGGCGCGACCTGCGGGACGGCATGCTCGCCCGTGGCTGGCTCGACCTCACGAACGCGGCCGGTGAGCTGACCGTCGGCGGACGACGGATCGCCTTCGCCGGAGTGGACGACTCCCACCTCGGGCGCGACCGCTACGACGACGTCGCCGGCCCGGCCGATGCCACCGCCGACGTGCGGATCGGGCTGGCCCACTCCCCCGAGCCGCGGGTGCTCGACCGGTTCGCCGCCGACGGCTACGACCTGCTGCTCTGCGGCCACACGCACGGCGGCCAGCTGCGGGTGCCGTTCTACGGCGCGCTCGTGACCAACTGCGGCATCGACCGGGACCGGGTGCGCTGGCTGCACCGCTGGACCGAGCCCGCCCCGGCCCACCCGAACGGCACCTGGCTGCACGTCTCCGCGGGCCTGGGTACCAGTCCCTACGCCCCGGCGCGCTTCGCCTGCCCACCGGAGGCGACGCTGCTCACGCTCACCGCCCGGGACGACTGAGGGCCGCTGCCGGAGGCCGCCCGAGCGGGCGCTAGACTCGTCGGCGGACCTCGGGGTGTGGCGCAGCTTGGTAGCGCGCGTCGTTCGGGACGACGAGGCCGCAGGTTCAAATCCTGTCACCCCGACCACCAGCTCAGGGGCCGCCACATGGCGGCCCCTGAGTCGTTCTCCGGTCCTGGGAGGATGGTGGCCGTGACCACCGACGCCGCCGCCCCCGCTCTCTCCCCCGAGGTCACCGCCCGCTGGCAGGCCCGCTTCCGCGCCCCGCGGGTGTCGTTGCCCGACTGGGCACAGGACGCCCCCCACCGGAACATCTACTCCTCCGACCTCAGCGGCGTCGTCGAGCAGTACGCCTGGGACCGGGAGACCGGGCAGCACCGCAAGGTGACCGACCGGCCCAACGGCACGCTGATCAGCACGCTCAGCCCCGACGGCGAGACGATCTGGTGGTTCGCCGACACCGACGGCGACGAGTTCGGCATCTGGATGACCCAGCCCTTCGGCGGCGGCACGGACAGCGCCGCCGTCGCGGGGGTGGAGCCGGCCTATCCGGCGGGTCTGGAGGTCGGCCGCACGCTGGTCGCGATCGGGCGGTCGACCGACGACGGCAGCGAGCTGTGGCTGGCGTCCCACGGCGGGACACCCCGGGTCGTCTACCGGCACAGCGACCCCGCGTCGGTCGACGCGCTCACCCAGGACGACCGGCTGCTGGTGATCTCGCACTCCGAGCACGGCGACCCGCGCTACCCCGCACTGCGGGTGCTGCGCACCGATGACGACTCGGTGGTCGCGGAGAAGTGGGACGGCGACGGTCTGGGCCTGCACGCGCTGGAGTTCGGGCCGCTGCCCGACGACCGGCGTCTGCTGGTGAGCCACGAGCGCCGGGGCCGCGACGAGCTGCTCATCTGGGACGTCGACGCCGACACCGAGACCGAGATCGTGCTGGACCTGCCCGGCGACGTGACCGCGGGCTTCTACCCGGACGGCTCCGCGCTGCTGGTCGGGCACGACCACGCCGCCCGCAGCGAGATCTACCGCTACGACCTGGCCACCGGGTCGCTGGAGAAGCTGGAGACCCCGCCGGGCGTCGTGCGCGGCGCCACGGCGCGGCCCGACGGCACCGTGGAGCTGGCGTGGTCGTCGGCCGCGCTGCCGCCGGTCATCCGCCGCGCCGACGGACCGGTGGTGCTGTCGGTCGCCGACGAGGAGCCGCCCGCGGCCTACCCGGTGGAGGACCGCTGGATCCCCGGGCCGGGCGGCGACGTGCACGCCCTCGTCGTCCGCCCCGAGGGGCCGGCGCCGTACGCGACGGCGTTCCTCGTCCACGGCGGACCCGAGGCCGCGGACGACGACTCCTACCGTGCCCGCCGGGCCGCCTACGTGGACGCCGGCTACGCCGTGGTGCACGTCAACTACCGCGGGTCCACCGGATACGGATCGGCCTGGCGGGACGCGCTCACCGGCCGGCCCGGGCTCACCGAGCTGGAGGACATCGCAGCGGTCTACGACGCCCTGCTGGCCGAGGGGTTCCTCGACCGCGAGCGGGTGCTGCTCACCGGCGGCTCGTGGGGCGGCTTCCTCACCCTGCTGGGGCTCGGGACCCAGCCGGAGCGGTGGTCAGCGGGCATCGCCGAGGTGCCGGTGGCGGACTACCTGGCCGCCTACGAGGACGAGATGGAGGGCCTGCGGGCCTACGACCGGGCGCTGTTCGGCGGCTCACCGGAGGAGGTGCACGACGTGTACGTGCGCTCCTCGCCGATCACCTACGTGGACGCCGTCGCCGCGCCCGTGCTGGTCGTCGCAGGCGCCAACGACCCGCGCTGTCCGATCCGGCAGATCGACAACTACCTCGGCCGCCTCGAGGAGCTCGGCACGGAGCACGAGGTCTACCGCTTCGACGCCGGGCACGGGTCGCTGGTCATCGAGGAGACCATCCGCCAGGTCGAGGTCGCCCTCGACTTCGCGCTGAGGCACATGAAGCCCTGAGCAGCAGTTATGGCCATAAACGCTGTTCGTGCCCGACCGCCGGCTGGTCGCGGTCGGCGTTTATGGCCATAACTGCCGCTCTCTACCGCGAGGCGGCGATGAGCTCCGCGATCTGGACGGTGTTGAGCGCGGCGCCCTTGCGCAGGTTGTCGTTGCTGACGAACAGCGCGAGGCCGCGGCCGTCGTCCACACCCGGGTCCTGCCGGATGCGGCCGACGTAGGACGGGTCCCGGCCCGCGGCCTGCAGGGGCGTGGGGACGTCGGACAGCTCGACCCCGGGCGCGTTCGCCAGCAGCTCGGTGGCCCGCGCGACCGACAGCGGCCGGGCGAACTCGACGTTCAGCGACAGCGAGTGCCCGGTGAAGACGGGCACCCGCACGCAGGTGCCCGAGACCCGGAGGTCGGGGATGCCGAGGATCTTGCGGCTCTCGTTGCGGAGCTTCTGCTCCTCGTCGGTCTCGAACGAGCCGTCGTCGACGACGGAGCCCGCCATCGGCAGCACGTTGAACGCGATCGGCGCGACGTACTTGACCGGGTCGGGGAAGGCCACGGCAGACCCGTCGTGCGTGAGCGCGTCGGCCTTCTCCACGACCGCCTTCGCCTGCCCGTGCAGCTCCTCCACGCCGGCCACCCCGCTGCCCGAGACGGCCTGGTAGGTGCTGGCGACGATGCGGACCAGCTGCGCCTCGTCGTGCAGCGGCCGGAGAACCGGCATCGCGGCCATCGTCGTGCAGTTGGGGTTGGCGATGATGCCCTTGCGGATCTCGGCGAGGGCGTGCGGGTTGACCTCGCTCACGATCAGCGGGACGTCGGGGTCGCGCCGCCACGCGGAGCTGTTGTCGATGACGGTCACACCCGCCTCCGCGAACCGCGGAGCCTGCGCCCTCGAGGTGGTCGCCCCCGCGGAGAAGATCGCGATGTCCAGCCCGGTGGGGTCGGCGGTTGCGGCGTCCTCGACGGTGATCTCGCCGCCCGCCCAGGGCAGGGTGCTGCCCGCGGACCGGGCGGAGGCGAAGAAGCGCAGCTCGCTGAGCGGGAAGTCGCGCTCGGCGAGGATCTCGCGCATGACGGTGCCGACCTGGCCGGTCGCGCCGATGATGCCGACCCGCAGGCCGCTGGTGGAGAAGGTGCTCATCGTCCGGTCCCTCCGTAGACGACGGCCTCGGACTCGTCGGAGCCGAGGTCGAAGGCGTCGTGCACCGCGCGGACCGCGACGTCGACCTCGGTGTCGCGGCAGACGACGGAGATGCGGATCTCCGACGTGCTGATCAGTTCCAGGTTGACGCCCGCGTCGGCCAGGGCGCCGAAGAACTTGGCCGAGACCCCGGGGTGCGAGCGCATGCCGGCACCGACCAGCGACACCTTGCCGATGTGCTGGTCGAACCGGACGTCGGTGTAGCCGACGGTGTGCTTGACCTTCTCCAGCGCGGCGAGGGCCGCGGGACCGTCGCTCTTGGGCAGGGTGAAGGAGATGTCGGCGAGCTTGCTGGCCTCGGCCGAGACGTTCTGCACGATCATGTCGATGTTGATCTCGGCGTCGGCGAGGACGCGGAAGAGCTGCGCCGCCTCGCCCGGACGGTCGGGCACCCCGTAGACGGTGATCTTGCCTTCGGAGCGGTCGTGCGCGACGCCCGTGATGATCGCCTGTTCCACCGGGAGGTCCTCCATCGAGCCGGACACGATCGTGCCGGAGAGCTGTGAGTAGGAACTGCGGACGTGCACGGGAATTCCCTCGCGGCGGGCGTACTCGACGCACCGCAGCATGAGCACCTTGGCCCCGGAGGCCGCGAGCTCGAGCATCTCCTCGTAGGTGATGGTGTCCAGCCGCCTGGCATTGGGGACGATCCGCGGATCGGCGGTGAAGACGCCGTCCACGTCGGTGTAGATCTCGCACACGTCGGCGCGCAGGGCTGCGGCCACGGCGACGGCGGTGGTGTCGGAGCCGCCGCGGCCGAGCGTGGTGATGTCCTTGGTGTCCTGGCTGACGCCCTGGAACCCGGCGACGATCGCGATGGACCCCTCGTCGAGCGCCGAGCGCAGCCGCCCCGGGGTGACGTCGATGATCCGCGCCTTGCCGTGGCTGGACGTGGTGATGACGCCGGCCTGCGAGCCGGTGAACGACCGCGCCTCGTAGCCGTGCGTGGAGATGGCGATGGCCAGCAGCGCCATCGAGATCCGCTCGCCCGCGGTCAGCAGCATGTCGAGCTCGCGGCCGGGTGGGTCGTCGGTGATCTGACCGGCCAGGTCGAGCAGTTCGTCGGTGCTGTCACCCATCGCGGAGACGACCACGACGACGTCGTCGCCGTTCTTCTTCGCGGCGACGATCCGCTCGGCGACACGCTTCATGTGCGCTGCGGAGGCGACGGAGGAGCCGCCGTACTTCTGGACGACGAGGGCCACGGGTCCACAGGCTACCGACGTACCGCGGAGCACCGGTGGTTGCGTCCCCGGCACGACCGCGTTGTGATCATGGGATGGACGACCCCGAGCAGTGGCTCCTCACGGCCGAGGAGCGCGGCAACCCCGCCACAGCGCTGCCCGCGTGGACGGCCGGCAACCTCGCGGAACCGCTGTTCCACGGCGTCGCCTACTTCGACCGGCTGGTCCAGGAGGTCGATGCGCTCGACGAGGGCGACCACCTGTTCTTCACCGACTGGCGGGGCGATCCCGACGAGCGGCTGCGCGAGGACGGACCGACGGTGGCCGAGCTGTTCGAACGTGCGCTGCACCGCGGCGTCGTCGTGCGTGGCCTCGTCTGGCGGTCGCACATCGACGCGCTGACGTTCAGTGCGGACGAGAACCGGGCTCTGGACCGGGAGGTCGAGAAGGACGGCGGGCAGGTGGTCCTGGACCAGCGGGTACGCCGTGGCGGCAGCCACCACCAGAAGTTCGTCGTCCTCCGCCACCACGACGATCCCCGGCGGGACGTCGCCTTCGCCGGCGGCATCGATCTCTGCCACAGCCGGCGGGACGACGCCGCGCACGGCGGCGACCCGCAGACACTCGCGATGGCGCGCGCCTACGGTGAACGCCCGCCCTGGCACGACGTCCAACTGCAGGTTCGCGGGCCGGCGGTGCACGCGCTGGACACGGTGTTCCGCGAGCGCTGGGAGGACCCGACCAACGCCGACTCCGGGAACCCCCTCGCGTACATGGTGGACCGGTTCCGGCACGCGCGGCTGGACCCGCCGCCGTTGCCGCCGCAGTTGCCGCCGCCCCCGGAGTGCGGCCCGCATCTGGTGCAGACCCTGCGCACCTATCCCGCGATCCGGCCGGCCTACGACTTCGCCCCACGGGGAGAGAGGTCGATCGCCCGGGGCTACTCGAAGGCGGTCAAGCGGGCGCGACGGCTGATCTACCTGGAGGACCAGTACCTGTGGTCCTCCGAGGTCGCCCAGCTGTTCGCCGATGCACTCACCGACCAGCCGGACCTGCACCTGGTGGTCGTGGTGCCGCGCGTGCCCGACCAGGAGAACGCATTCGGGGAGCGCCCGCAGCACGTGGGACGCCGACAGGCGATCGAGATGTGCCAGCGCGCCGGCCGGGACCGCGTGCACGTCTTCGACGTGGAGAACCACGCGGGGACGCCGGTCTACGTGCACGCCAAGGTCTGCGTGATCGACGACGTGTGGGCCAGCGTGGGCAGCGACAACTTCAACCGACGTTCGTGGACGCACGACAGCGAGCTCTCCTCCGCCGTGCTCGACACCACCCTCGATTCGAGGGAACCGCGCGACCCGGCCGGGACCGGCGAGGACGCCCGCGTGTTCGCCCGGGACCTACGGCTGCACCTGGTCCGCGAGCACCTGGACCTCGCCGAGGACGGCGGTGAGGACCACGCCGTGCTGGCCCCCGAATGTTTTGTCACCACGCTGGCGGAGCGGGCCACCGCGCTGGAGGCCTGGCACGAGGGCGGCCGGCGGGGACCTCGCCCGCCCGGCCGGCTGCGGCCGCACCGGCCGGAGAAGCTCTCTCGGCTCACCCTGCTGTGGGCTACCCCCGTCTACCGACTCCTGGTCGACCCCGACGGCCGCCCTCTCAGGCTGCGTCTGCGGAAGAGCTTCTGACGTCACTGCCCGACCAGCCGCCCCACGCCGCCGGTTCCCCACGGTCTTCCGAGCACCATCGGCCTCTGCATCGCCTCGTAAGCAGAAGCCGAGCGTTCGGGCGAGGTGTGCCGCGCACGCTCGGTCTCTGCTTCCAGGGGTAAGCAGAGACCGACTGTCCAGAGCACTACATCCACCGAGACGGGCGGTGTCCACAGACCAGTCCGTGGACCTCTACCGACCACTGGCCGGCCGGATCCTCATGTCCGTGGCGGACGTCTTCGATCTTTGCGGCGTACTGCGCCGCATCCGGCGGATAGCCGACGTCTCACAGCGACAGCTCGCAGCGGCGGCCGGGCTGAGTGTCTCCGCTGTCGCGCACGCCGAGGCGGGCACGCGCGACCTGCCCGTCACGGCGTTGGCTCGCGCCGCCGGTCTCGCTGGGCTGCGGATCGCTCTGCTGGACGACCACGGCGACGAGGTGGGGGGCATGCATCCCGGTGCCGTCCGGGACCGGGGCGGCCGCCGCTTCCCGGCGCACCTCGACACCATGCTGAGCGAGGAACGTAGCTCGCGGTGGGACCACCGGCCGCGTCTGGACCGGCCGACCTACACCTTCGACCGGCGCCGCACGCGGGAGGGCCCCGGGCGCCGCACCACGGGGCGGGCAGACGACCACCTGCTCCCCCAGCCCGGAGATGCGCCGGAGGAGCGCGCCGCCAGACGTCGGGCGGAACAGTGGCGCAGGCGGACGGAGGAGCGCGAGCGTCGCTACCTGGCCGGCGAGGTCGCCGGCCGTGGGGACGTGTTCACCTGCACCTGCCCGCCCCGGTGCGACGAGCTGGACGACCGGAGCGGCCCACCCGTGCACGCCGAGGACTGCCCGTGTTCCTGCGACCTGGCGTGATCCGCTGCTACCGTGGGGGCGTGCGCGGCAGCCTCCTGCTTATGAGCCGCGGCGAGGCCCTCTCCTAGGTCGGCCCCCTCGCCGCGGTGATCTGCCGTGACCGAGTGCGTTCCCGGCGCCTGCTGACCGCCCCACCGGAGCTGAGTCCAGCCCGCGCCAGAGGAGCCCGAGACCGTGAGCACCAACCCGCAGCACCCCCACGTACGCAATCCGCAGCAGCCCTCGCGGATGCCGATCCACCGCTACGCCCCCTTCACCCCCGTGGTGCTGGCCGACCGCACCTGGCCGGAGAAGGTCACGACCGCCGCCCCCCGCTGGTGCGCCGTCGACCTCCGGGACGGCAACCAGGCACTGATCGACCCGATGACGCCCGACCGCAAGCGGCGGATGTTCGAGCTGCTCGTGCGGATGGGCTACAAGGAGATCGAGGTCGGCTTCCCGGCCGCGAGCCAGACCGACTTCGACTTCGTCCGGCAGCTCATCGAGGACGACCTGGTTCCCGACGACGTCACCATCCAGGTGCTGACCCAGGCCCGGGACGAGCTGATCGAGCGCACCTACGAGTCGTTGCGGGGCGCCCGGCAGGCGATCGTGCACCTCTACAACTCGACCAGCACCCTGCAGCGGCGAGTGGTCTTCGGCTCCGACCGCGCCGGGATCGTCGACATCGCCGTCCACGGCGCCCAGATCGTGCGCAAGCTGGCCGAGCAGATGGGGGACACGGAGATCCTCTTCGAGTACTCCCCCGAGTCCTTCACCGGCACCGAGCTCGACTTCGCCGTGGAGGTCTGCGACGCCGTCACCGACGTCTGGGAGCCCACCCCCGACCGGCCGACGATCATCAACCTGCCGGCGACCGTCGAGATGGCCGAGCCGACCGTCTACGCCGACCAGATCGAGTGGATGCACCGCAACCTGGGCCGGCGGAACTCCGTCGTCCTCAGCCTGCACCCGCACAACGACCGCGGCACCGCCGTCGCCGCCGCCGAGCTGGGCTACCGCGCCGGCGCCGACCGCATCGAGGGCTGCCTGTTCGGCAACGGCGAGCGCACCGGCAACGTCGACCTGGTCACCCTCGGCCTCAACCTGTTCAGCCAGGGCATCGACCCGCAGATCGACTTCTCCGACATCGACGAGATCCGCCGCACCGTCGAGTACTGCAACCAGCTGGGCGTGCACGAGCGGCACCCCTACGGCGGCGACCTGGTCTACACCGCCTTCTCCGGTTCCCACCAGGATGCCATCAACAAGGGCTTCAAGGCGCTGGAGGCCGACGCGCAGGTAGCCGGGACGACCGTGGCCGAGATGCCGTGGGCGGTCCCCTACCTGCCGATCGACCCCAAGGACGTCGGCCGTAGCTACGAGGCCGTGATCCGGGTGAACAGCCAGTCGGGCAAGGGCGGCGTCGCCTACATCATGAAGACCGAGAACCACCTGGACCTGCCGCGCCGGCTGCAGATCGAGTTCAGCGCCGTCATCCAGCAACACACCGACGACGAGGGCGGCGAGGTCACCGCCGCGCAGATGTGGGCGGCCTTCAGCAACGAGTACCTGCCGGACCCGGGGGCGCCCTGGGGTCGCTTCTCCCTCGCCGGCCACCGGCACACCGCGCACGGCGACACGGTCGACGAGATGGTCGTCGAGCTGGTCGACGACGGCGTCCCGGTGACGATCGAGGGTCGCGGCAACGGCCCGATCGCGGCGTTCGTCGACGCGCTGAAGAGCCTCGACGTCGACGTCCGCGTCCTGGACTACGCCGAGCACGCCATGTCCGCCGGCGGCGACGCCCAGGCGGCTGCCTATGTGGAGTGCGCAGTCGGCGACCGCGTCCTCTGGGGCGTGGGCATCGACCCCAACATCGTGAGCGCATCGCTGCGGGCGGTCGTCTCGGCGGTCAACCGGGCCCAGCGCTAGAAGTGCAGCGGCGACGGTCACGGCGCGGGAAGATCGCGCCGTGACCGCGCAGCTGATCCCCTACCTCGTCGTCCGCGACGCCCGCGCCGCCATCAACTGGTACGCCGAGGCCTTCGGTGCGCACACCGTCGGCGACCCCTACCTCGACGGCGACCGCATCGGCCACGCCGAGCTCGAGGTGGCCGGCGCGACCCTCTATCTCGCCGACCCCTACCCGGAGTACGGCCTCGACGGGCCGGGAGACGGCAAGCCGCCGGTATCGCTGCACCTCTCGGTGCCCGACGTCGACGCCGCGATGGCCCGCGCCGAGGACGCCGGGGCGACCGTCGAGCGTCCGGCGACCGACGCCCCCTACGGCCGCACCGGCGTGATCGCGGACCCCTACGGCCACCGCTGGCTGCTCCAGAGCGCCCCGACCACCGCCACCCCCGCCCCGAAGCCCGGCGACGCGGTGTACCTGACGCTGCAGGTGCCCGACGGTGCCCGCGCCCGTGACTTCTACGAGGCGGTGCTGGGCTGGTCGCTGAGCCCCGGCCGGGTGGACGACGGCTGGGAGACCCAGGAGCAGACCCCGATGGTCGGGATCGGCGGCGGCAGCAGCGAGCCCGGCACTGTCCCGATGTACGTCGTCGACGACATCGAGGTGGCGGTGGCCGCCGTCCGTACCGCCGGAGGCCGGGCCGGCGAGATAGCGCGGCAGTCCTACGGGCTGTCGGCCCTCTGCCGCGACGACCAGGGCCTGCCGTTCTGGCTCGGTCAGCTGTCCTGAGGCCCCGCCTCCCGGTCCTCCCTGCGGCTCTCGGCGAGCGCCTCGGCCGGCAGCTCCGGCGGCGCGTCGGCCGGCTCGTCGCCGCGGTAGACGCTGTCCCGCACGTCGCCACCGGTGTTCAGCTCGTCGACCAGCAACCGGTCCCGGCGCACGTGTCGGCGGCGGTAGGCGACCCGGCTGATCATGTGCGCGCTCACCGGAGCCGTGAGCATCTGGAACGCCGCCACGAGCAGCAGCATCCAGGTGGCCGACCAGCCCTGGAGCCGGATGGCCGCCCCCACCATGATCAGCAGGACGCCCAGCACCTGGGGCTTGGTCCCGGCGTGCATCCGGGTGAGGACGTCCGGGAAGCGCACCAGGCCCAGGCCCGCCGTGAGGCAGAGGAACGCACCCAGCAGCAGCAGGACGACGGCGATCGCGTCGCCGACGGCGGACATCGCGCTCACGTGTCCGCACCGCCCAACCGGTCGTCGCGGCCCTCGCCCGGCGTCGCGTGCACGAGCATCCCGCCGATGTAGCGGGCGACCGAGACCGAACCGACGAAGGCCAGCAGGGACACGACCACGAGCACGGGGACGACGGTCGGGTCCCGCTCCAGCCCGGCGTAGACGGCCAGCCCCGCCGAGATGATGACGAGCAGCGTGTCGGTGGCCACCACCCGGTCCAGCAGCGACGGCCCGCGGCCCAGCCGGACCAGCGCCAGCAACGCCCCGCCGCCGAGCATCCCGTAGACCAGCCAGTCGACGACGGTCACGGCGTCCTCTGTCCCGCCCCGCGGACCGGCTCCCCGGGCGCGAGACCGAGCGCCGCGACCTCGTCCGCCGTCCCGAAGGCCCGCACGACCCGCTCCTCCTCGGCCAGGACGGACGCCCGCTGCCGCTCGACGTCGTCCTCGTCCCGCACGTGCAGGATGTGCAGCGCGAGAATGCGCCGCTCGCGGTCCAGGTCGAGCACCATCGAGCCGGGCACCAGGGTGACCGACTCGGACAGGATGGTCAGCAGCAGGTCGGAGTCGGTGCGCATCTGCACCCGGATGATCGCGCTCCGGTCGATGCCGCGCGGCCGGATGGTCTGCCAGGCGACGAGGGCACCGGAGCTGACCAGGTCGACGAGGAAGTGACCCAGGAAGACCAGGAGGGCCACGGGGCGGACCCGGGTGCCACCGACCACCGGGGGCAGCGGCAGCAGCCAGGTGACCGCGAGCGCGAGGGCGATGCCACCGAGCAGGTTCGCCCACGACCAGGTGCCCCACAGCAGGTTCCAGACCAGAACCAGCCAGACGAGGAGGGGCAACTGGTGCCGCAACCGGTGCCCGAATCCCGGGGTGACCGCGTCGCCGGTCACGGCAGGTCCTCCCCGCCCAAGACCGCCGAGAGATAGGGGCTCCGGTCCCGGAGATCCCCGGCAGCCCGCTCGGCCACCCCGTACAGCGGCCCGGCCACGGCGGTCAGCCCGACCGTCACCGCCACCATCGCGGCGGCGGACCCGACCATCACCCGCGGCAGCGGTCGCAGCGGCCGCTCCCGCGCGGCCTCGTCGCCGAGTCCGTCCGTGACCGGCGTGGTCGCCGTCGCGACGGCGGTGTGCCGCTCCCAGGCCGCCCGCCGGGCCTCGGCGCGGCCGTCGAGGGCGGCGGCCGGCTCCTTCTCCCCCGCCGGCTGGTGCTGCTCGGCCGGGTCGGGCTCCGGTCCGGGTGAGAGGTCCGGGCCGGCGTCGGCCGCCGCGGCGTCGTCCGTGTCATCGGCCGGGGCCTGGGTCGCGGGCCGCCAGAAGGCCCGGCCCCAGACGCGGGAGATGGCCAGCAGGGTCAGCAGGCTGGTCACGGCTCCGCCGCCCACCAGGACGATCGGCAGCCACCCGCCGTCGGCGATGCCCGCCTGGAGCAGGCCGAGCTTCCCGATGAACCCGGAGAACGGTGGGATCCCCGCCAGGTTCATCGCCGGGACGAAGAACAGGATCGCCAGCAGGGGGGACGCCGTCGCCAGCCCGCCGAGCCGGTCGACGGCGGTCGAGCCGCCCTGTCGCTCGACGAGGCCGGCGACGAGGAACAGCGTCGTCTGGATGGCGATGTGGTGGACGACGTAGAAGATCGCCCCGGCCAGGCCCGCCTGCGAGGCCAGCGAGATGCCGAACACCATGTAACCGATGTGGCTGACCAGCGTGAAGGACAGGATCCGGCGGATGTCGGTCTGCGCGACCGCGCCCAGGATGCCGATCAGCATGGTCGCCAGCGCAGCCCACATCAGCACCTGGTCCAGCACGCCGCCGGGGAACAGCAGCGTCTGCGTGCGGATGATCGCGTAGACGCCGACCTTGGTCAGCAGGCCGGCGAACACCGCGGTGACCGGGGCCGGCGCGGTCGGGTAGCTGTCGGGCAGCCACGCCGACAGGGGGAATACCGCCGCCTTGATGGAGAAGGCGATCAGCAGCATCGACTGGAGCAGCAGCTGGGTGCCCTCGGGGAGCTCCGCCAGGCGCACGGCCAGCTGCGCCATGTTCACCGTGCCGGTGGCGCCGTACACCAGGCCGATCGCGGCGAGGAACAGCAGGGAGCTCAGCAGGCTCACGATGATGTAGGTGATGCCGGCCCGGATGCGCGCCGCCGATCCCCCGAGCGTCAGCAGGACGTAGCTCGCGGTCAGCAGGATCTCGAAGCCGACGTAGAGGTTGAACAGATCGCCGGCCAGGAAGGCGTTGGCCACACCGGCGATCAGCACCAGGAACGTCGGGTGGAAGATCGAGATCGGCGTCTCCTCGTCGCCGTCGGCCGCACCCTGGCCCACGGCGAAGATCAGCACCCCGAGGGCCACGGTCGCGGCGACGACGAGCATCAGCGCCGACAACCGGTCGACGACCAGCACGATGCCCAGCGGCACCGGCCACCCCCCGACGGAGATGGCGTCCGCACCGTCGGCGTCGGCGATCAGCAACAGCGCGACCGACACGGTGAGCACGGCGCCCAGCACCACGATGCTCAGCGTCCGCTGCACCCGCGGGTGCCGGCCGCCGACCAGCAGCGCGGCCGCCGCGCCGAGCAGCGGCAGCAGCACCGGCAGGGGCGTGAGGACGCGGATCACCGGTTTCTCCGCCGGGTCGGCGGGAGGTCGACGTCGTCGGACGGGATGCCGGAGTACTGCCGCGCCAGGCCGCGCTCGACCTCGTTGTCGGCGGCGAAGGTGTCGGCGTGCATGGCCGGCCGGTCGTCGGGCGCCAGGTCGTCGGGATCGATGTCGTCGGCGTCGGTGTCCGACCGGCGGGCGACCCGGCGGTCCTCCTCGTCCACCTCGATCACCTCCTGCCGCACCAGACGCCAGGACCGGTAGATGATCGCCAGCACGAACGCCGCGATGCCGAAGGTGATGACGATCGCGGTCAGGATCAGCGCCTGCGGCAGCGGATCGCTCATCTCCTCCGGCTCGGCGTACCCCAGGATCGGCGCCAGGCCGGCGGGGCCGCCGGCGGACAGCAGCAGCAGGTTGGTCGCGTTGCCCAGGAGCAGGAAGCCCAGCAGCACGCGGGTGAGGCTCCGGTCGAGCAGCAGGTAGACCCCGGCGGCGTACAGGCCGCCGATGATCACCGGCAGGACGACGGTGGGCGTCATCGGGCGATCACCTCTCCGGGCGTGGCGTCGATCGGGTCGTCCTCGTCGGCCTCGCGGTCCAGCTCGGCGCCGAGGCTGCGCAGGATGTCGAGCACCAGCCCCACGACGATGAGGTAGACCCCCATGTCGAAGAACAGCGAGGTGACCAGCTTGACGTCGCCGAGCACCGGCAGCGTGGTCTCCAGGATCGCCGTCTGGAGGACCTCGGCGCCCAGCGCCAGCCCGACGACGCCGGTGCCGCCGGAGAACAGCAGGCCGACGCCGAGCAGCAGGCCGGGATCGACCGGGGCGGCCTCCCCGAGTTCGTAGCGGCCGCCGGCCAGGTAGCGCAGCACCAGCGCCAGTCCCGCGACGAGGCCACCGGCGAAGCCTCCGCCGGGTTCGTTGTGACCGCTGAACAGGAGGAAGACCGAGAAGACCAGGATGGTGTGGAACAGGATCCTGGTGATGACCTCGAGGATCACCGAGCGCCGCTCGGGTCTCAGCGCCGCCGAGGCGGACAGCCACTGGCCGCGGGGCGCCCGCGCGGAGCGGCGCTCCTGCTGCGCCAGCTGCACGGGGTCCAGGCGGTCGACGGCACCGGTCCGCCGGCGCAGGAACACGAGGCTGGCCACCCCCGTGGCGGCGACGACGAGCAACGAGATCTCGCCGAGGGTGTCCCAGGCGCGGATGTCGACCAGGGTGACGTTGACGATGTTCTGCCCGCCGCCGAACTCGTAGGCGGCCTCCGGGTAGTCCACCGAGACCGGCGTCGCGGTGCGCGCGCTCATCGCCACGGCGCCGGCCGCCGCCATCAGGGCCCCCACGGCGACGGCGATCACGCCCCGGCCGGCCCGCTCCCGGGGCCGGTGCCGCTCGGTGATGTCCTTGGGCAGCTTCCGCAGCACCAGCACGAAGACGACCAGGGTCAGCGTCTCGACCAGGAACTGGGTGAGGGCCAGGTCGGGGGCACCGTGCAGGGCGAAGAGCACCGCGAGCGCGTAGCCGGTGACGCCGACGACCAGCACCGCGGACAGCCGCTGGTGGATGCGCAGCGCCAGCCCGGCGGCGATGAGCGCGACCGCGCCGACCAGCGCCTGGATCGGGCTGTCCCACGCCCG
This sequence comes from Blastococcus colisei, assembly GCF_006717095.1. Taxonomy (NCBI): domain Bacteria; kingdom Bacillati; phylum Actinomycetota; class Actinomycetes; order Geodermatophilales; family Geodermatophilaceae; genus Blastococcus; species Blastococcus colisei. The sequence goes on from NZ_VFQE01000002.1 coordinate 554,902, forward strand.
CCACTCGCCCGGCCAGGGTGCCCGGAACAGCAGCACCGTTCCGGGGAGGGCCAGCACGACGACCAGGATCGTGCCGAGGTAGGCCGGCAGCGAGCCGCGCTGCGTCGTCCCGGTCACCAGGACGGCCAGGCGGTCGAGGGTCTGCAGGGTGTTCCAGTAGCCCTCGTCCGCGGAGGCGCCGACGGCCAGCCGCCGCTGGGTCCGGAAGACCGCCGTCCGGGCGAGGAAGAGGAGGGCGCCGCCGACCAGGGTGAGAGCCGACAGCAGCAGGGCCGGCTGCAGGCCGTGCCACAGCGCCAGCTTCTCCGCCTCCGGTGCCAGCAGCGGCATGGTGTCGGCGTACCCGGCGACCAGCGGCTCCAGCAGCGGGCTGAACGGCCCGGCCAGCAGGCCGGTGAGGGCCAGCGCCGCGGGGGCGGCGAGGAAGAGCGCCCGCGGCGGGTGGATCAGCTCGGCAGGCTCGGTCGGGTCGAGGCCCGGCTTGCGGGCGAAGGCACCCCAGAGGAAGCGGGCGGTGTAGCCGGCCGTGAGGACCGAGCCGAGCACCAGGCCGACGAGGACGACGACGGCGGCGGTGCGGTCGGGCAGCCCGCCGTCCCACAGCGCGGTGAAAGCCGCCTCCTTGCCGACGAAACCCAGCAGGGGCGGCAGCCCGGCCATGGAGGCCCCTGCCAGCCCACCGATCGCGGCGAGTGCCGGCAGCCGCCGTCCCAGACCGGACAACCTGCGCAGGTCGCGGACTCCGGTCGCGTGGTCGATGACGCCGACGGTGAGGAAGAGCGTGGACTTGAACAGGGCGTGCGCGAGCGTCATCGCCAACCCGGCGGCGGCCAGCTCCCGGCTGCCGCCGCCGACGAGCACCATGAGGAAGCCCAGCTGGCTGACGGTGCCGAACGCCAGGAGGAGCTTCAGGTCGCTCTGCCGCAGGGCCCGGTAGCCGCCGACCAGCATCGTCGCGAGGCCGAGCCCGAGGACCACCGGCCGCCACCCGGGCACCTCGGCGAAACCGGGCGCGAGCCGGGCCACCAGGTAGATGCCCGCCTTCACCATCGCGGCGGCGTGCAGGTAGGCGCTGACCGGTGTCGGCGCCTCCATGGCGGCCGGCAGCCAGAAGTGGAACGGGATCATCGCCGACTTGGTCAGCGCGCCCGCCAGGACGAGCATCGTCCCCGCGACCAGGAGCGGGCCGCTGCCCGGATCGGCGACGACCTCCGACAGCAGGTAGCTGCCGCTGGTCTCGCCCAGCATGATCAGGCCGACCAGCATGGCCAGCCCGCCGGCCGTGGTGAGGATCAGCGCCTGGCTGGCCGCCCGCCGTGCGGCCAGCTTCGTCCCCGCACCGCCGATGAGCAGGAAGGAGAAGACGGTGGTGAGCTCCCAGAACACGTAGAGCATCAGCAGGTCGTCGGCCAGGACCAGGCCCAGCATCGAGCCGGCGAACGCCGTGAGGTTCCCGGCGAACCGGGCGGTTCCCTCGTCGTCGGGCTCGAAGTACCGCGCGCAGTAGACGAGCACCAGGGCGCCCACACCGGTGACCAGCAGCGCGAACGTGAGCGACAGGGCGTCCAGCCGCAGGGCCACGTCGAGGTTCAGCGCCGGCACCCAGGGGACGCTCTCGGTGACCTCTCCACCCCCGGTCACCGCCGCCAGCCGGGTCAGCACCCAGACGAAGCCGGCGGTGGGCACCAGGGCCAGCACGAGGAACGCGTTCCGCCCCCACCACCGCACCCCAACGGGCGCCAGCACGGCGGCCACCAGGTGGAGGAGCAGAACTGCGAGCACGGGTCTCCGGGAGTCAAAAGGGCTCGGGGACGACCACAGACGTCGGGGAGACACCGGCGGCGGTGCTCCCAGATTACCGGTCAGGCGTCAGCGGCCGCCCGGCGTGACCAGCCCGCTCTCGTAGGCGAACGCGACCGCCTGATGATGATCAGGTGACCTGGTCATCAGGGGTCCTCCCTCACGGTCGACGATGAGGGAGGACCCCGAACGGTGAGGGAGGAGGCCGATCCGCCGGGTCAGCCTTCGGCGATCTCGGTGGCGGCCAGCCAGTCGTTCTCGACCTGTTCCTTCTCCGCGTGCACGGCCTTGAGCTCGGCGTCGAGCTCGGCGGCCCTCGTGTAGTCGGTGGCGGCGGCGGCGAGCTGCTCGTGCAGCTTCTTCTCGTCGGCGTCCAGCTTGAGCATCCGCCGCTCCAGCCGGCCCGCCTCCTTCTTCGCCGCCCGCGCCTCGGCCGCCGACACCGCGGGCGCGGCGGTCGAGGGCGCGCCGACGGGCCGGGGCCCGCCGTCGCCCGATGCCGTCGTCAACGGAGCACCGCCCGCGGCGCGACGGCGGAGGTACTCCTCCACCCCGCCGGGCAGCTCGGCCAGGGTGCCGTCGCCGAGCAGCGCGACGACCTTGTCGCAGACCCGGTCGACGAAGTACCTGTCGTGGCTGACGACCAGGACCGTGCCGGGGAAGCTGTCGAGCAGGTCCTCCAGCGCGGTGAGGGTGTCGATGTCCAAGTCGTTGGTCGGCTCGTCGAGCACCAGCACATTCGGCTCGGCCATGAGCAGGCGCAGCAGCTGCAGCCGGCGGCGCTCGCCACCGGAGAGGTCACCGACCGGTGTCCACTGGCGGTTGGCCGCGAAGCCGAACCGCTCGGCCAGCGACGACGCCGAGATCTCCTGGTTGCCGATCCGCGCGATGCGGGCCACGTCCTGCACGGCCTCCAGCACCCGAGCCCGCGGCGGCAGCTCGGTGACGTGCTGGGACAGATAGGCCGGCGCCACGGTCTGGCCGACGACGACCCTGCCGGAGTCGGGCTCCGTCTCCCCGACCAGCAGCTTGAGCAGCGACGTCTTGCCGGCGCCGTTGACGCCGACGATGCCGATCCGGTCGCCGGGGCCGACGTGCCAGGTCAGGTCCTCGAACAGCGTCCGCGACCCGTCGTCGGTGGGGACGGCGTAGTCGACGTCCTCGACGTCGTAGACGGTCTTGCCGAGCCGGCGCGCAGCGAAGCCCTTGAGCGCCATCGAGTCGCGCGCCGGGGGCTCGTCGGCGATCAGCGCCTGCGCGGCCTCGATGCGGAACTTCGGCTTGCTGGTCCGCGCCGGCGGGCCCCGGCGCAGCCAGGCCAGCTCCTTGCGGACCAGGTTGAGCCGGCGCTCCTCGGTGACCGCCGAGATCCGCGCCCGCTCCGCACGCGCCAGCGTGTAGGCGGAGTAGCCGCCGTCGTAGGCGTGCACGCTGCCGTCGGCGACCTCCCACGTCGTGGTGCACACCTCGTCGAGGAACCACCGGTCGTGGGTGACCACGACCATGCCGCCGGCCCGCTGCTTCACGTACTCGGCCAGCCAGGCGACCCCCTCGACGTCGAGGTGGTTGGTGGGCTCGTCGAGGACCAGCAGGTCCAGCGGCCGGATCAGCTGCGCGGCCAGTGCCACCCTGCGTCGCTCGCCACCGGACATGGGGGCGACCGGCGCATCGAGGCCGAGCCGGTCGAGCTCCAGGCCGGTCAGCACCGAGCGGACGGCGGGGTCACCGGCCCACTCGTGCTCGGCGGCGAACATCGACGGCGGCAGGACGACGTCGCGCACCGTCGTCCCCTCGGGCAGGGTGCCGGACTGGTCCAGCACGCCCATCACCAGGTCGCCGCGGAGGGTGACCCGCCCGGAGTCGGGCTCGTCGGCGCCGGTCAGCAGCGACAGGAGCGTGCTCTTGCCGCCGCCGTTGCGGCCGACGACACCGATCCGTTCACCGGCGGCGACGCCGAGGGAGACGTCGTCGAGGATCACGGTCGTGCCGTGTGCCTTGTGCACCCGCTCGAGGTTGACCAGGTTCAGGGGGGCGCTCATCGCCTCCAGTATTACCGGCCCCCTGAACGGGCCCGCCGCGAGCTGGTGACGGGGCTGGAACGGCCGCCCTTCTGGGACCCGCGCCGAGCACGCGAGGCGTGGGGGGAAGGGCGGTCCTTCTTCAGGCGAGACGGGTGACCTCCACCGTCACCGTGTGGCCCTCGCTCCTCGGCCCCGAGAAGAGTCCCTTGAACGGCGGGACGTCGCCGTAGTCGCGCCCCCGGCCGAGGGTGACGTGCCGGGTGCCGATCTCGACGGAGTTGGTCGGGTCGAAGGCGTTCCACCCGCCGTCCCACCACTCCACCCAGGCGTGGCTCTCCCCGGTGACCGGCTGGCCGATCTCGGCGCCGGGAGTCGGGTGCAGGTAGCCGGAGACGTAGCGCGCCGGTAGCCCCAGTGCGCGCAGCAGGCCGACGGTGACGTGCGAGATGTCCTGGCAGACGCCCTGACCCTTGGTCCAGGCCTGCATCGCGTTGGTCTTCACGTTCGTCGACCCGGAGAGGTAGTCCATGTGGTCGCGCACGAACCGGCAGATCAGCGGCCCGGCCTCGTGCGGATGGGTCTCGCCGACCGCCGTCCGCGCCTGGACCACCACGTCGTCGTCCATGGCGGTGAGCGGCGTCGGACTGAGCAGCTCCCCGAACTGCTGCCGCACCTCGCGGGCGCGCAGCCCGCTCCACCCCACCCGGTCGTGGCCGCCGAGCTCGGGCCCGGCCTCCACGATCGACGTCCCGGTGACCACCAGCTCCGCATGCGGGCTGTGCAGGTCGAACGCGGTGACCGTGGACCCCCAGTAGTCACGGTAGGCGTAGGCGGTCGCGACCGGCTCGATCTCGACCTTGGAGCGCAGCGTCGTCTGCCGGTTGCTGCTCTCCGGCGTCAGCCGCGCCTCGTTGTAGCTGGAGCGCACCGGGCCGGTGTAGTGGAAGCGGGTGCGGTGCACGACCTGCAGCCGCCACCGGTGCGCGGCCGGGCGCGCCGCCGTCGTCGGCTCGAACGTCTGCGCCTGCGACATCACCCGGCCTCCTCCGGCACCCACACCTGCGGCGCCTGCTCGGTGAAGAAGCGGTGGGTGACCGCGGCGCTGGCCGCCGAGCAGGTGCGCTGGAGCTCCTCCAGCCGCGACGGCAGCTGGGCCAGCAGCTCGGGCGGGCTCATGAACTCCAGCATGGTGCGGGCGCGGCCGACGATCCGGTGCGCCTCACCGGCCACGCCGATGCGGGCGGCGTCGCGGACCGTGGAGCGCTCCAGCTCGGCCAGGCACGACTCCGCCTGCTCCAGCGCCGCGAACACCGAGCGCGGGAACAACCGGTCCAGCAGCAGGAACTCCGCGGCCCGGCTGCTGTTGACCATCCCCCGGTAGGTGCGCAGGTAGGGCTCGTAGGCGCCGGTCGAGCGCAGCACCAGGGTCCAGGACGGCGCCGCGTCCCCGGCCAGGATGCGGGTGGAGATGATCCGGCTGGTCATGTCCACCCGCTCCAGCGAGCGGCCCAGGATGAGGAACAGCCAGCTCTCGTCGCGGCTCATCGTCGCGTCGGCCAGGCCGAACACCATCGCCGACCGCTCGCGGACGAACCGGAACAGCGAGTGCGGGCCGTACCGGCGGGCCATCGTCCGCTGCTGCGGCAGCGCGTTGTGGGTGACGTTGAGCGATTCCCAGATCTCGGCGCTGAGCACCTCGCGCGCGCCGCGGGCGTTCTCCCGCGCGGCCGAGAGCGCGCCGACGATCGAGCTCGGGCTGGCGCGGTCGAACGCGAGGGTGGCCAGCACCCGCTCGGTGTCGGCCTCCGACTCCGGCACCGGCTCACCCATGAGCGCCAGCAGGTTCGCGCAGGCGCGGCGCTCGTCGATCCACGGGTCCTCGACCAGCCGCTGGGTGTGCACGTCGAGGATCCGGGCAGTGTCGTCGGCGCGCTCCACGTACCGGCCGATCCAGAACAGCGACTCGGCGATCCGGCTCAGCACGACGCCCCCCGAGCAGCGTTTATGGCCATAACTGCCCTTCCGGCCGGACGTGCGCCACCCTGCCGGCGGCAGTTATGGCCATAAATGCACCTTGCTGTTGCTGCTGCCCCTGGCCGACGACGGTGTCGTTCAGCGGACCCGGGTCCTGCGCGGGCGGGTCCTCGGGCAGGTCGACGGCGGTGAACTCGATGGTGGTGAGCTCCGGTTCGGGCTCGGCCGTCTGCCGCGGCGGGCTGAGCACCCAGGTGTCCTTCGACCCGCCGCCCTGGCTGGAGTTGACCACCAGCTCTCCCTCGGGCAGCGCCACCCGGGTGAGCCCGCCCGGCAGCACCCACACCGTGGAGCCGTCGTTGATCGCGAACGGCCGCAGGTCCACGTGCCGCGGCGCGATGCGGCCACCGATCAGCGTCGGGCAGGTGGACAGGCCGATCGGCTTCTGGGCGATCCAGTCGCGGGGCCGGGCCCGGACCTTGACCGCGAGGTCGTCCAGGGTCGTCTCGTCCGCGCGCGGGCCGATGACGATGCCCTTGCCGCCGGACCCGTCGACCGGCTTGAGCACCAACTGGTCGAGGGACTCCAGCACCCACTCCACGGTGTCGCGCTCGTCGAGCCGGTAGGTGTCGGCATTGGCCAGCACCGGCTCCTCGCCCAGGTAGTAGCGGATCAGGTCGGGCACCCACGTGTAGAGCAGCTTGTCGTCGGCGACCCCGTTGCCCACGGCGTTGGCGATGGTCACCCGGCCGGCGCGGGCGGCGTTGAGCACGCCGGCGCAGCCGATCACCGAGTCGGGCCGGAAGTGCACCGGGTCGAGGAACTCGTCGTCGATGCGGCGGTAGATGACGTCGACCCGCTGCTGACCGTCCGTCGTCCGCATGCTGACGTGGTTGCCCGCGCAGACCAGGTCGCGGCCCTCCACGAGTTCCACGCCCATCTGGCGGGCCAGCAGGGCGTGCTCGAAGTAGGCGGAGTTGTAGACGCCGGGGGTGAGGACGACGACGGTCGGGTCGGCGACGTTCGACGGCGCGGACGCCTTGAGCGCGGCGAGCAGCCGGCTCGGGTAATCGGCGACCGGCTGGATGCGGTGGTCGGCGAACAGCTCGGGCAGTACCTGGCTCATCGCGGCGCGGTTGGTGATGACGTAGCTGACCCCCGACGGCGAGCGCAGGTTGTCCTCGAGCACCCGGAAGTCGCCGGCCTCGTCGCGCACCAGGTCGATGCCCGAGACGTGCACCCGGACGCCGTTCGGCGGCACCAGCCCGTGCGCCTGCCGGTGGAAGTGCGCGCTGGTGGTCACCACGCTGCGCGGCACCACCCGGTCGGCGAACACCTGACCGGCGCCGTAGACGTCGGCGAGGAATGCCTCCAGCGCGTGCACCCGCTGGGCGACCCCGCGCTCGATGACCGCCCACTCCTCGGCACCGATGACCCGCGGCACGATGTCGAGCGGGAAGGGCTGCTCCTCGCCGGCGTGGGCGAAGGTGACCCCCGCGTCGCGGTAGGTCTGGGAGAGGACGTCGGCCCGGGCGGCCAGTTCCTCGCCGGCCATGGGCTGCAGCGACGCGAACAGCCCCGCGTACGCCGCCCGCGGCTCGCCCGCGCGGGCGAACATCTCGTCCCACTGCTCCCCGAGGGAGTAGCCGTCGAAGAGGTCCGCCATGGGGTCGAACCTAGTGAGGACCTGCCTCCCGCGCGTCGCGAAGCCCTGCGCGTCAGACCGGAGCGGGGTTGCCGGCCGCCACGGCGGCCTCGTCGCGGGTGGAGTGCGGCAGCCACAGGCACGCGACCGCACCGAGCGCCAGGACGGCGGCGATCACCAGCAGCGCGGTCGACACACTGGTCATCGCCGCCAGCCGGGGGACAGCAAGATTGCCGACGACGCCACCGAGGGCCATCGCCAGCGACATCGCCGAGACCGCGGTCGCCCGCACCTCCGCGGGAACCCGCGTGTGCAGCACCGCGCTGAGCAGCGGCCAGCTCGAACCGTGCGCGACGTAGTAGAGCGCGAAGCCGGCCGCGGCGACGAGCAGGAGATCGGGCCCCGCGAACAGGGCCGTCGCCCCGGCACCGAGCACCGAGAGCGCCACGCACGTCGTCCGCGTGGAGCCGCCGAGCAGCCTGCGCAGCGCCGGGGTCGCTATCGCCCCAACCGCCGCCGCGGCGAACGAGATCGCCAGCACCACGCCGTAGACCGCGGCGCCGCCGTCGGCCCCTCCGGCCAGCTCGGCGAACCGCACCGGCCCGAGCAGCTCGCAGCCGACCAGGCCGAGGCCGCCGACGGCGGTGAGCAGGAGGACCAGGCGCATCGGGCCGTCGGTGACCGACAGCCGCACCGCGCCGGCCACCGTGCCCGGCACGGCCCGCAGGCCGGCGCCCAGCGCCGCGGCGACGCGGCCCGCGCGCGGCGGGCGGTCCTCGGTGAGCAGCCGCAGGACGGCCGCCACGAAGACGACGTCGAGGACCGCCGCCGCGACGTAGGGCACGGCGAGCGCGGCGCCGTCCGTCCCGCCGAGCAGGGCGGGGAGGAAGCCGCCGACGACGGCGCCCACCGCCAGGCCGCCGCCGTCGGCGGCGGAGTGCCTGGCCAGCCCGGGCGCGACGTCGCCCCCCGGGTCCAGGGCGTGGACGGTGTCGACGTACCAGGCCTCGACCGGGCCGGAATCCAGCGCGCGGCCGAGCCCGAGCAGCAGCACGCCGGCGAGGAATCCGGCGAAGCTGGTGGCGGTCGCGTAGACCACGCACGAGACCAGGTGCAGCAGGGCTCCGGCGACGACGACCACGCGGCGGCCGAGGACGTCGGCCAGCCCGCCGGTCGGCAGCTCCAGCGCGAGGACGACGAGCCCGTGCACCGTGAACAGCAGACCGATGTCGGCGAGGGAGAGCCCCCGCGCCTGGGCGAGCAGCACGGTGATCGGGGTGGTCAGGCCGACCGGCAGCCACCGCAGTGCGGTGAGGGCGACCAGCCGGCGGGTTGCCGAACGGACCGTCGCCGGCGCGCTCACGACGGCCACTCCTGCACCGGGACCACGGTGCTGAGCACGAAAACCAGTTCGGTGCCCTCGGCGGGGGTGTCCCCCGGATGCGCGTCCAGCCAGCGCATGACGACGGCGTCCAGCTCGTCGGCGAGGGCGCGGGCCTGGTCCGGGCGCAGCTGCAGGGCGTAGTCGCTCATCGAGGCCGCGCCCACCCATGCCGGATCCAGCCGGTTCTTCTGCACGTGCCAGGTGCTCAGCACCCGACCGTGCAGATCGGCCTGGAGGCGCGACATCTCGTCCTGGACCTCCTCGCCCCCCTCCTGCGCGGCGATGCCGGAGCGCTGCCAGCTGGTCATCCGGTGCCGCGCCCGCCACCACCGTTCCCGCGCGCTGCCGCGTCCCTCGTCCTCCTCGACGAAGCCGTAGGCCGCCAGCTGCCGCAGGTGGTAGCTGGTCGAGCCGCTGCTCTCGCCGACCGCCCGGCCGAGCTGGCTCGCCGTCGACGGGCCGTGCAGCCGGAGGTGGCCCAGCAGGCGGTTGCGCAGGGGATGGGCGAGGGCGCGGAGGGCACGCACATCGGTCACCTGGACGGCGGGCTCGATGAACGGTTCAACGGGCACGAGGAGACCGTAGGCTTGCAAAGATTTCTTTGCAAACTGTTCTTTGCATCAAGTGACCCACATCGGCCATCTGGTCGCGTCCGAGGGGAAGACAACCGGGCCGGCCAGGGTTAGAGTCCTCATTAGTTGAACACTCAACCGAGGAGGCCGGCATGCCTGCCGTGACCGTCGAGGACACCACCACCCTGGCCCGCGTCCCGGTGCCCGCACCCGGGACCGTCCGGCGCCGCACCCGCTCGGTCACCACCGCGCCGTCCGGCTTCGAGGGCGAGGGCTTTCCGGTCCGCCGCGCCTTCGCCGGTGTCGACCTCCGCGACCTCGACCCCTTCATCCACATGGACCAGATGGGCGAGGTCGAGTACGCCCCCGGTGAGCCCAAGGGCACCAGCTGGCACCCGCACCGCGGATTCGAGACCGTCACCTACATCATCGACGGCACGTTCGAGCACGCCGACTCCCACGGCGGTGGGGGCACGATCAGCAACGGCGACACGCAGTGGATGACCGCCGGCGGCGGCGTCCTGCACATCGAGCGCCCGCCGGAGCACCTCGTGGTCAGCGGCGGGCTGTTCCACGGCCTCCAGCTGTGGGTGAACCTGCCTCGCGCCCAGAAGTGGGTGGAGCCGCGCTACCAGGACCTGCGCGCCGACGAGTCGGTGCTGCTGGCCAGCCCGGACGCCGGCGCCTTCCTCCGGGTGATCGCCGGGGACGTCGCCGGCCACACCGGCCCGGGCTCCACCTACACGCCCATGGCGATGGTGCACGCCACCGTCTCTCCTGGCGCCACCCTCGACCTGCCGTGGCGCCCGGACTTCAACGCGCTGGTCTACGTGCTCTCCGGCGCCGGCTCGGTGGGCATCGACGGCGCCCCGGTCCGGACCGGTCAGCTCGCCGTCCTCGGCCCCGGCGACACGGTGACCATCAACGGCGCCGTCCACCAGGAGTCGCGCACTCCGGCGCTGGACGTCGTCATCCTCGGCGGCGCGCCGATCCGCGAGCCGATCGCGATGTACGGGCCGTTCGTCATGAACAGCCGCCAGGAGGTCATGGACGCGTTCACCGACTTCCAGGCCGGGCGGCTCGGCTCGATCCCCGCCGCCTACGGAGGCCGTGAACCGGTTCCCCATGCTGATGTCCGGGGCGAGACTGGGCAGGCGACGCCGCCGACTCCCCGCGCCTGACGCCGATTCCTTCCGGAGGACCGCGATGAGCAACCTCGACCGCCGCCCGGCCGCCCGCGAGATGGGCGGCCTCGAGGCCACCGCGGCCGGCCCGGCGATGGACCTGCTGCCGGGCAAGGAGGTGCTGCTCGGCGAGAGCACCCGAGTCCGGCGGCTGCTGCCCACCCTGGGACGGCGGATGGTCGGTGCCTGGGCGTTCGTCGACCACTACGGCCCGGACGACGTCACCTCCTCGGCCGGCATGCAGGTGGCCCCGCACCCACACACCGGACTGCAGACGGTCTCCTGGCTGCTCGAGGGCCAGGTGCACCACCGGGACTCCGTCGGCAGCGACGTGGTGTTCGGTCCCGGTCAGCTGGCGCTCATGACGGCCGGGCACGGCATCGCCCACTCCGAGCAGTCGCCGGTTGTGCACCCCCGATTCCTGCACGGCGCCCAGCTCTGGGTCGCGCTGCCGGACGCGCACCGCGAGGTGGCTCCGCACTTCCAGCACCACGCGACGCTGCCCGGCTTCCGCTCCGACGGGCTGACGGCCACGGTGCTCATGGGCTCGGTCGGCGGTGTCATCTCCCCGGGCACCGCCTACAGCCCGCTGGTGGGCGCCGACCTGAGGCTGACCCCTGGCGCCGATGTCGAACTGCCCCTCGAGCCGGACTTCGAGTACGCCGTGCTGGCCGCCGGCGGGTCGGCGACCGTCGAGGGCGCCCCCGTGGCGCACGGCGCGATGCTCTACCTGGGCACCGGCCGGCGGACCGTGCGGCTGCGGGCGGAGGAGGCCGCGAGCCTGCTGTTGCTGGGCGGAGAGCCGTTCGAGGAGCAGCTGGTCATGTGGTGGAACTTCGTCGGCCGGTCGGGTGAGGAGATCGCCGACTACGCCGAGCTCTGGAACGCCGAGGACGACCGCTTCGGCGTCGTCGTCGGGTACGACGGCGACCGGCTGCCCGCTCCCTCGCTCCCGGCGATGCCGCTCAAGGCCCGTGGGCGGGTGCGGTGATGGCCGCCTCCATCGACCCCCGGATGCTCGCATTCGTCGCGGAGAACCGCTGGGGCGTGCTGGCCACCACCAAGCAGGACGGCCGCCCTCAGCTGTCCAACGTCGGCTACGCCTACGACTCCGGCGCGCAGCTGATCCGGGTCTCGGTGACCGCCGACCGGGCCAAGACCCGCAACCTGCAGCGAGACCCGCGGGTGACGCTGCACGTGGCCTCGTCGGACTTCTGGACCTGGGTCGCCGTGGAGGGCACCGCGGAGCTCACCCCGCCGGCGGCCGACCCGCACGATGCCACGGTCGAGGAGCTGATCACCTACTACCGCGGCATCAGCGGCGAGCACGAGAACTGGGACGAGTACCGCGCCGCCATGGTCGCCGACCGGCGCCTCGTCGTCCGGTTCCGGCCCGAGCACGCCTACGGTCAGCTGCGCGGCTGAATGGGCCGGCGCGCCCCGTGCGCGCCGGCCGGTGACCGTCAGGCCGGCGGGTCCTGCATGACCTCGAACGCCGCGCCCCACGGGTCCTCGACGATCGCGAAACGCCCGAACGGTGTGTCCATCGGGGGCGTCGTCACCGTGCCGCCCCCCGCCTCGACCGCGGCCACCGCCTCGTCGGCCGACGCCACCGAGAAGCAGGTCAGCCAGCCCGTCGGCATGCTCGGGTCCGAGGCGCCCAGGCCGCCCAACGGGTTCGCGCCCTTGGTGAAGGTGGCGTAGTCCATGCCTTCGCCGGCCATCTCGGCCTCCATCTGGTCGAAGGTGAAGCCGAAGACGGCGGAGTAGAACTCCTTGGCTGCAGCGGTGTCGGCGACCATCGCCTCGTTCCAGGCGAGCGCACCCGCCTCGTTGTGGATCTGGACGCCGGTGTTGACGCCCGACTGCCAGAGGCCGAAGACGTTCCCCTGAGGGTCGCGCGCGATGACCATCGTGCCCATCGGCCCGACCTCCATCGGCTCGACGAGCACGGTGCCGCCGGCATCCCTGATCCGGGCAGCGGTCGCGGCGGCATCGTCGGCCGCGAAGTACGTCGTCCACTTGGGTGGGTCGTCCGGGTCCTGCTGCGGGCCCATGCCGCCGGCCATCCGGCCGTTGCGCAGCACGGTGAGGTAGCCGCCGAACTCCGGCTCCCCGCCGCTGTACTCCCAGCCGAAGACGGACGAGTAGAAGGTTTTCGTGGCGTCGAAGTCAGCGGCGCCGTAGTCGACCCAGCAGGGCGTGCCGTCGGGCCACGGGGTGTCGCGTGTGGGCATGTGATTCTCCTTCTGGTCGGGAGGAGCACCGTCCCACCGGGCACCGACAGTTCCCAGGCCTCGCGGGCGCGGGCCGCCCGCGGTGGCTCAGAACCGGCCGCCCCCGCTCCTGCCGCCGCCGCCGAAGCTGCCGCCACCCGATCGCCCGCCGCCGAAACCGCCGCCGCCGAAACCGCCGCCCCCGAAACCGCCGCCCCCGAAGCCGCCGCCGTAGCCACCTCCCCGGCCGCCACCGAGCAGGATCCCGCCGAGCACCAGGCTGCCGAGGTCGACTCCGCCCCGCCGGTACCCACCGCCGTAGCCGCCCCCGAATCCGCCTGGCCCTCCGGACCAGCTGGAGACGTCGTCCTGGGCACGGTCCAGCGCCGACTGCGCCAGCGTCGTCGCCTGGTGCGCCTCGCGCAGCGCGGTCACCGGGTCATCGCGGCCCATGTCGACGGCGACATCGAGGTGGCGCTGGGCCTCGGCCAGCCGCGTCCGGGCCTCGGGGCCCACCGCACCACGGCGGGTGCTGATGAAGTCCGCCGCGGCCGCGATCGTCGACCGCGCCGTCATCACGGCCTGGTCGAGCGCGGCCGCCGCGCGCCGGACCTGCGTCTGCGCGTCCCGGGCGTGCACCAGCGCCTGCTCCAGCGCGATGTCGGCCTCCTCGAGCTGCCGGAGGGCGGCCAGCGGGTCCGGCTGCGCGCCGGCGAGCGCCTCGTCAGCGGAGGCGAGCGCGGCCTCCGCGCGGGCGATCTGCGGCCGCAGCCCGCTGCTGTCGCCGGAGGCGATCAGCGACCGCGCCTCGGCCAGGTCCTTCTCCGTCTCCGCGCGGACGGCCGCCACCCGGCCGCCGGCCGCGTCCAGGTCGGCCGCCAGCCGACCGACGGCGTCGAGCAGCGTGGCGGTCTGGGCGACGGCGTCCTCAGCCGCCCGGATGTCGCCCACCGCGGTGCCCGGCTCGTCCGAGGTCAGCGCCGTGCGGGCTTCCTGCACCTCCTGCTCGGCCGCGGCCAGCCGCGCCCGCGCCTCGGTGACGTTGTCGGCCACCGCGGCCACCGCGGAGGCGGCGAAGCGCTGCTGCAGCTGCGCCAGGCGCTGCTCCTCCTGCGGGATCCGGGCGCGCAGCTCGGCCAGGCGCGGGGAGAGCGCGTCCAGCACCTGGGGCGCGGTGTGCTCGAGGTCGCGCAGCTCGGCGAAGGCGGCGGCCTGCTCGTCCAGCCGCGCGCCGGCGGCCTCGGTGAGCCGCAGCATCTCCCCCAGCATCTGCCGCGTGGTCGGCTCGTCCGTGCCGGTCCCCCGCTCACCCATGTCGTCGTCCAGCTGCTGGCGCAGGGCGAACGCGCGGGACAGCTCGTCGCGGGAGGTCGCGAGCGCCGTCCCGAACCCGGCCACCGCCTCCTCGCCGTACTGCGAGCGCGCGAAGTCGAGGTCCAGCTGCGAGGTCTTCATCGCCTCGTCCAGCTCCAGCAGCGCGCTGCTGGCCCGGAACTGCAGCTGCTCGGTCGTGGTGCCCTCGTAGGGGTCGGCCCCCTCGAGCCGGGTCACCGGGGGCGGCTGACCCTCGCGCGCGCGCCGCCGCGAACGGCTCACCAGGTAGACCCCGCCCCCCACCACGGCGATGCCGCCGACGACCAGGAGCGCGCCACCGCCGCCGGAGCCCTCGGATCCGCTCTCCCCGGCCACGGTCCCGGACGAGCCGTCGGTGCCCAGGAGATCGGCGAAGGCGGCCACCCCGCCGGCGAAGTCGCCCTCGCGGAACGCCGGCTCGACGACCTGTGCCACCTCGGCGTCGGTCAGGGTGGAGCTCTCCGGCAGCTTGAACCCGTACGCGCCGTCGACCACCGCGACGGCGAGGAGCGCGTCGCTGCCGCCCAGCTGCGACAGCTCGGCGGTCGCATCCGCCCACTCGTCACCATCGGACCCGTCGAAGCTGTTGACGAAGACGACGAACAGCTGCGTCCCGTCCTCCGCGCGGAGTTCCTCCAGCGCGTCGTCGACCTGCGACTCGTTCCCGCTGAGTGCACCGACCAGGTCGACCACCTGCTCGTCGAGCCGGAAGGGCGGGTCGGCCAGCGCCGTGCCGCCGCTCAGCACGAGCAGGGCGGACACGCCCAGGACGACGAACAGCCGGCGCACGGCACCTCCTGGGAACTTGTCGGTACGGAACTGCCGACCCTACCGACGGCGGACGGGTCCAGCCGCGCCGCACGGGGTAGGGCGGGTGCCGCGACCGATCGAGGAGGAACTCCCGTGCCAGAATCCGACCGCCTGCCCGCCGCCGATCTGCCGCCAGGGACGGTCCGCCGTGCCGGCGACTGGGCGGTGGGCAACCGGGGACCTGCCGGGGACGACCGGTACTTCGCGGTCTCGCGCAGGTGCCGGCACCAGCTCGCCGACCTGGCCGAGGGC
The DNA here is from genome assembly GCF_006717095.1 of Blastococcus colisei. NCBI lineage: Bacteria > Bacillati > Actinomycetota > Actinomycetes > Geodermatophilales > Geodermatophilaceae > Blastococcus > Blastococcus colisei. Next base: position 570,113 of record NZ_VFQE01000002.1, read on the forward strand.
AGCATCGACGCCGACGGGTGCCTGGTCTGCCCGTGGCACCAGAGCCGCTACGACGTCCGCACCGGGGAGATGGTCGAGGGCCCGAAGGGCTTCCTGGGCTACCACGGCCCGACGCCGGTCTACACCCAGCTCGTGCAGCTGCTCGGCCGGATCGCGCGGCTCCGCGTCCGCCGGGCGGTCCGGCGCGGCGACGACGTCGTCGTCCGCGAATAGTGCCGCAGGCATAGGAACCTTTACCTGTGTTCTGGGCCAGGACGCAGGTAAAGGTTCCTATGCCTGTGCCCCGCGGGTCAGGACGCGGGTATAGGCACCTACGCCTGGTGGTCAGCGGCGCTCGATCGGCTCGTCCACGCCCTGCAGCAGCGCGTCCTTCTCGAGCTCTCCCGTGGCGCCCGTCGCCCGGACGGCGACGCCCTGGGTGGCGGCGACCTCCTCCGGCGACCTGGGCAGCAGCCGTCCGTCGCGGATCTCCTCGGCCCAGTGGCAGCTGACCAGCCGACCGGGCGCCAGCTCGCGGAGCACCGGCACCTCGTCGTCGCACCGCGTCTCCTGGCGCCACGGGCAGCGGGTGTGGAAGCGGCAGCCGCTGGGCGGATTCGCCGGCGACGGCAGGTCGCCGGCGAGCAGGATGCGCTCGCGCCGCTCCTCGATCTCGGGATCGGGCACCGGGACGGCGCTCATGAGGGAACGCGTGTAGGGGTGCAGCGGCTGCTCGTACAGGTCGTCGGCCGAAGCCTGCTCGACCAGCGAGCCCAGGTACATGACCCCCACGACATCGCTGATGTGCCGCACCACCGCGAGGTCGTGCGCGATGACCAGGTAGGTGAGGCCGAGCCGCTCCTGCAGCTCCTCGAGCAGGTTCAGCACCTGGGCCTGCACCGACACGTCGAGCGCGGAGACCGGCTCGTCGGCGATGAGCAGGTCCGGTTCCAGCGTGATCGCCCGCGCGATGCCGATGCGCTGGCGCTGCCCGCCGGAGAACTCGTGCGGGTACCGGCGCAGCGCTGCCGACGGCAGTCCCACGGCGTCCAGCAGCCCGCGGATCTTCTCCGCGATGCCCTTCGTGCCCCCGCCCAGGCCGTGCGCGCGAAGCGGCTCGGACAGCAGCGACTCGACGTTCTGTCGCGGGTCCAGGCTGCCCAGCGGGTCCTGGAAGACCATCTGCATGCGCTGGCGCATGTGCCGCAGCGGCTCGCCCCTGAGCGAGGCCACGTCGGTGCCGTCGAAGATCACCTTCCCCGCGGTGGGCTCCTCCAGGCGCAGGATCGCCCGGCCCAGCGTCGACTTGCCGCAGCCGGACTCGCCCACCAGGCCGTAGGTCGTGCCCCGGTCGATGGCGAGGTCGACCCCGTCGACGGCGCGCACGTGGCCGACCGTGCGATCGAAGACGATCCCGCGCTTGATCGGGAAGTGGACCTTCAGGCCGCGGACCTGCAGCAGCGGCTCTGCCGGCGCGCTCGCTGCCGGGCTGGGGGTCGTCATCGGGCGGCTCCGGAGGCGGTGGCACCGGACGGTGATGCTGGGTACTCGATGGGGTGGCGGCAGCGCAGTTCCCGGCCGGGACCGTCGTACTCCAGCGGCACGACCTGCCCCGACACCTCGGTGAGGCAGTCGTCCTGGGCGTTATCGCACCGCGGTGCGAAGGCGCAGCCCTGCGACCACGGGATGGCGTCGCGGGCCGAGCCGCGGATGGGGGTCAGCGGCGTACCCCGGCCGGAGTCGAGCCGGGGTACGGAGGCGAGCAGCCCGCCGGTGTAGGGCTGGCGGGGCCGGGCGAAGAGGTCGCGCCGGTCGGCGGTCTCGATGATCTTCCCCGAGTACATCACGTGCACCCGGTCGCAGAGCCCGGCGACGACGCCCAGATCGTGGGTGATCATGACCAGCGCGGTGCCGGTGTCGACGACCAGCTCGCGCAGCAGCTCGAGGATCTGCGCCTGGATGGTGACGTCGAGGGCGGTGGTCGGTTCGTCGGCGATGAGCAGGCGCGGTGAGCAGGACAGCGCCATCGCGATCAGCGCACGCTGGCGCATGCCGCCCGACAGCTGGTGCGGGTACTCCTTGAGCCGCCGCCCCGGGTCGGGGATGCCCACCTTGTCCAGGAGGCGGACCGCCTCGTCGGCGGCGTCCTTCTTGGACATGTCCCGGTGCTCGAGGAGCACCTCGGTGACCTGGGTGCCGATCGGGACCGTCGGGTTGAGCGAGGACAGCGGGTCCTGGAAGACCATCGCCATGTCGGATCCGCGCAGCCGCCGCAGCATCCCGACGTCGGCGCCGATGAGCTCCTGGCCGTTCAGCCGCACGGAGCCGGCCACCTGCACGCCCCGCCCGGGCAGGAGTCCCATGATCGCCAGCGAGGTGACCGACTTGCCGCAGCCGGACTCGCCGACCAGGCCGACCGTCTCCCCGGGAGCCACGGTGAAGCTGACGCCGTCCACCGCCTTGGTCGCCTGCTCGCCACGCCGGGAGAAGGTGACCGCGAGATCCTCGACCTCGAGCACCGGCACCGGCACCGGCACCGGCACCGGCACCGGCACCGAGCCCAGCGACTCCTGCGTACTCACCCCGCTCACCTCCGGAACTTCGGGTCGAGGGCCTCGCGCAGCGACTCCCCGAGCAGGGTGAAGCCGAGGGCCACCACGATGATGCAGAGGGCCGGGTACATCGCGAGCTCGGGGCGCACCGACAGGAAGTCCTGCGCATAGGCCAGCATGGCGCCCCACTCCGGCCGGGCCAGGTCGGGGTCACCGAGGCCGAGGAACGACAGCGCCGCGGCCTCGATGATGGCGGTCGCCAGCGACAGCGTCGCCTGCACGATGACCGGCGAGACGGAGTTCGGCAGCACGTGGCCGAACACGATCCGGCCCTTCTTCACCCCCAGGGCCCGTGCCGCGACGGCGTAGTCGCTGCCGCGTTGGGCGAGCATCGAGCCCCGCAGCAGCCGCGCGAAGATCGGCACCTGGGTGACCGCGATGGCGATCATCAGGGCGTACTGGTTGGCACCCAGGAGCACCGAGATGCTGATCGCCATCAGCAGGCCCGGGATAGACAGCAGGATGTCGACGAAGCGCATGACCAGCGTGTCCACCCAGCCACCGAAGGCGCCGGCCAGCACGCCCAGCGCCATGCCGACGACCACGCCGAGCACGGTCGAGACCACGCCGATCATCAACGACTGGCGGGATCCCCAGATCAGCCGCGACAGCAGGTCGCGGCCGAGGTTGTCCACGCCCAGCGGGAACCCCTCCTGAGCGCCCGGGATGAAGCCCGGCCGGATCTGGAACAGCAGCGTCTGGGCCAGTGGGTCGCGCGGCGCCAGCCAGGGCGCGAAGGCGGCGACGAGCAGGAAGACGACGACGATGACCGCGCCGGTGATCGCCACCGGGTCGCGGCGCAGCCGCCGGAACGCGCTCTTGATGAGCGAGACCCCACCCTCGCCCTCGGGCACCTGACCGGCCCTGGCCGCCAGCTCGTCGATCCGCCGGCGCTTGACGTCGCCCATCGCGGTCACCGAGCCCGCCCTCCGTCCGTTCCCGCCCGTGTCATCGGACCCTCACCCGTGGGTCGAGCAGACCGTAGGAGATGTCGACGAGCAGGTTCACCAGCACGTACACGACGGCGAGCATGAGGATGAAACCCTGCAGGATCGCGAAGTCGCGGGCGAAGAGCGCGTCGTAGAGCGCCGATCCCACCCCACCGAACGCGAACACCGACTCGGTCAGCACGGCCCCCGACAGCAGCAGGCCCGTCAGCAGGCCGATGGTCGTCGACACGGGCAGCAGGGCGTTGCGGATGATGTGCCGGCGGCGCACCGTCGCGTTGGCCAGCCCCTTCGCGTTCGCCGTCCGCACGTAGTCCTCGTTGACGACGTCCAGGACCGAGGCGCGGGTGATGCGCACGATGATCGCCAGCGGGATCGTGCCCAGCGCGATCCCCGGCAGGATCAGGTGCAGGACGGCGTCCCAGGCGGCGTCCCACTCGCGGGTCAGCAGCCCGTCCAGCACGTAGAAGTTGGTGATGCGGGTGGCGTCCATGCGCACGTCCTGGCGACCCGAACCCGGCAGCCAGCCGAGGTCGACGGCGAAGATCAACCGCAGCAGGTAGGCCAGGAAGAAGACGGGGATGGTCACGCCCAGCAGCGACCCGATCACCGACGTCGAGTCCAGCCAGCTGCCGTGCTTGCGGGCGGCAAGGTAGCCCAGCGGGATGCCGAGCCCGATCGCGAAGATCATCGCGAACACGGTCAGCTCGATGGTGCCGGGGAACCGCTCGAGGAACTCTGTCGTCACCGGACGGCCGGTCCGCGCGGACGTGCCGAAGTCGAGGCGGACGACCCGGCCGAGGAAGCGCAGGTACTGCTCGTAGAGCGGCTCGTCGAGGCCGAACAGCTCGTTGTAGCGGGCGATCGCCTCGGGGGTGGCGCGCTCGCCGAGCGCGGCCTGAGCCGGGCCGCCGGGCAGGGCGCGCAGCCAGGCGAAGAGCAGGACCGACAGCCCCAGCAGGATCGGGATCAGCTGGAGGAGCCGCCGGACGATGAAGCGGAGCACGTGCTCGGGTCACCTTTCCCGGGGCGGGACACGGACCGGCCGCGCCGGTAGCGGCGTGAGCCACCACCGGCGCGGCCGGCCACCTGGATCAGTCGCTGAGGGACACCGTCGAGAAGACCTCGGCGGTCAGCGGACTGGGCTCCAGACCCTGCACGTTCTCGGCCACGACGAGCGCCGGGGGCGAGTGCGAGATCGGGACACCCGGGAGGTAGTCCATGATCAGGCGGTTCGCCTCCTGGTACATCTCCGTCCGGTTCGCGGCGTCCGGCTCGGCGTCGGCCTCGGCCAGCGCCGCGAAGATCTCCGGAGCACTGAACGCACCGAACTCCGCGGACGCCTGGTCGTTCGACGCCTCGGCGAAGAACGTCCCGATGAAGTTGTAGGCGTCGTTGTAGTCACCGGTCCACCCGAGCAGGTGGACGTCGGCCTGACCGGCCTGGACCGCGTTCAGGTAGTCCGGGTTCCACGGCAGCGCCGTCGGCTCGACGGTGAAACCCGCGTCGGTCAGGTTCTGGCTGATGACCTGGAACATCGCGGCCGGGTCCGGCAGGTAGGGCCGGCTGACCTCGGTCGGGTAGAAGAACCGCAGCGTCGTGCCGGTGGCCCCGGCCTCCGCCAGCAGCGCCTTCGACCGCTCCGGGTCGTACTCGTAGGTGGTCACGTCCTCGGCCCAGCCGTCGACGGTCGGCGGCATGAACTGCGTCGCCGCCTCGGCACCGTCGGGAAGCAGCGAGTTCACGATCGTCTCGCGGTCGATCGCGTGGGCGATCGCCTGACGGACCCGCGGGTCCTGCACTGCCGGGTTGGCCCCGGAGTCGGGGACGTTCCCGCCGTTCATGCCCAGGTACAGGATGTTGAACGGGTCGCGGACGAGGACCTGGAAGCCCTCGCCCTGGAGGGACTCGTAGTCGGCGGGCGCGACGAAGTCGTAGCCGTCGATCTCACCGGCCTGCAGCTCCTGCCGGCGGGTGTTCCCGTCGGAGATCGTCCGGAAGATGATCTCGTCGAGGAGCGCGGGCTCGCCCCAGTAGTCGTCGTTGCGGACGATGGTGACCTCGTCGTTGCCGCGGTCCCAGCTGTCGAACTTGAACGGGCCGGTGCCGACCGGGTGCTCCAGGGCGTACTCGGAGTAGGTCAGTGCGTCCTCGCTGCCGCTGAGGTCGTCGGCGTTGTACTCCTCCAGGGCCGTGGGGCTCTGGATGGAGAAGGCCGGCAGGGAAAGCGCGGCCGGGAACTTCGAGGTGGTCTGCGTGAGCGTTATGACGGCGGTGTTCTCGTCCGTCGCCTCGCAGCTCTCGTAGATGCTCGGGGTGTCGGGCGTGCTGGCGAAGCCGCCGAAGACCGCCTGGTAGTAGTACGAGGCGCTCGGGCTGGTGGCCAGGCCCTCGAAGTTGTGCCAGCGGTCGAAGTTGAAGCAGACCGCCTCGGCGTTGAAGTCCGTGCCGTCGTGGAACTTCACGCCCTCACGGAGGGTGAAGGTGTACTCGAGGCCGTCCTCGCTGACCTCCCAGTCCTCGGCCAGCTGGGGCACCGGCTCCGTGCCGCCGAGCTCGTTGGTGAGCAGGCCCTCGTGGATCTGCCGCGCGATCCGGAACGTCTCGCCGTCGCTGGCGAAGGCCGGGTCGAACATGGCCGGGTCACCGGCGGCACCGAAGACCAGCGTGCCGCCGGACTCACCGTCGGCGGTTCCACCGCCGGAGTCGTCCCGATCACTGGAGGCGCAGGCACCCAAGGTGACTGCGAGGAGCGCGGACGCCGACGCGGCGAGCGCTCGGGTGTGGCGACGTGACATCGCGGAAGACCTGCCTTCTCGGCCCTGTCGGGCCGGATGAGCTCCGGGCGGGACAGCCGTGGACGGAAATCGCTCCACAGACGTACCGCGGAACCCTAGGACGCCGCCGTCGCTGCTGGTGAGTGCGATGGCGTCATCGACACCATCTCGTGACCTTGGTCCGCGCCCGGGTGAGCGCACGCTTCCCGGACGGCGACGGCCCCGGACCGTCGCGGTGCGATGGTCCGGGGCCGGTGCACGATGCCCGGTTCAGAAGGCCGGCAGCACCGCGCCGGCGTAGGTGTCCTCGATGAACTGCCGGACCTCCGCGGAGTGCAGCAGCTCCTCCAGCTGGGTGATCCGCTCGTCGTCCTCGTCGCCGCTGCGCACGACGAGCAGGTTGGCGTTCGGGTTGCCGTCGGCCTCCTCCAGCGCCAGCGCGTCGTCGGCCGGCGAGAGGTCGGCGTCGATGGCGTAGTTGCCGTTGATCACCGCGGCGTCGACGTCGGCCAGCGAGCGGGGCAGCTGGGCTGCCTCGACCTGCTGGATCTCCAGGTTCTTCGGGTTCTCGGCGATGTCGATCGCGGTCGGTGCGGCCTCGCCGGTGTCGGCCAGCGTGAGCAGATCGTTGGCCTCGAGCAGGCGGAGCGCGCGGGCGGCATTGGTCGGGTCGTTCGGGATCGCGACCGTGGCGCCGTCCGGGAGGTCGGCCAGGTCGTCGAGCGACGCGGAGTAGATGCCCAGCGGCTCGATGTGCACCGGATCGAGGGCGGTGAAGTCGTAGCCGGCGTTGGCCTCCTGCTCCTCCAGGTAGGGCACGGTCTGGAAGTAGTTCGCGTCGATGGAGCCGTCGTCGAGCGCCACGTTGGGCTGCACGTAGTCGGTGAACTCGACGATCTCGAGGTCCAGCCCGGCGTCGTCGGCGAGCTCCTCGTCGATGAATCGCAGGATCTCGGCGTGCGGCACCGGCGAGGCGCCGACGCTCAGCGGCTCGTCGGCGGCCGACAGCTCGGCGTCCCCACCGCCGCACGCGGTGAGGCCGAGCAGGGTGGCGGTGGCGACGGTGGCCAGGGCGGACCTCGTGGGGCGGAGCATGTGCGCGTTCTCTCCTTGCTGTGGTGGGGTGCTGCGGGGTTGGTCAGGCGTGCGCGAGCCGGCGCGCCCAGCGGTCGCCGGCCCACTGCAGGAGCTGGACGACGACGAGCAGCAGCACGACGGTGGCCACGGTGATGTCGGTGCGGAACTGCTGGTAGCCGTAGCGGATGGCGAAGTCGCCGAGGCCGCCGCCGCCGATGGCGCCGGCCATCGCCGAGTAGCTGACCAGCGCCACGACGGTCACCGTCACGCCCGCGACCAGCGAGGGCAGCGCCTCGGGCAGGAGCACCGTGCGGACGACGTCGCGCCGCCGGGCACCCATGGCCAGGGTCGCCTCGACCTTGCCATGGCTGACCTCGCGCAGGCTGGTCTCCACCAGCCGGGCGAGGAAGGGGACGGCACCGATGGTCAGCGGGACGATCGTCGCCGTCGAGCCGATCGTCGTCCCGACGATGCCGCGGGTCACAGGGGCGACCAGCACGAGCAGGATGATGAACGGCAGCGAGCGGCCGAGGTTGACCAGGAGCCCGAGCGCGCGGTGCAGTGCCGGGCGCGGGGACAGCGCCCCGGGGGCGGTGATCGTGAGCAGTACGCCCAGGGGCACGCCGATGAGCACCGTCAGCGCGGTGGCCACGCCCACCATGTAGAGCGTCTCCCACGTGGCCTCGACCAGCTGCGGGGCGATACGGGACCAGTCGTTCACCGCTGCACGTCCGGGGCGTCGAGGAAGCGGGGCTCGTAGGGTTCGCGGACCGGCTCGGGCGCCGGCTCCTCCTCATCCCGCCAGGGCGGCGGCTCGTCGCCCGGCACGGCACGCTCGACCAGCGATCCGCCGTCCCGGAGCCGCTGCAGCGCCGCGTCGAGCCGGCCGTCGTCGCCGGTCACCGACAGCAGCAGGCGGCCGAACCGCCGGCCGGCCACGGTCTCCACGGAGCCGCCGACGACCTCGACGTCCAGGCCGAGCTCCCCGGCGAGGGTGCGCAGCACCCGGCCCTCCGGTGCGGCCTCGGTGACGGTGACCCGGACGAGGTCGCCGTCGTGACCGGCGAGGGCCGGTGCCGGCAGGAGCTGCGCGGCCAGCGGTGAGTGCGGTCGCGCCAGCACGTCGGTCAGCGGCCCCCCGTCCACGACCCGGCCGGACTCCAGCAGCACGGCGCTGTCGCAGACCGCACGGACGACGGCCATCTCGTGGGTGATCAGCAGAACCGTGAGGCCGAGCTCGGCACGGACCCGGCGCAGGAGGTCCAGGACGCCGGCGGTGCTGGACGGGTCCAGCGCGCTGGTCGCCTCATCGCAGAGCAGCACCTCCGGACGCGCGGCCAGCGCGCGGGCGATGGCGACCCGCTGCTTCTGGCCGCCGGAGAGCTGGGCCGGGCGGGACGCGTGCCGGTCGGCCAGGCCCACCAGGTCGAGCATGTCCGCGACGCGACGGCGACGCTCGACCCGGCCCACCCCGGCGAGTTCCAGCGGGTGCTCGACGTTGCCGGCGGCGGTGCGCGAGTCGAGGAGGTTGAAGTGCTGGAAGATCATGCCGACGGTGCGGCGGGCCTCGCGCACTCCGTCGTCGTCGAGGTCGGTCAACACCCGCCCGCCGACGGTGACCCGGCCGGAGGTCGGCCGCTCGAGCAGGTTCACCAGGCGGGCGAGGGTGCTCTTGCCGGAACCGCTCCGTCCGACGACACCGGCGAACTCGCCGTCGGCGACCGACAGGGTGACCCCGTCGACGGCGACCACCTCGGCCGCCCCGCGACGTGCGGGGAACACCTTGCGGACGTCGGACAGTTCGATCACGGGGGCCTCGGCAGGGCTCGGCGGTGTGCGGCGCGGGACGGTGGGCGCGGGCGGGCGGGCCTCCGCCGGGAAACGGCGGCCGGCCCGGGGCGGGCGTCGGACGTTCCGGGGCCCGCAGCCGGAGCTACAGGCGGCTGGCCGTGCGCATGAGGTCGATGGCGCGACGACGCGTCAACGCCCAGTTCCTCTGCATCTGTCGAGGATGCGCCCAGCGACAGCCGCCCGGCCACCGCGCCGGCCCGAATGTGAGAGAACGCTCAACCGGTGCCGTTAGATCACCCGCCCGCGCCCGCTGCCCGATCACGCGATGCCCCCCCGGGGCTGTCGTCACGCGATGCCTATGGCGCGACTCCGCGCCCCGGTCCGCTCCTCGCTCGTACCTCGCTGCGATGACACCGGTCGCCTCCGCGGTCGCTCCGCTCCTCGCTCGCTCGCTGCGATGCTCACTCCCTGTCGGCTCCGGGCTCCCGGGGCTGTCGTCACGCGATGCCTATGGCGCGACTCCGCGCCCCGGTCCGTCCTCGCTCGTACCTCGCTGCGATGCTCCCGGCGCTGTCGTCACGCGTCGATGCGGCGGCGGCCCTCGAACGCGCGGCCCAGCGTGACCTCGTCGGCGTACTCCAGGTCACCACCGACCGGCAGCCCGCTGGCCAGCCGCGAGACCGCGAGACCCATCGGCGAGACCAGGCGGGCCAGGTAGGCGGCCGTCGCCTCGCCCTCGAGGTTGGGGTCGGTGGCGATGATCAGCTCGGTGACCGCGCCGTTCATCAGTCGGGTCATGAGCTCCTTGACCCGCAGGTCGTCGGGGCCGACGCCGTCGATCGGGCTGATCGCGCCGCCCAAGACGTGGTAGCGGCCACGGAACTCACGCGTGCGCTCGATCGCGACGACGTCCTTGGGCTCCTCGACCACGCACAGCACGTCGTCGGTGCGGCGCGGGTCGCGGCAGATCCTGCACTGCTCGGCCTCGGCGACGTTGTAGCAGGTCACGCAGAAGCGGACCTCCTCCTGGACGCGGGTGAGCGCCGCGACCAGCCGGCCGACGTCGGCGGACTCGGCCGACAGCAGGTGGAAGGCGATGCGCTGCGCGCTCTTGGGACCGACGCCGGGCAGCCGGCCCAGCTCGTCGATCAGGTCCTGGACGGCACCCTCGTACACGCGATGTTCCTCGCAGATCCTGGCGGGGTGGGGATCAGAGACCGGGCAGGCCCAGGCCACCGCCGGGACCGCCGCCCAGGCCACCCGCGAGGGGGCCCATGGTGCGTGCGGCCAGCTCGTCGACCGCGCGCTTGGCGTCGTGCAACGCAGCGACGACGAGGTCCTGCAGCGTCTCGAGGTCGTCCGGGTCGACGGCGTCCTTCGAGATCGTGATGGCGGTGACGTCCCCGCTGCCGGTCATCGTGGCCGTCACCAGGTTCCCGCCGGCCGAGCCGGTGACCTCGGTGCGCGCGAGCTCCTCCTGAGCCGCCACCAGCTGCTGCTGCATCTGCTGCGCCTGCTGGAGGAGCTGTGCCATGTCGGGCTGACCACCGGGGAACATGTCACGAGAGTAGGCCGCGGATACGACGAGCAGCGGCACGCCGACCGCCACCGCCCCTCCGGCCCCACCTCTACCGGTCAGGTCTCCCGGGAGCGCTCGACGAGCCGGCGCACGATCACGTTGCGCTGGATCTCGTTGGTGCCCTCGCCCACGATCATCAGCGGGGCGTCGCGGAAATAGCGCTCGACGTCGAGCTCCGCCGAGTAGCCGGCGGCGCCGTGGATGCGCATCGCGTCCAGCGCCACCTGCATGCACGCCTCGGAGGCGTAGAGCTTGGCCATCCCCGCCTCGAGGTCGCTGCGCCGCCCCTCATCGATGCCGGCGGCCGCGTCGAGCACCAGCAGTCGGGAGGCGTGCACCTTCGTCGCCATGTCGGCGAGCAGGTTGCCGACCGACTGGTGCTCCCAGATCGGGGTGCCGAAGGTCTCGCGCTGCTGGGCGTAGGCGAGCGCGTCGTCCAGCGCCGCCTGCCCGACGCCGACGGCACGCGCAGCGACCTGCACCCGGCCGAGCTCGAGACCAGCCATGAACTGGCCGAAGCCGCGCCCCTCCTCTCCGCCGAGCAGCGCGCCGGCCGGCACTCGCGACCCGGCGAAGGACAGCTCGCAGGACTCGACGCCGCGGTAGCCCAGCTTGGGCAGGTCGCGGGAGACGTCCACCTGGCCCGGCTCGACGAGCAGGATGCTGATCCCCCGGTGCCGTGGCTGCGCCTGCGGGTCGGTCTTCACCAGGGTCGCGATCAGCCCGGCGTGGCGGGCGTTGGTGATCCACGTCTTGGTGCCGTCGACGACGTAGGAGTCGCCGTCCCGGACGGCGCGGGTGCGGATGTCCTGCAGGTCGGAGCCCCCGCTGGGCTCGGTGAGCGCCATCGCGGCACGGACCTCTCCTGTCGCCATCCGCGGCAGCCAGCGCTCCTGCTGCTCGGGCGTGCCGTACGTGGCGAGCAGGCGGGCGACGACGCTGTGGCCGCCCATCGCACCGGCCAGGCTCATCCAGCCGCGGGCGAGCTCAGCCGTGACGAGCGCGAAGCAGCGGGTGGAGACAGCGGACTCGCTCCACCGTGCCGGGACGGCGAGCCCGAAGACCCCCATCTCCTTCATCTGGTCGATGAGCGCGGCGGGGTACTCCTGGGCCCGCTCCAGCCGGCCGGCGTGCGGGCGCACCTCGCGGTCGACCCAGCGCGCGACGGTCTCGACGATCGCCTGCTCGTCCTCGGGGAGGTCGCGCGCGGTCATCGGTTCAGCTGTCCACGGGGCGGGCGCCGAGCTGGGCACGGAGCAGGGACAGCGCCGCCTGCTCCTGGTCGACGACCGGCTCGGGCGCCCCGCCGGCCGCGGCCGAGACGTCGGCTGCGCGCTCGGCCATGAGCTCGCTGGCCTCCGCGGCCTCGGCGGCGCGCGCCGCCTCCCGGGCCTGCTCCGGCGGGACGGCCGGGCCCGAGGCGGTCGCGGCACCCTCGACGACGGCGTCGACCCGCCAGCGGACGCCGAGCAGCTCGTTGAGCGCCTCCCGGATGACGTCCTTGTTCAGGTCGTCGCCCAAGCGCCGGGCCAGCGCCGGCGACGAGGTCGAGAGGGTGAGGACGCCGTTGGTCAGCTGGTGGACCTGGGCGTTCTTGAGCAGCGCCTCGGTGGTGCGCTTGTGCCGCTTGACGACGGCGAGCAGCTCGGGCCACATCCGGCGGACGTCGGTGGTGGTGAGCTCGCCGTCCTCGGCCGCCGGTTCGGGGTTCGCCGAGACCACCGGCGTCGGCTCACCGCCACGCGGCGCGGGTGAGGACTCGGCCGCGGCCCGGGGCGGACCGGCAGCCGGGGCCGCCCCCCGCCCGGCGGCGTCGGTGCGCGCAGCCGCGGCCCGGGCCGCGGCGGGATCGGCGGCGTGCGGCCAGTCCTCGTCGTCGGTGGGCTCGGGCGGGAGCGGGATGTCCGGCTCGCCCGCGACCGCGCGCGGCGGTGTCCGCTCGGCCGGCGGACCAGCCGGCGCGCCCGCTGCTGGTGCGGCCGCTGCTGGTGCGGCCGCGGCAGGTGCGGCGGCCGGCTTGGCCCGGCCCGAGCCCGGCCGCACCGTCTCGGGCCAGTCGTCGGCGGCCGGGGCGGGCGCAGCGGCCGCGGGGGCGGCGGCCGCCGGAGCCTCGCTGCGCCGCGACGGGCGGACGTACTCCTTGCGCGCGCCCGTGCCCGCGGCGGGCTCTGCGGGCGGAACCGACGGTGTAGCGGCCGGGGCTGGCGCGGCCCGCGGTGCCTCGCGGACCGGGGCCGCAGGCGCCTCGCGGACCGGGGCCGCGGGTGCCTCGCGGACCGGGGCCGCGGGTGCCTCGCGGACGGGGGCCGTCGGCGCCTCGCGTACGCCCTCGGGGCGCCCGGCGTGCTCGCCCGCGATGGACATCCGCCGCTCGAGCCGCTCCAGCCGCTGGAGGGTGGCCGCCGCCGAGCCGTCGGTGGCCGGCAGCAGCATGCGGGCGCAGACGAGTTCGAGCAGCAGCCGCGGCGCCGTCGTCCCGCGCATCTCGGTGAGGCCCTCGTGCACGGTGTCGGCCATCCGCGAGAGGGTGGCCGAACCGAGCGCGGAGGCCTGCTGGTTCATCAGGTCCAGCCGGTCCGGCGGGCAGTCGAGCAGGCCGTTGCCACCGGCGTCGGGGACGGCGTCGAGCACGATCAGGTCACGCAGCCGGTCGAGCAGGTCGGTGGCGAAGCGCCGCGGGTCGTGGCCTGCCTCGACGACCCGGTCGACGGCGCGGAACACCGCCGGGGCGTCGTGGGCGGCGAGCGCGTCGATGGTCTCGTCGAGCAGCGCGTCGTCGGTGACGCCGAGCAGCCCGACGGCGCTCTTGTAGGTGACGCCCTCGGGACCCGCGCCGGCGAGCAGTTGGTCGAGGATCGACAGCGAGTCGCGGACCGAGCCGCCACCGGCGCGGACCACCAGTGGGTAGACGGTCGGCTCGACGGTCACCCCCTCGGCCTCGCAGGTCTTCTCCAGCAGGCCGCGCAGCGTCGTCGGCGGCACCAGCCGGAACGGGTAGTGGTGGGTGCGCGAGCGGATGGTCGGGAGGACCTTCTCCGGCTCGGTGGTCGCGAAGACGAAGACGAGGAAGTCCGGCGGCTCCTCCACCACCTTGAGCAGGGCGTTGAAGCCCTGCGTGGTGACCATGTGCGCCTCGTCGACGATGTAGACCTTGTAGCGGCTGCTCACCGGTGCGAAGAAGGCGCGTTCCCGCAGGTCACGGGCGTCGTCGACACCACCGTGGCTGGCCGCGTCGATCTCCATGACGTCCAGCGAGCCGGGCCCGTCGGGCGCCAGGGCGATGCACGACTCGCACACGCCGCACGGCGTGGACGTCGGCCCCTGCTCGCAGTTCAGCGATCGGGCGAGGATCCGCGCCGACGACGTCTTGCCGCAGCCGCGCGGGCCGCTGAACAGGTAGGCGTGGTTGATCCGGCCGCCGTCCACCGCGTTCATCAGCGGGGTGGTGACGTGCTCCTGCCCGACCACCTCGGCGAAGGTCGCCGGGCGGTACTTGCGGTAGAGAGCCAGGGCCACGCCGCGAGGTTACGTGGCCCCACCGACGCTCCGACGGACGTTCCGGATTCGCAGTGGACGACGGTGCCGGCACCCCGTTATGAGACCGATACATACCGGTATGGGGCGGCACCGGTACCTCGACGCGTCCTCCTCATGAGACCGACCACCGGAGGAGCGATGACCGACCACAGGGACGCGGAGTTCACCGACTTCGTCGCCGACCACGGCGGGCAACTGCTGCGTACGGCGTGCCTCGTCACGGGGGACGCCCATCTCGGTGAGGACCTGCTCCAGACCGCGCTGGCCAAGGCCTACGGGTCATGGGCCACGGTGCGCGACGCCGACCACCCGGTCGCCTACGTCCGCCGGCTGATGATCAACGCGCACCTGAGCTGGCTGCGCCGGTTAACCAACACCGAGCGGGTCCTCGAGACCTTCCCGGACGTCGGCGGCGGCGACCCGCAGAGCGCCCACGCCGAGACCGACGAGATGCGCCAGGCACTGCTCCGCCTGTCGCCACGCGTCCGCACCGCCGTCGTCCTGCGCTACTTCGAGGACCTCAGCGAGGCCGAGACCGCACAGCTCATGGGCTGCTCGCGCAGCACCGTCAACAACCACGTCTCCCGGGGCCTGGCCGCCCTCCGCGGCCTGCTCGCCCCCCACACGGACGACGACCTCACGCCCGCGTCGAGGAGGCACCAGTGAACGACCACGAGACCACCGTCCTCAGCTCCCGCCTGCACACCCTGGCCGACGACATCACCCCGCCGCTCGACGTCGTGGGTCAGGTGCGGGCCGCCCGGTCCCGACACCAGCGGCAGCGGCGGGGACGCCTCGCGCTCGTCGCCGTGGCGACGGCGACCGCCGCGGTGGCCGTCGCCACGGTGGCCGCAGCCGACCTGCTGACGGCCACTCCCCCGCGCGCCGAGGTGGCCGTCCCCCGCCACACGTCGGCGACCGCCCACCCCACCCCGACCACCGAGGTGGCTCCGCCGCCGACCACACCCTCCGGTCCGAGCGCTCCGCCCACCACCGAGGCCGGACCGACCAGCGGGACGGCCGGCTGGGAACTTCGGTCCTTCCAGGGCGTCTCCTTCGCGGTCCCGTCGGGCGCACGCGCGGCCGACACCGTCGACCTGAGGCCGGTGACCAGCTGGTACGAGGGTCCCTCGCTGACGTGGAACGGACCCGCCCTGGGCGGTGGCGAGTACTCGCACGTGAAGGTCTCGATCACCGAGACCTTCGAAGGCGGTCTGACCCCCGCCGACGGGGGCGAGTGGTTCACCGTTCCCGGAGCGGAGTCGGCGTACGGGGGGATCGACTACTGGACGGGCACGGAGGGCCTGGGCCCGACCGTCGAGTCGTACACGTTCTGGCTGCAGGTGCTCGCGGGGGACCGCCAGATCCACGTCAGCGGCACCTTCCCGGCCGGCGAGGCGGGTGAGCAGATGGCACGTGATCTGCTCGCGTCGATCGTCATCACCTGACAACAGGCGCGGAACGAGATCTGCGAAGTCGTGGCGATCAGCGCCTGATGGCCACGGCTTCGCAGATGTCGCGGCGGTCCAGGGAAAGGAAAGGACCCCCCGCGCACCCGCCAGAGCCCGCTTATCCTTGCTGCCTTCCGGCCCTGGGGAGGTTCACAGGATGACGCCACACGAGGGGTCTGGCGTCCACTGTAGAGGAACCGGGCAGCGCGCCGACGCGGGCTCCCGCTAACCTCCGTGCCCATGACGCCCCGGCACGCGCTCGTCCTTCCCCCGCCCCGCTCCTGACCCGGAGCACCGCGGGCTGAACCCATCGGCGGGCCGCACCGGCCCGCCGCGTCGCCGTGCTCCGGATCCGAGTCCCGCCCGGTCCGCGAACCAGGAGCGTCATGTCCGCCCCCGCCTCCTCCCCGCTCGCCCTCCCCACCGCCGCACCGCGCGGCTTCCTGCTCGTCGTCCTGGCCGCCCTGTGCTGGGGCACATCGGGCATCAGCGGCGCGATCGTCGCCGAGCGGACCGGCCTCGGCCCGCTGGACATCGCCTGGCACCGCATGGCGATCGGCGCGGTGGTGCTGCTCGCCGGGTTCCTCCTCGCCCGCCGCAGACGCTCCAAGGCCGCCACCGCGCTGACCCGCCCCACCGCCGTCCGGCTGTTCCTCGTCGCCGCCGGCCTGGCCGCCTACCAGCTCGCCTACTTCGCGGCCGTCGCCTCCGCCGGGGTCAGCATCGCCACCCTGGTCGCCCTCGGGCTGGCGCCCCTGCTCATCGCCGTCGGCGCGGCCGTGCTCGGGCACGGCCACCCGGACCGGGCCACGCTCGTCGCCCTCGCCGTCGCCCTGATCGGGCTCGTCCTGCTCGTGGGGACCTCCGCCGGCGCGGACACCGGGACGTCGGTGCTGCTGGGCGCTCTGCTCGCGGTCGGGTCGGCGCTCGGCTACGCCGTCGTCACCCTCGCGGGGGGCGGGGTGCCGCCCGGGGTGCCGGTGACCCTGGCCGGGTTCGCCGGCGGCGCCTTGCTCCTGACCCCGGTCGCCCTGGTGGCCGGCCTGCGGTTCACCACGGACCCCGTCGCGCTGGGCGTGCTGCTCTATCTGGGTGCGGTGCCCAGTGCGCTGGCCTATGGGATGTTCTTCGTCGGGCTGCGCAGCGTGCCGGGGTCGGTCGCCGCGATCGTGACGTTGCTCGAGCCGCTGACCGCGACCGCGCTGGCGACGGGGTTCCTGGGCGAGCGGCTCTCCCCCGGCGCGCTGGCCGGTGGAGTGCTCGTGCTCGCCGCCGTCGCGGGGCTGTATCTGCGGAGGATGGGAGATTCGAACTCCCGAGGGGTTGCCCCCAACCCGCTTTCCAAGCGAGCGCCATAGGCCACTAGGCGAATCCTCCAGTGCACCGGCGATGCTACCGGGCGCTGCCCCGAGGACGACGGTGCGGTCGGTCCCCGGGACGTCGTGGGCCTCCGGCGACCGCCGGGCGCGACGGACCGAGCGCGGTGCGGCATCCTGCACCGCAGCGGTTGATCATCCGGCCGCAGGGGAAGGGTCGCCAGGCGCGGGACGGCGAGATCCGCGCACGGGCGAGCGAGAGGAGGCAGGACATGAGCGAGTCGGACAGCGGGTCGAATGAGGTGCGGCCGGAAGTGGTCGCGGCGATCGTCGGCGTCCTCCGGGGTGACGACACGGCCGATCTGCCCCAGGGCGCCACCGCCGCCGAGAAGGCGGCGGCGAAGGACGCCTACCTCTCGGAGTTCCTGGCCGAGCGCGGCAAGCGGGACCGCCAGTCCCACGCCTGGGAGCTGCTGCTGACCCGCAGCTACGACGAGCCGCCCACCTGGAAGCAGATCTTCGACGACCTCTCCCCCGAGGTGCACGCCGAACTCGGCGAGCTCTACGACGCCCTGCCGGCCGGCGCCCAGGAGGAGTACGCGCGCCGGTTCGGAGTTCCGTCCACGGTCTGACCGCCGACGCGCCCACCGTCCGACGACCGCAGAGTCCATGACCCGACCCGTGACCACGCCCGGCCGCCTCGTCGCCGGGCGCTACCGCCTGCAGTCTCAGCTCGGCGGAGGTGGCATGGGCACGGTCTGGCTCGCCCGGGACGAGCGGCTCGGCCGGCAGGTGGCGATCAAGCAGGTGCTGACGCCGGTCGGGATGAGCGCGGAGGAGACCGACCAGCAGCGCCAGCGCGCCCTCCGGGAGGGCCGGATCGCCGCGCGGTTGAGCCACCCCCACGCGATCTCGGTGTACGACGTGGCGCTCGAGTCGGGCCAGCCGTGGCTGGTGATGGAGTACCTGCCCTCGCGCAGCCTGGCGGGGGTACTGACCGAGGACGGCGTCCTGCGCGCCGACCAGGTCGCCCAGATCGGCGCGCAGGTGGCCGACGCGCTGGCCGCCACGCACGCGGCGGGCATCGTGCACCGCGACGTGAAGCCGGCCAACATCCTCATCGGCGAGGGCGGCCGGGTCGAGGGCCTGGTGAAGATCACCGACTTCGGCATCTCGCACGCCAGCGGCGACATCACGCTGACCCAGACCGGCCAGATCACCGGCACCCCTGCGTTCCTGGCACCCGAGGTCGCCCAGGGGCACGAGATGACGCAGGCCAGCGACGTCTTCTCCCTCGGCGCGACGCTCTACACCTGCGTCGAGGGCCAGCCGCCGTTCGGCATGGAGGACAACGCGCTCGCCATGCTCCACCGCGTGGCCGGCGGCGCCATCGTGCCGCCGCGCAGGGCCGGCTCGCTGACGGAGCCGCTGCTGCGGATGCTGGCCGCCGACCCCGCCGCGCGGCCGACCATGCCCGAGGTGCGCGACGGGCTGGCGAAGCTGGCCGCCGGACGGGACGGGAACACCACGACGGTCCTGCTCGCCCGCACCGACCTGCGGTCCGCGCCGGGCCGGGCGCGGACCGCCGCCTTCCCGGCCGGTCCGATCACCCCGGCCTCGTCGCCGCCGACCCGCACCAGCCCGGCGCCCGAACCGGCCTCCGAGCGGGAGCCGACCGCGCCGGCGGCGGGAGCGGCCGCCGCAGGAGCAGCCGGTGCCGGCGGCGATGCCGGTACCTCCGTCGGGAACAGGCCGCCCGTCCAGCCGCCTCCCGGGCCGCCACCGCGGCCGCCGGCCGGCCGCACCGAGAAGCGCCGGCGCGGCATCTGGGTCGGCGCTGCGCTGGTCGCGGCCCTGCTGGCCGGGCTGATCGCCGTCCTGGTGATCGACCCGTTCGGGGACGACGGCGGGACGGAGGCCCAGGAGTCGCCGGCGGTGACCACCTCCGCGGCGCCCTCGACGTCCGCCGAGCCGGAACCCGAACCCGGACCCGACCCCGAAGTCGACCCCGAACCTGCTCCCGGGAACGGGAACGAGCCGGACGACGAGGCCGAGGAGGATCCGCTCGCGGCCGACAACATCGAGGACTTCCTCGACGAGTACCACGAGCTCGTGCTCGAGGACCCCGTGGCCGCCTACGCCCTCACCGGCCCGACGCTGCGCGCCAACATCAGCCAGGCCGACTACGTCGAGTACTGGGGCGCCTTCGAGGACGTGCGCCTGAGTGACGTCCAGGCGGTCGACGGGCAGAACACCGCCACCGCCACCCAGGAACTGGTGTACCCCGGTGGCGGGAGCGAGGTCTACCAGCGCATCTTCACGCTGCTCGTCCGGGACGGGCAGCTGATCCTGGACAGCGACTTCCCCGTCGAGTGACCCCGGAACGGCGACGGCGGCGCCCGACGGGTGCTGGACCCGGTCGGACGCCGCCGTCGTGGTGCTTGGCGGTGGCGGTGGGATTTGAACCCACGGAGGGGGTTGCCCTCACACGCTTTCGAGGCGTGCTCCTTCGGCCGCTCGGACACGCCACCGCCGAAGAGACTACAGGCCTCGCTGAGCGCGGAAGAACGCACGTAGCAGCGTGGCGGACTCCTCGGCCCGGACGCCCGCGGTGACCTCCGGCCGGTGGTTGAGCCGCCGATCCCGGACGACGTCCCAGAGGGAACCCGCGGCGCCCGCCTTGGGGTCGTCGGCGCCGTAGACCACCTGGTCCACCCGGGCAAGGACGCTCGCCCCGGCGCACATCGTGCACGGCTCGAGGGTGACCACCAGCGTGCACCCGGTGAGCCGCCAGCCGTCTCCGTGGACCTGCGCGGCGGCCCGCAGGGCCAGGACCTCCGCGTGCGCCGTCGGGTCCCCGCGCTTCTCCCGCTCGTTGGCGGCTCCGGCGAGCAGTGCGCCGCCCGGTCCGAGGACGACCGCGCCGATCGGCGTGTCCCCCCACTCCTGCGCCGCGGCAGCCAGCTCCAGGGCGCGGCACATCGCGGCGTCGATGTCGGCGGTCACGAGCGCCCACCTGCGGAAGCTTGTGCTCTGCTTACAGCTGTAAGCAGAGCACGAGCGTGCCGAGGTAGGTGTCTCACTCGGCGCCGTCCAGCGGGAACCCGACCAGCCCCGACAGCTCGGCCAGCGCGGCGGCCGGCTCGACGACCTTGATGGTCGAGAAGCCCAGCGCCCGGGCCGGCTTGAGGTTGATCCCGAGGTCGTCGAGGTAGGCGCAGTCGCCCGCCTCGATGGGACGGCCGACCGCCTCCGACAGCCGGGTCAACGCCCGCCGGTAGATCTCCGGCTCCGGCTTGCGCACGCCCTCCACCGAGGACTCGACGATCGCGTCGAACAGGCCGAGCAGCTCGCCCAGGGCGCCGACCCGCTCCATCGGCGCCACGTTGTTGGACAGCAGCGCCAGCGGCAGCCCGGCCTCGCGCAGCCTGCGCACCGCGACGACCATCGCCGGCCGCAGCTCTCCGCGCAGCGCGGCCAGCACCCGCGCGGCCTCGACGCGGTGGCCGGCGGCCAGCGCCTCGGCCTCGAACGCGGCCGAGAACCCGGCGACGTCCAGCTCGTTGCGCTCGAAGCGTGCCCAGGCATTGCTGTCGGGATCGGTGGAGTTCAGCCGCACGATGACCCCCGGTTGCAGGCCGGCCTCCTCCTCGTAGGCGGCGAACGCCGTCATCGGACTCTCGGTGAGCACCCCGCCCAGGTCGAAGACCACCGCGGAGACGGTCCCCCCGCCGACGTTCACGGGGCCACCGCCGCGGCCAGCTCGTCGCCGAACCCGAGGCGGGCGGCGATCCGCTCCACCATCTCGTCGGCCCAGAGGTCGTCGGCGGTCACGATCGCCCGCAGCTCGTCGTGCGGCAGCCCGTCGTCGGCGAACACGTCCAGGTCACCTCCGGGCCAGCCGGACTCGTCGTCGTCGAAGGCACCGTCGGTGTCCACGCCGATGCCGTAGCGCTCGACCACCTCGGCGGCGAGCACCCACTCGAGCATGGTCGCGTCGGAGATCAACGCCCGCACCATCCCGCCCGGCCCGTGCCGCAGGACGACGAAATAGAGCCGGGAGTCCACGACGACCACGAACGGTGGCGGCCACCCGTCGGCCCCGGGCTCACCGAGGGCGCGCTCGAGCACCGGCAGCTCGTCCCCGGCGTCCTCGGCCAGCAGCTCGACCCGCCACCGGTCGCCCGGCCGGCTGACCCGGACGGCGAAGCTGGTCCGCACTCCTGGGGAACTCATCGCCTGCGCAGCACGGTCAGCCCGTCGGAGACCGGCAGCAGCACCGTCTCCCAGCGCGGGTCGGCGGCCAGCCCCCTGTTCAGCTCGGCCAGAGCGACGTCGTCCTCGTCCTGCGGGTCGAGCACGCGGCCGCCCCGCAGCGTGTTGTCCAGCAGCACCACACCGTTGTCCGTCATCCGGGCGTACAACTCCTCCACGTAGGCGGCGTATCCGGTCTTGTCCGCGTCGACGAAGGCCAGGTCGAAGGCATCTTCGGCCGGGAGTGCCCGCAGCGTCGGCAGAGCCTCGCCGAGGCGCACCTCGATGCGATCGGCGAGGCCGGCCCGCTCCCAGTAGCGACGGGCCACGGCGGTCCACTCGGCGCTGCGGTCGAGGCAGAGCAGGGAGCCGTCCTCCGGGAGGCCGCGGGCGATGCAGAGCGCCGAGAAGCCGGTGAACGTTCCGATCTCTATCGCCCGGCGGGCACCGACGGCCCGGGTGAACAGCTGCATGAACGCGCCCTGCTCGGGCGCGATCTGGTAGGTCGGCGACGCCTCGCCGCGGGCCGCCAGCGCAGCGGTCTCGGCCAGCAGATCGTCGACGACGTCGTCGACCGGCTCGGACACGGCGCGCACGTAGTCGGCGAGCTCCGGCGTCAGGAGGAACGAACGCGGCGTCATAGCCTGTAGATCATGGCCGATGCCGCAGGACCCGGTGCCGCACCGGCCCCCCGCTTTCCCGTGCCGACCATGCCCGCCCCGCCGGTCGGCGTCGTCGGACTGGGCCAGCTCGGGGGCTCGCTGGCCGCGGCGCTGGTCGCCGCGGGCCGTCCGGTCCAGGGCTGGGACGTCGACCCCGCCGCCCGGGATGCCGCCGCGGCGCGGGGTGTGCAGATCACCCGGGAACTGTCGGGCGTCGTCGTCCTCGCCGTCCCGCTGACGGCCATGGCCGGTGCGCTCGACGGCCTGACGATCGACCCCGATGCCACCGTCACCGACCTGGGCTCGGTCAAGCGTCCGGTCCTCGAGAGCGTCGGCCGCACGCTCGGCGGTCGCTACGTCGGCGGTCACCCGATGTGCGGCACGGAACGCTCCGGCCACGCCGCCGTCGACCCCGGACTGTTCACCGGCGCCCGATGGGCGCTCTGCCTGGAGCCGGACACGGAGCTGCCGCGCTGGCTGCGGGTCGCGGAGGTGGCCATGGCCGCCGGCGCGGAGGTCGTCCCCGTCACGGCCACCGAGCACGACGACGCCGTCGCCGCGATCAGCCACGTCTCCCACCTGCTCGCCGCGGCCCTCGCCGCAGCGGCCGCGCAGGCCGGACCGCTCGCCCTGGCGCTCGCCGCCGGCAGCTTCCGCGACGGCACCCGGGTCATAGGGAGCGACCCCGCCTTCGTCCGGGCGATGGTCGAGGGCAACGCGGGGCCCACCGCGAGCGCACTGGCCCGCGTGCACCAGCAGCTCGCCCGCCCGTGGGCGGAGCTCGTCGCCGACGGGCACGCCGTCGTCACCCGGCAGGGGGGACGACGGACGGTGCGGGTGCCGCTGGACCGGGCCGCTCTGCTGTCCCTCGGCCGGGCCGGCGGCGCGGTCACCCACCGGCTGGCCGCCTTCGTCGAGGGCTGGGTACCCGAGGACAGGGCACCGGAGGACAGGCTGCCCGACCGGGCGTGACGGGTCCGCTGTTTCGGCCGGTCCTCGGCGGGCAGGGTGTCGGCATGGACGAGACCGACATCCTGAGCCGCATCCACTCGCTGGTGGACGAGGAGCACAAGCTCCGCGAGAACGCGGAGCACACCGACGAGACCCGTGCCCGCATGGACAAGCTCGAGGCGGACCTGGACCAGTGCTGGGACCTGCTGCGGCAGCGGCGGGCGAAGCGGCAGTACGACGAGAACCCCGACGAGGCGCAGGTCCGCCCCGAATCGACCGTGGAGAGCTACCTCCAGTAAGGCCCCCTTTCAGGGCCCACCCTGAGCGTGCGAAGGGTGGGGAGGAAGGGGGTCCTTTCTCAGACGAGAAGGGCCGTCTTCAGGCCGTCCGCTGCGCCGGCCGCCGGTGTTCGGTGCCCAGCAGGGCCAGCTGCCAGAGCAGCCGGGACCGGGGGTCGGTGATCTTCCGGTCGGTCACCGCCTCGATCCGCCGCAAACGGTGCATGACCGTGTTGCGGTGGCAGTAGAGCGCGTCGGCGGCCCGGGTGGGTGAACCGTCCGAGGCGAGGAACGCCGCGAGCGTGTCCAGCAGCACCTCGCGCTCGTCCTCCGGCAGCTCCAGCAGCCCGCCGAGGGACTGCCCGACCAGCCGTGAGCTGATCTCCGGCGAGTTGCTCAGCAGCGCCTCGGGCAGCCGCTCGTCGATGGTCACGACCCGCGGGCTGCCGGCCGGCAGGGTCCGTGCCGCGGCCTCGGCCAGCCGGTAGGCCGACCCGGCGGCCGCGGCGCCCTCGACGACGGCCGAGACACCGACGGGCCCGCCGGCCATCGTCCGCAGCCAGTTCATGACCTCGCATCCCGGCAGGGTGCCCAACGCCACGATCCCGACCTGGGCCCCGTTCCGACCGCCCCACACCGAGCGGATGCCGCGCTTGAGCAGGGCTGCCGTCGGCGAGTCGAGGGACGGGGTGCCCTCCGGTTCCGGCAGGGCGACGACGGCCACCAGCCGGCCGTCCAGCGGGATGGCGAGCAGATCCGACGCCGTCCGGACGAATGCCGGGTCGCCGCCGCGCCCCTCGAGCAGCCCGTCGAGGATCTGCTGGCGAGCGCCGTCGTCCACCCCGGCCAGGCGCCGCTGCTCCTCGCGGTACCCCTCGGCGACCGCGGCGCACTCGGCGTCGTTGGTGCGCCACACCGATCCCGCGACCTCCAGCAGCAGCGTGTCGTGCTCGCGGGTGCTGCGCCGGGAGACGTCGAGCAGCGCCTCCCAGGTGACCTGCCCGCCCAGCCGGTAGGCCCGCAGCACCGCTTCCAGGGGCATCCCCTGGGCCGCGCGCCTCCGGCCGACGTCACGGGCGTCGCGCAGCGAGGTGCGGGTGTTGCCGGACGCGGCACCGATCAACCCGTGCAGGCCTCGCTCGAGGTTGGCTCGGGTGCTGGCCCGCATCTGCTCCTCGTCGCGACCGAGCAGCTCGCGATAGGCCGGCTCCGTGCGCAGCAGGACGTCGATCATCCGGTCGGTCATGGCATCGAGCTGATCGAGCAGCAGCGGGGCCAGCTCGGCCAGCCGGGCCGCGACCTCGGGCCGGAACGGCTGCACTCGATCACCTCCTCGTAACGCGCCGCACCCAGCACAACACGAGGTTGCGATCACTGTGCGATCAGCCCATTGTGACGACGAGCACGGCCCGGCAGGCTCAGCGGGACGTACTCGTGACCCAATCGTCGCCGACAGGTTCTCCGGTCGGTCGACGACCCCTCCCCGACGAAGAGGAGCAGTGGGCCCCTTGGCGCAGCCGCCTCCGCACTCCGGCAGCCAGCCTTCTCAGGACAGAACGCCCACAGCACGGCTCGAGATGAGCGGCATCAGCGTCGCCTTCGGCGGCGTCGCCGCGCTCACCGATGTCTCGCTCACCGTGGAGCCAGGGCAGGTGCACGGGCTCATCGGCCCGAACGGCGCCGGCAAGACGACGCTCTTCAACGTCGCCTGCGGCCTCGTCCGCCCCTCCGGCGGCCGGATCACCTGGCGGGACCAGGAACTGCGCCGGCTCAAGCCCAGCCAGCTCAGCGGCCTGGGCATCTCCCGCACGCTGCAGGGAGTCGGGCTGTTCGCCGGCATGACCGTCCTCGAGAACGTGATGGTCGGTGCACACCGGCACGGACGGGCGGGCTTCCTCTCCGCGCTGCTCGCCCTCCCGACGTCCGACAAGGACGAGCGACAACTCCGCGAGCGGGCACAGAAGGCGCTGGTGGAGCTGGGCGCCGAGGACTACGCCGGCCGCTACCCGGGCAGCCTCCCGTACCCGGTGCAGAAGCGGGTGGCGCTGGCCCGTGCGCTCGTCTCCGATCCCGACCTGCTGCTCCTCGACGAGCCGGCGTCCGGCCTGGCCGAGGACGAGATGCACGAGCTCGGCGAGCTGATCCGTTCGCTCTCCTCCCGGATGAGCGTCCTGCTGGTCGAGCACCACATGGACCTGGTCATGCGGGTGTGCGACCGGATCACCGTCCTGGACTCGGGCGAGCAGATCGCGGCCGGCACCCCGGCCGAGGTCCAGGCCGACCCGAAGGTCACCGAGGCCTACCTCGGGGACGAGGTCGTCGAGACCGACGCCGCGGAGCTCACCCGGACCGACGGAGGTCGCAATGCCTGACGCCCACGGCAGTACCGCGGTCTCCGCGGGCGCCGGCACCGCGACCACCCCCGGGACGGCGCTCCTCGAAGTGCACGGTCTCACCTCCGCCTACGGCCCGGTCCGCGCGCTGGACGGTGTCACCCTCAGTGCGGAGGTCGGCCGGATCACCGCGGTCCTCGGCGCGAACGGCGCCGGCAAGACCACGCTGCTGCGCACGATCAGCGGTCTGGTCCGTCCGCAGGCCGGCAAGGTCGTCCTCGACGGGGAGGACATCACCAAGGCCCCGGTCGAGGCGATGGTCAGCAAGGGGATGTCGCACGTCCCCGAAGGCCGCGGCGTCATCGCCGAGCTGACCGTGGACGAGAACCTCCGGGTCGGGTCGCTGTTCCGCGGCAAGGTCGGCAAGGACGAGTTCGACCGGGTCTTCGACTTCTTCCCGCGGATCGCCGAGCGGCGGAACAATCCCGCGCACACGCTCTCCGGCGGTGAGCGGCAGATGCTGGTCATCGGGCGCGCACTGCTGGCCAAGCCGCGCATCCTGCTGCTCGACGAGCCGTCCCTGGGCCTGGCCCCGCGGATCGTCGCGCAGATCTTCGGGCTGCTGCGCCAGCTGGTCGACCGGGAGGGCCTGTCGGTGCTGCTCGTGGAGCAGAACGCCCGCAGCGCCCTGTCGGTGGCCGACGTCGGCGTCGTCCTCAACCTCGGGAAGGTCGTCGTCACCGACGACGCCCGGACGCTGATGGCCGACGAAGGCCTCCGGCACGCCTACCTCGGCTTCTGACCCGCCCCGCCCCTCCGGTCAAGGAAGGCACACTTCGTGCAGCAGTTCGTGAACGTGACCCTCACCGGGTTCACCCAGGGCATGATCTACGCGGCGTTCGCCCTCGCCCTGGTGCTGATCTGGCGGTCCACCCGGATCGTCAACTTCGCGCAGGGCTCGATGGCGGCCGCCACCGCGTTCATCGCGCTGGCGCTCATCAACGCCGGGCTGTCCTACTGGATCGCCTTCGTGGTGGCGCTGGCAAGCGGCTTCCTCCTCGGCGCGATCGTCGAGCGGGTCATCATCCGGCCGGTCGAAGGCGGCCCCGAGCTCAACGCGGTCATCGTGACGCTGGGCCTGTTCGTCGCGATCCAGGCCAGCATCGCGATCATCTTCGGTTCCTCGTTCCAGTCGTTCCCGACGCCATTCGGCGTCCGCGGCTTCGAGCTCGGCGACAACACCATCGCCCTCACGCCCACGAGCCTCTACATCATCGGGTCCGTCCTGATCACGATGGCTCTGCTGGTGGCCCTCTTCCGCTTCACGAGGGTCGGTCTGGCCATGCGCGCCTCGGCGTTCGGCCAGGAGGTCGCCCGGCTGCTCGGCGTCAAGGTCGGCCGCATGCTCACCCTGGGCTGGGCGCTGGCCGCCGTGGTGGGCTCCCTCTCCGGGCTGCTCATCGCGGGCGGCGGATTCGTCTACCCGGCCTACATGGACAGCCTGATCGTGTTCGGGTTCGTCGCCGCGGTGCTCGGCGGCCTGGACTCCCCCATCGGCGCCGTCGTCGGCGGACTCATCCTCGGCCTGGCCCTGAGCTACGTCAGTGGCTACGCCCCCCGCGGCAGCGCGCTGGTCAACATCGCCGCCCTGGTGATCCTGATGTTCGTCCTGCTCGTCCGACCCGGCGGCCTCTTCGCCAGCAGCACGGCCCGGAGGGCATGACGATGAGCGAGTCGCAGACGCCCCTGTCCACGTCCGGCCCGGACGGCGCCGGGAAAGCGACCGACGACGCGCCGGCGAAGGCCACCGCCGCCGCGAACGCGCCCTCCGCGCAGGCCACCGGTGGGCGGTCGTTCCTGCCGAAGTCGACGCTGCTGCGCCACCTGACCGTCGTGCTCCTGGCCGTGGTCGGAGCGGTGATCCTGCTGGAGATCACCGACCCGTTCACCAACTCGCAGCTGGCCACCCTGTCCTACTACGCGATCGCCGCGGGCGGGCTCACGGTGCTGACGGGCCTCAACGGGCAGATCTCCCTCGGCCACGGCGCGCTCATGGCGGTCGGCGCCTACACCACGGCGCTCTTCCTGCAGGCCGAGGAGCCGATCGCCCTGCCGCTGATCCTGCTCGTCGCGACGGTGACGGCGACCGTCGTCGGCGCGCTGGTCGGCGTGGCCGCCGCCCGGCTGCACGGCCCCTACCTCGCGGGTGCCACGCTCGCCCTCGCGGTCGGTCTGCCCGGGCTGGCCATCTACTTCCACGACACTCTCGGTGGGGAACAAGGCATCCGTGTCCGTGCACCGCGCCCGCCGGAGAGCTTCGAGACCTTCATCGGCTGGGTCTCGGGCAACTCTGCGACCGGCACGAAGTGGCTGGCCTACGTCGGGGCGATCTGCCTGATCCTCACCTATTTCCTCCTTGCCAACCTGGTGCGCAGCCGCATCGGCCGCACCTGGCGGGCGGTGCGCGACCAGGAGGTCGCCGCCGAGCTGGCCGGCATCAACCTCGGCGCCTGGCGAGTGCTGGCCTTCATCGTGAGCGCCGCCGCCGCCGGGCTGGCGGGCGGTGTGCTGGCGCTGGTCGTCCGGCTCGCCGCACCCAGCGGATTCACCCTCGTGCTCTCGCTGGCGCTGCTGACCGCGATCGTGCTGGGTGGTCTCGGCAGCCTGCTGGGGGCGCTGCTCGGGTCGGCGCTGCTGGTCTTCCTGCCGCCGTTCGTCACCAACCTGGGCACCGACTTCGGGCTCAACAACACCGAGGCCGCGCAGCTGGCGCCCTTCGTCTACGGCGTCGTCCTCATCGTGGCGATGATCTTCGCCCCGGCAGGCTTCGTCGGCACCATCCGCCTCCGCTGGCTGACCTACCGGGCGAAGCAGCGAGCGGCGGCCGCCCGCGCCTCGAGCGGGAGGTGAGGACGTCCCGATCCGTCCGCCCCACTCAGCGCACTGCCGATAACCAGACTCCCGGGCACCGATGCCCGGGCCGCACCAGAGGAGAACTGTTGTCCAGATCCTCCCGACGACTTGTGACTGTTCTCGCCACAGCCACCGTCGCCTCCACCGTTGCCGCCTGCGGCGGCGGCAGTGACGGCGGCGGAGGCGGTGGCGGTGGCGGGGGCGAGAACGAGGCCTCCGACATCGGGATCACCGAGAACTCCATCAAGCTCGGCGCCCACTACCCGCTGACCGGTGTGGCCGCCCCCGGCTACAGCGAGATCCCGACCGGCGTCGAGGCCTACTTCGAGTGCCTCAACCAGGCGGGCGGGGTCAACGGCCGCGAGGTGGAGTTCATCTACCGCGACGACGCCTACAACCCCACCCAGACCAGCCAGGTCGTGAACCAGCTGGTGCTCGAGGACGAGGTTTTCGCGATCATGGGCGGCCTCGGCACGCCCACCCACAGCGCCGTCCTCGACTTCCTGAACAGCGAAGGCGTGCCGGACCTGTTCGTCGCGTCCGGCTCGCTGCTGTGGGGCGAGGACCCGGAGGCCAACCCGTACACCTTCGGCTGGCAGACCGACTACATGAGCGAGGGGAAGATCATCGGCGAGTACATCGCCGAGGAGTTCCCGGACGCCAAGGTCGGTCTCTTCCTCCAGGACGACGACTTCGGCGAGGACGGCGAGGCCGGCATCCGCCAGTACATCGACGACCAGATCGTCGCCGCGGTGCGGTACGTGCCGGGCAACACCAACATCGCCCCGCAGATCTCCGAGCTGCAGGCGGCCGGAGCCGACTTCGTCGTCGGCTTCAACGTGCCGAGCTACACCGCCCTGTCGCAGCTGACCGCGCTGCAGCTCGGCTACCAGCCGCAGCAGTGGTTCTACTCCAACGTGGGTTCTGACCCGAACCTGGTCGGCTCGCTGCTGGCCCGCTTCTCCCAGGGCGCGGTGAGCGACGCCAGCCTGCTCGACGGTGCGCTGACCACCGGCTACCTGCCGACGGTCGACATGACCGACAACCCGTGGATCCAGGAGTTCCAGCGGATCTGGGACGAGTGCGGTGGCGAGGGTGAGCTCACCAACTACCGCGTCTACGGCATGTCCCAGGCCTACACGACGACTCAGGCCCTGCAGGCCGCGGGCCAGAACCCGACCCGCGACGGCCTGGTCGAGGCCATCGAGACCGCCGGCGCCGACTGGGAGGGCCCGGTGTTCGCGCCGTTCCGCTACTCCGAGGACAGCCACATGGGGACCAGCGGAATGTCGATCGAGCGCATCGTCGGCAATGGCTCCGAGGAGGTGCAGCCGGTCCGGGTGACCGACATCGGTGACGCCCCGATCGAGGAGTTCGACGGCGAGGCCGCCACGCCTCCGGAGAACGCCATCCCCGACGAGGAGTCGGTCG